>MGYS01000059.1:9106-14598 GCA_001802565.1 Gammaproteobacteria bacterium RIFCSPLOWO2_02_FULL_57_10 | reverse complement strand
GCCAGCGTAATGAACTCATGGCCAGCGAAGATATTTCCGCTGTCATCACCAGCATGCGTCAGGAAGTGGCCGCACAAGTGGTTGGTAGTCACATCCCTCCACAGAGTGTGCCTGAGCAATGGGACGTCGAGGGTCTGGAACAGGCGATCGAAGCGCAGTTTGCAAGAAAGCTTCCCGTGCAGCAGTGGCTGGACGAGGACGAGAAACTTTTCGAGGAATCGTTGCGCGAGAAGATTGTCGCGGTGTTGAACGAAGACTACGAGAAGAAGTCAAACCAGGTCGGCGCCAAGATGCGTCTGCTCGAGAAGCAGATAGTTCTGCAGATTCTCGACAACTTGTGGAAGGAGCATCTCGCGGCAATGGATCAACTGCGTCAAGGCATCTTCTTGCGCGGCTATGCCGGCAAGAACCCCAAGCAGGAATACAAACGCGAGGCCTTCGCATTGTTCCAGGACTTGTTGTCCAATCTGCAGCATGAAGTGATTCGCTTCCTCAGTCATGTGCAGATCAGGACCACAGAAGAGATCGATGCCATCGAGCGTCAGCGAGAGGCAGAGCGTGCCCGCGAAAAAATGCAGTTCGAGCACGCGCAGGCCGCTCCCTTGCCGCAGGAAGCATCTGAGCCGGATGCAGAGCAACCTGCTGGAGCCGAGAAGGCACCGTTCGTACGAGAAGAGAAGAAGGTAGGGCGCAACGATCCCTGTTTCTGTGGATCGGGCAAGAAATTCAAACAATGTCACGGGAAATTGAGTTGAGCACCATGTCAAATACAGCGTCCAGCGCGGCAAGCGCAAGCACTATCAAGGCAGAGGATTTGCACAGGATCGAAGGCGTACGCGTAGCCGCCGTGGAGGCGGGTATCCGTTACAGGAATCGTCTGGATCTTGTTCTCATGGAGATTGCGCCCGGGTCCACCGTGGCAGGTGTATTTACTCGCAATGCATTCTGCGCCGCACCGGTCCAGATCGCTCGCAAGCATCTTGTCGACAGTGGTGGCAACATTCGCTATCTGTTGATCAATACCGGCAACGCCAATGCGGGCACCGGTCAGAAGGGTTTGAATGACGCGTTGTCGTCCTGTGCCTTGGTTGCCGAGGCAGCCGGTGTCGATGCCAGTGCGGTGTTGCCATTCTCTACCGGGGTCATCGGGGAAAATCTTCCTGTGGACAAGATTGCCGGAGGCGTGCCTTCGGCTCTCGCGGCGTTGGGTCACGACTGGCTGAGTGCAGCCAAGGGAATCATGACCACGGATACACGACCCAAGGCCCGTTCAGTCGTTGTGGACTGCAATGGCCGCAAGGTGGCGATTACCGGTATTGCGAAGGGCGCGGGCATGATCAAGCCCAACATGGCGACGCTGCTCAGTTTCGTGTTCACCGACGCAGGCATCGCGCAGCCTCTGTTGCAGAAAATGCTCAACAGTGTGGTGGATCAATCGTTCAACAGAATCACGGTGGATGGGGATACTTCCACCAATGATTGCTGTGTGATGACGGCCACGGGGAAAAGCGGAGTGGTCATCAGCGAAGCCGATACCACAGTCTTTTCTCGCTTCGAGACGGCGTTGCAGGACCTCGTTCGCGAGTTGGCGAAGGACATCATCCGTGATGCGGAAGGCGCGAAGAAATTCGTTACCGTGGACATTCAGGGTGGCGCCGATACACAGGAGTGTCTGAAAGTGGCGTATGCCATTGCGGAATCACCGCTGGTGAAAACGGCACTGTCCGCATCTGATCCGAACTGGGGAAGAATCCTCGCGGCCGTCGGCCGTGCCGGGTTGCAGGATCTGGACGTGAGTCGCATCTCCGTTTATCTGGGCTCAGTCTGCATTGCGGAGAATGGAACTCGCTCGACCACATACAGCGAGGAGTTGGGTCAGGCAGAAATGAACAAGTCCGCCATTGAGATCACCGTGAAGCTTGCCCGTGGCAATGCCCGTGAGACGGTCTGGACCTCCGACCTGTCGGAGGACTACGTCCGTATCAATGCCAGCTACCGCAGCTGAAGCAGCGGAGAAAGTTGGTGAAACGTGTGGTGCATGTTGCCGTTGGCGTCGTGGTCGATCCCGAAGGCAAAGTACTGATTGCTCTGCGCCCTGAGCAGGCGCATCAGGGCGGACTGTGGGAGTTTCCTGGCGGCAAGTGTGAACCTGGCGAACCTGTCGAGGTCGCACTAGCCCGGGAGTTGCGCGAAGAAGTGGGTATCACCGTATTGCGGCAGAGGCCTTTCTGTCTGATTCGCCACGATTACGGAGACAAGGACGTCCTGCTTGATGTGTGGAAGGTGGATGCTTTCACAGGTACCGCTATCGGTAAAGAGGGACAACCGATACGTTGGGCCGAAATCCCGACTCTTGACCCGGTCCTGTTTCCCGCCGCAAATCGGGCGATCATTCGGCGACTGCAGTTGCCGGACACTATTGCCATTACGGGTGAAGCAGACTGCGAGGATGACTTCCTTGATCGTTTCCAGAGGCTGCTTGATGCTTCACCCGGCATGATTCAGTTGCGTGCCCCGCAACTCGACCCGCAATCCTATCTGACCAGAGCGCAGCGCTGTCTGCAACTTTGCCGCACTCGCGGCGTGCGCCTTCTTCTCAATACCGAACCTGCGGTGGCAGATCAACTGCGAGCAGATGGCTTGCATGTCAACGCACGTTCCCTTCTGAGTCTGGCGCATCGACCCGTGGCCGACGATCGGCTCTTCAGTGCCTCGTGCCACACTCCGGATGAGCTCAGTCATGCGCAAATGCTCGGTGCCGATTTCGTATTCCTCTCGCCGGTGCAAAGGACTGCATCGCATCCGGAGCAACCTGCACTTGGCTGGCAAGCCTTTGCGGTGATGGCGCGTCGCGTCAGTGTGCCGGTGTATGCTCTTGGCGGGCTCGGTGGTGAAGACCTCGCCGTTGCGCGCGAGCATGGCGCAGCAGGTGTCGCGGCCATTTCGGCGTGGTGGCCTGCGAACCGGAGCAGGTGATTTCGCAATCGCTCTTGCGATCCAGAGGCACTTAGCGTCCGGAGTGTGACTCGAGTCACCGCTATTTATTGGTAATAGCTTGAATTTATTAGGGTTGGGCGCATAATTCCCTGCAAATAGACTCGCATTACGGTCCACCACGTCACAGCAAGGAACATTGCCATGCGCAGAGGCTTCATAAGGACAGTCGGGCTTGCAGTCTTCGGAATACTTGCCGTGTGTACTGCCGCGTCCGCAGATCAGGCAATTCTCGTAGAGGAAGCCGTACTGGTCGAAGCGAATCCGGATCCGGATGAGCCCGCCTTTCGTGCCTCCTACATCACAAACGATGGGTGGGCAGTCACCAGCCCCACATACATCGACGCTGCCACGATGGTATTCGATTTTGGTACGACGCAGTCCGTCAGCCAGGCCATCATCAGTCTTCCCCTTGAGGATATCTTCACTCGCGGAGGTGTGGCCCCACTGCGTGTTTATGCTTTCGCGGATGATGGTGAGATCGATCTGTTCGATTACAAGGCTGGCAGCCCGATTCCCGTCGCCGAGTTTGATGCGGTAGCAGCGTCTGGTGGCAACCCCAGCGCCGTGGTCACATTGAACGTCACGGGAGCCGTGAATGCGATACTTCCCACCAGTCGTTATGTGGGGTTCCGTGTGCAGAGCACCGCAGTGCCTGCCGACGTGACTGCTGGTTTTCCCGCTTGGACTGGCGTGAAATTCAGGCCGTTCTACAGTCTCGAGTTTTCAACCGGTGCACCCGCACCGGTTCCCGGTGATCGTCCACGCTTCGATGGCTTCACGCTGTCTGTACCGGGACTTAGCGCACCAGGGGTTGGTGTCTTCAATGTCGTACTGGCGCTGGCAGATGCCAACAATTCCCAATTTACACTCAATGCTGCAACCGACATTACACCACCCGGAAGCATAAGCGGGTCGGGACTGCAGGGCATGAGTCTGCTCGACTGCAACGCCTTTACCGCACCACCGGGATCGCAGACGCTGACGCCTGGTGCGCCCGCGTTCAATGTCAACACCGGCATTCTGGATGTTCCCTCCGTACTGTTCAGCGGCAAGGAATTCAGCGTGCAGATGCAGTATCTGGCGGGCAGCAATCCCATGCGCTTCAGTCTGGTATCGTTCACCGAGGTGACGCCTGGTGCCGGTACTCCTGTAAATTCGATTACCCAGTTCGGCGGCAGTCTTGTGACTGAACCTTCGCAGGACTTCATTCCGCTTTGCCATGGCTGGGTACTGATTGGTGACACTTCCCGCAATGCGCTAGTGGAACGGAATGTCATATCGGGCGAGACAGGGGCTGTCTACAAGTTCAATACAGTCCCCGATCAGATGCTGCTCGATCCGGATGCGGGTGTCGTTTACATGACGACGCACCCGGCATCGGAAAGAATGTACCAACTCGACATACAGGCTGGTGCATTCACCTACCACCTCCTTCGTGAGGGCGGGCGTGGTTTTGTTCCGAAGGATCTTGCGTTGGGGGAGAATGGCAACGTATTCACCCTGCTGTTCGATCCGCTCCATGAACAGGAAGAAGATTCACCCGCAGACGAAGGGCTGTGGATGGGGATATTCAATCGCGATGGTGATCCTGAGGTTCCCGCCATTCCGTTGCTGTCTCCGGTGCGAATTGAATACGATCCGGTCAGGCAGCACGTCTTTCTCGCGACGGAGTCCAATCTTGTAACCTTCAATTTCGACCCGTTTACGCAGGCTTTTTCCTACGTGCCCGGCACCGATATTCCTGTCGGCAGCGCCTGCACGGATTTCAGCATTTCCCCTGACGGTGAACGTCTTGCGTATTCATGTCCTGGCGGCAACGAACCTGATCCTCACACCAGTATTGTGGACATGGACCCGCTTGATTATTACGACACGGACGGAGAATGGTTCCTGGAAAACTCACCTGTGAGCGCGACGTTTGATCAAACAGGCGAAGTGTTGATAGCGACAGATGGCGTCAAGCTGTACTACTTCGACGCCGACAAGCACTTGCTGCTCGACAGCTACGCTCTTGGGTTGCCGAACGGCGAGACCGTGAAGAAGGTTCGGTTGTCACGCGATGGTAAATTGGTGCTGGTGTTCATGGAGAGTGGTCTCAACGCCAGCAGCGGCAAGATCTACTGGGTCCCGATGCCGAGTTTCGCGCCGCTGTAAGTCCGCTGGGAACTAGCGATAATCGCCGTCATCCTCGTCGTCGGGGATGACGGGCTCCCCCGGGATGGTGTTGCGCTCGCTGGCCCATTCGCCAAAATCTATCAGCTTGCAGCGGCTGGAACAGAATGGTCTGTGCGGGCTCGCGTCTGTCCAGGGTACGATCTCCTTGCAGGTGGGGCAATTCACCTTCAGTTCTCTTGTGTTCATTTCGATAATTCCCTGCTATAGCGTTCATGCATTTTTCTGACTTCACGTTCAAGATTGGCAATGTCCCCGTCGTTCACGATCACATCATCGGCTTTGCTCAATCGCTTTTCGCGACTCCATTGACTTCCCATGAT
>MGYS01000059.1:6850-9068 GCA_001802565.1 Gammaproteobacteria bacterium RIFCSPLOWO2_02_FULL_57_10 | reverse complement strand
GTGTGCGTTCAATCTGGCTTTCTTTCGGGGCATCGATGACCAGAACTCTGTCTGTCAAAGCGTCCTGACCGGTTTCCAGCAACAAGGGCGAGGAGAGAATGACATATTGCGAAGTGGCACTGCGCAGGTGGTCTTCGATCCTCTGTCTGATCAAGGGATGCAGAAGCTGCTCCAACCACGCCTTTTCACCAGCATCACTGAATATCGTGTGGCGTAATGCTGCCCGATTCAGCTGACCATCCTCCTGGAGGATGGTGGCACCAAAGTGTGCCGCAATTGCGTGCAGTGCGGGTGAACCAGCTTCCACAACAAGCCTGGCAATGACATCGGCATCCACAATATCGATGCCCAACGAGGAAAAAATATGCGTGGCGGCGCTTTTTCCGCTGCCGATACCACCGGTAAGGCCTACGACCATGCGCGGAGTCTGTTCTCCTGTCATCGTCAGTGAACCATGGTGTCAAGATAAAGAGCGGTGAGAGTATCGCCCCACAGCAATGCAATGAAGCCTGCGCCAGCAAGGTAGGGGCCGAACGGAATGGGAATGTTGCGATCACGTCCTCGGAATACCAAAAGCGAGATGCCGACTGCAGCACCGACCAGAGAGGACAATATCACGATCATCAACAGGCTCTGCCACCCCATCCATGCGCCAAGCGCGCCCAGCAGCTTGAAGTCGCCATATCCCATGCCTTCCTTGCCGGTCAGCAGTTTGAAGGCCCAGTACAGAGACCACAGGGAGAGGTAACCAAACACTGCACCCAATACTGCGTCCGTGGCACTGACATCGGATTCCGGCAGCAGGGTATTGACGAGAAGTCCAAGCCAGAGCAGTGGTAGCGTGATGTTGTCAGGCAGTAATTGGTGATCGAAATCGATCATGGTGAGAGCGATCAATGCCCACGTCAGCACCAGCACGGCCAGAGTGAGCCACGTGGCACCAAACTGCCACACCACCAGTACGGACAGCAGGCCGGTGACGGCTTCGATGATGGGATAACGAATGGAAATGCCTTTCTTGCAGTGCGCGCACTTCCCTCCGAGCAGCAGGTAGCTGATCACGGGAATATTCTGCCAGGCTCGCACCGGAGCGTTGCACTGCGGGCAGTGTGAGTCTGGCTTCACAAGATCGAAGACCTTGAGTTTGGCGGTCGGGTCATCCTTGCTGAATTTCTTCTCATCAAGCTCCAGAAATTCGCAGCACTGCTGCCGCCACTCTCGCTGCAACATTACCGGAATGCGATAGATCACCACATTCAGAAAACTTCCCACCAACATGCCCAGCAATGCAGCGAGGCTCAGACGCACCAGTGCGTTGTGCTCAATCAGGTCTATCAGTGTCATCGGGCTCTCGAGAAATTGGTGGCTATACAACCTGACCGAGTTGGAAGATCGGCAGATACATCGCAATCATCAGGCCGCCGATAAGCGTTCCGAGCACGGACATGATGATGGGTTCCATGAGACTGGTCAGGCCGTCGACCGCATTGTCCACTTCAGCCTCGTAGTAGGTTGCGCACTTGTCCAGCATGGCGTCCAGTGCACCAGACTCCTCACCGATACCCACCATCTGAGTGATCATCACGGGGAAGAGCGCAGTCTGGCGAATCGCAAAATTGAGTTGCTGCCCTGAGCTGACATCATCCTTTATTTTTCTGGTTGCTGTGGAATACACGATATTGCCAGTGGCGCCCGCCACGGAATCGAGAGCGTCAACAAGCGGCACACCCGCAGCGAAGGTTGTCGATAGCGTGCGTGTGAAGCGCGCATAACAGGATTTTTCGACAATCGGTCCGATGATGGGGAGCTTCAGCGAGAGCCTGTCTACTGCATTCGCAAATTCTTTCGAGCGCAACCTGGCTTCCTTGAAGGCATAAGCCGCAATGACCATGACGATGATGGCTTTCCACCAATGGGCGATGGCAAGATCGGACAGGCCAAGAACGAACAACGTAAAGGCTGGCAGATCGGCGCCGAAGCTGGAGAAGGTCTCGGCAAATTGGGGCACCACTTTCACGAGCAGGATGCCCGTGACCACGATGGCTACCACGACTACCGCGATAGGATAGTTCATGGCTTTCTTGATCTTGGCTTTCAACGCTTCGGTCTTTTCCTTGTAAGTGGCGACTCGGTCGAGCATCGTCTCCAGTGCTCCTGACTGCTCGCCTGACTCCACGAGGTTACAGAACAGTTCGTCAAAATATCTTGGGTGTTTGCG
>MGYS01000059.1:0-6842 GCA_001802565.1 Gammaproteobacteria bacterium RIFCSPLOWO2_02_FULL_57_10 | reverse complement strand
GGAATGCCGGCCTTCATCATGGTGGCCAACTGGCGACTGAAGATGGCGATGTCACCCGGAGTGATCTTCTGCTTTCTGGCGCCGAACAATTCCTTGGGCTTGCGTTTGACCTTGGTGGCGATAACGCCCTGTTTGCGCAATTGCGCCTTGACCAGTGCCTGACTGGCACCGGGCATCTCGCCCTTGGTCTTCTTGCCGTTCTTGTCAGTGCCCTGCCACAGATAGATGGCATCTGCTGATGGTGTTGCCATGATTGACTCCGAAACAAATAGTCTTAACGGTTCAGGTCACCCTGTTTGCCTCTGCCAGGCTCGTCAAACCCGCTGCCACCTTGACGAGGGCGGATTGTCGCAGATTGTTGAAACCTTCTTTCTGTGCCTGGTCGGCAATCTCGATGGAGTTGCCATCCTGCATGATAATACGTGCGATGCCGTCTGTAACAGGAACCACTTCATAGATTCCCACCCGCCCCTTGTAGCCATCGTTGCAGGCGTCGCAGCCCACAGGGGTAAAGATATGAACGTTCGGCAGTTGTGCCTCTGTAAAGCCAGCCTCCAGCAACACACTGTCGGGCAGTTTCATCGGCGCCTTGCAATGGTTGCAGAGCCGTCGACACAGGCGCTGAGCGATGATGAGGCTGACTGAGGTGGCCAGATTGAACGATGGAATACCCATGTTGCGCAGGCGTGTCAGTGTTTCGGGAGCGCTGTTGGTGTGCAGTGTCGACATCACCAGGTGGCCTGTTTGCGCGGCCTTGATGGCAATTTCTGCGGTTTCCAGGTCGCGGATCTCGCCCACCATGATGACGTCCGGGTCCTGACGCAGGAATGCGCGCAGTGCCGTGGCGAAACTCAGGCCGATCCGGTTGTTGACGGGCACTTGGTTGATGCCTTCCAGATTGATTTCCACCGGGTCCTCGGCAGTCGAGATATTGGTTTCTGCCGTATTGAGAATGTTCAGACCGGTGTAGAGAGAGACGGTCTTGCCGCTGCCCGTCGGGCCTGTCACCAGGATCAGCCCCTGGCTCTGACTCAGGGCATGCAGGAACAGCTTTTTCTGACTGTCCTCGTAACCGAGAGCATCGATGCCCATCTGGGCGCTGCTGGGGTCCAGTATGCGCAATACCAGCTTTTCGCCCCAAAGTGTGGGCAAGGTATTGACCCGGAAATCGATGGCGCGATTGCGCGAGAGTTTCATCTTGATGCGCCCGTCCTGTGGCAGCCGGCGCTCGGAGATATCCATCTGCGACATGATCTTGAGGCGTGAGGCGATCCGGTTGGCGATATTCAGCGGTGGTCGCGCGACTTCCTTGAGAATACCGTCGGTGCGGAAGCGAATCCTGTAGCTGTGTTCGTAGGGCTCCACGTGAATGTCTGAGGCGCCTATGCGGATGGCATCCAGTAACACCTTGTTGACGAACCGTACGATGGGGGTCTCATCCGCCGCGTCTACACTGTCATCGCTCAAGGCCTGCGTGTTGCCCAGTTCAATGTTGAGACTTTCCAGCTCGGCATCATCCAGCAGGCCCAGCAGAGTATCGTTGCCCTCGATCTGGTCAATCATGAGTTCAATGGCAGGAGACAGCTTGCCTTCGTCCACGATGATGACGTCGGTTGCGAGTCCGGTATGGAACTTCACCTCATCGAAGGCGGTGATATTGGTGGGGTCGGATGCCGCCAGGTAGAGACGGTTTGCCCGCTTGAACAAGGGCAGCACGCGGTGCTTGCGCAGCAACTTCGGATCGACAAGGTCCTTCGGACAAAGATGAAGGTCGAATGCAGCCAGGTCCAGCAGCGGCGCACCGAACTCTTCCGATGCCGCCATGGCGATGCGTCTGGAATCGGCAATGTTGTGCTTGACCAGGTGCGTCACGAAGGGGACCTTGTCCCGGCGTGCATGACGCAACGCTTCCTCCGCCTGGTGCTGGGTCAACAGGCCATCGGTCACAAGTCGTTTGGCCAGGCCGCTGATGGTGTTGGACATAGGTCTTTGCTGCTGATCCCGTCAATGAATGCCGCTGGGGCCGATGGATGAAGTATAGGTTATCACTGCAGGTTGGTATAAGACAGGCGCGCCCGCAACTACCTCCTGTGGGAGCCAGCCCTGCTGGCGATTGCCGGATCGCCACTTCATCCTCCGATCGACACCGGGAGGTACGCATCTGCCCCGATTGGTTCTTGTGTGACAAAAAACGTCACTCGGATTCGCGGTAACTCTGTGATCGGATTCGCATTCCTTTTTTTTGTGAAAATCCTGGAGAAGGTGATTAAGTTATTTAAATCAATTAGTTAGTATTTTTTTCTTGTAATCTTGGAAACCTGGCACGCGTTGTGTAACAAGTGGCGTAACCGTTTTAGAACAAGGCGGGAAAGTGCTCGAATCCGATTCTTCATTCTAAACATGCTAGAAACGTTAATCCCAGGAGATGGAACATGACTAGAACTACACAGAAGGGCTTTACCCTGATCGAATTGATGATCGTTGTGGCGATTATCGGCATTCTGGCTGCGGTTGCGCTGCCGGCTTATCAGACTTACACGCAGCGTGCTCGTTTCTCAGAAGTTGTGCTCGCTACAACCCCGATCAAGTCAGCAATTGAAGTTGGCGTGCAGACTGGTCGCATACCGTTGACAGTGATAGACCTTGCTTTCAGCACTTATGGCATCCCAGCGGCTCCGGCTGCTACACCTAACTTGGCGAGTGTAACTTTAACTGGCACTGGTGCAATCTCTGCAGTTGGCACGGCTGCCGCTGGTGGTGCGACTTATACTACGACCCCTACGTTGGCCATTCCTATGGTCTGGACTGTGTCAGGCGACTGCTTGAACCTCGGTCTCTGCTGATGTTGCCTGAGCTGATCTGAGGTCGAGTGAGGATCTCGGGTCAGCTCGGATTCGAAAGTAGTTCGGGCCGAATCTCACAACACAGTTAGTGTCGGATCACGAGGCTCCAATGAAACGTGTATCAAATGCCAGAGGATTTACACTCATAGAGTTGATGATCGTAGTGGCGATCATAGGCATCCTTGCAGCGTTGGCATTGCCTGCATACCAGACCTATGCGTCTCGAGCCAGGTTCAGCGAAGTTGTCATGGCGGCCAGTCCCTACATGACGGCAGTAGAGCTTGCGATACAAAGCGGGGGTGTGTCAGATCTCGCAGATGTCAACGCTGGCGACATAGGTATCCCCCCTGACGCTGCTGCCACCGACTGGGTCTCGTCAGTGACTGTCACTGCGGGCACTGTCATAGCAACGGGCACAGCCGGTGTTGGTGGACATACCTACACGCTGACTCCCACGTTGACGCTTCCCGTGCAATGGACAATTGGTGGAAGCTGCCTGGCCGCCGCGTTGTGCTGACGAATGATCACTGATCCCGGCCCTGATTCCGACATATGCTGATCCCGACCGACAGACTGAGGAGCCGTTACCACGCTGCTCTTTTCCACTTCTTGGCCAGCCTTTCAGTCTTTACTCTCTTCGTGGGCATCTTGCTCTTTTTCTGGTACCCCAGTCCTTATTTTTCTGCCTCCGGTGGTTGGCAGGGGCTACGCCTGGTCGCTGCTGTAGACCTGGTTTTGGGCCCTGTATTGACCTTGATCGTTTTCAATCTCAAAAAGTCTCGTAGAGAGTTGGTTACGGACATGAGCGTGGTCGTGTTGACTCAGCTTGCTGCACTGCTCTGGGGTGTGGTGGCGGTCTATCATCAGCGTCCTGTCGCCGTAGTGTTCTCTGACACCAGTTTCTACACCGTTCCCGCTCTGGCAGTAACCAATCAAGGCATCTCCCTCGATACGCTTGATGAATTTGGCAGTGAACGGCCCGTCTACGTCTTCGTGCAGCGACCCGACTCCGGTGCAGACCTGGAGCGCTTCGAGCGCGAAGTCAACGAACTGCAAATTCCCCCTCACGAACAAGTCTGGCTATATGAACCTCTCGGCGAAAACTTTGCCACCATCAGCAGGTCTTCAATAGATATCGAAGAGGTCATGACGGCCAATGCCGACATGAAGGCCGACATTGAGAGTCTGCTCGAGGAAACCGGCACGGCGCTCGAAGACAATTACTACATCGCCCTGACGTCCCGCTATCGCAATATCATCCTGGTATTCGATGCCGAGGGGCAGATCATTGGCACCGTCAGTGCCCCCTTCAAGAGCGGCGACGTGTGAGCGTTCGCGCAGCCGGTTGGCTTGATTAAACAGGACGGGTGGTTTAAGGTAGCGCGCTTTTGGCTGACGTGTCGCGAGCATGGACAGATCGCGGGCAGGGCCCGCTCCCACAATGAAATGGGGAATGTTCAGGTGCGGTTAAGTCTGGTCTGATAGGATTGGAACTGTAAGAAAAGTGAACCAGTTGCACAGTATGTGCTGGAGTAATCGGATATGAGAAAAGCTAGATTCGCAATCGCAACACTGATGACTGTCGTATTGGCCAGCGCGGCAATTGCCGATGCAGGCGCGGCGCCTACTTCCATCGGCGGCGGAGCCTACACAGAAGAGCAGGCTGCTGCAGGCAAGGCACTGTTCGATCGCAGCTGCTCTACCTGCCACAATGCTGATTACTACAAGACTGTATTCCAGACATGGCGTGGTCAGCCGCTTCTGTACCTGTTCGAACAGGTCATGAGCGCAATGCCTGCCGATAACCCCGGTTCATTCTCGGACGTCGAGTACGAAAGCATCATGGCGTATGTGCTGCAGATTACAGGTTTCCCTGCTGGTGATGCGCCCTTGAGCTACAGCAATGGCACAATGGAAGAGATTGCCATCGAGCCAGCGAGCTAGATCGCGACTCACTGTCCGGACACTGGTTGTCCGGGCTTTGAAGTGAATACCAGGAACGGGGTCTGTGCGGGGAACTGCTCAGACCCCGTTTTTCATTCCTCTTCTCAGTCTTCTCCACAATCCCGCAAAATGACGGTGATTCTGTTGCTGTCCTGTGTCGCCAGCCGCAGTTCGTACTTCTCGGCAATCGCCAACCACTGTCTGACGTAATCGCAGCGATATTCTTCTCTTGGCAGATAGCGACTGGGCCCGCGCTCATTCTTGCGGTTGGCTTCACGCCGCTCGGTCAGAATCAGGTTCATCGGGTCATTGGCGAAGGCGACTTTCTTGCCGGGTGGCCAGGCGTCGCCACCGACATTGTGTGCATAGCGCAGTGGGATGATGTGATCGAGTTCGAGCTGTGCCGCCACCGTGAACACCTCACCCGTGTATTCATCGAACCACTCGCCGGTGCGCGCCTCGCAGTTGCGGGGATTGGTATAGCGCACGGGCGCGCGGCTGGTGACGGCAAGAATCTCGTTGCGGGTGTTCTGGCAATCGCCATCGAAGTCTTCGTCATAAGGCCAGTCTGCCGCGTTGAAGAATTTGTCGCGGGACTCCGGATCGAAGAAGAAACTGTCGCGGCTGCCGCGCGTGAAGGTGTCGGGTTCGTCGCACACGGACATGTGGCAGTGGTAGGACGCGCCGTCATAGTGCCCGCCGTTCTCGTCGATAGGGCCGGGGTGCGAGTGTGCTGAAGAGCTGATGCCAAGGAGTCCGAACAGGGCCGCGCAGCCAGCAAGTGCCGCCGTTGACCAGGATGTGCTGCGGGTCGGATTCTTCCTGAGAGAAACAGTCATGCGTCCTCCTGAGTTCACGATTCCTGCGTATTTCTGAACAGCATCGAGAGATCGATGGCCTTGCAGTCCTTCGTCAGGGCGCCTATCGAGATGAAGTCGACCCCGGTCTCTGCGATTGCCACCAGTGTGTCCTGATTGACGCCACCGGATGCTTCCAGCCTTGCCTTGCCGTCATTGATGATGACCGCTTCGCGCATGGCATTCAATGCAAAATTGTCGAGCATGATGGTCTCGGCATTCGCTGCCATTGCCTCGCGCAGTTGGACAAGATTTTCCACTTCGACCTCAACGGGTTTGTCGGCGTGGAGCTCGCGCGCCCGCGCCACGGCTGCGGTTATCGATCCACACGCGCGGATGTGATTCTCCTTGATGAGGAAGGCGTCGTAGAGCCCCATGCGGTGGTTGCTGCAACCTCCCACCGCGACGGCATATTTCTGGGCCGTGCGCAGCCCGGGAATGGTTTTGCGCGTGTCGAGCAGCCTGACCTGGGTGTGTTTCACCAGTGCGGCATAGTGATGGCTCAGCGTTGCGGTGCCAGACAGAGTCTGCAGGAAATTCAACGCGCAACGCTCGGCGGTAAGCAGGTGACGGGCAGAGCCACGCAGTGTCACCAGTGTCTGATCCCTGGCGACTGCGTCGCCATCGCTGACATGCCAGCTGATGACAATTGCCGGGTCCACCTGCCGAACCACTTCGTTGACCCATGCGACTCCGCAAATCACCGCAGGCTCGCGACTGATGATGTGCGCCGTTGCCAAGGCATCTTCGGCAATCAGCTGGGCGGTGATATCGCCTGTGCCGATGTCTTCGCGCAGGGCTGCGGCAACTGTTGCGGCGATATCGGATGGCAGGGGGGGCGTGCGGGTCATGGCGGGTTCCTGGTTGGGAAATCTGGTGTGGTGATCCGGGTCGTGGGCATCAAGGGACGTAGCGCAGTGTCAGCAGATCGCCGCGTTGGGTGAACTCGATATGGCGCAATGCGCTCATTCCCAGAAGCACTGTGTTGCCATGCATGGCCGGATTGATGCTGGCCCTGACATCTGTCAAGAGGATGTCGCCGATGCGCAGCTCCTCGATGGCAGCGGCGTACACCACCACTTCACCGTTGGCCGTGCTGGCACGCGTGGGATAGCCTCGTTCGAGCCCCGCACTCTGCGCCAACTCTTCGGGCAACACGACGTCCGTGGCTCCGGTATCCAGCAGGAAAATGGCAGGC
>MGYS01000058.1:19601-23029 GCA_001802565.1 Gammaproteobacteria bacterium RIFCSPLOWO2_02_FULL_57_10 | reverse complement strand
GCCGACGGGTAATCTGGATCGTCAGACCGCCCGCGAGATACATGCGTTGATGGCGGAGTTGAATACCCAGCTTGCCACCAGTTTCATCGTGGTCACCCACGACGAGGAGTTTGCGCGGTCGCTGGACAAGGTCATGCTTCTGCGCGATGGCAGACTCGAGCTGCAGAGCGGGGATGCCGATGGCCGTTGATGCCTCCAGAGCTTCCGTGATCGGCACGACGGCTTCCCGCTCCTTCGCGGCGTGGATCGCATTGCGCTATGTCAGCGTCGGGCGGCGCAGTCAGCTGGTATCGTTCATGTCGCTGTTGACCATCAGCGGGCTGGCGCTTGGCATCGCGATCCTGATCACGGTGCTCTCGGTGATGAATGGCTTCGATCGCGAGGTGCGTGAAAACATTCTGGGGATTCTGCCGCATGCCACCATCAAGGCCACGGAGCGCCAACCTCTGGAGAATTGGCAAACCATTCAGCAGGGACTGGATGCGCATCCGTCCGTGCTGGCCAGTGCGCCATTGATAGAGGCAACGGGCGTGCTCGCGGTGCCGGGCTACGCCAAGGGGGTTGTCGTCAATGGCATTGATCCCGAGCAGGAAGCGCGCATTTCCATTCTGGATCGTTTCATGGTCAGCGGCAGTCTTGCCGGGCTCAGCGAGAGTCGCTTCAACATCGTGCTGGGGGTGACGCTGGCGGAGAATCTGGGTGTCTCGGTGGGAGACAAGGTCAGCCTCTATTCACTGAACATTTCCATCAATCCTCTCGCGCCATTGCCGACGCAGCGGCAGTTCACCGTGGTGGGCATCTACCGCGTGGGCACGCTGGAGCTCGACAGTGCCATGGCGACCATCACGTTGCAGGATGCCCAGGCGCTCTATCGTCACCGCGACAGTTTTACCGGTCTGCGTTTCCGTATCGACGACCTGTTTGCCGTGCGTCAGATGCAGCTGGATCTGCTCAACGAGCTGCCGCCCGGTTTCGAGGTTCAGACCTGGACACAGCAGTTCGGCAACATCTACCAGAACATTCAGTTCTCCCGCACCATCGTTGGCTTTCTGCTGTGGTTGCTCGTCGGAGTCGCCGCCTTCAAT
Source organism: Gammaproteobacteria bacterium RIFCSPLOWO2_02_FULL_57_10 (assembly GCA_001802565.1). Lineage (GTDB taxonomy): Bacteria > Pseudomonadota > Gammaproteobacteria > Pseudomonadales > Pseudohongiellaceae > UBA5078. The sequence continues at coordinate 21,944 of MGYS01000058.1, read as the reverse complement.
CTGGTGGTGAGCCTGATCATGATTGTGCGGGACAAGCGCGGCGACATTGCCATCCTGCGCACGCTCGGTGCCAGCCCCCGGACCATCGGGCGCATCTTCATGACGCAGGGCTGCATTGTCGGATTGATCGGTACCGTCATCGGCGTGGCTGTCGGCGTGTTCTTCTCGTTGACCATTGGCGACATCGCCGCCTTCATTGAACAGATGTTGGGCGTGAAACTGCTCAGTGCCGAGGTCTATCCTGTGGATTTCCTGCCTTCACAATTGCGCCTGACAGACATCGCTGGTGTCAGCCTTGGGGTCTTCCTGCTGTCGCTGATAGCCACGCTGTATCCCGCCTATCGCGCTTCGCGTGTGCATCCCGCCGAGGCCCTGCGCTTCGAATAGAAAAACCCGCCTATACTGAAGTCAGGTAGCCCTGTAGGAGCTTGCTTGCAAGCGAAGGGGTCTGATGAGCTATCGCGGGCAGGGCCCGCTCCCACATGGGTTGATTGCCATGCGTTCAAGGATGATCGCGTTCTGCCTCGGCATTGCCCTGGTGTCCCGTTTTCCGAGCCTGCCCGCCGTTGAAGTGCTCTGGCTGGCTGCCGGGGTCATGGTGCTGGTACACGGCCTTTGCGCCCGGTCTCTGCTGATCGCGCTTCCGGCGGCTGCGCTGATCGGCATGCTGTGGGCCATCGCCTTCGGCAACGCACGCCTTGCCACCATGTTGCCTGGTTATCTGGAGGGTGAGGACTTCTGGGTAACGGGCAGCATCACGGGCTTGCCGCAGACCAGCGGCCGCGCCCAGCAGGTCACCTTCATGGTGGAGCGTAGTTGCTTCAGCCTGCTGCCTGCCGATTGTCCAGACCGGTCGCAGGTGTTCAGCCAGCGCAGGATCATGCTCAATTTCTACGGCGCCGAACGCATGGAGCCGGGTCAGCGCTGGATGCTGCGGGTGCGGCTCAACAAACTGCACGGTTTCGCCAATCCCGGGGGCTTCGATTACGAGGGCTGGCTGTTCCAACAGGGGTTTGCGGCCAAGGGATACATCCGCGATAACCCGTTCAATGTGCGACTGGAAGATGGACCGCCGACTCTGTCGCGATTGCGTTTCATCATTCGCGAGAGGTTGCTGGCCGAGACCGCTGGTCTGGCGCAGGCAGGCATCATTCTCGCGCTGGTACTCGGTGACCGCGAGCAGATCAGTGAGGAGAGCTGGTCACTCTTCACGGACACCGGGACGAATCACCTGATTGTGATATCGGGTCTGCACGTAGGCTTCACCGCTCTGTTCTGCCATCTGCTGGTCAGCAGGGCGGCGCGGCTCAGTCAGGCCCTGATGCTGCGTTTTCCGGCACAGCAAATCGGTGCGTTCGCTGCCATCCTGGGGGCGTTTGCCTACAGTCTGCTGGCTGGATTCCCGGTGCCAACGCAGCGCGCGTTCATCATGGTTCTCGCGTTCATGGGCGGTCAGCTGCTGGGTCGCCGCATCGCTCCTTCCACAAGCTACTGCCTGGCACTTGGCCTGGTGCTGGCAAGCAATCCACTGAGTCTCACCGGTGCCGGGTTCTGGCTTTCATTTGGAGCTGTCGGCACCTTGCTGCTGGCATTCAGCGGGGTGAGACGCGTGCGGGCCACTGTCGAGGAGGAGCATGTAGACAGGGCCTGGTCTTGGCGACAAATCTGGCGCAGGTGGGGGCAACCGCAATGGGTAGTCTTCATCGGCATGATGGTGCCGATGGCAGTCTGGCTTCAGCAGTTTTCTCTGCTGGGGCCGGTTGCCAACATTCTGGCCATCCCTCTGGTGAGTCTGCTGGTAGTGCCACTGTCGTTATGCGGTGCCAGTCTCCTGTGGGCCCACGAGGCGACAGGGGTGTTTGTGCTGGTGCTGGCCAATGAGCTGCTCGACCTGCTGATGCGCGGACTGCGCGCGTTGACCGGCGCAGGCGTTGCTTTGTGGGAGTTCTTCGGGCTCACGCGCGTGGCAATCGTCTTCGCTGGGCTCGGGTCCCTGCTGCTGTTGCTGCCACGTGGCTGGCCGGACAAGTGGCTTGCGGCCGTCCTGTTCCTGCCGCTGCTGTTTCCTGTTCGCTCGCAACTGCCTTCGGGGGTCGCAGAAGTGGTGTTGCTGGACGTGGGGCAGGGGCTGGCGATGGTGGTCAGGACCACCAATCACGTGCTCGTCTACGACACCGGTCCACGCCTGAGCGAGACATTCGATGCGGGCAGCGCCGTCGTCTACCCGTTTCTGCGAGCGCAGGGCTTGCGATTCGTGGACAGAGTCATCATCAGTCATGGTGACAATGACCATGCCGGGGGGTTGCTGCCGTTGCTCGAGGTCGTCGAGACCGGTCAGATACT
>MGYS01000058.1:0-19420 GCA_001802565.1 Gammaproteobacteria bacterium RIFCSPLOWO2_02_FULL_57_10 | reverse complement strand
GTCCGCTGGCCAGTTCACGCCTTGCGAGACAGGTCAGGCATGGACCTGGGACGACGTGCAGTTCACGATGCTGCATCCGCATCGGGATGCGGCCTATGAGGGGAACGACAGCTCCTGCGTGCTGCGGATTGAAGCAGGAGGGCAGAGCATTCTGCTGTCCGGTGACATCGAGAGGGCGGCGGAAGCGCAACTGGTAAGGGATCAGCCAGAACAACTGGCCAGTGATGTTCTGGTTGCACCGCACCATGGCAGTCGCAGCTCCTCCACAGCTGCTTTTGTGGCGGCGGTCAGCCCGACGATCGTGTTGTATTCGGCGGGTCATCGCAGCCAGTTCGGACATCCTTCGGCCGAGGTGGTGCAGCGTTATGAGGCCAGCGGCACTGTTACCTACAACACTGCACTGTCGGGCGCGTTAACGCTGCGACTTGGGGGAGAATCGGCTCTCGTTCCCCCTCAGGAGTTTCGTCAGACGCACAGGCGCTACTGGTTTGCGCGGGCGACGCCGGAATCGGCGCGGCTGCATGGGGTGGACATACAAGGGGAGGAGTGAGTTGCCGATGGGGCGCCTGCAATCTGTAGGAGCTTGCCTTGCAAGCGATGGGGGAGCCGAAGTCAATCGCGGGCAAGGCCCGCTCCCACAATGGGGCCGAAATGTCACGCTCACGGGGCCGTGCATGAGTATGGTAAAGTAGCCGCCGTCGTTCCGGGAGGTAAACTGTGGTTGAAATAGTCAAGGCTGGCGGCTGGTTGATGCTGCCGATCATTCTGTGTTCCATCGTCGCGATCGCCATCATCATCGAGCGATTCTGGACGCTCAGCGCGGCACGAATATCCCCTCGTTATACCCTCGGTCAGGTCTGGACCTGGATCAAGAACAATGAGCTCGACGCGGCACGGCTGCGCGAGCTGCGTCTGGCCTCGCCACTGGGGCAGATTCTCGCGGCCGGTCTGGTGAATTCCAAATACGGTCGTGCCGCGATGACCGTCAGCATCGAGCAGGCTGCAAGCCAGGTCATCCATGACATGGAACGCTATCTGAGTGCACTCGGCACCATTGCCGCCATCACTCCATTGCTGGGACTGCTCGGCACAGTGATCGGCATGATCGATGTGTTCACACAGATCATGGTGCAGGGCACAGGCAATGCGAATGCGCTGGCCGGTGGTATCTCCCAGGCGCTGATCACCACAGCGGCGGGTCTCACCGTGGCCATTCCCACCTTCATGTTTCACCGCATGTTCATGCGCCGTGTCGACTCACTCGTCCTCAGTCTTGAGCAGGAGTCCATCAAGCTGGTCGACGCGCTGCACAGCGACCGCCGTGTCGAAATCAAAGAGATCGGAAATCAGTGAAATTCCAGCGCCGCATAACGGAAGAGTTGTCGATCAATCTGACGCCGCTCATCGATGTGGTTTTTCTGCTGCTCATTTTCTTCATGGTGTCCACGACGTTCACGCGTGAGACGCGGCTCGCCGTGAATCTGCCGGAAGCTGACGGTGAGGCCGTGCAGGAATCTGCCGGGCAAATCGAAATTTCCGTCAGTCAGAACGGCAGCTACGCCATCGACGGCAGACCTCTGGTGAATGCCGAACGGGACACTCTGATGAACGCGCTGGAAGAAGTCACGCAGGGTAACCGCGACGTTGCGCTGATTCTGATCGCCGATGCGGCGGCGACTCATCAGGCAGTGGTGACCGCCATGGATGCGATAGGTCAGTCAGGCTTCAGCCGACTCAGCATCGCGACACGCCAACCGACAGATGACAATTGATATGGCAAAAGCAAAGCGCGTCGACAAGAAGGGTTGGGACATCTATAAACGGTTGCTTGCCTACGTGCGTCCGCATCGTTTTGTATTCATCATCAGTCTCATCGGTTACGCGATCTTCTCGATGACCGGGGTGGCCACAGCAGAGTGGCTGGGCTGGACCGTCGATCAGGTCACTGCCAAGAATCCCGACGCGCGCAACATCAGCGCGATCCTGTGTGTGGTGATCGTCGTCGTGCGCGGCATTGGCGGTTTCATGGGGGGTTACTCCCTCGAGTACATCGCCAATCACATCGTGCACAAACTGCGTTGCGACATCATGACCCAGTTGCTCGATCTGCCTGTGCGCTACTACGACAACAGCACGGCAGGTCGGCTCGTCTCCAAGGTGACCTATGACGTGGCGCAGATCAGCGGTGCGGCGACGAATGCGGTAACGGTGATCTTTCGCGAAGGACTGACAGTGGTGGGACTGCTGGCGGCACTGTTCTGGAGCAACTGGCGCCTCAGTCTGGTGTTCCTGCTCATGGCTCCTTGTGTTGCGCTGGTCGTCTCACTCGCTTCATCCAAATTCCGTCGCTACAGCGCACAGATGCAGAACTCGATGGGCGATGTTACGCAGATCACCAACGAGTCCATCAAGGGGCAGCGGGTAGTGCGCACATTCAATGCCCGCGACTACGTGCTGGCCCGCTTCGGTCGCGCCAGCGAACGCAATCGTCGGCAGAACATGAAGATGGTCGGTACGCAGGCAGTTGCCATCCCCACGATTCAACTGCTGGTCAGTCTCGCGATGGCCGTGCTGATCTGGTTCGCAATGTCGCCGGAAATCTTTGCCAGCGCGACAGCGGGCGACTTCGTGACTTTCCTGACGATTGCTGGACTGCTCGCCAAGCCGATTCGCCAGCTCTCGCAGATCAATTCCGTGATCCAGCGCGGCATCTCTGCTGCCGACAGCATCTTCTCTCTGCTCGATGAAACCAAGGAAAAGGATACGGGCACGCATGAGGTCAAACGCGTGCAGGGCGAGGTGCAGTTCGAGGACGTCAGCTTCAGCTACAAAGAGGGTGAGGCGGTACTTTCCCATATCAATCTGCACGTGAAGCCGGGTCAGAGCGTGGCGCTGGTGGGCAAGTCCGGCAGCGGCAAATCAACATTGGTCAGCCTGTTGCCGCGTTTCTATGATGTGGACTCCGGCGTGTTGAAGATTGATGGCGTACCAGTGCAGGACTACACATTGCGCAACCTGCGTGAACAGATTGCGGTGGTCAGTCAGGATGTGGTGCTGTTCGAGGGCACTGTCGCGGAGAATATTGCCTACGGCAGCGAGGGCACAGTCAGTGATGACGACATCATCGCCGTGGCGAAGAATGCTCACGCGATGGAATTCATCGAGAAACTGGACAACGGTATTCATTCCATCGTCGGCGATGCGGGCCTGATGCTCTCGGGCGGGCAGCGCCAGCGTGTTGCGATTGCTCGCGCCTTCCTCAAGGATGCGCCGATTCTTGTGCTGGACGAAGCAACATCGGCACTGGACTCCGAATCCGAACAACACATTCAGCAGGCGCTCAGCACACTGATGCAGGGACGCACAACGTTCGTGATTGCACATCGGCTCTCGACGATCGAGAACGCGAATCTGATTCTGGTGATGGACAAGGGGCGTATCGTCGAGTCCGGCACGCATCAGGAATTGCTCGCGCTCAGGGGGCACTACGCCGGTCTGCATAGAATTCAGTTCTCCGAACCGATGCAGGATTCCTGATGTCCATCGTCGATGCCTGGTATAGAAAAAGTGCCTGGCTCTGGCTCCTCTGGCCACTCTCTGTGCTCTTCACGCTGCTGGCGCGTCAGCGACGTTCCCGTCTGGAGAAGTCGCGCGGCAATGCGGCGGCAGCACCACCGGTCATCGTCGTTGGCAACATCACTGTCGGGGGAACTGGCAAGAGTCCGTTCGTCATCGCACTCGTCAAACTGTTGCAGGCAAACGGCATCCGCCCGGCCATCATCACACGAGGCTACGGGGGCAACGCGCCGTGCTATCCATTCAAGGTCACGGAGACCTCGTCGGTGGAGGAGGCGGGCGATGAAGCTGTCATGATCGGTCGTAGCGTCAGTTGCCCCGTGCTGGTGGATGCCAAGCGTGTGCGCGCGGTGGAAAAACTGCGTCAGGAAAATTCCTGCGATGTCATCATCAGCGACGATGGTCTGCAACATTACGCCATGGCGCGTGCGCTCGAGATTGTGCTGATCGATGGCGAGAGACTGTTGGGCAACGGACTTTGTCTGCCTGCGGGGCCGCTGCGCGAACCGCCATCGCGACTGCAGGAAGTGGATCATGTTGTCGTCAACGGTATCGAGAAGGACGCTGATATAACGCTTGCAGGGATAGAGAGGACGTCCATGCAGCTGCGTCCAACCGGGTGGGTGAATCTGCGCAGTGGTGAACAGGTGGCGCTGCCGGACTTGCCCCTGACCTCAACTGGGCTCGTGCATGCCATTGCCGGAATCGGCAATCCCCAGCGTTTTTTCAGGACGGTGCAGTCTCTGGGTTATGCGCCACTGTGTCACCCGTTTCCCGATCACTACCGTTTCACCGCGCAGGATTTGCGCTTTGCAGCGGGCCACACCGTGGTGATGACGTACAAGGATGCTGTGAAGTGCAAGAGCTTCGCCGAGGCGGATTGCTGGTACCTTGCCATCGACGCCGAGTTGACCGAAGAATTCCGCCAGCGTCTGCTGACCGACATTCGTGAAAGAATCGCCACAGCCAAAGCAAACCGAAGAGAAATCTGAAAGGAACCCATCATGGATCAAAAACTGTTGACCATTCTCGCCTGTCCCGTCTGCAAGGGGCCGTTGAAACACGATCGCACCGCTGCCGAGCTGATCTGCTTCGGCGATGCATTGGCGTTCCCGGTGCGTGATGGCATACCGGTGATGCTCGAATCGGAAGCAAGGGCGTTGACAGCCGAGGAGAGGGAGAAGCGCTGATGTCATTCGTCGTTGTCATTCCTGCCCGTTATGCGTCCACACGCCTGCCTGGCAAGCCGTTGCTCGATATCGCAGGCAAGCCGATGTTGCAGCATGTCTACGAGCGTGCCATGCAGAGTAATGCGCGGGCTGTCTATATCGCCACCGATGATGAGCGCATTCGCGATGCCGCCGGAAAGTTTACCGACAATGTCTGCATGACACTCTCCACGCATCAATCGGGTACGGACCGCATTCAGGAAGTGGCTGCACAATTGGGACTTGCCAGCGACGAGATCGTCGTCAATGTGCAGGGGGATGAACCGTTGATCCCACCGCAGGCGATCAACCAGGTCGCCATCAATCTGCAGAAGAATACGGACGCGGGCATTGCATCACTGTTCGAAGACATCGAACACGAGGATGAATTTCGCAATCCCAATGCAGTGAAAGTGGTGACCGATCTGCAGGGCTACGCGCTGTATTTCAGTCGAGCTCCAATCCCGTGGCGTACTGCGGAAGTCACCACCGGTGCGGCCACGGCGGCCGGAGTATTCGGCAAGCGGCACATCGGTATCTATGCCTATCGCGTCGCCACACTCAACCAGTATGTGACATGGCCGCAGGTGGCGCTGGAGGTTGCCGAACGCCTTGAACAATTGCGCGCCATGAGTCACGGCGTGCGCATTCACATGGGCCGTGCCAGCGAGAAAATGCCCGGCGGAGTCGATACACCGGAAGATCTGGAGGCAGTTCGCCGTTATCTGCTGGCGAACAAGAAGCCATAGAGGGAATGTGGTGTGAGTGGCAAAAAGAAGAAAGTACGCGTGCTGATGGTGTGCCTGGGGAATATCTGTCGTTCTCCGACGGCACATGGGGTATTCCAGCATCATATCGAGCGTGCCGGCCTCACAGATGTCATCAGGGTGGACTCGGCCGGGACCGGTGATTTCCACATTGGCGAGAAACCGGACAAGCGCTCGCGCGCGGCGGCCAAGAAGCGTGGCTACAGTATCGGTGGGTTGCGCGCACGCCAGGTACAGCCAGAGGACTTCGAGAAGTTCGATTACATTCTTGCCATGGACGACAACAATCTGCGCGACCTGATGCTGCTTTGTCCCAAACCGCATCGCCACAAGCTGAGTCTGTTCATGGAATTCGCCGACAGCAATTACAGCGCGGTTCCCGATCCGTATTACGGCAAGGGCGATGCCTTCGAGCTGGTTCTCAATCTGGTGGAAGAAGCGAGCGAAGCGCTGCTGGCGCACATCATGATTCACGACCTGAACGGATAATCCATGCAGGAAAATTTCGATCTGCAGGCACACAACACATTCGGGCTGAGTGTACGTGCGCGCTATTTCTGTGAGGCCGCGAGTGTGCAGCAATGCCGCGATGCGTTGCAGTTCGCCTGCGCTGCAGACCTGCCGCTGCTGGTGCTCGGCGGTGGCAGCAACGTGTTGTTCCGGGAAGACTATCCGGGCGTCGTGCTGCACATGACGAGTCGCGGGATTGACGTCATCAACGAGTCGGCAGGCACCGTGCTGGTGCGCGCGGCGGGTGGCGAGAACTGGCACGGTTTCGTGCAGCATTGTCTGCACACAGGAATGCACGGACTGGAAAATCTGGCACTGATTCCCGGCTGTGTCGGTGCTGCGCCCATTCAGAACATTGGCGCGTACGGGGTCGAGGTCAAGGATTTGATCACGGCAGTGGAGGTGCTCGATGTGACGACTGGCGAGATCGCTGAGCTGAGCCGCGAGCAGTGCGAGTTCGGTTATCGTGACAGCATCTTCAAGCGCGGCCTGCGCGGCAGAAAAATCATTCTCTCGGTCACGTTCCGTCTGCAGCGCGCGCCGCTCGTCAACGTCAGTTATGCCGCGTTGGCACAAGCCGTTTCGCATATTGTTGATCCTCAACCGCAACAGGTATTCGACGCTGTGTGTGCCATCCGTCGCAGCAAGCTCCCGGATCCGGCCGCACTGGGTAATGCAGGCAGTTTCTTCAAGAATCCTGTCATCTCCCGAGGACTCTTCGAGAAGGTCGCCCGCGACTGGCCCGAGCTGCCGGCGTTCCCGGCGGGTGACGCGCCGCACACATCGGTTGTGCGGGACAGCGTCAAGGTTCCAGCCGCCTGGCTGATTGAAAAGGCTGGATGGAAAGGGCGCAGGTTGGGCCACGCTGGCGTGTACGAGTTGCAGCCGCTCGTACTGGTCAATCATGGCGGTGCCAGCGCCGCCGACATCACCTCGCTGGCAGAGCAGGTGATGGGGTCTGTCGAACAGAAGTTCGGAATCAGGCTGGAACCGGAGGTGCAGTGGATACCTCCTCGCAGCATGGACTGATCGTCTCGTCACAATGTCACGATTGCAGGGGGTTTGCGGATGTACATGCTGCAGTGGCTGTGGTAAAAGCTCACTAAACTACCGGCGGAAATCTCCCACCGCCCGATGAGATGAAAGAAGATGCAACTTCCTGTCAAACAAGCGCAGATTCGCGTCATGGTCGTGGACGATCACGAACTGGTTCGCAGCGGTCTTGCCCGCATCATCAGTGATGAACCCGATATGGAAGTCGTGTCGCAGGCGGATTCCGGTGAGGATGCCATCGCGAAGCTGGCAACCGTGACGCCGGACGTGATCCTGATGGACGTGAAAATGTCCGGCATCGGGGGTGTCGATGCCACCCAGCGAATCGTCAAGGCGTATCCCGGCATGCGTGTGATAGCCATGTCGGCGCTCGAAGTGGGGCTCATTCCGACACGCATGTTGCGAGCAGGCGCGGTCGCTTTCATCACCAAGTGCGTTTCGGTCCGTGAAATGTTGCACGCCATCCGCCTTGTGCACGCAGGCGAGCGTTACATCACCAAGCGCATAGCGACACGTCTTGCACTCAATCCCTTCGATGACCTTCCGCAACAGACACCCTTCGATTCCCTGTCCGAGCGGGAACTGCAGGTTGCCCTGATGCTGATCGACTGTCACAAGGTCAACAAGATTTCCGACGATCTGCATCTCAGCCCGAAGACGATCTACAGTTATCGCTACAGAATTTTCGAGAAACTGGGATTGAGCAGCGATGTGGAGCTGACGATACTCGCTGTCAAACATGGATTCAGCGATGCTGATACCACCAGAATCACCTACGAATAACCCTCCGCGCATTGACCCCAAAGCCCTGATCGCGAGCCTGAGTACACGCCCTGGTGTGTACCGGATGTTCGACGAGATGGGTGCGATTCTCTATGTCGGCAAGGCGAAGAATCTCAAGAAGCGCGTCGGCAATTATTTTCGTGCCTCCGGACTCGACACCAAGACGATGGCGCTGGTCTCCCGCATTGCGACGATCGAAGTCACGATTACCAGCAACGAGACCGAAGCACTTCTGCTGGAACAGAATCTCATCAAGCAGCACCGTCCGCCATACAACATCGAGCTGCGCGACGACAAGAGCTATCCCTACATCATGCTCACCAGCAAGGACGAGTATCCGCGTCTGGCGTTCCATCGTGGCAGCAAGAAACGCGATGCGACGTTCTTCGGCCCGTATCCGAGTGCGAGTGCTGTACGCGAGAGTATGGCGATCCTGCAGAAGGTGTTTCGCGTGCGCCAGTGCGAGGACAGCTACTTCCGCAATCGCTCTCGGCCGTGTCTGCAGTATCAGATCGAACGCTGCACCGGCCCTTGTGTAGGGCTGATTTCACCGGAGGATTATGCGCAGGACGTGCATTACTCGACGCTCTTTCTCAATGGCAAGAGCGACACGCTGATCAAGGAGTTGACGCAGAAGATGGAGAGCAAGGCAGAGGCGATGGAGTTTGAGCGTGCCGCTGTCATCCGCGATCAGATCATCGACCTGCGCCGTATCCACGAACAGCAATACGTCTCGGATCAGGGAGGCGATGCCGATGTTCTGGCTGCGTCACTCACTGCGGCGTATGCCTGTGTGCATCTGATCGTGATTCGCGGCGGTCGCCTCATCGGCAGCAAGAGTTTCTTTCCGCGCGACAAACTGGCCGGTTCCGAGAGCGCACTGCTCTCCGCGTTCATCGCCAGTTACTATCTGCAGGAAGACAACGCTGCAAACATTCCGCGCGAGCTCATCATTCATCCGGCCATAGAAGACGCGAAGGCACTGGCCGATGGATTGAGTTATCACGCACAGAAGAGTGTGAAGATCAGTGGTGCGGTACGCGGACACCGTGCAAGGTGGCTCGCAATGGCGGTGACGAACGCACAGCAGAGCCTGCAGAGTTTTGTCAGCAACAAGCAGAATGTGCAGCAACGCTTCGAGCAACTGCAGCAGGCACTGGCGCTGGAAGCGATGCCACAGCGCATCGAGTGTTTTGACATTAGTCATACTTCTGGTGAGAGTCCTGTGGCATCCTGCGTGGTATTCGACGTCAATGGGCCGTTGAAGTCGGACTATCGTCGTTTCAATATCGAAGGCATTACCGGCGGCGATGACTATGCTGCAATGGATCAGGCGCTGAGTCGACGCTATACGCGAGTTGCCAGGGAGGCTGCAGAGACGGTTGAAGGCGCCAAGGTGCCCGACATCCTTCTGATCGACGGCGGCAAGGGGCAGCTCGCCCAGGCCCGAAAAGTGATCGATGAATGCCAGCTGGCCGATGTGATGCTGATAGGGATTGCCAAGGGTATAAGCCGCAGGGCAGGGCAGGAGACGCTGTTTCTGTCCACGGGTGACAATGTGAAGGAGATCGTGCTGCCCACGGAATCCATCGCATTACATCTGCTGCAGCAGATCCGTGACGAAGCCCATCGCTTTGCGATCACGGGCCATCGTCAGCGGCGTGCGAAAACCCGTAACAAGTCACTGCTGGAGCAGATTCCGGGTCTCGGACCGAAGCGGCGTCGGGAACTGTTGAAGCACTTTGGCGGTCAACAGGAAGTCCAACATGCCAGCGAAGAACAGTTGGCGAAAGTGACAGGCATCAGTAAAAAGCTGGCAGAAGACATTTATGCCTATCTGCATAACGAGTAGAATCACCCCGCTCACGGTATGTGGGAGCGGGCCTCGCCCGCGATGCTCTTAAAACGCCTGACCGAAGTCCGTAAGCACCAGGAGACACACTGATCAATGAACATCGCCAACCTGGTTACCTGCTCTCGTGTGCTGATGATTCCCGTGGTAGTCGCGCTCTACTATTCCCCGATTTCCCATAGCAATCTCTATGCAGCAGTGGTGTTTGCCATTGCCAGCATCACCGACTGGCTCGACGGTTATCTGGCCCGCAAACTCAATCAGACTTCGCCCTTTGGCGCGTTCCTCGACCCCGTAGCCGACAAGCTGCTGGTCGTCATGGCCCTGGTCCTGCTCACGGCCAACTACACCAGTCCCTGGTTTGTGGTGCCCACCGCCGTGATCATCGCCCGCGAAGTATTCGTCTCCGCCCTGCGTGAATGGATGGCGAATTGCAATCAACGCAACCTCGTCGCCGTGGGTTACATCGGCAAGGTCAAGACCACGGTGCAGATGATCGCCATCACTCTCTTGATCGGGGTAGATGTACAAAGTCCGCAGATTCTTGTGCAACTGGGTTACGCGCTGATCTATCTCTCGGCCGTGTTCAGCATGTGGTCGATGATCACTTATCTGCGTGCGGCATTGCCCACATTGAAGATGAAGTAGGGGAGTAAATTGCAGTGCACCCCGTTGACTTTTTGCCTGTTTCAGGTATCGCGGAGTGCGCATGCAGGGCGATCATAAGGCAATGAAACAAGTCAGGAAATTCGCCGTTTAATCGCTTGACATAGTTTCTTATGGCATTAGAATAGGCGCCTCTTTCGAGCTACGGAGCTTACCAGTACTGGGTAAGACGGCAATCCGGGGTGACAACCCACAGCGACAAGGAGTCTGGTTGAACTAGTCGCACGACTCAATCAGATTGACAGAAATCAAGCGGGAATAGCTCAGTTGGTAGAGCACGACCTTGCCAAGGTCGGGGTCGCGAGTTCGAGTCTCGTTTCCCGCTCCAATTTCATGTCAGAACTATCTATCTTCAGGCCATACGACAGCGTATCCCTACGTCGGCCAGTCTAGCTGTTAGGTAAGTGTGTAGGACTTTTGGCTGGGTGGCAGAGTGGTCATGCAGCGGACTGCAACTCCGCGTACGCCGGTTCGATTCCGACCCCAGCCTCCATTAGTAACTCCCCTATAGCAACACCGGTCTCTGTACGACCATACTGATTTTTCGCGCCATCACTGGCACGCCTTGAAAGACACCCCTCAAGCCCGGGTGGCGAAATTGGTAGACGCAAGGGACTTAAAATCCCTCGACCTTACGGTCGTACCGGTTCGATTCCGGTCCCGGGCACCAAATCATTCCCTTCGCATGCGATTCATCCCCTGAAATTTTCAAACGGCTGAACAGATTCTTTCAATTGGCCGGAATCAACTCGTTGATATCAATTGAAAAAACTCCAAACAGGCAGATTTCTGCTGGCTTGATTCCTGATATGGCCCCGATGGGCGAGTGGTAGTACCCTGTGGCAATGAATACTTCCAACTCCAGCAAGACCGATCGCGCCCTCGCCGAGCAACGCGAGTACATCGCCAAGCGCGAGAAGGGCTATCGCGAGCGTGCACTGAAACTCTATCCATGGATCTGTGGCCGCTGCGCGCGTGAGTTCACACGTGCCAATCTCTCCGAGTTGACGGTTCATCACGTCAATCACAATCACGATGACAATCCCAACGATGGCAGCAACTGGGAGCTGTTGTGTCTCTATTGTCACGACGAGGAGCACAGCAAGTTCGCGAATTTCATTCGCTATGGCAACACTACTGCGACCGAGACGAAGGCCGCCACGCATAACCCGTTCGCGGGGCTCAGGGATGCGATGAAGCAGAAAGAGTGACAACAATAAATAACACGAAAGGCTCGCATGCACAGTCAACTGCACCTCAGGGACGCCACTCCCGCCGACGCGCCCGCGCTGAATCATTTCGTGTTGCGGTTGGAGAGCGAGGCGTTGCCCACCATCTACACCTTGGAGCATCGTCTCACGATTGAATCTGAACTCGCCGCAATCCGCCGGCTTACGGATTCACCGAATTCATTGTTCCTGATCGCTGAACGCAACGGCGAGATCGTCGGTGCAATGGACATGCAGGGGATGCGTCATCCGCAATGCAGGCATGTGGGATATGTGGGACTTTCGGTACGCAAGGATCAGCGCGGGCAGGGGATCGGTACTGCTTTGTTCAGTTCATTGTTCGAGAGAGCAAAGAGCGTCGGTGTCACTCGTCTTGAGCTGGAAGTCTTCGCCAATAATCCACGCGCGATTGCCCTGTATGAGCGACTGGGATTTCATGTCGATGGTGTGCGTCCTGGTCTCGTCAAGCTCGGCTCCGAGTTCATCGACGTGGTGGTGATGGGGCGAGTGGTGTAGATCGTAAGTCGCCTGCTCTCAAGGATAGAGTAAAGATGAATGAGAAAAAGTCTTTTGTCAGACCCGCACTTGTAAGTGATGCACGTGAAATTGCTCAAATGCATATCGAAACGTGGCGCACCGCATATGCCGGAATAGTTCCTGACGACTATCTCGCATCGCTTTCAGTCGATACTCGCGAGCAAGGCTGGTTACGCATGATTGAGCGAGGAACTCCCAATCTTTGGGTAGCTGAATGTTCCGATTGCATTGCAGGATTGATTTCCTTCGGAGCCAGTCGTGAGGCAGGTGAGGCCTCCACATTGGGCGAATTGATGGCGATTTATGTTCATCCAAAATTCTGGTTGTGTGGCATGGGTCGATCATTATGGCTGGCGGCACGAGCACAGTTGCAGCGACAGGGTTTCACTTCCGTCATGCTCTGGGTGTTGGAAGACAATCTGCGTGCTCGGAAATTCTATCGCGCCGAAGGATTTGTCGAAAATCGGGAAAGAAGCCGTAACATCACGATAGGTGGAAAGGTGCTGGCCGAGTTGTACTACGAAGTCACCATAGGAAAATAGATGAGAAAACTTGAAACATGGAAAGGCAGCTGTCACTGCGGTGCCATTAAATTCCAGATCGAGACAGACTTTCCCGAACTCACGATGTGCGACTGCTCCATCTGCGCGCGCAAGAATGCGTTAATGGTGAAGGTGCACGAAAGCGCCTTCAAACTGCTCAGCGGTGAGGAGTTTCTGACAGAGTATCGTTTCAATACGCAGACCGCGCGACACTTCTTCTGCAAGGTCTGCGGCATCTATCCGTTTCATCGCAAGCGCACGGCGCCGGATTCCTATGGCATCAATGTGTTCTGTCTGGAGGGTTTCGATCCGACGGGATTGCCCGTGCGACAGACCCATGGTCGCACGTTGTTGTAGGACCTGGTGGTTCCATGAATTCTGCGATTGACGGCCATCGCAATCTGCATGCCAAGGCAGATGCAGAAATGGACGTCGTGTTGCATCCGCAGTTCGAACAGAACGGCTATGTGTATTTTCCGCGTTGGCGCAATGATCTGATTGTCGGCGGCATTGCCCTGACAGCTGGCTGCAGGAGTGAGCGGTGCCCGCCGCTCACTCCTCGTCTTCTGCCAGCAACTCGCCCAGTCTGTCGAAGCGGCGCTCCCACATCGAACGGCGTTCGCTGATCCACTTCTCAACCACGGCCAGACCTGCAGGTTCCATCCTGCAGGTGCGCACCCGGCCCACTTTCTCCGTTTGCACGAGACCACTTTCCTCCAGCACATTGACGTGTTGGACAACGGCGGCCAGTGTGATGTGCAGAGGTTCCGCGAGGGACGAGATCGAGATCGGTCCTTCGCTCAATTTCTCCAGAATAGCGCGACGACTCGGATCATCGAGCGCGTGAAACACTCTGCCAAGTTCTGCACTGTCGCTGAAGAGGGTCACCGCGCGAGCTCCTTTTCCAGTTGCCCGAGCAATTCCTTCCAGCCTTCTTCGCGCATCTTCACGCCATCGGCGCCATCGAAATAGGCGCCCTGTTCGGTGAAAAGGACATCGCAACCCTTGTCGGTCTTGAGAATATCGATGGTGGCCAGCGACGAGGAGAAGCTCTTGCCATTCATCGTCATGTTGTACGCAGTGACGATGCGCTGATCCGGCACGATGTCCAGGTACCAGGTGTCATTTCCCATGGGAGTACCGGAGTCGATGGGACCGTCACCGATGTAACGGAAATGACAGGATTCAGTACCGCCGATGCGGAAATCCATCTCGAAGCTGTCAATCGCAAAACCGGGGCCTTCGACAAACCAGCGGCGTTTCTTGCCCTTGTCTGCAAATGCCGTGAATACCTTCGCCGGTGCGCATGAGTAGCTGCGGCGAATGACAAACGTGCCGTGAATGACTGAGGGTTCCTGCATGATGGTGCCTCCTTTTGGTAATTGTTAAGTAATGACTAAAATATAGGGGTGCGTGAAAATAATTGTCAAGCGATCGCTTAACTGATTTTGATTGTGCTTGTGTGTCGCTGGAGGGAGCTTGCCAATACATATTTAATATGTATTAATTGGCGCATATGGATATTGAATTTGACAGTGGCAAGGCTGCCGCAAATCTCCGCAAACATAGCCGCATGAAAGAAGGTGAATTCTATGCGCGACGAGTATGATTTTTCCAAGGCGAAGAAGGCACGTGACGTTTCTCATCTTGCCAGATTGCAGGCAGATGCCACTGGCAAGACGCGCATTACCATCATGCTGGATGATGATGTCATTAACAGTTTTCGTGCCCAGGCAGAGAAAGAGGGGATGGGCTATCAGACCCTTATAAATCAGACCTTGCGCCAGAGCTTGATGCGTGAGCCACTCGATGTGGAGTCATTGCGCAAGGTCATCAGAGAAGAATTGGCATTGTATGAAAAGTAGAGACAGCTCAAGAAGCTGATGAGAGAGAAAGTCGTGTCCATCGAAACCTGGGAATTGCTGAGTTATGTCGTCACCGTGATCGGCCTGCCACTGGCAATCATGGTGTTCCTGTTCGAGCAGCACAAAGAGCGCGAGAACGAGGAAGAGGAGGTCTATCAGCTCTTGTCAGATAACTACCAGGACTTCCTCAAGGTGGCGCTGGAGAATCCTGATCTGCGTCTGTTCTCTGTCGAGATGACCAATCTCAATGGCGAGCAGTTGGAGAGGCAGCTCATCATCTTCGCCATGCTGACCTCCTTGTTCGAGCGCGCCTATCTGCTGCTCTATGAAGACGACATGGCACCCAAGCAGGCGCGACGCTGGAACTCGTGGGAAGACTACATGCTGGAGTGGTGCCAGAAACCGAATTTCCGCGATGCACTGCCGAAGTTGCTGCGCGGCGAAGACCCGAGCTTTGTGCGTTATGTGGAGGAGATGGTGTCCTCCGGCAGGACCCAGAGTTGAATTTTCATGGCGTAGTGAAAGTCAGAGGCGAATCATGAGCAGAGTTGTACGCAGATGGCGTGTGGCAGGTTTTTCGACGGCGGTTCTTGCTTTCGCAATGGTCGCTGCACCTGCGTGGACGCAGACCGATCCGGGGCTGAACATGCGTGAGATCATGCTGGCGGTGATTGCTCCCATGACCAACAAGTTATGGGCGGCCAGCGACATACAGACGGACACACAATGGTTGGAACTGGAGCAGGCGGCACTCACCGTGATAGCGGCCGGGACGCTGATCTCTCAGGGGGGACCGGACGGCGCCTATCGTGAACAGGCGCAGAATGCCGACTGGCAGGAACATACACAGGCGATGATGACCGCCGCGCGCAGCGCGGTTCGCGCCATTCAGAATCGTGATGAAGAGGCGCTGTTCGCTGCAGGCAATGATGAGTTGTATCCGCCCTGCGAAAATTGCCACGCCACTTATCTGCCGAAGTAGCTTACACCGCCGCCTTGGGCGCAGCCTTTCTCAGCAGCAGTACCAGTGGTGCCGCTGCTATCACCACATACATCATCAGTTTGAAATCGTTCAGATAGGCGATCGTTGCGGCCTGTCTGGTGATCTCCGCATCTATCATCCCCAGCATGCCTTCTGCGCTGCCATACATGGCCTGTGGCACCTGCAGCCAGTTGCTGCCCACACTTTCCGCAGTCACATTTTCGGTCAGATACGCATGATTGGTCTGCATGTTCCTGCTCAGCACGGCCATCACGACAGAGATGCCCACGCTGCTGCCCATGTTGCGTGACAGGCTGAACACACTCGCGCCTTCCGCGCGATATTGTGGAGCGAGCGTGGCATACGCGACGGTGCTCAGTGGCACGAAGATGAACCCCAGCCCGAAACCCTGCAACATTCCCGTCCACACCAGTGTCTGTGCGGGAACGAAAGTGCTGAAGCCGGTCATTGCATAAAGTGACGCGGCAGTGCAGGCGAGTCCCGTGAGAATCAGCACACGCACATCCACGCTGTTGCTCAAGCGACCGACCATCATCATCGCCAGCATCGTACCAATGCCACGTGGCGCCATGATGATGCCGACATCCATCACGGGGTATCCCATCAGGTTCTGCATGTAGGGTGGCAGCAACGCCATGGTCGCCAGCAGAATGATGCCGATGAAGAAAATGAAGATGAGACTGGTGACCAGATTCCTGTCGCGGAATATCGCTGGAGACAGAAAGGGATGTTCGGTTCACAGTGAGTGGATGATGTACATCCACAGTGCCGAGCCGACAAGCGCCGCATACAACAGAATTTCCCGCGAACCGAACCAGCCTGCATGTTCGCCGCGATCCATCAGCAGTTGTGCGCCGCCGATGATCACGCTGAGCATCAGGAAGCCGAATTTGTCGAAGGGGCGATCCGAGCGGTCGGAGTCCGGCATGAACAACAGCATGCCGAAGAACGCAATGATGCCCAGCGGCAGATTGATGTAGAACACCCAGCGCCAGTTGTAATACTCGGTCAGCCAGCCGCCCAGAGTAGGGCCGAGAATCGGGCCGATCATCACGCCCATGCCCCAGAGTGCCATGGCCTTGCCGTGGCCTTCGCGTGGGTTGATGTCGAGCATGGTGGCCTGCGCGAGTGGGACCAGAGCAGCGCCACAGCAACCCTGCAACACGCGGAACAACACCATCTGTTCGATGGACATTGCCATGCCACAGAGAACGGATGTGAGGGTGAAGCCGCCAACGGCGAACAGGAAGACATTTCTGCGACCGTAGCGACCTGCCAGCCACGCGGTGGGCAAGGTCATGATGGCCGATGCCACGATGTAGGAGGTGAGAACCCAGGTGACCTGATCCTGCGTCGCGGACAGGCTGCCCTGCATGTGTGGCAGCGCGACGTTGGCGATCGTGGTGTCGAGCACCTGCATGATGGTGGCGAGCATGATCGATAGCGTGATCAGCCCGCGAAAGGGAACTTCCTTCGCGGCCGTTTGTGCAGATGTTGTCTGCACGGCTGTTGTGGCGGTAGACATGACGTTTATCTCGGGTTGACAGTCGTGTCCGGACTCAGTTCGCGGCAATCCAGGGCAGGGTGCGCTGGCGTTCGGTGTCGATGTTGACGACGGCGCTCATGCCCGCAGAAAGCGGCAGCTCGCCGTTGTAATCATCCAGTGTGATGTTGACCTTGATGCGTTGCACGACCTTGATCCAGTTACCGGAGCTGTTCTGTGCGGGCAGCAGGGAAAATTCCGCGCCTGTCGCGGGCGTGATGCCGTCGACACTCGCGAGCCATTCTTCGCCGGGATAGGCGTCAATGGTCACAGTCACGTGCTGGCCGGGACGTACCCACGTCAGATCGGTTTCCTTGAAGTTGGCTTCCAGCCACAGACTGCTGTCATCCACCAGGCTGAACAACTGTGCGCCAGCCACAACGTATTCACCCTCGTGCACGGAAACGTTCGCGGCGATGCCATCGGTGGGCGCCAGAATTTCCAGATGGCTGATATCGAGACGAATTTTTTCCAGCTCCGCATATGCCTGCAGATAACGTGGGTGCTGCTCGGTTGGCAGGCTCGGATCGATGAGTGCTGCGCGTGCGGCCTGCAGTTCCTGTTTGCGGGCATCGAGTTCATTCTGCATGCTTTTCCACGCGTACTCGGCCTGATCGAATTGCGCCACCGGAATGGAACGGCTCTCCAGCAACTGACGAATGCGCTCCATCTCCTTGCGGCGGAATTCCAGATCGGTTTCTGCCTTCTGGATGTCGAGTTGCACATTCCTGTAATCGGCCTTCTCGCTTTCGATGGCGCCGCTGACGCTGGCGAGATTCGCTTCGGCCTTGGTCAACGCGATCCGGTAGGGCTCGTCATCGATACGGAACAGCAACTGTCCCTTGCTGATGCGTTGGTTGTCCCTGGGCACGACTTCCACGACGCGGCCGGAGATCTCGCTGCTGATGGCGATGATGTCGTGCTTCACGTAAGCGTTGTCGGTGCTGACATAGCGGCCGCCGTGCAGGTACACGTACGCGGCGACACCGGCGATCGCGGCGGGTCCTGCAATCAGCAGCGCCAGATGTCTCAGGATGGATTTGCCTTTCATGCTGTCTGTTCCTTGTTTCCCGTTCTTTGGTTCGCTATTTGTCGTGTTCACTGCTCGTCATCTTCAGTGCTGCATTGGTTGTTGTGTTCGCCAGCATCGTTCATGCACAGGTTGCTGCGGATGCGCAGAAGTGTCTGCATGAACTGTTCTTCTTCCTCCGCACTGATGCCGGTCATCGCCTGCTTGCGCACCTTCTGCCCGAGTCTGCTCAGCGTCTCGATCACCGAGGTCGCCTTCGGGTTCAGATACACCCGCTTGGCACGGCGATCGTCAGGATCATCCCGGCGTTCGATCCAGGCCTCCACTTCGAGTCTGTCCAGATGGCGGGCGAGGGTGATGGGTTTGATGTCCATCAGTTGCGCCAGGGTTTTCTGCTGAATGCCATCGCCGCAATGCAGATGGGCGAGAACTGACCACTGCGCGCGCGTCAGCCCGATCTCCTGGGACTGGCGATCGAAGCTCCAGCGCAGCAGTCGTGCCACGTCGTGGATGGCAAAACCGAGGCTCTTGTCGAATTTCTTATCGAAGTTCTTGTTCATGATGAAGCATATAATAAGCTAGCTTATCAAAATGAAGCAAGCTGAGATTGAAAGCGGTTGACTGTTCTGCGCCGAACAATGATTGTCATGCAGATGGAGTAGACTCGAAGGCGGTTCGGGAGCCATTCAAGAAATGACATGGCAAGGGAGTTGCTTGTCATAGTTCATATACACGGGAGGTTCTGATGGTCTGCGACATATTGATAATCGGCGGTGATGGCGATCTGGCATTTCGCAAGCTCTACCCGGCGCTCTACCACCTCGACCTCGACAACTGCCTGCCACCGTGCCTGCGCGTGGTGAGCGTGTCGCGCAACCGTGCCTCCGATGAGGGGTTCGCGGACAAGGTGCGCACGCTGCTGCTCAAGTACACCAGCAGCGAGGCGCTCGATGAGACGGTGTGGAAGCGTTTTGCGGCGCGGCTGCAACACATGACGATCAATGCGACCAGTGAAGCGGAGCTGGCGAAGTTGCGTACCGAGGTCTTTACCGATGCCAGCCGCGATCTCGTGGTCTATCTGGCGACACCTCCCGCGATCTTCGCCCCGATCTGTCAATCGCTCTGGGCCGTGGGGCTGGTGCGCGACAACATGCGTATCGTGATCGAGAAACCGCTGGGGCACGATCGCGAGTCCTTCCTGCAGATCAACAACAGCCTTGCCGCACTGTTCGACGAGGATCAGGTGTATCGCATCG
>MGYS01000057.1:5139-6792 GCA_001802565.1 Gammaproteobacteria bacterium RIFCSPLOWO2_02_FULL_57_10 | reverse complement strand
TACCCACCGAAGATTTTCTCAAGGCCGACGCGCGCCACTATCGAGAACTGATGAAGCAGCCCTGTTTCCTGTGTATTCGTGCCAGGAAGCCCACATAGCACTTCCTCACGCCAGCCAGTCAACCTTCGCACACGCGTCGGCAAACCAGGCGAGCGCCTTGCCCTTCTGATTCTTGCGCCACGCCATGTACAGCGGCATCGGAGGTCGCGGGATGGAGCACTCCAGCTCAACCAGCGCCCCCGTTGCCAGCAGCGTCTTCACCATGTGACGCGGCAGGAAGCCCACGCCAACACCCATGCGCTGCGCCTCGATCTTCGCTGCCATGTTCGCAACACGGACGCTTTGACGGCTGGCGATCAGGCCGGAGGAGCGAGCGGGTGCGGTGATTGAGGTATCTGCCGCAATCACAGTCGGGAACGCAGATATCGCCTGAGCATCCACTGGACCGTTGAACTGAGTCAGCGGGTGACCTGGCGCCACGGCGAACACGAACCCCATATCGCCAAGTAGACGATACTCAAATACCCCTTTGGGGATGTCGCCAGAGGCGCCAAGTGTCAGGTCACAGCGGCCCGCAACCAGCGCATCCCAGCCGCCACCCAGCACCTCTTCGCTGACCTGCACGGACACCTGTCTGCCCAGTTGATTGAATTGATGTATCTGCTCCAGCAACAACGTAATGGGCAGAACCGTATCGCGCGCGATGCGCAGCGTTGTCTCCCACCCGGATTCCAGTTGCCTGACCGCCTCCTCCAGATCCTGAGCATCCTGCAACAGCACGCGACCACGCTCGAGCACCAGCCTGCCCGCCTCGGTCAATTGCGCACGTTGCCGACTGCGATCAAAAAGACTGACGCCCAGTTCCGATTCCAGCTTCTGCACGGTGTAAGTCAGCGCGGAAGGCACCTTGAACAGAGCATCTGCGGCGGCCAGAAAACTGCCTCGGCGATCGATGGCATCAAGAACGCGCAGGGCTTCCAGCGTGATGGCATGGTGCATGGATCGGCCTCCTCAGGGATAGATTCAATATGTTCAAATTTTATGAATTATAACGTCAAAATGTTCCGCTTTTAAGTGCCATTGACGATCTCTATATTAGGTTTCAAGAGCGATCTGAAAAGATCATCAGATTTGAAAATACTTTCACTATTTCGGATAAGGAGAACAAGATGAGCACAATCAAACGCGTGATCGAAGCAGGAAATGACTGGTCCCCATTGGCACTTCGCCTGCCTTTGGGAGCGATATTCGTCGCCCACGGGGCTCAGAAACTGTTTGGCTCCTTTGGTGGTTATGGGCTGGAAGGCACCGGTCAGTTCATGGAATCCATCGGTCTGACGCCTGGCATCCTGATGGCAGCGGCAGCAGGTTCTGCCGAGTTCTTCGGGGGATTACTCTTGATCGCGGGTCTGCTGGTGCGCCCATCTGCACTGGTACTGGCGATCACCATGATCGTCGCCATTCTGACAGTGCATATCGGCAACGGGTTGTTCATGGCGAACAACGGTTATGAGTTCGGCCTGGTGCTGCTGGCTGGCTCGATAGCGCTGATGGTGTCGGGAGCAGGAAGACTGAGCGTGGATGAAGTGCTGGGTCGCAGGCTGAATGCCTGAGGACCTGTCATGTGGGAGCGGGCCTTGCCCGCGATTGTGT
>MGYS01000057.1:0-5131 GCA_001802565.1 Gammaproteobacteria bacterium RIFCSPLOWO2_02_FULL_57_10 | reverse complement strand
TTGAGGTTCAGCGAGGCACATGATCGCGGGCACGCCCGCTCCCACAATTAGTGGCGCATTGGAGATTCAGACTTCCTGACTCTTGTGCGCCACCTTGTGTGCGTTGTCCTCCCAGTTCTGACCATCGAAAGGAATGATCAAAAGATTATCCGGCACTGGATCAAGACAGCGCACATTCACATCCACTCCGTCAGGATTGGAGCGCGGCGTGTAGAACGGCTTGATGCCGCAGGTTCTGCAGAAAGTGTGCTTCGCGACACCTGTTCCCCACACGTACGTCGTCAGACTGTCTTCTCCCCGCAACAGCCGGAACTTCGACTTCGGCACAATCAGATGCAGAAATCCCGCCTTGCCGCAGATGGAACAGTTACAGTCATCGCACTGAATCTGCTCTGGAGCCTCCACTTCGAATTTGATTGAGCCGCAATGGCAGCTTCCCTGGTACAACATCTTCATCTCCCCAAATGTCACATGGCACTAGACTGCCAGCGTTTGTCCTGAAAAAAAACCCCCGGTCTGCAGGAGAGCGCAGCCGAGGGCAAGGGGGTAAAGCTTGAATCACCTTCCAGTCAATTCGTCTGCAGAAGGGCTCCTGCCGAGCTATTCGCGGGCAAGGCCCGCTCCCACAGAATCAAATGGCTCCTAAAGTTGCCAGCCTCCGCCGAGAGCCTTGTAGAGCGATATCACGTCGAGGGCGAGGTCGGTCTCGCTGCGGGCGAGCAGATCTTCCGCTTCCAGCTGCGTGCGTTGCGCGTCCAGGACGTCGAGAAAACTGTCAGTGCCCGCTTCAAAACGTTGCAGCGCGAAACTCGACGACTGCGCGCTGGCTTCGGCAGCAGCGCGCAGATTGGCGCGACGCTCCATTTCCCATGACAGCGCGGACATGGCGTTGTCGACTTCCTCGAAAGAGGTCAGCAGTGTCTTCTCGAACAATTCCAACTGGCCCTGCACGCGCGCATCCGCTGCATCGATACGGTTCTGCACGCGACCGAAGTTGAATGCGTCCCAGCTGATCTGCGGACCGATCAGATGCGTGAGCGTGCCACCCGTCCCAAGGTCCGCGAATGCCGTCGCCAGAAACCCTATACTGCCGGTGATGGAGACACGAGGATAAAGATCCGCAACGCTCATGTTGTAACGTGCGATGGAACTCGCCAACTGGCGCTCTGCACGGCGAATGTCGGGGCGACGCTTCAGCAGATCTACCGGGTCACCCACACTCACAGACGGAGGAATCGAGGGCAACGGCTGCGCAAGCGCCAACTCACCCCGGAGGCTCGAAGGCATTTGTCCGGTCAACACACTGAGGCGATTGATGGCCGCGTCGACCTCGGCGTTCAATTGCGGCAGACCGGAGCGGGCCAGCTCAAGCTGAGTCAGCGCACGCTGCACGTCGAGCCCGTCGCCCAATCCACCTTCCATCAACTGCCGCGTCAGATCGTAGGACTGCTCCAGGTTACCCACATTGCGCTGACTCACATCGAGGCGGTGTTGAGCTCCGCGCAACTGGATATAGGTTCTGGCGACCTCGGCAGCTACTGTGACATACACCTGATCGAGATCCGCCTGGCTCGCTTCGAGCTCGGCGCGCGATGCATTCACCGCCTGCCCCAGGCGGCCGAACAGATCCAGCTCCCACGCCGCATCAAATCCGGCCTGGTACGTGGTGAAGCGGGTATCCGCGCCCGGGACCGTCACCGCGTCCGAGAGGCGCTGATCCGTCGCGCTCACCGACGTGCCGATGTCAGGCAGGCGGTTCAGCGAGTCGGCGCGCAAATTGCTGCGCGCCAATTCGAGGTTCGCCAGCGCGACACCCACGTCGTTGTTGTGCCCCAGTGCCACATCGACCAGATTGGTCAACTGCGCGTCACCCAGTGTCTCCCACCAGCGCGCGACCACTTCCTCTGCAGGAACGGCGTGCGAGGTTGCCGGTACCTGAAACTCCGGATGCACAGCGGCAGGCACTTGCAGTCTGGCGTAATCATCACCTGCAGCACACGCGTTCAACGCCGTGACCAGCGCAGTCAGCACCAGCATTTTCCGAGCACTTCCCATGTTCATTCCTGCATTCATTCTCTTGTTCACTTTTTTCATTGCCCATGTCCTGCGATCAAGGTTGTATCGGTCGTGTGCTCTTCGACTCTCGCAATGCGAGCGTCTGACTTGCGTTGACGGCGGCGCTCCTCTGCACTGCGCAGCACCACATAGAACACAGGCGTCAACAACAGTCCGAACAACGTCACGCCGATCATGCCGGAGAACACCGCAATACCCATGATGTTGCGCATCTCGGCGCCCGCGCCGTTGGAGAGCACCATCGGCAACACGCCCATCACGAACGCCAGCGATGTCATCAGGATCGGCCGCAGACGCAGTCTCGATGCTTCCACTGCCGCCTCACGAATGGCCATGCCCTTGTGCTCCAACTCACGGGCGAATTCCACGATCAGGATCGCGTTCTTGCTCGCGAGCCCGATCAGTACAAAGAGACTGATCTGCGTAAAGATGTTGATATCCCCTCCTGTCAGCCACACGCCAACCAACGCGGCGAGCACACTCAGCGGCACGATCATGATGACGGCCAGAGGCAGCGTCAGACTTTCGTACTGCGCGGCAAGTACCAGGTAAACCAGTAACAGACAGAGCGGGAATACCAGCAGCGCAGTGTTGCCCGCGAGAATTTCCTGATAGGTCAGATCGGTCCACTCGTACGTGAATCCCGGCGGCAGTGTTTCCTCAAGAATGCGCTCCATGATGGCCTGAGCTTCGCCACTGGAGATACCTGGCGCCGGGCCACCATTGATGTCACCGGCACGGAAACCGTTGTAGCGCTGCGCCGTGGTCGGGCCGTAGCTCTCGCGGATATCCATCACAGCGCCAAGTGGCACCATATTGCCTGCGTCATTGCGGATCTGCAGTTGCGCGATGTCGTCAGGCGAATCGCGATACTCGGAATCCGCCTGCGCGACAACCTGATAGGTTCTGCCGAACATGTTGAAATCGTTCACATAGGACGATCCCAGATAGACCTGCATGGTCGAGAACACTTCAGGAATGGAGAGTCCCAACTGCACAGCTCTGTCACGATCCAGATCAGCGAACAACTGCGGCGAATTGATCTGGTAGCTGGAGAACACCCCGAACAATTCCGGCGTAGCCCATGCCTTCTGCACGACCTGAGTGATCACATCGTTCAGCGCGTCATAGCCCTGATCGCGACGATCCTGAATCTGCAACCTGAAACCACCGATCGCGCCGAGTCCGAAGATGGGGGGCGGAGGAAATATCTGGATGAACGCCTCTTCCACACCATTGAACTTCTGCTGCAGGCGCGCAGTGATCGCATTCGCGGACAGCGCCTCATCATGACGATCATCGAAATGATCCAGCGTCACGAACACGATGCCTTCACTGGCACTGTTGGTGAAACCATTGATCGACAGACCGGGGAATGCCACGGAGCTCTCGACGCCCTCTTCTTCCAGAGCAATTGCCGACATCTCACGAATCACTGCCTCCGTGCGATCCAGTGTGGCACCGGTGGGCAGCTGCGCGAAACCGATCAGATACTGTTTGTCCTGCGTGGGAATGAATCCCGTTGGTGTCGAGTTCAGACCGACTCCAGTCAACAACAGCAACAGGCCATAGACCGCGAGTGTGCCGGTACGACGCCCCAGCAGACGACCGACGGTCACACCGTAATTGTCGGATGCACGCGAGAAACTGCGATTGAACAGCCCGAAGAAACGGGACACACCGCGTGACAGGAAATTCTCGCGAGCGTTGACCTTATCGTGCTCACGCTGCTCACGACTCTTGAGCAGCAGTGCCGACAGCGCCGGACTCAACGTCAAAGAGTTGAACGCAGAGATCACCGTGGAAATCGCAATCGTCAATGCGAACTGCTTGTAGAACTGTCCATTCAGACCACTGATGAAGGCGATCGGCACAAACACCGCGATCAGTGTCAGCGAGATCGCAATGATCGGGCCGCTCACCTCGCGCATGGCCTGATAAGTCGCCTCTCGCGGTGTCAAACCATTTTCGATATTGCGCTCCACATTCTCCACGACGACGATGGCATCATCGACCACGATGCCGATGGCGAGCACGAGCCCGAACAGCGACAACACGTTGATGGAAAAACCGAATGCCAGCATCAGTCCGAACGTGCCGATGATCGACACGGGCACCGCGAGCAGCGGAATCAGCGACGAGCGCCAGTTCTGCAGGAACAGGATCACGACCACCACCACGAGTGCGATGGCCTCGAGCAGAGTCTTCACGACGGCCTCAATGGATTCGCGCACGAACACGGTTGGGTCATAGACCACACTGTAGTCCAGACCCTCGGGGAAGCCAGCCTTCAGCTCTTCCATTCGGGCACGCACGTTGTCGGAGATCTCGATGGCATTCGCACCAGGCGCCTGCAGAATCGGCAACGCAACGGCCTGTTCGTTATCCAGCAGCGAACGCAGCGCATATTGCGACGCACCCAGCTCGATACGTGCCACGTCGCGCAGACGAGTAATCGCTCCTGTCGGACTGGTCGCGATGATGATGTTCTCGAATTCCTCGACAGACTCCAGTCGCCCCTTGGTGTTGACCGGGAGCTGCACTTCCAGTGGTGATGGATTCGGCGCACTGCCGATCAACCCGGCAGCGACCTGCACGTTCTGGCTGCGCACGGTGTTGATGACATCGGAGGCGGTCAGGCCGAGTTCCGCAATTTCATCGGGCTTCAGCCACAAACGCATCGCGTAGTCGCCGGCACCGAACATCTGCACTTCCGCCACGCCCTGAATTCGCGCGAGCTGGTCCTTGATGTTGAGCAGTGCGTAGTTGCGCAGCCACAGCATGTCGTAGCGCTCATCGGGCGAGCGCAGGTGCACCACCATCGTCATGTTCGGAGATGCCTTGATGGTCGTCACACCGAGTTGTCTGGTGACATCCGGCAGGCGTGGCAGTGCCTGGGACACGCGGTTCTGCACCTGCTGCTGCGCCAGATCCGGATCGGTGCCGATTGCAAACGTCAGCGTCAGCGTCATCATGCCGTCGGTGTTGGCCTGCGAGTACATGTAGAGAAGATTCTCCGCACCGCTGATCTGTTCTTCCAGCGGCGTGGACACTG
>MGYS01000056.1:47954-74557 GCA_001802565.1 Gammaproteobacteria bacterium RIFCSPLOWO2_02_FULL_57_10 | reverse complement strand
CCATGTTGCGCGCAGTGGGTTTCAGCGACGAGGATTTCCAGAAGCCGCAGATCGGCATCGCCTCCACCTGGGCCATGGTCACGCCGTGCAACATGCACATCAACAAGCTGGCAGAGGAAGTGAATCGTGGCGTCGATGCAGCCAATGGCAAGGGCATCATCTATGGCACCATCACTGTGTCCGATGGCATCTCCAACGGCACCGAGGGCATGAAGTATTCGCTGGTCTCGCGCGAAGTGATCGCCGATTCCATCGAAGCAGTATCAGGCTGCATGGGCCATGACGGCATCATCGCCATCGGCGGCTGCGACAAGAACATGCCGGGCTGCATCATGGGCATGGCACGTCTGAACCGTCCGTCCATCTTCATCTACGGCGGCACGATCCAGCCGGGCAAGGGCCACACCGACATCATCTCCGTGTTCGAGGCGGTCGGCAGTCATGCCAAGGGCACCATGTCGGACATCCAGTTGAAGAACGTCGAAGAGACGGCGATTCCTGGTCCGGGTTCCTGTGGCGGCATGTACACGGCCAACACCATGGCATCGGCCATTGAAGCGCTGGGCATGAGTCTGCCCAACAGCTCCGCGCAGGACGCGATTTCTGCCGACAAGATCGACGACTGCCTGCGCGCAGGCGAAGCGATCATGAATCTGATCCGCCACGACATCAAACCGTCCGACATCATGACGCGCGCCGCGTTCGAGAACTCCATCAAGGTGGTGATCGCGCTCGGTGGCTCCACCAATGCCGTGCTGCACCTGCTGGCGATGGCCCACACCATCGGTGTTGAGCTGTCCCTGGACGACTTCACCCGCATCGGCGCAGAGACTCCACTGCTGGCCGACCTGCGTCCGAGCGGCCGCTTCCTGATGTCCGAGCTGATCAAGATCGGCGGCATACAGCCATTGATGAAGATGATGCTGGACAAGGGCATGCTCGATGGCAGCTGCATGACCGTCACTGGCAAGACACTGGCCGAGAACCTGAAGGACGTGAAGCCCTACCCCGCGGGACAGGAAATCATTCAGTCCTTCGATAATCCGATCAAGAAGGACAGCCATCTGGTAGTCCTGCGCGGCAACCTCGCGCCTACCGGTGCTGTCGCCAAGATCACTGGCAAGGAAGGTCTGTCCTTCACCGGCACGGCACGCGTTTTCGATTCGGAAGAATTGACCATCAGGGGCATTCTCGATGGCGCGGTAGTTGCGGGCGATGTGGTGGTCATTCGCTACGAAGGCCCGAAGGGTGGCCCCGGCATGCGCGAGATGCTGAGCCCCACCTCCGCCATCATCGGCAAGGGCCTGGGCAAGGAAGTGGCCTTGATCACCGACGGACGCTTCTCGGGCGGCAGCCACGGCTTCGTGGTCGGCCACATCACGCCTGAAGCCATCGAAGGCGGCCCGATTGCCATTATCGAGAACGGCGACCGCATCACCATCGATGCCGGCAGTCATGAGGTACGCTTGCACCTGGACGACGCCGAGATTGCTCGACGGCTGCAGAACTGGAAGAAACCGGCGCCACGTTACACGAAGGGTCTGCTGGCGAAGTATGCGAGTACGGTGTCGTCGGCATCTGAAGGTGCGGTCACTGACAAATATCTGTAAAGCACACATTCTCTGTCATGTTGTTGTGGTAGAACTGACTCATGCTGAATACCTACGATCTGAATGCTGACCATTGCCTGATTGCGCGCCAGGAAGAGACCACCGAGTCCACCTTGGCCAGCGCACTATGGCTGGACCTGGTCGACCCCACGGATGAGGAACGCACGCTGGTCGAGATTCAGCATCGTCTGCCACTGCCGGACACCGAAGACGTCGGCGAGATCGAGGCCAGCGCCCGCTCCTATCAGGACGAGGCCGGCGGCCTGCACGTGCACTCGATGTTCCTGCATCACGTCGACGATCGCCCCCGCAACACCACGGTGGCATTCACCTTTACCGGCGGGCAGCTCATTACCCTGCGCGAGCGTGAGATTCCCGCGTTCCGACTGCTACGCATGCGTGCAAAGCGACAAAAGGGTCTGGCTGCAGATGCCATCGGCATCCTGCTGGCCCTGTTCGAGATCAAGATCAACGACCTGGCCGACACGCTGGAAGAGGTCTACACCGGACTCGAACACACCAGCAACCTGGTGCTCGAAGAGAGCGACGCCTCCATCGAGGACGCCATCGACGAACTGGCCCGCCACGAAGATACCAACGGCAAGGTGCGTCTGTGTCTGATGGACACGCAGCGCGCGCTGACCTTCCTGTTGCGTCACGGCAAGCTCTCCGCTGACCATGCCGAAACCGCCCGCGAACTGCTGCGTGACATCGAATCGCTGTTGCCCCACAACAGTTTCGTGTTCGACAAGGTGAACTTCCTGATGGATGCGGCCCAGGGCTTCATCAATATTCAGCAGAACCAGATCATCAAGATCTTCTCGATTGCGGCGGTGGTATTCCTGCCGCCGACGCTGGTGGCCAGCGCCTACGGCATGAACTTCGATTTCATGCCGGAGCTGGGCTGGACGCTGGGTTATCCGTTCGCCATCGGCCTGATGGTGCTCTCGGGCATCGCCCCATACTGGTACTTCAAGCGCAAGGGCTGGTTGTAACCCCTTCTCTGTCTCCCCTGTGGGAGCGAGCCTGCTCGCGATGCCTTTGCACTCCCCGTACCTTCGCTCTACCGTCTGTGGTTGTTCCGGATATTCGTTACTAAAATTTCGGATACATACGGAGTCATCTGAACTGGAGCCGACTGGACACGTAGTTCTCTTTTTGCTGGGCACCAACACAGGTAGAGCGGTGACATGGGGTAGTGCCATGCCGGACCGTCAGCCGCCTGGATGGCGGCTGCCGAGCCCCCATGGATGGGTTCACGGCGTGTCCGGCATGGCACTACCCCATGGCACTGTTCGGCATGCGAAGTGCGTAGGGAGCGAAAACGGCATCGCGAGCAGGCTCGCTCCCACACTTGACTTACGGAACGGTCAGTACGAAGCTGGCACTGCACTCCACAAGAACAAGAATCGGAGATCAGCCATGCTTCACGCTCTGCTCCCTCGCTCCAATTTTCGTGTCGCTGTCCTGAGCGGCGCGATTTGTTTCCTTACGTCGTTCACACTCAGTGCACAGACTGCGAGTGAATGGAGCGTTCCCCGCACGCCCGACGGCAAGCCGGATCTGCAGGGGATCTGGACCAATGCCACACAGACACCGCTGGAGCGTCCCGCCGAATTTGGGACTACCGGCTTTCTGACCGAAGAGCAGGCGCGCCAGTACGAGATCGCTGCGCAGCAACGGATCGAGCGCGCCAATCAGCCGAGCGACCCCAATCGTCCTCCGCCCAGTGACGGCAACACCGATGCCGGGTACAACAATTTCTGGCTGGATCGCGGCACCAATGTCGCCGTCATCAATGGCGAATTTCGGACATCGCTGATCATCGACCCTCCTGATGGCCAGATTCCGTTTGCCGAGGGCAGACCGAATCCGAGCGTGGTCGCGCAGTGGCGACAGATGCCGGGAGTCGGTGCATTCGACGGACCGGAACTGCGTCCACTTGGCGAACGCTGCCTGCTCTCCTTCAGCTCCAGCTCCGGGCCACCCATGCTGCCGGTGATGTACAACAACAACTATCAGATCGTGCAGACCGAGGACTACGTGATGATTCTCGTGGAGATGGTGCACGACGCACGCATCATCCGTCTGAACGATGAGCATCAGCCTGATCATATGGTCAAGTGGATGGGTGACTCCGTCGGGCGCTGGGAGGGCGACACACTGGTGGTGGAGACGGTGAACTTCCATCCGCAGCAGAATTACCGGGGTGCGAGCCAGGATCTGAAGGTGGTGGAACGTTTCACGCGCGTGTCTGAGGAACAGATAGTCTATAACGTGACACTGGAAGACCCGACCGTGTTCAGTCGTCCGTGGACTGCCGAGATTCCGATGCGCGCCAGACCTGCGGGAGACAAGATGTACGAGTACGCCTGCCACGAGGGCAACTATGCGTTGCCGGGAATTCTCGCGGGTGAGCGCCAGCTTGAAAGAGATGCCGCGCAGGCGAATTGAATACTGTGGGAGCGAGCCCTGCTCGCGATTGAACTCTCGCTGAACTTCAGTAGGTCACAATCGCGAGCAGGGCTCGCTCCCACAGGGAAAATGATTTGTCACAACCCGGCGTTGGCAAACTCGATTCTGGCCGCCGCACCGTATATCACCGAGGGATCCGTCTCCAGTCTCTGCGGTGCAATCAGTGATGGCCAGATGGGTGTGATCAAGTCCAGTTGCTCTCTGATCGCGGCAACCGCAGTGGCGTTGTCTGTCATGCCTTCCAATCTTCCCAGCAGATCACGGGCGATGCGCACGAAACCCAGCGCGTCCTGATACTCGTGCTCGTTCTCCAGCACACCGTTTTCACCCACTGCAATGTCGTATTCGGCCGCAGACGTTCGCACCAGATCCAGAATGACGGCACCGATCATCGCGGCATCCTGTTCCTCGACTGCGTTCTCTGCTGCGGTGATGGCTTCCAGAAGAGCGTTATAGGCCTCCTCCACTTCCGCCATCGGTCGCTTGCTCTCCACTGCAACGGCAAGGGCCTCCAGTTGATCCGCGAACCCGGATGCCTCGCGAGCCTCGATGGCTGGCAACAGTGCGGTATAGAGCTCATCGCCCGGATGCTTCATGTGCGTGGCGGACGCTTCCTCGGCTCCTTGCCGATACAGGTCCACACCGACATTCAGATGTCCGCGAATGAATGCCAACTGACCCAGGTACACGGCGTCATCGGCGATCGCTTCAGCTGTTGCAGCGCCCTCGCCCCCTTCGCCTCCCTCCTGGGCTGCCATCGTGCTGTGATCCATGCCCGCCATTCCCGACTGGCCGCTGGTTCCCACATAGAATGCGGTACTTGCTGCGACGACGACTCCAAGACCTACCCAGATCCGGTTTCTGGTTTCCATATCAACTCCCGACGATGCTCTGACTGTTTCAATAGGGGTTTGTAATTGGCCTGAACGGCCACTAAACTGGATGCCATCTTACAACTAACAAGAATCATTCTCAATTAGGTTTTGCAAATGCTGCTGCAGATCGCCAACGCCCTGCCCGCCGATCTGGTCAAGGAATGCCTGACCGTCGGCAAGGATGACTCCCACTTCACCGACGGCCGTGCCAGCGCGGGATGGCATGCCCGGGAACGCAAGCATAACCTGCAGGCTCGCGCGGGCAAGCAAGTGACCGCGCTGCTGCAGAAAGTGGAAGCCGCCCTGCTCGGCCACGAGCTGGTCGCCGCAGCGGCCCGGCCGAAGACCATGGTCAGACTGCAATTCAGCCGCTATGACACCGGCATGCACTACGGCACTCATGTGGATGATGCCATCATGGACGGTCAGCGCACCGATCTTTCTTTCACGGTGTTCCTGACCCCTCCGGCCGACTACGAGGGCGGCAGTCTGGTGATCGATGAACCCGCCGCCGAGCGCGCCTTCCGGCTCGATTCCGGAGCGATGCTGCTCTATCCCTCGACAACCTTGCATCGTGTGGAACCTGTCACCCAGGGACAACGACTGGTCATCGTTGGGTGGATTCGCAGCTACCTGCGCAGTGCGGAGACACGCGAGATACTCTTCGATCTGGAACGTGCCATTGCCCTGCTGCGCCAGAAACCCGAGCACAACACCGGCGAGCTGGAACTGTTGTTGAAGACCCGCAGCAATCTGCTGCGCCTGTGGGCCGACGCCTGAAAGTCGGAGCGGTGAGAAGAATTTCTACCCTCCACGGGTCATGGTTGGATTGCCACTTTCATAACAAGGAGAACAAGAATGTCTCACGGCAACAGATTCCTTACCCGGCGCGATGCGCTCAAACTTGGTCTTGCTGCCGGTGCCGGCATGGCGCTGGGTCCACGGGCGTTGTTCGCCCAGAGTGCAAGTGCCGAACTGCTGAGCAAACCCATCCCCTCCTCCGGCGAACGCATTCCCCTGATCGGCATCGGCACCGCACGGCGCTACGACGTGGCGACATCAGAGGAAGAACTGGCGCCACTGCGTGAAGTGCTGCGCAATTTCCCCGGCCTTGGCGGCAAACTGGTCGACACGGCACCTTCTTACGGTAATGCAGAGACTGTGGTCGGCAATCTGCTGGCAGAACTCGGCAATCGCGATCAGATATTCCTCGCCACAAAGGTGGGAGCAGGACGTCAGGGACGTGCAGCTGGCATAGCGGAAATGGAGGGCTCCCTGACCCGTTTGCAAACCGATCACTTTGATCTGCTGGAGATCCACAACCTGTCAGGTACCGCTGACATGCTGCCCGTGCTGCGGGAGTGGAAACAGGAAGGCAGGATTCGCTATTACGGCATCACCACCACCTCGAAGAATCAGTACGAAGAGCTTGCCGGTTTCATGCGCACTGAGCCGCTCGACTTCATCCAGGTGGACTACGCGATCGACAACCGGTCTGCCGAGGATCTGCTGTTGCCTCTGGCGCAGGAGCGCGGCATCGCCGTGCTTACTGCCCTGCCCTTCGGTCGTGGCCGCGTCTTCGAAGCCTTCGGTGACACTGCATTGCCGGAGTGGGCAACCGAACTGGGCATCGAGACATGGGCGCAGTTCGCACTCAAATTCAACGTCTCGCATCCAGCCATCACCGCTGCGATTCCCGGGACGGCACGACCCGAATATCTGTACGACAACTTCAACGCCTCCAGAGGGGTGCTGCCCGACGCTGCGACACGGCAGCGCATGGCCGAACTCGTCGCCAACGCCTGAAACCCTGATCCTCAAACCCTGACTGGATGCCCACATGAATGCTGCCGTGACACGACTGGTTAATCGCGCTGTCGATCTGCGTGAGGGAGAAGGCGCCGCGCTCGGCTGGTCCTTCGCCTATTACTTCTGTCTGCTGTGCGCGTACTACATCCTGCGCCCCATCCGTGACGAAATGGGCGTAGCCGGTGGCGTGGACAATCTCGCGTGGCTGTTCACCGGCACGCTGATCGGCATGATGCTGATCCATCCGGTGTTCACGTCTTTGGTGAAGAAACTGCCGCGCAATCAGTTCGTGCCGCTCACCTATCGCTTCTTCATCGCCAATCTCGTGATCTTCTTCGTGGTGTTCCAGCTCATTCCGCAGGAGAACAGCGTGTGGGTCGGGCGCATCTTCTTCATCTGGGTGAGTGTCTTCAATCTCTTCGTGATCTCGGTGTTCTGGTCCTTCATGACGGACATCTATCGCTCCGCGCAGAGCAAGCGGTTGTTTGGCATCCTCGCCGTCGGTGGTACAGCGGGGGCGATCATGGGATCGTCAATTACTTCGGCGCTGGTGTCAGTTCTCGGGCCGGTGAATCTGTTGTTGATCTCTGCGCTGCTGCTGGAGGCTGCGGCGAGAATTTCGAACGCGTTGGAGAAATCGGAAGAAAAACTGGCGCTGGCGGGGTTGCGGGATGAGGTTGAAGATTCTGAAGGATCAGGGGAGAACGCAATCGCGAGCGGGGCTCGCTCCCACAGTGAGCAGCGGGCCGACACCATCAAGGAGGTGGAGAAGAAGCAGACGGAGATCATCGGCGGCAGCGTGTTCGAAGGCGTCACCGATGTCCTCAGGTCTCCCTATCTGATCGGCATCGCGGTGCTGATGCTGTTGTTCACTATCACATCCACGTATCTGTATTTCATGCAGGCGGAGATCGTCGAGGGCGCATCACAGGATTCGCGCGTGCGGACTCAGGTGTTTGCCAACATCGATCTGATCGTCAACATCATCACACTCGTTACACAGCTGTTCCTCACTGGGCGCATTCTCAAGTGGTTCGGCATCGGCTTGAGTCTGGCCTTCCTGCCACTCGTCAGCCTGGTGGGGTTCGGGATTCTCGGTGTCGCCCCGGCGCTGGCAGTGCTGGTGGTATTCCAGATTCTGCGTCGCGCGGGCAACTATGCCATTCAGCGGCCTGCACGCGAGGTCCTCTACACCGTGTTGCCACGCACGGAGAAATACAAGGCGAAGAATTTCAACGACACCTTTGTGTACAGAGTCGGTGATCAGGTGGGTGCCTGGTCTTACACGGCGATGGGATGGCTGGGACTGGGAGTGTCCGGACTCGCCTTCAGCATGGTGCCGGTCTCCGTCATATGGCTGGTACTGACGTTGTGGCTTGGCAAACGCTACCGCGATTACAACAGCGCGTCCGCCACGCAGGTCATGAGCGAATCCGACACGGATTCTGTGCCAGTTGCCACATCCAACGCCTCGCCGGGTTGACTGTTCGGGTGCGGGAATGCTGTACTGGACTCCCGCAGTCTTTCAGGTTTTCACAATGTTCTCTTCGTTGTCCCCTCTTGTTGTCAATCTGCTCGTCAGCATCGGGTTGGCCGCCGTGGCATGGATAGATTATGTGACCGGTACAGAGATACGCATTTTCCCCCTCTATTTTCTGCCGCTGATGCTGGCCGCGTGGCAGTTGCACAAATTCACGACCATCGCATACGCGATAAGCGCAAGTCTCATCTGGGCGACTGTCATGTACTTCAGCGGCAGGGAATACTCGACCGGCTCCATCTGGCTCATCAACTTCGTCACGCAGTCTGTCGCCTTTCTCCTGGTCTCCCTGCTCGTCAGCACACTTCATCGCGTGATAGACAATGAACGCAGGCTCAGCCGCACTGACCTGTTGACCGGCCTGCCCAATCGTCGTGATTTCTTCGAGCGGTCCGCGCAAATCGTGGAGCTGTGTCGTCGCAACAATCGACCTGTCACGCTCGGCTACATCGATCTCGACAACTTCAAGAAGGCCAATGACACGCTGGGCCACGAACATGGCGATTCTCTGTTGCAAGCCGTGGCTGATACCTTTCGCAGTCATCTTCGCACGACGGATCTGTGCGCCCGCATGGGCGATGATGAATTCGTGGTGCTGCTGCCAGAGACGGATGTCGAGCTTGCACTCCCGATACTGGAACGCATCCGGGAAGTGCTGGCCAGCAATGCCCAGTTCACCAGAAGTGATGTCACTGCCAGCATCGGCGCGATCACCTACCTGAAGGTCCCCAGTGTTGTCGACGATATGATCGCCAAGGCCGATGAGATGATGTATCGCGCCAAAAGCAGCAGCAAGAACAGCGTTCACATCGAGATTTCGAGGGCGGCGTGACCGCCTTTTCCAGAGGAACTGCACCATGTTGAAATTCTATTACGCTCCAAAAACCTGCGCGCTTGCTGTGCATATCGCGCTGGAACAGATTGGCGCTCCCTACGAAGCCATCGCACTGGATTTCGCGAATCAGGCGCAACGCTCAGCGGATTATCTGGCCATCAATCCGAAAGGGAGAGTCCCGGCACTTGTCACCGAGAGCGGCATACTGACCGAGACTCCTGCGCTTCTGTTGTACCTCGCGCAGCGTTACCCGGAGGCTGGACTCGCCCCGCTGGATGACATCTTTGCGCTGGCAGAGCTGCAGGCCTTCAACAGCTATCTCTGCTCCACCGTACACGTTGCCCATGCGCATCGCGTACGTGGCGCACGCTGGGTTGACGATCCGTCTGCCATCGAAGCGATGAAGAAGAAGGTGCCACAAACCATGGGCGACTGCATGGCGCTGATCGAAAACGGAATGCTGAAAGGTCCGTGGGTGATGGGCGAGCAATACACAGTGGCGGACATGTATCTGTTCACGATTGCCGGGTGGCTGGAGGGCGATGGCGTGGACCTGAGCAAGCTGCCGAGAGTGATTGACCATCGCACCCGCATGGCGGCGGATCCGGTGGTGAAGCGTATCAACGCGATCTATCAATAGGAAAAAACACTGTGGGAGCGGGCCCTGCCAGCGATTGCTTGAGATTTCCATTAAAACTCAACGAGGCAAAAAGCAATCGCGGGCAAGGCCCGCTCCCACAGTCAATGGCACAACAAGGATGGAACAGGCAGAGCGGGTCGTGGCATATCCGGCATAATTCATTGTTCCTGTGCCTCTATCGATCGTGATGCAGACTATGCAGGACAATTGTGGCGGCACGGAGCGGGGAAACGGGCAGATTGTGAATTATTGCGGCCGCACTCTGCGGAGCTCCCGGCTCCAG
The DNA here is from genome assembly GCA_001802565.1 of Gammaproteobacteria bacterium RIFCSPLOWO2_02_FULL_57_10. Lineage (GTDB taxonomy): Bacteria > Pseudomonadota > Gammaproteobacteria > Pseudomonadales > Pseudohongiellaceae > UBA5078. The sequence continues at coordinate 64,490 of MGYS01000056.1, read as the reverse complement.
AGCTGCGGAAGCCTGCTGGCAATTGCCCGGACCCTCAAGTAGGATTCAACAGTCTTCACTCTCAGCTTCAACTACCGCAGACCAACCTGATCAGGACCATCACAATGAACAACAATAACTACAACAACAAGAACAACACTTTGAATCTGGCAGTCATGGGCATCATGGGCACGGGCTTGCTGTCCGCCCTGTTCGGCTTCGTCAACGCGCAGAGCGGCGATCCCACCGTGATCGAGACCACTTCCCATCGCTTCACGCAGATGGCCGAGGGTGTCTATCAGGTGACCGGCACCGGGGCGGTCAACGTCATGAGCAACGCGTTGCTGGTCGTCGGCGAGAACGATGTGCTGGTCGTGGACTCCCACGTCACACCCAATGCCGCCAATGCCCTGCTGAATTCCATTCCCGCCGTGACCAACAAGCCGGTGCGCTACCTGGTCAACAGCCACTATCACTTCGATCATGCCCACGGTAATCAGGTGCTGCCGCCGGACGTGGAGATCATCGGCCACGAATACACGCGCGCCAAGTTGAATGGCGAGCTGGGCAATGTGCTGGAGGAGTCCACGCATATCAGCTTCACCGAAGGCGTGCCCGGCCAGATCGCCAATCTGGAACGGCAGATCGCCGAGACCAGCGATGCGGCACAGCGTGCCACGCTGCAGACGCAGCTGGGTGTCGCCCAGGCGCACCTGACGTCATTGCGCGAAGTGATTCCGACACCGCCGAACATCACTCTGGAGACCAAGATGACCTTGTTCCAGACCGTCATGCAGGGTAGCCGCGAGATACAGTTGCTGCATATCGGCCGCGGTCACACGGCAGGCGACGTGGTGGTGTTCCTGCCACAGGAGCGCATGGTGTTCACGGGAGACCTGATGCTGCCAGGATTGTCCTACATGGGTGACAGCTTTCCTCAGGAGTGGCCAGCGACACTGGAGCAGCTGAAGTCCCTGGATTTCGACATCATTCTGCCAGGACACGGCGCGCCGCTGCAGGGCAAGGAGAAGATCGATCACTTCCAGGCCTATCTGGGAGACCTGTGGCAAAAGACCGAGGCGATGAAGGCCAGAGGGCTGACGGCAGAAGAGACTGCCGCGCAGATCGACATGACCAACCATGCCGACAACTACGCGCAGATCCGTGGTCCAGGCGCCGATGTGCGCGCGATCCGCAGGATCTACACCCTGCTGGACGAATGAAAGAAATCACCCCTGTGGAAGCGGGCCTGCCCGCGATTGCCTTGCGCTCTGTTGCATTACAGTTTGACACGCAAGCGATCGCGGGCAGGGCCCGCTCCCACATTCAGGTAGGTTACACACCCCCCGCCTGAATCTCCGCCGCGATACGCTGCACGTCATCCAGCACGCGCAGCAGGTTGCCGCTCCACAGCAGGGCAATCTGCTCCTCGGAGTAGCCACGTCTCACCAATTCCAGCGTCACGTTGAACGTTTCTGACGCGTCGTTCCAACCTTCGATGCCGCCACCACCATCAAAGTCCGAGCTGATCCCCACATGCTCGATACCGATCAGATCCACCATGTAGTCGATGTGGTCGACAAAGTCCGCTACGTCCACCGGTGGGGCCACCGCATTCACTTCGGAGGCAACGCGCGGCTCGGCCAGCGCATTCACCCGCGCCAGACCTTCGTTGTACACGGCACGCTCCTCGTCACTCAGTGCTCGCACGGCAGCACCATCCAGCAGTGTGAAGCCGATCTCCTGAGCGATACTGCTGCGCAGTGCATTCATTGCCGCCACGTTCGCGCTGTGCTTCGCGGAATTCAGATAGCTGCGGAAGGCTGTGGCCTGTACCACACCGCCATTGTCACGAATGGCCAGCAGCTCTTCGTCGTCCAGATTGCGACTCACATTGTTGAGTGCGCGCGCAGAGGAGTGCGACGCAATCACGGGAGCACGGGTCAGCTCCAGGGTCTGCATGTTGGCAGCCTTGGAAGGATGCGACAGGTCGATCATCACGCCCCAGCGGTTCAGTTCGACAATCGCCTGACGACCCAGATCGCTCAGACCATTGTGCAACCACACGCCATCGCTCTCGCCGGTATTGGAGTCGGCGAACTGGCTGTGTCCGTTGTGGGCCAGCGACACGTAACGGGCACCGCGCTCCTGATAGCGACGCACGTTCTCGATATCGAGTGCCATCGGATAAGCGTTCTCGACGCCGATCATCGCCACCTTCTTTCCAGCGGCATCGATGCGACGCACATCCTCGGAGGTGTAGGCCATCTCGATGGTGTCAGGAGCAAACTGTTCAGCAAGGCGATGGATCGCATCGAACTTGTCGATGGCATTGGCCTCTGCGGCGGCATAGCCCTCTTCCGTCAGCGGTCCCTGTCCGGTGTAGACGATGAACCATGCCACGTCCAATCCGCCTTCGATCATCTTCGGCAGATTGACCTGGGTATCGAGATCAGCTGTGTAATTGTTGTCCTCCATGAAGTTGACCGTGTTGATGTCCGCATGAGTGTCGAGTGTGATGACGCGCTCGTGGATGCCACGGGCACGCGCGACGAGTGCTTCCTCCGTTTCAGCGGCCGGTGTCACCTGTGCCGCAGCCGGGGCAGTTGGCACTGATTCCGGTGCGGGAGGTGCCTGCTCGGCAGGACTGCAGGCAATCAGTAAAAGCAGAGAAATGTAAAACGGAATCTGCAGACGTGTACGTAGCATCGGCTCGGATAACTGCATGGGTAACTCCATTGATAGCTCGATTGGTAGCTCGATTGAAAGAACAGGATTGGATGCGAGCCATGCTAGCAGCGACGACCGTCATTGGAAAGCAGGATTCCTGAACGGTGCTTCGCAGATCCATACCGCCCGCATCAAGCGGTTGTGGCATGTGCAGCATGTCGTGCATTTATCACTGTTCATTCTGTTCCAGCTGTCCATTCCGCAATCAGTTCAGGTTCCATACAGATGCCGCAGGGAATCCCTGCTAGACTGATCGCGTCGGCACAGTGCGCCTCTTGATCGCTCATCAATCGGAAGCAAATCCCTTGGACAACTCTCAACCTGACGTCAACCGCGCGGCCACTCGTACGGTCAGTCGCTCCTCCGGCAAGTACACCCCGGCCACCGCGATCGCTGTCGTGATTGCCAACATGGTCGGCACCGGTGTATTCACCAGCATCGGCTACCAGATCATCGACATCAAATCCTCCTTCGCGCTGCTGTTGTTATGGTTTGTAGGAGGACTCGCGGCACTGTGTGGCGCCCTCACCTATGCAGAACTGGCCAGTCGCATTCCGCGCTCCGGCGGTGAATACAATTTCCTCAGCCAGCTCTATCATCCATCAGTGGGATTCGTGTCCGGCTGGGTGTCATTCACCGTCGGATTCGCCGCACCGACCGCGCTGGCAGCGATGACCTTTGCCGCCTATCTGGATTCCTCCATCAACCACATCATCGAGATCAATCGCATGGCCGCAGCACTGGCTCTCGTGGCGATCATTACGTTTGTGCATGGCAGGAATCACAACGCCAGCGGTGGATTGCAGAACTGGTTCACCATCATCAAGGTGTTATTGATCGCGGTGTTTGTCGTCACGGTGGTGGCGACAGTGACGGAACCGCAGACGGTCAATCTGCTGCCCGTGGAGGGTGATGGTGTGCTGGTCGCCAGCAGCGCATTCGCCGTCTCGCTGATCTACGTGAACTATGCGTACACAGGCTGGAATGCCGCCACCTATATTACCGGCGAGATCGAGAACCCCGGTCGCTCGGTGCCGTTCGTACTCATCGCGGGCACGTCGGTGGTGATCCTGTTGTACCTGGCACTCAACGCGACCTTCCTCTACGCCGTGCCGATGGAACTGCTCGAAGGCAAGGTGGAGATCGGCGTGATCGTTGCGCAGGAAACGTTCGGCGAGACCGGCGCCTTGATCATGGGTGGCGTGCTGTCACTGCTGCTCATCTCCACTGTCAGTGCGATGCTGATGGCAGGGCCGCGCGTACTGCAGGTCATGGGTGAGGACTTCAAGTTGTTCCGCCTGCTGGCGGTGAACAACGCGGGTGGCGTGCCGCGTACGGCGATCTATTCGCAGGGCGCGTTGACCGCACTGTTCATCGTGACCTCGACCTTCGAGTCGGTACTGGTGTTCTCGGGTTTCATTCTGGGGCTGAGTTCTCTGGCGACAGTGCTCGGTGTCTTTGTATTGCGCTTCCGGCACGGGGCAGACAACGCCGAAGGAAATACCGGCTACCGCACGTGGCTCTATCCGCTGCCGCCGCTTATCTACAGTGCGATCATGCTGTGGACGCTGACCTTCATCATTCTCAACAGACCGCAGGAAGCCGGTGTGGCGCTGGCGATCATCGTGCTGGGGTTTGTCAGCTATGTGTTGACCGAGAAATTCTCGACGGGCATCAGGCCTGCATGAGAACGGGGTAAAGCGAGGCCAGCAACAACACGGCCATTCCCCAGTTGAAGAACGCGAGACGCCTGCCCTGCTGCAACCAGAATTTCAGCGCGTAACCGCCATAGGCCCACGCGCTGATCAGCGGTGCCCCGAGAATCAGGAACAGCAACGCAATCACGGCAGCACTCGTCATGAACTGCGAGGGATTGCTGTATGTGGCAATCGCGGTGACGCCCATCATCCACGCCTTGGGGTTGACCCATTGAAACAGCGTTGCCTGCCAGAATGACAAAGGTTGGGCGTCCCTGCCCACTTGCTGACTCTTGCGCGCCGGTCGCACCAGCAACCAGGCGAGATAAACGAGAAAAGTGGCACCGAGCACCTTCAGGACAATCATTGCCTGTGGATACAGAGTGAACAGCTGGCCAAGCCCCAGCGCGATGGACAGCAACAATACCTGACACCCGAAACTGATCCCGAGAATGTGCGGCACGGTGCGACGAAACCCGAAGTTGGCACCCGACGCCATGAGCATCAGGTTGTTGGGGCCGGGTGTCGCAACCATCGCAATGATGAAGAGTGTGAGTGGCAAAAGCTGTTCGGGTGGCATGACAGATTCCTTTCAGGGTGACTCATATTAAGGGAGAAGATGGGCACGATACAGATTCAGAATCGTCGAATTGCACCGGTACAGATTCCTCTCACTACCATCTGTACCGCTCCAATCGCCCACACTCTGTCCCTTGTGGGAGCGAGCCCTGCTCGCGATAATCCTGCCACTCCATTCCAAGGAAGAACCCCATGTACCCCAACACCTACCCCCTCCTGATGGCCCAGTACAACCAATGGATGAACGAGAAACTCTACGCCCTCTGCGCCAGCTTGAGCGATGCAGAACGCCGCGCGGATCGCGGCGCGTTCTTCAAATCCATTCACGGCACGTTCAATCATCTGCTCTATGGCGACAAGATGTGGATCGGCCGCTTCGATGGCAATCCGTTCACCGGTGCGAAAGTCGGACAGGATCTGTACGCCACTTTCGAAGAGATGCACGCTGATCGTGTGATCACGGATCAACGCATTCTCGACTGGGCAGCGCACGTGGATGCCGAGTGGTTGCAGAATCCCTTCACATTCGTCAGCGGCATCGATGGCAAGTCGCGCACGTTTCCGGCCCACGTGCTGGTGACGCAGATGTTCAATCACCAGACGCATCACCGCGGGCAGATCACGACGCTGTTGATGCAGATGGGGATCGACCCTGGCGTGACGGATATTCCGTGGTTGCCTGCTCTGGGTGGAGCCACACAATGATTCCCACACAGGATTTGCTGTTGTTCGCAGGTGCGGCATTGTTGATGGTGCTGACGCCAGGCCCTAACATGATCTATGTCATTTCGCGTTCGATCTGTCAGGGGCGTCGCGCGGGAGTGATTTCGCTGTTCGGTGTGGTCACGGGTTTTCTGGTGCATATGTTGGCGGCGGCTGTGGGATTGACGGCCGTGTTTCTGACGGTGCCTGCAGCGTACGAGATTCTGAAGTGGCTCGGTGCCGCGTATCTGTTCTGGCTCGCGTGGCAGGCGGTGAAACCGGGGGCGCGTTCGCCGTTCGAACATCGTGAACTGCCGATGGATTCCAATTTGAAACTGTATCTGATGGGATTTCTGACGAATGTGTTGAATCCGAAGATTGCGGTGTTCTATCTGGCGATCTTTCCGCAGTTTGTGTCACCGGAACGGGGCTCGGTATTCTTGCAGAGCATCACGCTGGGCGCGGTACAGATACTGGTGAGTTTCACGGTGAACTTCATGATCGCAATGCTGGCCGGTGGAATCGCGACGTGGTTCGCGGCGAATCCGTTGTGGTTGCGAGTGCAGCGGTATTTGATGGGCGCCGTGCTGGGTGTGTTGGCGCTTAGGTTGGTGATGGAGAGGCGGGAGGGTTGAGCGAGTTCTGCGGGATTAAGGTAATCAAATTTTTTCCCGCTCGATGGCTTGCTTCAGAGTTTCGTCAATTCTGGTTTGCCAGCCACGCCCACCGCTTTTGAAATGCTGCACGACATCCGGCGACAGGCGGAGTGTAATCTGCTCTTTCGTTGGTTGTTTCTGAGGTCCTCTGCCGCGTCGGAAACCCTCAAGCGACTCCAGCAATGGCGCTGCATCGGGATCTGCCGCAACTTGAGCGGCGATGTCTTCATCGGTCAACGCATCGAAGACCGTGAAATCAGTCTTGTACTTTTTCATACATTGCCACCTCTCTCTTGTTTGCCTTTCGCCACGAAATTATCCGGATGACGTCAGCGCGCTCCGTATAGACCATGACAGTTAATCTCCCAGCCAGCTTTCCGTAGGCCAATTTACGGACCTCAGAGTACTCTCGGCGAGCATCTTCCGTGATCAGCGCTTTGTTCCACTCAAATTTATCAGCATCCGCGAAGTTTACGTCTTTGGTTTCCAGGTTGCTCTGAGCTTTTTTGGTGTCGTATACGAATCTCAATGGTTTTAATGTAACTACAATAAAATTGGGTGGCAAGGGGAAATTTCGGCACTCGACTCTGTCTGTGGAAACGCGGAGCTCAGAGATTCAAGGGTGCCTTGAAGAAACTGTAGACCACGAAATGCAATCCTGCTTGAGATCCCTATGGAGATTTCAATTTACAATCCCGTCAACCACCTGAGATATTACGAGCACACACTCACGGATACGAGGAACTCCACATGAAGTACATTCTGGCTTTGATGGCAATGCTGACGGCGGGCTCAGCTTTTGGGACAGTTACTGTTCCTCGCATTGAGCTGAAGGCAGAGGATTTCGACAGGCTCGGCATCGTGTTGACTGCGGTTGACTCGAGTATTTCGCGATCAACCGAGCTTCCTCCGGTGGTCGTTACTTTGAATCTGGAATCATTTACGGCGTGCAGTGTGAGTAACGTCTATCTCGGCTTCGTAGATGAGTTTGAAAATCTGATGGCCGGGACGAGCGTTGCTCCTGGACATGGAGGGTATGTTTTTCAGGTAAACCATAAGCTTTTTGAAGCGTCCAGACTGACGCTGTCCTGCGCTTATGGAGGTTATGTGATCAACGTCGGAAGAGAGGTTCCGGTTTTGATTGCCTATGATCGATAGGTGGAAATCTTCTTATCGATCTGCCTGCAAATCAGCATTCGCTGCTCCTGAGGCCCCAGCTCTGAGCTCCCCGCTCTCCAACCCCAGCTCCTTCCAGAGTTCGGCGATCGGCTTCTTCGAGCGGTTGGCCTGCACTCGATCCAGCAAGGCGGCCAGTTCTTCCAGCTCTTCGAGCTTGGCCACAACGGCTTCCCGCACGATCTTGCTTTGATTGAGGCCCAGTTTGTCGACGACTGCATCGAGGCGGTTCTTTATGTCGTTTTCCAATCGGAAGGTCAGGATGCTCATTTTTTATCCTCTGATTTTATCGTCGGCTTCTTCTGTCCGGAGCCGGAGTATAGGTATTACAAAGAATACGATTCAAGGGGAAACTGGCGGGCGCTGATTGTTTTTTTGCATGATCTTGTCGGGGTCAATAGTCTAGGGAATGCCCGGGTAAAGGATGGAATCCGCGGGCAGCAGATAGGGCCCGAAGCAGTGCCAAACAAGGTAAAGCGCCATGCGAAACAGCAGTGGCGCGGCCCATCCGTAGCGCTTGTAGTGAGCGGCTTCCAGAACATTGATAGCAAATACAATGAGAAGCAGTGTGGCGAGCTGCAGGTTCACACCTCCTGCGGCGAGGAATCCGGCGGGCTCGAGCAGCGAGGTCAGCAGGGATTGCGGCAGAGGGACGTGGGCCCAGGTGACGCCAATGGCCTGGATGGCGACGCTGGTGAAGCCGAACAGTGCATCTGCGGCGAGGAGGAGCGCTCCGCCGAGCAGGCCCAGTGGAACTGTCGCCAACAGGATGCTCTTCCATGTATTGCGGTCGCCTTTGGGCGGGATGTCGGGGATGCCTGCGGCGCGGGAACAGAGCAGACCGAGCACGGCCAATGTCAGGACTATCACTACGGGTGTGATGCCGAGCAGTTCGGCCTGTGCCTGGAGTGGCACTGGCCATGGGGCGACCTTGTACACCACAGCAATGATGAGGGTGATGGCGGCGGGACCGAGCAGGAATACTGTGAGGTCGCGACGTTTGGCCGGGTCGATGGTCATGGTGGAGGGACTGTTTGTTGTTGTTCTGTGGGCGGTGTGGGGACGGTATATCGAGTTGGGGTTTGTGGCTAACGGGATGAGATGGGGGGCGGATTTGCGGGGTGAAGCGCCAAGGCCCCCGCAGCAGTAATAGACCGTAGATTCAATTCCAGCTCAAACGCAAGGTTCGCAGCACCCGCTCCTGAAGTTTTTGCGGAATACCCAGCTCCTGCGCTCGCGCTTCCCAGCCGGAGAATGCGTCGACAGTTTGCTCGAGGATGCGCTTCTCGCGGTTATTGGGAAGCCCGGCATATCTTGCGAGATGTTTGAGATCGGCCAGTGTGAATCCGCTTGTCTTGCCATTGATGCTGAGCTGATGAAATCGCGTGAAGTCGCTGCCCTGGGCATGACAGAGGTCATACGCGGGCGTCACATCCCACCCCCCTCGCCTGTCCATCGTGAACGCGAAATTCTTCACGTGATCATCCTGGTTGCAGCCGACCAGGTTGAACACGACACGGCGGAATTGCTCCTCGATCCCGGCCTTGGCAATGTCGAGCTGACGCATGGTCATGAAGAGTTGTTCGTAGGAGTAGAGACCGCTTTCGTAATAGTCGAAATGCGTCAGTGCCGCGAAGGTCTGGATAAATTTCTTGCCACCGTTTGCGTCGCGATCGAAGCGGCGTGTCATGAAGTGGTGGCGCCCATTCTCGCTGAACAGGCGACTCTCCATCATGTCGATGCCGCAGGCCTTGGCGACCAGATAATAACTGTATTCCAGCAGCCCGTATCCGGCCGGGTCGGCCACTCCCCAGTCGCCATTGAAGGCGACGCCGTCGAACTTGATGAGCCAGTGCTCGAAGCCCGAGGGCAGATCGAGCTGTCCGGAGCGGACCTGTCTGGTCTGCGGATTGAAGGCAATCACCGCCTTGGCGCGCGCGCCACCTGCCGAGGTGCCAACACTGAGAATATCGAGCAGGGCCTGCTCTTCATTGCCCGTTGCGAATCGGGTGTCGAGGGCCTGTCTGTCGGTGAAGGCCATGGCGGCGAGACTGATGAGCTCTTCAATCTCTATCAATTTGTCTTTGGCGGTTTCGGTGCCAACGGCGGGTTCAAACTCCAGCGCTCCCATGCCGCGCCTGCCTGTGTAGCACAGGCGATCGACGGCGTTGAATTGCTCTGCGCGGCGACCGGTACGGGCCAGCCAGACATCGATGAGTCTGTTGCCGTATTTGTCCGGCAGGCTGTCGGCGATGAGTCCGGGCAGGCCGTGAAAGGAGCGAGGATGCAGATCCTGGAACTGATAGATGCGTCCGGCACGCACCGGCATTTTCAGCGGCGCGGGTTCGATGCCGAACTGGGCAAAGTCGGGGTCGTATTCGAAGCGGGCGAACTGCTCGTCGGCATTCATGGAGACATAGCCGATGGGCGTGCCCCACAGTTTCACGGTGGCGGTAGTCATGAGGTTATGGTCACGGGGCTTCATCTCCCCAGACTATTCCTGTTGGGGTTTTCGTTCGTTTGCGGGCCGCACCGCGGACCTCAGCCATGGGGGAACTGAATTCTTCCGGCAGCAGTGAGTCGATTGCGGTGGTCATGCCGAGGGCTCGCAGCAGCTTGAGCCAGGAAACCAGCTGGCTGTCCTGCCCGCCCTCAATGCGGCGCAAGGTGGCAACGCCGACTCCGGCCTCCTGGGCCAGTTCGGTCTGGGAGAGTCTCTGCTGCTTGCGGATGCGGGCGAGCCGCTCGCCAAGTTCCTTGAGCATTTCGGTATCGGGTGTCAGGGTATCGATTTTCATATATCACTTATGATCTTAATTTGGTTATTTGTCCATATTTATATCATTTGTGATTACGTTATCACTGATCGGGAGGAAGTCAATAGAAATATCATTAGTGATTTATAAAGTGGCATATAGGCATATTTAATATCGTATTTGATATCATTTTAAGTGCATAAGGGAAGCCCTCAGAGTTACCACATCACTCCACATCAGGGTTGGACAGGCGGGCGAGGACTTCTTGGTCTATTTTTGAAAGCGTAACCCTCGATCTTCGACCCGCGACTCTGCAATTGTGATTCGCACCATTTTTGGTACATACTGCGCACATGGATCTGACACAACGGAATGTGTTTTCGGTCTCCTACTTTCGTCAATCTTCCGGCAAGGAGCCTGTGAAGGATTGGATTCGGTCATTCAGCAAGAATGATCGCAAAGTAATTGGAGAGGACATCAAGGCCGCCCAACTCAGGTGGCCAGCCGGGATGCCCATTGTTAAAAAAGTCGATACCGATCTTTGGGAAGTTCGCAGTACGGTTTCGCACGACCAGCGAGCAAGGATATTTGTGACGGTGTTCGATCGGGATATTGTTCTGCTGCATGGCTTCATTAAAAAGACGTCAAAAATTCCTCTTTCCGATTTGAATGTGGCAAAACGGAGACGGGATCTGGTTCAACGGGGTTATCCATGAACAAATATATCGGCAGTAATTTCGATGACTTTCTCGCCGAGGAAGGAATTCTGGCTGAGGTGCAGGCTGAAGCGGTCAAGCGCGTGATTGTCTGGCAGTTGCAGGATTTCATGAACGAGAAGCAGATGACCAAGACGGAGCTTGCCCGGAAATTGAACACCAGTCGGGCGGGGTTGGATCGGCTGCTGGATGAGAAGAATCTTGGGGTGACTTTGGGGACACTGGCGAATGTGGCGCAGGTTACGGGGAAGAGGTTGCAGGTTAGTCTTGTGTAGAGAAAGTATGCTCCTTCATCACAGTAGTCGCCTTTTAATCGAGAACACGTTACATGCTCAAAATAGTCGATACCAGGCTCTTCACATCCTTCACGCATTGCGCGCTCACAGCATCAACCTTGTGAAGATTCCTTGCGGACCAGTCGAGAGATTTCATTTGATCCGCAAGTATCACTCCGCTGGTTCTCTTGCTCCCCGCGACCTCTACTTCGAAAGGGTAGCCCTTCGGCTGATTGGTGACAGGGCAGAGCCAGGCAAACCCCGTGATCTGGTTGAATTTCTTTGGGCTTAGAACAAGAGCAGGACGTTTGCCCGCCTGTTCATGTCCTGCCTGGGGGTTGAAGTCCACGATAACAATATCGCCGACGTCTGGCGCTACGCTCATATCAGTTCGTTCCCTGTTATGTCTGTGAACACTTCCCTATGTCGATTCTCTGGGGTCACTTTCGCCAGCAGGTCATCCAGTGAGGGTTTGCATGGCTCAATAACCAAAGTATTGCCTTTCTGGACGATGGTGACAGCATCGCCAATGTTCAATGAAAGGGCTTCCAGCATGTTTTTGGGAAGCCTGAGAGCCGCGCTGTTACCCCATTTTGCGATTGAGACGGTCATATGATCCTCCAGGGCACTATCAAAATGTGTCTACATTGTATCTACCACGCAGATCGTGTCAATCGCCATGAATACCTTTGAGTGTAGTACGATAGCAGCTAAAATCGAACAACTGAAAATGCCGTCTGCTGATGGGAAGTCTTATCGCACCAACATCGCGGATAGGATGGAAACGGAGAGATTTGGCATATGAGCAATAGCGGAAAAAATGATGATTTAAGACCCGAATACTCTCCTGCCCATATCAAATCGGGAGAGAGAGGGCGCTATGTTGAGCGCTATCGAGAGGGCACGAATGTCGTTTTGATCGATCCTGATCTGCATGTAAAGTTTCCGAACTCTGCATCGGTAAATGAGGCTCTCAGGGATTATTTGAGAAAGTCTGGGGCGTAGCGTGAGACGCTTCTCATATCATCCTCAACGGTCGTGCTGGGATAAGTCCCGAGATGGCCATTCGACTGTCCATTGCATTCGATACTTCCGCCGAGAGTTGGCTCAATCAGCAGTCTCAGTACGAGCTGTGGCATGCGGAGCAACATAGGGGCGAACTTCAGGTCAAGAAGCTGGTGACGGCTTGAGAGAAAGGAACCCCATGAAACCAGTGGATGGCAAGATCACATTCCAGCGGGGCTATTGGGATAAGCTTTCGTTCCTTCGGTTGCATGGGCTTCCGATTCCGCATCAGTAATAAGTCATGGTCTACGCGAACAATGAGGTCAGCAGCCTCACTGCACTTCCGTTAATTGGAGATGCTGAACAAAAGGCTTGAAGTCCTTGTCCGAGAATAACAAAGGTATTCCATGCTCGATGCAATAAGTAGCGATAATGACATCTGCTGTTTTACGTACGGTGATGCCCTGCTTGCGCAGCTTTCTGAAGTTTTCAGCGCTCTTTATAGCCAGGTCCTTCCCGAGCATTTCAAAGACCGTCAATTCGCCCATGATTGATCGGGCGATTCGGTAGTCCTTGTCCTCGCGAAACCCTTGGAGAACTTCGGTGAGCACCAGGTCACCTACTCCTACTTCCCTTACCCCAAGACTTCTGTGCAGGATTTCGACCTGGGGAGTATCGTTGCCCAGGAAATAGTCAATCCAGACGCTGGAGTCCACCAGGATCATGAGGCGCTTCTCATATCATCCAGGTCGCCTTCCCATTTCAGCTTACCTCGGAATTTCTTGATTTCAGCCTGCTTCTGCAGTCTGACCAAGGTCTTCAAGCCCAATTCCACGGCGTCTTTTTTGGTCTTCAGCCCAGTGATCTTAAGGGCGTCACTCATTAACTTGTCGTCAATGTCGATGTTTGTGCGCATGGATGCTTTGCTCCTGATTTGCAAATTCTCAAGGTGTATAATTTATAGCATCAATACACATAGCAAGCAATTGCACGGATCAGCAAGGCTGCGGAAATTACTCCGTCTTTTCCTGCATGACCTTATTCGGATCCCCTCTGAAGATGAGATAGCCAATGCTGTCGGTGGTGATTTCGCCTGTGACGATGTAGTAGATCTCGTCGAGGTCGACATGGGAGATGGAGGCGCTTTCTCTGCCGACTTCCTTCTTGCTGCGCTGGACTACGGAGACGCCCATGTATTGTTCGCCGACGTTGATGTGTCTGGCGACGATGTCACTGACTGTGCGTCCTTAGGCGAGTCTGGCGAGGCCTTGCTGGAAGACCTGGTCGACTTCTTCCTTGGGGAGGAGGTTTGCGCCGTTGGGTTGGGCGAGGGTCAGGGTTGGTGGCTAATGGGATGAGATGGGTGGGGGATTTTTGGGGTGTATGTGGGGGCGAGTTGTACTTGGCTCGGTCCCGAGGCGGACATTTTGAATCAGAAGGTAGCCCAAAGAGCGCATTCATGGAGTTGAGTTCTATTGGAAATCCCCGAATTCGGTGGGATACTGCGATGCAATACGGAGATACGTGCAAGCACGGCTTCACCATATAGCGTGCGTACACAATAATCGAATGTTAGCATTTCCAGCGCCTGATTTGAGGATCAATGATGGATTCAATAGATTACTATTCATCGCTTAGTCCCGAAGCCAAGGCTTGGGTTTCAAACCAAGAAGAACTAATTCATGCTGCTATTCGCTCTTGGTTAAACTGTTGCGTTTCCGCAATTGCAGTACCGGGATTAGTAATTCTGCTAGCTAACGTCCAGCCAGCAGATATTCCTGGATGGATTCAGCGAAGTGGAACGGTAGTGCTGGTTTTCTCAATTCTGGCAGAGATCAAAGTTCAAGCTGTTCGACGAGCTATATTTGTAGTCGATGCAAATCGACTTTATTGCGATTTACATATTGAAGGTAAATTCGGAGCATTGATGCCATACATACAATACTCTACGTATTTTCTTATAGCATTCGGAACACTTATAACTGGTTATGGTGATTTGATTTACCAGATATTTTTCAACTGATGCTAACAAGGCGGTGCAGACGGAAAAAGTTAAGCTGTTACGCCTTTTGCTGGCGCAAAAGCCACGCCAGCTTAACTTTTCCGCTGATCAGCGGCGCTAGGCATTCAACGTGACAGCAAGGCATCATCACTATCTATCGCAGTGCTACCTAAAGGGATTCAGCAATGGCGGTAGTAAGAAGTCAAAATTTACGGTTATTGATTTAGCAACGGGCAAGAGCTTTGAAACCATACCGAGGAATGTTGGAGGTATTCGAGATTTCAACAGGATCGAAATAGATGGATTTACTCCAGACGCACTTGAAAATGACTTATCGCAGTTTGAGGGACAGGCAGCGACAGCCATAAATAAGTTAAAGGACACGCTGAAATTTGAAGGTGAAGTCAAAGATACTATTTTAAATTTGATAGCTTTGCTTTCTGTGCGCTCCCCGCAGATGAGAGCTCATTTCGCGAAGTTTCAAACCGAGATTCTTGAGAGAGTAATGGATCTGTCGCTAGCTACCGAAGAGAGATGGGAGAGGCAGATGGAGCAAATGCGCCGTGATGGCCACGATCTCAAAGGGGATTTAACGTACAAGGACATAAAGGAATTTCACGATAAAAAGCAGTACAAGATTGAGATAAAGAGAGAATTCCACATTGGAGTGGAAATGAAAATGGTTCAATCGATTGTGCCAATTTTGGGAGGACGCGATTGGGCGCTATTGAAAGCAACAGAAGACTCCGGTCCATTCATTACAAACGACAATCCGGTACACTTGGCCTGGATCGACCCTGATTCTGTGCCGCGCTTCTACAGGAAAAGTCCGGGATTTGGTCTAAATGGAACGCGGGTGTACTTTCCGGTATCCAAGGAACTAGCCTTATCCGGAGAATTTGAGGCAAGAGAAGGAACCTTTAGTGCAAATAGGCAACTGGTTTCTGTTTTGAATTCAGGCTTGATAACGAGAACCTATAAGCAAATCTATGCTCCGAGCCTTAGGTTTGGACTGATGAGCAAAGATGGGAATGAGATATCCGGTGGTCAATTTCTTAAGTCAATCTGCGCCTAAAAAGCACCTTCACAGTGATGCGCAAGCGCGCACTTGAGTCGAGCGTTATGCACCGATCCAATAGAGATATTTCATGCGCCTAGAACTCATAATGCCTGATATCTGTGAGGATAAAGAATATCGTTTCCATTTAGCAAAGACAGCGCCAAGTGGGAAGCGACCACTTGATGCGCTCGCGAAGTCTGATGACGAATGGTTAAGGTGGCAGCTTTATCGAGGTACCGCAAAAGAGAGATTCACCAAAGATCTAATAGTCACATTTGCCCAAATTTCTGGCGAAAGATTCCTATTTGGCGGGATATTTGAAATAAAGAGCAGGGAATCAAAACAGTATAGAGTTGAACTCATCGATAGATATAGTGAGCTTATCGGGAGATTGGTGTTAAAGGTTCACGGCGAGAATAAAAGGGCAACAGTTTTCAAGCCTAGTTATGTATGTAGTAACTCTGTAATCGCCGGAATGTACGAACACAAATTTAAAGGTGAACCATTCTCTTCGTTTGAGAAGATTAACCATAGCTTCAGCGCAATAGAACTTATTGTAAAAAATGATCTAAATGATTGGAGAGCGGCACTAAGTTCAGTTAACGGCATTTACTTACTTTCTGATGAAAAAACAGGTAAGCACTATGTCGGGTCAGCATATGGGTCTGAAGGAATTTGGGGAAGATGGAAGAGCTACGTGCACAACTATCACGGCAATAACGAAGAATTAGTTGTTCTTTTCACAGATAAAAGCGCGACTTATTTTGAAAAATATTTTAAGTTTTCAATTTTAGAGATTCTGCCATTTACTTCGCCTAAAGAAGAAGTCATAGCAAAAGAAGTCTTATGGAAACGTAAGTTATTTTCTAGAGAGTACGGATATAACGGAAACTAATTGCATAAAAATGCGATGCAGACGGACTGAACCTACCCTGAATTAATTGACATCTCAATTCACCTGAAGCTGGCCAAATGAATTGGTCGGCATCCCTACAGATATCTATTGGGGCAAGTGGATATCAGGATTTGCAGGCGCTGCGAGTCCGGCATGATTGATTCGGTATTTGGCTAAGCCAAATACCTCACCCTACGGGCAGCTTCGCTGTCCCGATTGCGATGCAATCGGTCGAACACATGTTCTTTCTAAGTCAGGCGCACCAAATACTCCTGCCAAAAAAAAAGCCTGCTTTCGCAGGCTTTCAT
>MGYS01000056.1:37680-47919 GCA_001802565.1 Gammaproteobacteria bacterium RIFCSPLOWO2_02_FULL_57_10 | reverse complement strand
GATTCGAACATGCGACCCCTTAGTTCGTAGCCAAGTACTCTATCCAGCTGAGCTACGGGCGCTTAAAGAGGTGCGAATTATATAGAAATCGACGCCGATGCCAAGCCCTTTTTTTGCCTTCCCATAGAGTATTTCTTCTAGTTCGGGCTTGCATGTTAACATCAAGGCACTTCCCGGGTCTCTAAGCCGGGGCATTCATTCAAGTGATCAAGATCGGGCAGGACAGGTACTCATGAACAGGTTTTTGCATGCTTTCCCAGTGGTTTTCCTTGCAGTCGGGCTCGCCGGGGCGGCCCACGCGGATCTGGAGGACGGGCTCGCGGCCTTCGAGGCTCAGGATTATGAGACAGCACTGACGGAGTTCACCGAGGACGCGGAGAAAGGCGTGGCGCTGGCTCAGTACAATCTGGGGCTGATGTATCACTCGGCCCTCGGCACCGCGCAGGATTACGAGCGGGCCATGCAGTTGCTGGCACTCTCCGCCCAACAGGGCGTGGCCAAGGCTCAGTACCTGCTCGGCAGCATGTACGACAAGGGTCAGGGCACGGCGCAGGATTATGCGGAGGCTTATCGGTGGTACGAGATGGCCGCGACTCAGGGGGATGCGGACGCTCAGTACGCCGTGGGCACGATGAATTTCTATGGCCAGGGCAAGGCCGAGGACTATGCGCTGGCCGTGGAGTGGTATGAGAAGGCGGCGATTCAGGGGCATCGGGATTCGCAGTACAACCTGGGGGTGATGCACGGGAATGGCTTTGGCACGCCTGCGGACATGGACGAGGCGTATCGCTGGTTCCTTGCCGCTGGTGAGGCTGGCAGTGCCGATGCGCAGTTCAATCTGGGGATCATGTATCAGGATGGCGTGGGGGTGATGGCCGATCCGGCTCAGTCAGCACGCTGGTTCATCGCCGCTGCGGAACAGGGGATTGCCCAGGCGCAGGCGCGGGCCGGGATTGCGTATGCGTCCGGTCAGGGCGTGGCACAGGACTATATCAAGGCGCGGGAGTGGTTCACGGCCGCCGCCGAACAGGGCGATGTGCCGGCGCAGTCGTTCCTCGGGCGCATCTACATGAGCGGGCTGGGGCTGGACGAGCAGGATCTGGTGTCGGCCTACATGTGGTACAAGATCGCCAACAGCAACGGCGACGCGGATGCCGCGAATGTGATTGCGACCTTGCGGGGCTACATGGACGCGGAGCAGATCGCGACGGCGGAGAGTCGTGCGGTGAGCTGGGCTGGCCAGCACCGATGAAGTCCCCTCTCCTGCCCGGGTTTGTTCTTTCCTTCCTTCTGATGGCTTCTGCAGCGCTGGCTCAGGAGCCGTCAGGTGTGTCCTCGGATCTTGGAGCGCAACGCGCTGCTGCCGAGGCAGGCGACAGCGCCGCACAGTTTGATCTGGGCAATCGTTATCTGGCCGGGGACGGCGTGATCGCGGACAACTTCGAGGCCGCGCGCTGGTTTCAGAAGGCCGCCGAGCAGGACAACAACAACGCGCAGTACAACCTGGCCATCATGTACATGCAGGGCACCGGGGTGATCGCGGATTTCAGTCAGGCTCTGCACTGGTTCCACCGCGCGGCCGAGCTGGGCGACGTGCCCTCTCAGTTCACTCTTGCGACGTTCTACATGAACGGTCGTGGCGTGCCGCAGGACCCGGTGCAGGCGCACATGTGGTTCACGCTGGCAGCCTCTGGCGGACATCGCGCCGCGGCGGCGAATCTGGTGCTGTATCAGGAAATGATGAGCGACGAGCAGATTGCGGAGGCGCAGCAGGCTGCCACCGCGTGGATCGACAATTTCAACCGTAATCTGGCAACGGACGCTGCTGTGGCCAATCCGGCCGCGAGGGCACCATGAACACTATTTTCAAGAAAAGAATTCTGAGTGCTCTCATTTCCGTGAGCGCTCTGACAGCCAGTCTGGCAACGAGCCACGTCGCTCACGCAGACTATGAGGCGGGAGTAACGGCCGCGCAGAATGGCGATTTTGCCACCGCACTGCGTGAGTTCACCGAGGCCGCTGAGGCCGGGCTCGATCTGGCGCAGTACAATCTGGCGATCCTGTATTACACGGGCCAGGGTGTGGAGCAGAATTACGAGGAGGCCTATCGCTGGACACTGGCCGCCGCCGAGCAGGGACATCTGAACTCGCAGGTGAATCTGGCCTCACTTTACTACTATGGCACCGGCACGGCGCAGAACTTCGAGGAGGCGCTGCGCTGGAACACCATCGCCGCAGAAGAAGGGCAACACCCTGGCGCGCAGCATTCGCTGGCGAAGATGTATCAGCTGGGGGAAGGCACACCGGTGGATCTGGCGAAGGCACACTTCTGGGCCAGTGCGGCGCTACAGAACGAGAATCGCGAAGCAGAGAAGTTGCTGCGCGAGGTCAGCGCATTGATGACCCCGGAGCAGTTGAGCGAAGCGCGCAGAGCGTTCGCGGAGTGGATGTTGACGCTGTAAGAATATGTGGGAGCGAGCCCTGCTCGCGATAGCTTTTAATTTTGAATTAAAACCCATCGCGAGCAGGGCTCGCTCCCACAGGGACATTCCCCTTTCCCATCACCCACGTCGTGAAGTCATCCAGAATCAGATACAGCGACGGAATCATCACCAGCGTCAGCACCGTACCGAACAGAATCCCCCAGCCCAGCGACAGCGTCATTGGAATCACCAGCTGCGCCTGCATGCTGGTCTCGAACATGATCGGCAGCAGCCCCAGGAAGGTCGTCATGGTGGTGAGCATGATGGCGCGGAAGCGACTGGTACCTGCGTCAATCACCGCATCCTGCAGCGACATGCCTTCCTCACGCGCCCGATTGACGAAGTCCACCATGATCAGACTGTCATTCACGATCACACCCGACAGCGCCACCAGCCCGAACAGCGACATCATGCTGATGGTAGTGCCGAACAGGATGTGACCAATCAGCGCGCCGATCATGCCGAACGGAATCACTGCCATCACGATCGCAGGTTGGATGTAGGACTTCAGCGGCACGGCCAGCAATGCATAGATCAGGAACATCGCGGCGCCAAAGAAGATTGAAATTCTTTCGATCAACTCTGCCTGCTCCTGACTCGCCCCGCCCAACCCGAATGTGACACTGGGATACTTCGCCAGCAGCTCGGGAATGTAGTTGTTGGTGATGTCCTGGATGATCGTGCTGGATTGTGCGACCAGGGCATTCACGTCGGAAGTGATCGTCACCGTGCGTTGTCTGTCGATGCGGTTGATGCGCGCGAAGCCCTCGCCAATCTCCGCATCTGCCACCTGGCCGAATGGCACTTCCGCGCCGTCGCTGGTGCGGATGCGCATCTCCTGCAGGTTGGCGATCGACACGCGTTCTTCCTTCGGATAACGCACCATCACCTGCAACTGATCGCGGCCGCGCAGAATGCGCTGCGCTTCCTCGCCATAGAAGGCCTGCCGTACCTGACTGCCGAGTGAGCTGGCGGTCAGGCCCAGGTTCTCGGCATCCGGCTTGATGGTCAGCACGATCTCTTCGCTGCCACGGCTGTAGGAGTTGGTAACATCGAACACGCCTGCGTAATCGCGCAGCTTCTGCTCAAGCTCCGTGGACGCCTGCTCCAGCTCGTCGTAGCTCGCACCCATCAGACGCAGGTTGATCTTGGCCCCGCCTCCGGCATTGGTGCTGGAGAAGAAACGCAGCTCTTCGGTATTCGGAATGAAGCCCGTCTTCTCGCGCCACGCCTGTTCTATTTCTGTCGCAGTGATGTCACGTGCGTCTCCTGCCTTGGTCAGCTCCACCATGACGAAGCCGCCAGTGTCGCCCTGCGTGGACACCATGACATGGTCCACCGGCATTTCTTCGGGGTAATCGTCGTTCAGAGACAATATGGCGCGCTCGATCTGCTCCAGCGCCGCGTTGCGCTCCTCGTACGACACGCCATCATTGAGCACCAGCTCTGACTGAATGAAATCACTCGGCACGTTGGGGAAGAACTCGAAACGCACGACATTGCCTGCCACCAGACCTACACTGATGATCATCATGCCGGTAAACACGGCCACTGTGGTGTAGCGATTGCGCAAGGACTTCACGAGGAATGGTTTGTAGACGGAATGAATGAAATACGACAGGCGCTTTGCCACAGCGTCCTGGAATCGGGTGAGCAGGCCCGGCGCCTTGTTCTCATCAGCAAGCCGTGAATGCGCGAGGTGCGCGGGCAGAATCAGCTTTGATTCGAGCAGTGAGAAAAGCAGACACAGAATCACCACCATGCCGATGGCCTCGAAGAAAGGCGCCACCTGCCCCCCTACCAGCAACATGGGAGCAAACGCTGCAATGGTGGTGAGCACGCCGAAGGTGGCTGGAACCGCCACGCGATGCGTTCCCTTGATCACATTGTCGAGACTGTGTCCGTTGGCCGTGACTTCCGAGTGCACACTCTCGGCGGTGATGATGGCGTCGTCCACCACGATGCCCAGCACGAGAATCAAGCCGAACAGACTGATCATGTTGATGTCGACAGGATACGGCCCTACCGGCATCAGCCACAGCGCGCCGAAGAAGCTGATGGGAATGCCCACCATGACCCACAGCGCCATGTTCAGGCGCAGGAAAGTCGCGAGCACGAGAAACACCAGCAGTGCGCCCATCGCGAGATTGCCCAGCATCATGTTGAGCTGACTATCGAGATAGAACGCAGTGCTGCCCCAGCTGTCCACGCTCACGCCGCTTGGTAGAGTCGGCTGGCGCTCGGCAATATACGCACTGACAGCGCGCTCGATATCGAGCACGTTCTGATCGCGCGTTGCCACGACCTGAATGCTCAGCGAACGGTTACCATCAAAGCGGGAAAAGTTTTCGGTCTCCACGAAGCCATCGACGACCGTGGCAATGTCCTTGACCAGCAGACGCGTGCCATCGCGGTT
Source organism: Gammaproteobacteria bacterium RIFCSPLOWO2_02_FULL_57_10 (assembly GCA_001802565.1). Taxonomy (GTDB): domain Bacteria; phylum Pseudomonadota; class Gammaproteobacteria; order Pseudomonadales; family Pseudohongiellaceae; genus UBA5078. Next base: position 43,020 of record MGYS01000056.1, on the reverse strand, counting down.
GGTACGCAGCACGATGTTGCCATAGTCGGTGCCGGTGTAAGCCTGCTCCATCGTGCGCAACTGGATACGGCCTGTCTCCGTGCGAATCGCACCGCCGGGCATATCGACAGACGAGGCGCGAATCGCCATCGCCACCTGATCCATCGTCAATCCGTATTCGCGCAGGGTGTTTTCCGATACTTCGATGGATATCTCGTAGTTGCGGTCGCCCAGTATCGTCGCCTGACTGACTTCAGGCAGCAACAGAATCTCGTCGCGGATATTGTGCGCGAGTGTCTTGAGCGCCATGTCGTCCAGATTGCCGAAGATCGACACGTTCAGCACTGGCTGCGTCATTTCGATTTCGCGAACGGTTGGCCTTTCCACATCTGCGGGGAACGTGGAAATGCTGTCGATGCGACTTTGGATTTCATCGAGCACATCCCTGACTTCGTAGTCAGACGAGATCTCCAGCGTCAGGGTCCCTACACCTTCCCGCGCCACGGAGTTCATGCGATTGACGCCCACGAGGCCCTGCAACGATTCCTCGATGCGGATCACGATGGCTTCTTCGACTTCTTCCGGCGCGGCACCGGGATACGCCATGGTGACCTGCACCATGCGGGTTTCGAAATCCGGGAAAATCTGGATCTTGATCGTGAGCGCCGAGGCGATGCCAGCAAACAGGATGAAGAACATCAGCAGATTCGCCGCCACGCTGTTGCTGCTGAACCAGGCGATGATGCCTTTCTGGGTGGTGTGTTCCGCGCTCATTGCGAAGCCCCTGTTTGTGTCGGAGCGTTCGCAGGTTCGTTCGCAGGCCCGTTCGCAGGTCCATTCGCAGGAGTAACGCGCATGCCTTCGATCGGCACCGGCACTGGCGACACGATGATCTGTTCGCCATCAGTGATTCCGCCATCGATGTAGATGTTCTCTGCATCGGTGCGCAGAATGCTCACCTTGCGCTGACGCAGACGCTGGTCACTGTCCATCACCATGACCTCGTCACCATTGCGCACGGCAGTGTGCGGGACGGTGATCACGTTGCGTGCGGTGATGCCCTGCAGCGTCGCGTTCACGAAGCTGCCGATGGAGAGCACCGGATGATTGCCCGTGCGATCGAGGCCATAGGGATCTTCCACCTGGGCGATGGCGTAGTAGACGCGCGTGTCGGTATCGATGACCCCTTCCGTGCGCACGATCGAACCCTGCCATTCGTAGGGACGGCCACCGACAGTCGCCCTGAGTGTCACGGGGGTGCCACGCGGGTTGCCCCACTGATCGGTGGTGCTGTACAGGCCATCTTCATTGGTCGGATCATTCGCGTTGTCTGTGTTGCGACCGGCGGTGCGGGAGGCATCACCGGGGCGTGGCAATTCCAGATAGGCGATATCGCGATCGGTCAGCGGCAAACGAACCTCCGCGAAGTCAACCGCGAAAGTGCGCGCGACCTGCGTTCCTGTGCCGATGAATTGACCCACGTCCACCATCTTCTCGCGGATCAGTCCGTCGTAAGGTGCGCGAATGCGAGTGCGTTCCAGTTGGCGCTCCGCACGGGCCACATCAGCCTCGGCGAACAGCACGCGGGCGCGCGCCTCTTCCAGAAAGGGTGTGCGCAACGCGAGAGGCGGTGCATCGGCACGATTGCGCCCTGCACTCTCCCACTGACGAACGGCCTGCTCGGCCTGTGCTGTCTCCTGTACGAGCTGTGACTGTGCAGTCAGCAGATTCGCGCGCGACTGCTGCACACTGACCTGATAGTCGGCGTCATCCAACGTGAGCAGCACTTCGCCTTCCTCGAAGAATCCGCCGACGACAAACTTGTCGGACACGGACAACACGAGTCCCGATACTTCGGCGACCAGTGTGGTTTGCGTACGCGGTTCCACAGTGCCCTGGGAGGCGACGGTGAAGACCATGTCCTCAGCGCGAGCGGGAACGGTAATGACCTGAGCCACGCGTTCCTCGGGAGGACGCAGCTCGGGACTCGGGCGGGTAAAGTAGAGCAGCGCAGTGATCAGGCCAGCCACCGCGATCACCATGAAGGGCACTATGAATTTTTTCATGTTTGGTCCAGATTCAATCTTTCCTGATTGATGTGAATAGCGTTATGGGTTTCAACACTGCCCGCTTGAGCGGGTCTGATATTGTGTGAAGCGCGGTTAGCTGGTTTTGATTACTGATCTCTACGGATCACTTGGACGAACTGGTCTGCAAATGGTCTACAAGCATCGGTTACACGGCCGACTCGCCTTGCCCCAATTCCTTGAGAAACTGTTCGTTGCTGCGCACAGCCACTTCATAGAAATGACTCATCTGCGCCAATCGGTTGTGGGTGTCGACCATCTGTGCGGGAATGCTCTTGTTGGCCTGCGCCAGAATGGTCTGCATGCGCTTCATTCGCACCATGTAGCCTTCGAGCATGCGCAGGAACGGGGAATCCGCCAGCTGATAGTAGTCCTGCCGATCGCCCGGGCGTGTGACACGCTCGATGAACCCAATGCCCGCCAGCGCGCGTGCGTTGGTGCTGACACTCGCCCTGCTCACCTGCAGTTCCTTCGCCAGTTGCGCGAAACTCACCGGACCGCCGTGCACGATGAAGTAGCCAAAGATCCGCCCGGAGATGCGCGGCACGCCGTCTGCCTGTGCGGAAAGCCCCATCTGCTCGATGAAGCGCTCGACGCCATCGCTTGCGTGGTCAGCTTGCCCGGAAGGCTCAGTGGTGTCGGGGTACGTTTCCTCCCAAGGCTATTGGACAAGACATTGTCATCAATCATCATTGCACGACTCTACTGTTCACAATGTGGGAGCGGGCCCTGCCCGCGATAACTGTCTGACATTCACTCCGTTCAGTCAATACTGAACAAACTGAACGCCGCGAGTGTAGGCGAGTACACGTGGAGGAGCAACAGAAATAACCAGAATCAGGACGAAGCGAGCGCCTGTATCCGCCGAACCATGGCCTGCAGGCCATTGCCACGGGTGGGGCTCAGATGTTTGAGGAGGTTGAGTTCGTCGAAATACGCGTTGATGTCGAAGTCACGAATCTGCTCGCGCGTCTTGCCGTTGTAAGCCGCGAGAACGACTCCCAGCAGACCACGCACGATGAACGCATCGCTATCAACTTCGAAGAAGAGCCGATCGCCCTCCTCTTTCGACACGAGCCAGACCTGGCTCTGACAGCCGCGCACAAGGTTGTCCTCGGTGCGGTAGGCGGGATCGAGTGCAGGGAGCTCTTTGCCAAGATCAATGATGTATTTATACCGATCTTCCCAGGTATCGAAGAAAGAAAGAGCCTCAACGATATCTGCAGTTGTGATTTCAGTACCAAATCGATTTTTTGTCATTGCACTCACGGTTCTTGTACGGCCGGGTGTCTGGTACCCACTGCCATGACACGCCGTGAATCCATCCATGGAGGCTCGACGCCAGCATCCATGCTGGCGACGGTCACGTCAGTGGGTACCAGACACCCGGCCTTGCAGTATGCTGCGGGATTAGAAAAACATCCCGGTTTCTAGCTGGGCTTCTTCGCTCATCATGTCGCGGCTCCAGGCTGGGTCGAACACCAACTGCACGTTCACCACTTTGACGTTTGGTACTTTGCGTACGCGGTACTCCACGTCACCCACTAATACCGGGCCCATGCCGCAGCTTGGGGCAGTCAGAGTCATGTCGATGTCCACACGCTTGGCTTCCTGATCGACGGAAACTTTGTAGATCAGACCCAGGTTCACGAGATCGACCGGGATTTCTGGATCGAAGACTGTGCCCAGCGCTTGCCAGACTTGTGCTTCGTCGATCTGGTCGCTCGTTGGTTCGGGAAAACTCAGGGTTTCTGGTTGCAGGCCCAGGTTGGCGGCGTCGGTGCCGTCCACGCGAACCATCTGACCGTTGTAGACCACCGTGTAGTTGCCTCCCAGCGCCTGGGTGATGGCGACGAACGTGTTCTTCGGGATGGTCAAAGGAGTGCCATCCGGCACCCTGCGCGCGGGGCAGTCAGCCTGCGCCAGCACCATGCGTCTTTCCATGTCAGTTCATCCGCTCAGTTGACACTGAAACTTTCGCCGCAACCACAGTGGTCCTTGGCGTTGGGGTTGAGGAAGCGCAGTTGCAGGTTCACACCTTCCCGCACCAGATCGATCTGTGTGCCATTGACGATCGCGAGGCTGTCTCTGGCCACCAACAGTTCCACGTCATCGCCGAGCTGCACATGCAGGTCGTCAGGTTTTGCTTCGGGTACCAGGTCCACCACATACATGAAACCGGTACAGCCGCTCTGCTTCACACTCAGGCGCACGGCCTTGGCTGCGGCATCTTTCTGCAGTTGCTTGCGGAAATGTTCCACCGCTGCGGCGGTGACTTCGACGCTGTGATTGTTGCTGATCTGAACGGGGTCGAAAGACTCAACGCTCATGGGAATAACCTCAACCTTTTACAGTCTGTTAAACGAGAAATTGTCTGGCTTTTTCGAGTGCCGCAAACAGGCGGTCCACATCGTCAAAGGTGTTGTAGAACGTGAAACTCGCGCGCACGGTGCCGGGAATCCCGTATTGATCCATGATCGGCTGCGCGCAGTGATTGCCGGTACGCACCGCCACACCCTGTTGATCCAGCAGCGTGCCCAGATCGGCCGGATGCACGCCTTCCAGATTGAAACTCAGCACGCTGGCCTTGTGCGCTGCTGTGCCAATCAGTTTGAGCCCTGGTACCTGTGCCGCCTTCTTCTGTGCGTAGTCCAGCAAGGCCTGCTCGTGTTCCGCAGCACCGTTGCGATCAAGCCTGTCGAGATAGTCGATCGCCGCCGCAAGACCGATGACACCTGCGATATCCGGTGTGCCTGCCTCGAACTTGTAGGGCAATTGATTGTACGTGGTGCCCTTGAAGCTCACCGATTCGATCATCTCGCCTCCTCCTTGATATGGGGGCATGGCCTCCAACAATTCAAGCCTGCCGTAGAGGACGCCGAGACCAGTAGGGCCGAACAGTTTGTGGGCAGAGAAGGCATAGAAATCACAATCCAGCGCCTGCAGGTCAACGGGCCAGTGAGCGACAGCCTGAGCGCCATCAATCAGCGCGAGTGCGCCGACAGCATGCGCCATCTTCACGATCTCGGCCACCGGATTGATGGTGCCAAGCGCGTTGGACACATGACCCACGGCGACCATGCGCACGCGCGAGTCGAGCATGTTCTGCAGCGCAGCGAGATCGATGGTGCCGGTGTTGTCCACGGGAATCGCTTCGACCGTGGCGCCCTTCTCCGCCGCCACCATCTGCCATGGCACGATGTTGGAGTGATGCTCCATCGCGGAGACCAGCACGCGATCGCCAGCCTTCAGCTGCGATCTGCCCCAGCACATC
>MGYS01000056.1:33809-37665 GCA_001802565.1 Gammaproteobacteria bacterium RIFCSPLOWO2_02_FULL_57_10 | reverse complement strand
GATTGCTTGAATGACACACTCGGGTTTCTGTGTCGTGGCCGCGTTGTCGAGATACACCAGCGGATGACCGTTGATCTGCTGGTGCAGAATCGGAAAGTCGCGGCGCACACGTTCGGCGTCGAATCTCTGAGAAGTATTCCGGCTCACGTCATACACGGCAGGTTCCTCACTCATGACAGCCCAGTACCAGTGTCCATGCCAAACAGGACGGTCAGGTGATGCTGCAGATAATCGCGCACGGCTGGCTGTGGCAAGTCCTGCAGCAATTCATTGATGAAACCAAAACTGAGCATCGTGCGCGCCTGCGTCTTCGACACGCCACGGCTCTGCAGATAATACATGGCAGTCTGATCGAGCTGGCTGACGGTCGCACCATGAGCGCACTTCACGTCGTCGGCGTAGATCTCGAGTTCCGGCTTGGTATCCACCTCGGCCTTGTCGGACGTGAGCAGGTTGCGATTGCTCAGTTCCGCCAGTGTCTTCTGCGCATCGGGGTGAATCAGGATGCGCCCGTTGAACACCGCGCGCGCGCTGTCGCCGATGATGCCACGAAATATCTCACTGGTGGTGCAGTGTGGTGCCCAGTGTTCCACATTGGTGTGGTAGTCCACGAGCTGGTTGTTGCGCGGCAGATAGACCCCATTGAGCGATGCATACGCGCCATTGCCACGATGGTTGATTTGATAGTCGATGCGCTTGAGCGCGCTGCCTTCGGCGATCGTGAATCCGCTGTAGCGCGAGTCACGCTGCAGATCGATGTGCACGCCACCGATGTGGATCTGCGCTTCCTGCTCGAGATTGATACGGTAGTGCTGCAGGGATGAGTTGGCCGCGATACTGACCTCAGTCAGCGCGTTGACAAAGCTGTTCTGCGTTCGCGCATCCGAAGCAAAATGCTCGATCAATTCGGCCTGTGAATTATCTTCGAGCACTATCAGCAGACGCTGGTTGGCGATGACAGGCTCAGCCTCCGGTGTGGAGACATGCACGACATACACCGGCTTCTCCAGCACGACGTTGCGTGGCACGTGCACCAGCACGCCGTCCTGCACCCAGGCATTGCTGAGTGACGCGAACAGATGTCGCTTGGTGTCGACGATCCTGCCGAGATGTTTTTCGATGAGGCTGCGCTGCGCGTCATTGGCATTGCTGAAACGCACGACGCTGTCGTGATTCGCAGTCGACGCCTTCGCATCGAATACGCCATTGACGAACACGAGACGAATCGCATCGATTGTCAGCAATGCAGCTGATCCGGCACCTTGCGGCAGTGCACTGCTCCATCCGGCGGACGTACTCTTCTGCAACGCCTGCAGCGGCGTGTATTTCCACAGCTCGGTGCGACGGCCAGGCCAGTCGGCGTTCAGCCACTGTTCGGAGCCCTCGAAGCGCAGCGCTGCGAGCCACGCCGGGCTCTGCTGCTGGCCTGCCAGCGTCAATGCGCGCTGTTGAAAATCAGTCGTTTGAAAATCAGTCATGAGTTCAAGCAACCTCGTCCTCAAGCCAGCTGTAACCCTTGGCTTCCAGCTCGAGTGCCAGTTCCTTGCCACCAGACTTGACGATGCGGCCACCGGCCAGCACGTGCACATGATCCGGCACGATGTAGTCGAGCAGCCGCTGGTAATGCGTGACGATGATGAAGCTGCGCTTGTCGTCGCGCATGGCGTTCACGCCACCGGCCACAACCTGCAGCGCGTCGATGTCGAGACCTGAGTCAGTTTCGTCGAGAATGCACAGGCTCGGCTCCAGCAACATCATCTGCATGATCTCGTTGCGTTTCTTCTCGCCGCCGGAAAAACCTTCGTTCACGCCGCGCTTGAGGAACGCCGCATCGAGGCTGACACGCTTGGATGTCTCGCGTGCCAGCTTCATGAAATCGAATGAAGACAGATCGGGCAGGCCGAGGTGCTTGCGCCGTGCATCCACCGAGGCCTTGAGAAATTCCATATTGGTGACACCGGGGATTTCCACCGGATATTGAAACGCCAGGAACAGTCCTTCGCGTGCGCGCTCCTCGATTTCCTGCGACAGCAGATCCTTGCCGTTGAACAACACCTCGCCGGAAGTCACTTCATAGCCGGGGCGACCCGTCAGCACATTACCGAGTGTGCTCTTGCCGGACCCGTTCGGTCCCATGATGGCGTGCACTTCACCCGGCTTGATGCTGAGGCTGAGGTTGCGGAGGATGTCGGCACCCTCGACGCGGGCGTTCAGATTGCGAATCTCTAACATGCTGGAACTGTTCCTGGAAAAATTCTGAATTGGATTGCTGGAGTCAACGAAACGGCTGTCAACCCACCGAGCCTTCGAGACTCACTTCGAGCAGCTTGCCCGCTTCGACAGCGAACTCCATCGGCAGCTCCTTGAATACTTCGCGGCAGAAACCGTTGACGATCATCGACACGGCTTTCTCCGCATCGAGTCCACGCTGCTGGCACAGGAAGAGCTGATCATCGCTGACCTTGGAAGTTGTCGCTTCGTGCTCGATCTGCGCAGTGGAATTCTTGCTCTCGATATACGGGAACGTGTGTGCGCCACAACGATCGCCGATCAGCAGCGAATCGCACTGCGTGTAGTTGCGTGCGCCCTCGGCACCGGCATTGATGCGCACCAGTCCGCGATAGGCACTCTGACTGCGACCAGCGGAAATGCCCTTGGCCACGATCGTGGAGCGCGTGTTCTTGCCGATGTGAATCATCTTGGTGCCGGTATCGGCCTGCTGGAAATTGTTGGTCAGCGCGACGGAATAGAACTCGCCGACGCTGTTGTCACCCTTGAGGATGCAGCTCGGATATTTCCACGTGACGGCGGAGCCGGTCTCCACCTGAGTCCACGAAATGCGCGCGTTGCGATGACAGATGCCACGCTTGGTCACGAAGTTGTAGATGCCGCCCTTGCCTTCCTTGTCGCCGGGGTACCAGTTCTGCACCGTCGAGTATTTGATCTGCGCGTCGTCCAGCGCTACCAGTTCCACCACAGCGGCGTGCAGTTGATTCTCGTCGCGCATCGGCGCGGTGCAGCCTTCCAGATAGCTCACGTACGAACCTTCATCGGCAATGATCAGCGTGCGCTCGAACTGCCCGGTGTTCATCTCGTTGATGCGGAAGTAAGTAGAGAGTTCCATCGGGCACCTTGTGCCCTTCGGGATGTACACGAATGAGCCATCGGAGAACACGGCGGAGTTCAACGCTGCGTAGAAGTTGTCTTTCTGAGGCACCACAGTGCCGAGGTATTTCTTCACCAGCTCAGGGAAGCGGTGTACGGCTTCGCTGATCGGGCAGAAGATCACGCCAGCCTCTTCCAGCTTCGCGCGGTAAGTGGTGACAACCGACACCGAGTCGATCACCGCGTCCACGGCGACACCGGCAAGTGCTTCCTGTTCATGCAGGGGAATGCCGAGCTTGGCGTACATCTCCAGCAGTTCAGGATCAACCTCATCCAGGCTCTTGGGCTTGTCGGCCATGCTCTTGGGGGCGCTGTAGTAGGACAGCGCCTGGAAATCGATGTTGGGGTAATGCACGTGTGCCCAGGTCGGTTCTTCCATTTCCTGCCAGGCACGGAAGGCTTTCAGACGCCATTCCAGCATCCACTCGGGCTCTTCCTTCTTCGCGGAAATGAAGCGAATGACCTCCTCGTCGAGGCCCGGCTTGAGGGTGTCAGACTCGATGCTGGTGTGAAAACCCGCTGCATATTCCTTGCGGATGAGTCCTTCGACTTGTTCTGTCACGTGTAGTCCTCCGGCCTGCAGGGCAACAACTGTCTGCCTTGCGGACGGGTTTTGGTCAGGAAATTTGAGGCCGCGATTATCGGATATCCGAGTAAATCAGTCAAGTATTGCGATCCTGTGGGAGCGAGC
>MGYS01000056.1:33370-33791 GCA_001802565.1 Gammaproteobacteria bacterium RIFCSPLOWO2_02_FULL_57_10 | reverse complement strand
GAACGGGGCTGCTGCCTCCCGGCGCCGGCAGAATGCAGCAACATGGAGCAAGATCAATCGCGAGCAGGCTCGCTCCCACAGGGTTCAGAGCAAAGGGCGCGGTTGTTTCAGGCGGTGACCATCCGGTAGCAGGGATTGTAGATTTTGCCGCCCAGCTTCATGCGGCTCTGAGTGACGAAGCCTCGCAGCAGAGTGTCCATCGCCGACACGATATCGGGGTCTCCATGCAGCTCGAACGGGCCGTGCTCGCGAATCATGTGGATGCCGAACTCCTTGACGTTGCCCGCCACGATGCCGGAAAAGGCCCGCCGCAGGTTGATGGCCAGCTGAGCGGGTGGCAGATCCCGGCGCAATTCCAGTTCGGCCATGCTGGCGTGACTGACAACGAAGTGGCGCTTCATTTCCTCTGGAATCTTCAGCA
>MGYS01000056.1:28880-33318 GCA_001802565.1 Gammaproteobacteria bacterium RIFCSPLOWO2_02_FULL_57_10 | reverse complement strand
TCGTCCTCGATAATCCTGTAATAGCGTCGTACCTGCTCCCCGAGCGTGCGCACCAGAAACGCATCAATCTCACCGAAGTAGGCGCGACTCGAAGCCCCTGCGGTAAAGATCAGCGGCAGAGCGATCTGCGCATTGCCTTCGTCCATCAGGGTGCCGAGCAGGAACAGGATTTCCTCCAGTGTGCCGACGCCGCCGGGGAAGACGATGATGCCGTGACCCAGTCTGACGAAGGCCTCCAGACGCTTCTCGATATCGGGAAGGATGACCAGATTGTTGACGATGGGGTTTGGCGACTCCGCAGCGATGATGCCTGGCTCGGTGATGCCGATGTAACGCCCCTCACGATTGCGCTGTTTGGCGTGACCGATCGTGGCACCCTTCATCGGACCTTTCATGGCACCGGGACCACATCCCGTGCAGATATCCAGCCCGCGCAGCCCGAGCTGATAGCCCACGGCCTTGCAGTACAGATACTCCTCGCGATCGATGGAGTGTCCTCCCCAGCACACGACAAGCCTGGGTTGCATCCTGGGCCGCAGCAGTCCGGCATTGCGCAGGATATTGAAGACCAGATTGCTTGCCGTGCCCGGCGCTTCGCCGGACACGAACACTATGTCCCGCAACACCGCAAAAAGATGATCCCTGACCCCATTCAGGATGACGCCATCGACAAATGCGCAGGCAGGCGCATTCTTCAGCAGCAACTTGATGCCGCGCGCCCTCTGCTCGATCTCGATGCTGAAATCGGCATAGCGCTCGAAGACCTCGGCCGCATCATCGGTAGTGTCGTCGCAGTTGAGCACGGCCAGCGCGCAGCGCCGGAACAACTCGTAGAGCGCGGTATTGCGCACACCATTGAGTCTGGCCACCTCTTCCTGGGACAACAATTCCAGCGTCCCGCGTGGACTCACCTGCGCATCGATCCGGTCGGAGCATCCCGCTGACTGTCTCTTCAATTCCTGACTCGCTTCGTTCATTTCACCCTCTTGTGTTACGCTTCACTCCCAAGACGCTACCACCAAACCCGCGAGGATGTCATGCAGCCGCACTCTTTGAATAACGCTAAAACTCTCCTGACAGACGACGAAGAGGCCAACTACGACCTGTTCATCAGTCGCATTCAGGAAACCGGCATGGTCTGGGGATTGCAGGCAAAGGACGGCTGGGCTGTCTGTCCTTCTCTGGAATTCGAGAAGACCGATGTTTTCCCGTTCTGGTCCGAAGAAGCCGATGCCAAGGTGCATTGCAACGAGGACTGGGCCATCTACACACCCGCGTCGATCAGCCTGGAAGAGTTCGTCGAGAACTGGCTGCCAGGCATGCACGAGGACGAAGTGATGGTCGGCCCGAACTGGGACGCGGAAATGAGTGGCCTGGAAGTGGAGCCTGCGGATATCGCGGAGCGGTTGGGGGCGATGTAACCTCTGACTGTGGGAGCGAGCCTGCTCGCGATTCCGTGCCGCGTTGAATGACAAAGAATCGCGGGCAGGGCCCGCTCCCACACAGTTCGCCTATTCCATCGCCGCCTGACGTCGCTCCAGATCTCTCGCCGCCTCTTCCCGCGCGTGCTCGATGATGCGCAGCACTTCATCCACATTGGCGGCTTCGAGTTTGCCTTCGAAGCGTCCGGTCAGTCTGCTGTCCGGGCGCAGATTGCCCTTCTCGTACAGGCCCCAGATCTCGCGACCGTAGTCACTGGTCCGCAATTCCGGCGCGAATCTTCCGAAATAATTTGCCATGTTCTCGACATCGCGCAGCAGCATCGCCGCCGCACTGTTGTTGCCCGACGCATTGACGGCCTGCGGCAGGTCGATGATCACGGGACCATTGGCGCTGACCAGGACATTGAACTCGGAAAGGTCGCCGTGAATCAGACCGGCGCAAAGCATTTTCACCACATCGGCAATGATGCGGGCGTGATATTCGCGGGCCACTTCGGGGGTCAGCACGACGTCATTCAGACGTGGCGCTGGATAGCCGTCGGCGTCGCTGATCATGTCCATGAGCAGCACACCGTCAACAAAACCATGGGTGGCCGGTACGCGAACGCCGACAGAGGCCAGGCGACGCAGCGCATCCACCTCGGCATTGAGCCACGCCTGTTCCTGTTCCTGTTGACCATAGCGGCTGCGCTTGTTCATGGCGCGAGCGCTGCGGCTGTTCTTCACGGCGCGCCCTTCCTGATACTGCACGGCCTGTTTGAAGCTGCGCTTGCCCGCTTCCTTGTAAATCTTGGCGCAGCGTACGTGCTGGCCACATCGAACAACGTATACCTGCGCTTCCTTGCCACTCATCAGCTGACTGAGAACCTCGTCGATGAGTCCGTCATCGACCAGTGGCTGCAATCTTGTTGGTACTTTCATGGGCTCCCTGTTTGGCTACTGTCGCCATGCTGCTGTTTTGTGTGTGCGTCCGGGCATTGAAGGCGCATATACTACACCCTGACAATAATAATTTCCGAGGTCCACCATGACATTGACTCCTACTACACTGAGCCCCGCCCTGATCGACGAAGTCAACACGCTGCTGCTCTACGACGTCACCGACCCGCAGGCCGGCATCAAGGTCCACAAGGAAGCAGGAGAGGCCAAGATCAGTGCGGCGCGACGCCTGCATGACAAGGGCCTGGTCACACAACCCGATGGCGGCTATCTCACGATTCTCGGCCGCGAAGCTGCCGAACACCTGAACATGGCGCACACCATTCTCACCACCGGCTGACGCGCCATTTCCCAAGCGATCTCTGTGGGAGCGAGCCCTGCTCGCGATTAAGATTGCTCAAAATCATCGCGAGCAGGGCTCGCTCCCACAATCAAGGCCTGCGATCAATCTCTGGACTGCCAGCCAAGGTGGGCCGCCAGTCCCGAGCTGCGCTGCACCGGTGTGCGACAGGCCACCGCGAAAACATCTGCAGCGGCGTGCAACAGCAGACGACTGCGGGCCCGCGTGATTCCCGTGTAGAGCAATTCACGCAAGAGCAGCGGGCTGTGGACATCGTCCGGCAGCACCAACATCACCTGATCGAACTCCGATCCTTGCGACTTGTGTACCGTCAGCGCCCACGCCGTCACGTGTTCCGGCAGACTGCGTGCAGGAATGCGCCGCACCTGTCCGTCCAGCAGCGGGAAGCAGGCGTCAAGCCTCCCCTGTTCGTCCTTCCATAACAGACCGATATCCCCATTGAACAGTTCCAGCTCGTAATCATTCACCGTGATCATCACGGGCTTGCCGTGAAACTCTTCGTCAGCGATGGACGACGCGCGTGGCAGCAAACCGCGCATTCGCAGTCGTTCCGCCAGCAGGCGATTGATCTCGCGATCGCCCAACGGGCCATCGTGCATGGCACAGAGAATGCGCGTCTGTGCGAATGCGGACAGAGCGCTGGACACATCGGGGCAACGCAGATACTCACCATAACGTTCCAGCGCCCACTCCAGCGCGTTGCGATCGAGCGGACTGCGCTCGTTGGCGGATGGCTGCAACCAGATCAGCTCCGTTGTCGGCAGCGGCCCCTCGACCGTGGCCTCGGCACGCAGCAACGACAACGCGCTCTCTGCATCACCGGCATTGACCAGTCGCGCCAATCGACCGATGCCGCTGTTGGCGGCAAAGCGATGACTCGTCCGCAGCAGTGCGACTGCATCCGCAATCGCTGGCGCAGTCGTCGCCGTTGGCAGCTGGCTCTGCTCAATACCCGTCAGCTGCGCAAGCTGCGAGGCCATGGCAGGACTGTAATGCAATTCCTGGCCGTGACCGGTGATGTCACCGAGTACATTGCCCGCATCCACGGAGGCCAGTTGATCACGATCCCCCAGAAGAATGATCCTCGCGTGGGCCGGTGTGGCATCCAGCAGCGCGCGCATCAAGCCCAGGTCGATCATCGAGGCCTCGTCAATGACCAGACAATCCACCAGCAATGGGTTGAAGCGATCATGACGATAGCCGCGTGCGCCGCCCTGATAACCAAGCAGGCGGTGGAGTGTACTGGCCTGGTCAGGCAGGAGCGCGGCAAGGTGTGGTGGCAACGTCAAAGTGGTACGTGCCGCACGAATGGACTCGACCATGCGGGCAGCAGCCTTGCCCGTGGGCGCAGCAAGCTGCAGGCGCAATCCGGGATTCTGTTCCAGCAGCAGTGTCAGCACCTTGACCACGGTCGTGGTCTTGCCGGTACCGGGACCACCGGATATCACGGCGAAGCGTCGCGTGACAGCGAGTGCGGACGCGACCTTCTGCCAGTCAGGTTGCAATGGTTTGTGATCCGGGTAGAGCCTGCCCAGCCCTTCAAGCAGGCGCTCCTGGTCAATGTCCTCCACCGGCAGCAGTCGTGCGGCGATGCCGTGGTAGACAGTCTGTTCATCCTGCCAGAAGCGATGCAGGTAGAGACGTTCAGCGTCGAGGATCAGAGGCGCCACGTCACCGGCATTGCCGACACAATGGC
>MGYS01000056.1:27543-28847 GCA_001802565.1 Gammaproteobacteria bacterium RIFCSPLOWO2_02_FULL_57_10 | reverse complement strand
AAGTGCTGGAGCTTGGGGTATCTCCATCGCCAGCTGTCCGGATGACAGCCCTGCGAACAATGGAGCTGACGCGTGACGACTCAGATCGACGCACACGTTGCCCTGCTGATTGCTCTCGCTGAGCAGGGCCGCAGTGAGCACCAGTAATCCATCTTCTGTCTCTCCCGATTGACGCGCGATGAAACGGGCGAAGAAGGCACTGAGTGGCGACAAGGCGCCCGCGTCCACGAGTGCGTTGAGAAGACTCATGCTGACTCTCCCTTGTCGGACTGCGATTGGGCCGTACTCGTGTCCCTCGAGCTCTGATACCCCAGAACTCTGGAATCAAGCTCGTCGATCAACGCATGAGGAGGCAGATCGTGATGCACGCCGTAGCGTGGCCCGGTCGCAGGACGCATGCCTCGCAGAAACAGATAATAAACGCCGCCCATGTGCTGATTGTAGTCATAGTCACGCAATCGCTGCCGCAGATAGCGATGCAGAGCCAACACGTAGAGCAGATACTGCAGATCATAGCGACGATCGAAGATGGCCTGCCGCAATTGTTCGGGGGCATAGTCGGCAAGCGCGGAACCAAGATAATTACTCTTGTAGTCCGCGATGTAGTAGCGGCCTCTGTGTTCGAACACGAGATCGATGATACCGGTGATCATGCCGCGAAAATCTTCCACGCTGACGGGACTGAGCGTGACACCCGCCCACTCTCCCACGACGTGATTGAGTGACGTCACACTCACCTTGTCGATCGCGAAATCGAACTGCAACTCATCGAGACGACGATGACGGGACAATTGCGACAGCATCAGTCCCGCCTCATTCAACGGCGTGTTGACGATGTGCTGCAACCAGGTGACGACTGTCTCCTGCTGCCGCTCTGCATCAAAGCCGTAATGCGGCGCGTGCCGCTGATTGAGCGCAATCGTCTGAGCAGCAATATCTCCCTGAAAATCCAGCTCCTCCAGAATCTTGTGCAGGAACAGTCCGACATGACTGCCTGCCGTGAAGTTGATGATCGGATCGCTGCTCGCTGCGCTGCTGCCGCTGTGCGGCGCCTGGTGAATGTCGCGGGTGAGACTGCTGAAGCTGCTGATGCGCCAGTCTGTGACAATGCTGCCGCTGAACTGCGAGGGCTGCAGCGCAACAGTGTCAGATGTCTGCTTCTGCGCAACGACTGAGGAGAGCATCGGCAGTGGCAACACTTCGATACTGCCCGCACTGGTGTCGGCGAGAACACGCAGTTGTTCGCTGAACGTCGGCTCCTTGAGATTCACATCCGAGAACTGCTCATCCAGATCGCTGACACC
>MGYS01000056.1:22561-27535 GCA_001802565.1 Gammaproteobacteria bacterium RIFCSPLOWO2_02_FULL_57_10 | reverse complement strand
GTGCGCGCGGAATACGCTGTAGTGCCCGCCTCCCCCCACAGCAGATAAATTTTTGACCTGGCACGAGTCAGTGCCACGTAGGCAAGACGCACATCCTCGGCCAGACGTTCCTTCTCGGCCAGCAGCAGATGCCGATCGCGATTCGCGGACCCGAGATCCAGACAGGCGTTTCCGCCGACGTCGTGAAACGCCACGATATCGCGCGTGTTCGCGTCCTTGTCGCGTGGTTTGCAGCCCCACAGCGACGGAATGAACACCACGGGATACTCGAGCCCCTTGCTGGCATGAATGGTGACAATCTTGATCAGCGCCTCATCGCTCTCCAGTCGCAGCTCTGTCTCGACATCCGACGTCTCGGCGATCTGTTCGCGGAACCAGTGCAGCAGAGACTCCAAACCAGGGTGCGTGCGGGAAACCTGTTGCAACAGTTCCGAGAGATGCAGCAGGTTCGTGAGGCGGCGCTCTGCCAGGGGCCGTGTAGCCATCTGCAGTCCGATCTGCAAACCTGTTCGCACACCGGTCTGCGATGCGGATTGCGTGCTGAACAGGGACTCCTGCAACAGGGATTGGAACATCACCATGAAGCCCTTCTGCAGCCACAGATCGTGCAACGTTTTCATGCGCTCTGCCCATGGCAGCCATTGTTCCTGATGATCAACAATCTGCGCGATCGCGACATAGTCGAGTGCCAGCAGATCGCTGCTCAGCGCGGCACGCAGAGCGGTACGATCACTGCAATGGACAACCGCACTCAGCAACAACTCCAGTGCCCTGGCCTCCTCACTCTGGAAAACCTTGTCACGTCCGACGGTCACGGCATTGAGGCCACGTGCCAGCAACGCCGCACGTACGGCTGCACCTTCGAAGTTCGTTCGCACCAGCACGGCGATATCCCCAGGGCGCAGCGGCGCATCGCCAAGCGTGACATCGCCGCGACAGCCACCATTGATGAGTCGAGCCATCTCATCGGCCACGCATTCGCTGATCAGCCTGTCCAGTTCACCCTTGTTGCGCGGCTTGCCGTCATCGCCTTGAGGAATCTGCCAAAGCGTGAAAGGTGTGATGGCTTTTCCGTTATCGAGGAGCGGCGCATGCTCTTTCTCTGCTGAGTGCACCGGCTGGAAATCGATGGCATCTTCGTACACGAATGCAGCGCCGCGCCTGGTAAAGAAGGCATTGCAGGCGTTGACCAGATCCGGCACCGAACGCCAGTTGGTATCGAGCGTGTAACGATTTTCTCCGGCGTCACGGCGAGCCTCGGCATAGGCGAAGATATCGCCACCACGAAAACTGTAGATCGCCTGTTTGGGGTCGCCAATCATGATCAAGGCGCCCGACTCTTCCGCGACGGAGGACTCCCTGAAATAGAGATGACGAAAGATTCGGTACTGTATCGTATCAGTGTCCTGGAACTCGTCGATCATCGCCACAGGGAATGCGCGGCGCAGTGCGTGTGCAAGGGCCTCACCGGAAGGGCTGAGCAAGGCATCATGAAGACGCGTCAACTGATCGCTGAAGGAAATCGTGCGCGTGAGAGTCTTGGCGCTTTCCATGCGCGCACGCGCGTCGCGCGTCGCTGCCAGCAACGCCGCGACGCTGAAACGCTCACGCAATGAGGTCATGTCGGCGACGACTTTCTCACAGCGCTGGAAAAATCCATCCTGCAGACGGGGATCGGTATCGAGCCTGCGGGGCTGATTATTGTTACGCAGATTGTCCGCACACAGCAGCACGAGTTCGGCAGGCACTTCAAGCAGCGCCGAAGAACTGAAGTAGTTGTGCAACAGGCCGAAAGACGAGTGCAGATCATCCGGCTTGTAACCATTCTTCTGCGTGCGACTCAATGCTGGAGACTCCAGCAGGATCTGTTGAAGTTCCTCTGCCCTGCTGTGCCACTCCAGCGCCAACTTTTGCAATGGATCCTCAAGCTCACGCCAGAGCACGTGGATCGTCGCCATATCTTCGGCACTTTCCGGCAGCACTTTTCTGTCACGCACGTCACGCAGTGGTTTCTGCGCCCGCAGAAAATTCTCGAACGATCCCAGCGTGTCGGTCAGCAGGCGTACCTGCACGTTGTCGAGTTCGTATGCCGTGCTGCGCCACCAGTCTTTCAGTGCCTGCTGCCACAGCGCATCGTCGTCGTTGATCAACTCCAGTTCAAATGCCTGACCGCTGTTGAACGCGTGATCGGTCAACGCGCGCTGGCAGAAACCGTTGATGGTATAGATCGCCGCTTCATCCATGGTGCGCACGGCAAGACGCAGGCGGGCAATGCTCTGCTCGACTTCTTCCTCGGGCGCAGACTCGAAGGATTGCAGCAGCAAGAGCAGAAACTCATCATTGGGCGGAAGTGTAGAAACGCCGTCCCTGTACTTTTGCAGCTCAAGCAACGTGTCATGCAGCCGCGCGCGAATACGTCCGCGCAATTCTTCCGTGGCCGCATTGGTGAACGTGACCACCAGAATCTGATTGACCCTGTAGCCCTGCAGTACATAACGCAGATAGAGATTGCTGATCGCGTAGGTCTTGCCGGTACCTGCACTGGCCTCGATCAACTTGATGCCCGACAGCGGCAATTGCAGCGTCTGCAACGCGTTCAGCACCTGAGGTTTCATCATGGTACGGGGAGATGTCATATCGTCACCCCATTGCGCAGCGCGGAGCCGTAGAGCGTTGCAGCAAGTTCACTGAACTCACTCTCCGTCAGTGGATCTCTGTCGCCGTCACGCGATAACAGACGCACGTAGGCATCGTCCTGATCACCGGGAATATCGCGAAAGTCGTCACCTGCCCAGCTCCTGTAAGCAGCCTTCAGCGCCTTGTCGCCCTCTGCCTGCGCAAAGGCAAAGGTGGCATCAGGAAATATCGGCAGCGGCCGTGTCACACCTTCACGAAACAGCTCAAGATACTGCGACAACTGTTCGCGCGCATCCTCTGCGGCAAGCGGCTCGAAGCGCAGGCGCGCATCGCGGCAATACAGCAGTGTGCTTTCACCTGCTGCAAGTGCGTTGCCTGCACAAAGCGCCAGATGCTCCACCCAGGCCGATATCAGATATTTACCCTTCAGCGAAGACGGCGTGTAATGCAGCAGTCCGATTCCGGAGATGCAACCTGCCACCTGACCACGCAGATGCGGCGCAGCCTCTGTCTCCGAGGACACCGTCAGATCAATCGCACGCGGAACCGGCTGCATGCCGCGATAGGGAGCAAGATCATCGAGCAACGTCTGCGCCTGCAGTTGAACCTGAGCGTAGGCAGAAGCTGCCAGGCTGCCGTGAGGCAACAATCCCTTTGCAGTGAGGAGTGCCTGCAACTCGACGTCCGAAGAGTCCACAGGCTCCTGCAGCAGTCTCTGGATCATGGTGTTGCGAATCCCCCATGACTGCAGGCCGTCCAGTGAGAAGACCTCGTCTTCTTCCCCTTGCACTTCGTCATGCAGATAAAGTCGCAAGCGGTTATTGAAGAAGAATTTCACCGGATGCTGCAGAAAGCGAATCAACTGGGAAAGCTCCACCGTGTTTCCACTTTCTTCTTTCACAGGAAGTTTCACGGCGGGCCACTCTGCCGACACCTGCATTTCTTCCGCGTGATTCGTGCCACTCCCAAGAGCCTGCGCCACCAGACACCACCATGCGTCGTAGCTCTTCACCGCAAGACCGGCGTCCAGAAAATTGCGCGGACTGAATGCCTGCATCGGCTGCAATGCGCTGATGCGTTTGCTTAAAGGTGTGGCACATTCTTCAGAGTCGCCTGCCACCGCATAACGATCATCAATGAAATCGAGCAATTCCTGCAGCAGCACAGACGGCTGACAGGGTGTGTTGTCCTTGAGGCTGCGCCCCGTGTAACTGAAATAGAGTTTGTCGCGCGCGCAAAGCAGGGTTTCCAGCAGCAGATAGCGATCTTCATCGCCCTTGCGCGGATCTCCAGCACGCCATTGCTGCGCCATGGCATCGAAGGCCAGCGCATTCTCGCGGCGGGGAAACGCCAGGGCGTTCATCCCGAGGACGCAGATGACACGAAACGGCACGCTGCGCATCGGACGCATGCCACAGAAGGTCACGCCACCACTGAAGAATCGATTGTGCACGGTGCGCGTTCCAAGACTGTCTTCCAACCAGAGTCGCAGCAGATCGAGAGACAGCCACTGCTCTGCCGCCTGCTCCTTCAGTTCGCCGATCACGTCACGAATCTGTTGCAGCTTGTCGTCCTCGTCAGTGGGATTACCGAAGATGTCCTGCAACATCGCGTTGAGAGTCAGCTGCCATTGCTGCGCGCTGCGCTCATGGCGCAGCTGTTCACGCCAGCGACACAGGGAGTCGAGGAGCGCGAAGAAGCGACCCAGCGCCAGTGCACGCCCACCGGCAACACCCGATTGCGGCGCAATGCCATGCCAGAACTCGATATCGCCCAGGGCATATCCGGCCATCAGTCTGTCGGCCGCATGGCGCCAAGTGTTTTCCTCAGTCGCTGGCAGACCCAGCTCGCGTTTGTGATCGCCATCGATTCCCCACCTCACCTGAGTCTGCTGCAACAGACCGATGACGTCCTCCCGCGCACTCTCATCCAGACCAAACCGCTGGGCGATCTCTGGCACTCCTGTAATGGAGAGCACTTCCGAACTGGTAAAACGCGAACCAGGCAGCGCAAGCAGCTGAAAGAAGGTACGGATCAGAGGATGCTCGTCGGCCACGGAGGTGTCAGAGAGATTCCAGGGGATGAAGGGTCGCGCGCCACTCTCCTCGCGGCGAAAGACCGCTTCGATGCAGGGGGCGTAGCGACTGATCTCCGGAACGATGACCAGAATATCTTCCGGTTTCAGCTGCGGATTCCGTTCCAATTCGGAAAGCAGCTGATCGTGGAGTACCTGGCACTCGCGCAGAGCACTGTGGCAAATATTGACCTGCACGGAGCTGTCGACGACAACCGTTTCGCGCGTGTCATTCAGAGAGAGAATATCCTGTTGCAGACGGT
>MGYS01000056.1:20249-22554 GCA_001802565.1 Gammaproteobacteria bacterium RIFCSPLOWO2_02_FULL_57_10 | reverse complement strand
AGTATCGCTGCCAGGTTCACAGTAGTATTCCCAGTGCGCGGATTCCAGAATGTCGTTGCCCAGCAACAGATCCTGAAACGCCTGCCCCTGACGCCCCCATGATGCGAGCAACTCGTTGCCGGTGTCGTAGTAGTTCGCTTCTTCCGGCTTCTCCACGCGCATTCGCGCCAGCGCCTTCTTGCTGCGCAGATCGGCCCAGTACTGATCTGTGGGGCTGTGCTGGTAAAGATGAATATCGGTGTGCGCGGCAAGCGCGTGCAATATCTCCACGAACAGCGGCGGCAAACTCGACAGTGCGAAGCAACTGATGCGCTCGGGTAGAAGATCATGCGGCACTCTGCCTGCACGCAACGCGACCAGCAGACGATCAATCACCGCAACGCGATGTTGATCCGCGCAGGATGCAATCAACTCGCGCCACAGCAGCGGCTGCCAGGCTGGCACGTCCTGAGCGGAGGCGGGAGATCTGGTATCGGATGCGCTCCATGCCCTGATCCATTCGGGACGATAATACTGATAACGATCGAAGACATCGGCGATGCGCTGCGCAAGCTGCCAGCGCTTCACGCCATTGTCATCGCCCTGCAGATAGTGCTGCAGCGGCGCAAAAGCCTGCTGCGCGAGAAGCCCCGGCAACACGCCATGAATTTTCCAGGCTGCAAGATCGCGTGAGAGCGGGTCGTGAACTCTCTCGTCAGCACTGGCTCCAGCCTGCACAGAAGCCGCGAGCTGCCAGAACCATGCAGCAGGCAGAGGATAGTCGATGTTGGTGGCCACACCATGCTGAGTAGCGAGCTGCAGATTCAACCAGCGCTGCATCGCCATGCTGGGCACCAGAATCAATTCGGACTGCAGGGGATTGGCGAGCGGGCTCTCTGACAGACTCAGAGCCAGCTCACGCTGCAAGGCTTCGATGCGGTTCGAGCAACTCAGATGAAGAGGCATGCATGCACCTCTGATCAGCGCAGAGACCGGAAGAACTCGCGAATATCCGTAAGGAGAAGCTCCGGCTCCTCCATCGCGGCAAAGTGACCGCCCTGCGGCATGCGAGTCCAGCGCACGATGTTGTACTGCGATTCTGCCCATAGCCTGGGTGTGAGGTAGATCTCCGCTGGAAATATCGCCCCGGCTGTAGGCACGTCGACAAATCCTACCGGCTCAGCCATGGCGACATTGCGATTCTCGTAATAGATGCGCGCAGAGGAAGTCGCTGCCTGATTGAACCAGTAGATGCTGATATTGGTCAGCATCTCGTCCTTCGTGAATTTCTGTTCCAGCCCATTGGGAATCGTGCGATCGATATCGCTCCAACCGTGGAATTTCTCGACGATCCACGCCGCCAGCCCTGCCGGTGAATCATTCAGACCCACGCCCACTGTCTGCGGCTTGGTGCCCTGTATCTGCTGATAGCCCACTTCATTTGCCATGTAGGCCTGACGCGCCTCGCGACTTGCCATCTCGTCGGCAGGAACACTGGCAAGCACCTGAGGGTCCGCTGGCGGATTGGCCAGCACGAAGTTGGAGTGCAGGCCAATCAGCCTGTCACCATAACGATTTGCCAGAATGCGATTGATGATCGCGCCCCAGTCTCCTCCTTGGGCACCGTATTTCTCATAACCAAGTTGCTGCATCAAGGCGGCCAGTATGTGCGCCATGCGCTCGGGATTATAACCACGCTCATCTGGTTTCTCCGAGAAACCGAAACCCGGCAGCGATGGCGCCACAACGTGGAATGCGTCCTCGGCACTGCCGCCGTACTGCTCGGGATTGGTGAGCGGTCCGATGATCTTCCTGAACTCTGCGATTGAACCGGGCCATCCATGAGTCAGCAGCAGCGGCGTGGCATCGGCATGCGGCGAACGCTGATGGATGAAGTGAATCTGCAGCCCTTCCACGGTGGTGGTGAACTGATCGAACTCGTTGAGCTGTCGCTCCTGCTCACGCCAATCGAAATCGTTCTGCCAATAGTCGACGAGTTCGCGCAGATAGGCGGTATCGGTCCCGTAATCCCAACCAGTACCGGTGATCTGATCGGGGAAGCGAGTCATGGAGAGCCGCAGGCGCAGATCGTCTATGTCCGCTTGGGGAATGTTGATTGAGAACGGAACGATTGCTGCGGGAGAGTCCTGGGCTTGTGAACAGGAGGTCATGACGGCGGCCAATGTGAGTATTGAACAGAAAAGGAGTTTCAGGGGAGCTGGTTTCATGGAAGCGGCCTGATGAGAAATGATCGCCGCATGGTGGCACAGGAACCGCTGGTGGACAAGACGCACCTGTGAGAGCGAGCCTGCTCGCGATGAAACTA
>MGYS01000056.1:6709-20241 GCA_001802565.1 Gammaproteobacteria bacterium RIFCSPLOWO2_02_FULL_57_10 | reverse complement strand
GGATTGGTGGTTGCGTTGACCCCGAGAGAGGGATTGATTGCAAACAGCTTGGCTGTTTGCAACCCTGCGGGCTTCGCGCGCATGGCGCGCTCGTCTTCGATTGCGTTGCAATCGATCGAACCCATTTTTCGGGTTCGGATCCCTCTCTCGTGTTTGGGCTGCGGTGATGTTTATCGAAGCTGCAGAACGTTCAGACGGAGTGGGATTCTTGTATGGCGGAGAGAGAGGGATTCGAACCCTCGATAGGGTATTAACCTATACACCCTTAGCAGGGGTGCGCCTTCAGCCACTCGGCCATCTCTCCAAAATCGCGCGCAATGATAACATACGTCAGGAAAAATGGCAGGGCCAACGCGGGTTTATTTACTTAAGCGTTGTCGTCGGAGCCGGCACCGCCGGTGTCTCGTTCTTTCTGAATACGTTGATAAATTTCTTCGCGGTGTACTGCTACATCTTTTGGCGCATTCACGCCGATTCGTACCTGATTCCCTTTGACACCCAGTACAGTCACTGTGACATCATCGCCAACCATCAAAGTTTCACCTATGCGGCGAGTCAAAATCAACATGTTATCTCTCCTTTCCCACTCTCAATGTCCTTGTACTTTCCACTTCAAATTGCCCGAAGCTTCTTGCGGAAAACACAATTCCTGATGTGTTGTTTCGTTACGCTTTTCCACCCAGTAGTTGTTCTTTTTACACCTTGTTGCGTGGCGGTGAAAGCAGGTTAATGAACATAGTATTGCTGTACCGCAAATGCACAGCAATTTCCTGGAGAAGAGAGTCGGGCGAAGATCAACCTTTGTTCTCATCTCCAAGGCCGAACGCGCTGTGCAAGGACCTGACAGCCAGTTCCAGATACTTTTCATCAATCACCACGGAAATCTTGATTTCAGATGTCGTGATGATCTGGATGTTGATGGACTCATCAGCAAGTGTCTTGAACATCTTGCTGGCAATGCCGGCGTGCGACCGCATACCGACTCCCACCAAAGAGATCTTCGCTATCCTGGTATCAAGCGAAATGTCTCTTGCTTTGACATCCTCAGCTATACGACCGAGAATCTGCCGGGTTTGTTCGGCATCCTGGCGTTTCACTGTAAAAGTGATATCTGTTGTACCGTCTGCAGACACGTTCTGCACAATCACGTCCACTTCTATACCTGCATCGCTAACCGGACCGATCACGCGATAGGCAATTCCAGGGACATCTGGCACTCCAGAGACAGTAACCTTTGCCTCATCTCTCGTGAATGCAATACCCGAGATAATTGGAGCTTCCATTTCTTTGTCATCCTCTAAACTTATTAATGTACCGGGGTCGTCTTCAAAACTGGAGAGCACTCGCAACGGCACCTTGTACTTGCCAGCAAACTCGACTGACCTGATCTGCAGCACCTTGGCACCCAGGCTGGCCAGCTCCAGCATCTCTTCAAAGGTAATGCTGCGCAGCAATCTGGCATCTTCGACGACTCGGGGATCTGTAGTATATACGCCCTTCACGTCAGTATAGATCTGACATTCGTCAGCTTTCAGTGCGGCAGCCAGCGCAACCGCAGAAGTATCGGAGCCACCGCGACCGAGCGTCGTGATATTGCCTTCTTCGTCTATGCCCTGAAAACCAGCCACTACAACGACGCGACCCTGGGCCAGTTCACTGCGGATCTTCTTGTCGTCGATCTCGCGGATTCGGGCACGTGTATAGGCCTCGTCCGTCAGAATCCTGACCTGTCCCCCCGTGAAAGAGCGGGCCATGCACCCTCTTTTCTGCAGGGCAATGCTGAGCAATGCAATTGTCACCTGCTCGCCCGTGGACAGGAGAACATCCAGTTCGCGAGGTGAGGGTTGCGAATCAATATCATGCGCAAGCCCCAGCAATCGGTTGGTCTCGCCACTCATGGCGGACACCACGACCACGATATCGTGACCCTGATTGCGATAGGCAATTATCTTGTCTGCAACAGACTCTATACGTGCTGTAGAGCCTACGGAAGTACCACCAAATTTTTGAACGTATAGTGCCATTTTTGCTACATGGAATTAAAACGGGTGCAAATTAAACAAAATTGCGGTTTGTAATGCAATCGGTATTTGGGACACTTGTGCAGCGAAAAACCCTGCAAATTCAGCCCCGTCACAATTTATTACAACCGCGCCTCTACCCACTCCTTCACGGAAGCAAGCGCTGCGGGAAGCGCTGCAATGTCAGTGCCTCCTGCCATTGCCATGTCCGCCCGACCGCCTCCCTTGCCACCCATCTGCGAGGCCACCATGTTGACGAGATCTCCCGCCTTCACTTTGTCGACAAGATCCTTGCTCACACCCGCAACGATACTCGCCTTGCCATCTTCGATGCTGGCCAGTACCACCACAGAGGAGCCAAGTTTATTCTTCAATTGATCTACGGTGTCCCGCAATGTCTTCGCATTGAATCCTTCGACGGCACGGGCCAGCAGACTGCTGCCATTGATGCGAACTGCTTCACTGGCAATATCGCTGCCTGCCGCGCTCGCCAGTTTGACCTTGAGCTGCTCCAGCTCACGCTCCAGCGTACGGTTGCTGTTCATGATCTGCTGCACCTTCTCCAGCAGATTATCGGCGTTGGTCTTGGCGACATCGCACAGCTGCTTGAGCAGCGCTTCCTGACGCTCGACGATGGCAAGTGCGCCACGTCCTGTAACCGCCTCGATGCGGCGAACGCCGGCAGCGATCCCTGACTCTCCAACGAACTTGAACAGGCCGATATCACCGGTGCGCTCCACGTGCGTGCCACCGCACAGCTCTGTGGAGAAATCGCCCATGCTGACGACCCGCACTTCGTCGCCATACTTCTCGCCAAACAGCGCCATGGCGCCCTTTTCCATCGCCTGGTCGATCCCCATGACCTCCTTGGCAACGAGCGTATTGGCAAGAATCTCGGCATTCACGAGTGCCTCAATCTCACTCAGCTCGGCAGACGTCATTGCCGCGTGATGAGAGAAGTCGAAACGCAGTCGATCCGCGGTCACGAGCGAGCCTTTCTGGGTCACATGCTCCCCGAGTACCTTGCGCAGTGCCGCGTGCAACAGATGGGTTGCGGAATGATTCAACGCGATCGCGGCGCGATTCTCCTCGGCCACTCTGGCCGACACCTGATCGCCCACGCGCAAGGTGCCGTTGCGCAGCACGCCCTTGTGGATGAAGTGTTCGCCCTGCTTCTGCGTGTCCACGATCTCGAAGCTGGCCTCATTGGCAGCGCCCTGGCGAATCTCGATCACACCCTTGTCCCCGACCTGTCCACCCGACTCTGCGTAGAACGGACTGGTGTTCAGAATCAGCAGCGCTTCCTGCTGATCACTGATCTGGGTAACCGGTTGACCATTGCTGTATATCGCCAGCACCTGAGCCTCACCAGCAAGATGCTCATAACCGATGAATTGTGTGCCCTGCTTCAGATCGATGACCAGTTTCTCGACGGCATTGAACTGACTTGCCGCGCGCGCCTGCTGCTTCTGCACGGCCATCGCACGGTCGAAGCCTTCCATATCCAGCGTCAAACCGCTCTCACGCGCCACATCGGCGGTCAGATCGACCGGGAAGCCGAATGTATCGTAGAGCCTGAACACTGTATCACCAGGGATGACGCTGCCCTTCAGCTCGCCAATCGCCTGCTTGAGGATAGCCATGCCATTCTCCAGAGTGCGAGCGAACTGTTGCTCTTCCTCACGCAGCACTTTCTCCACGGTGGCCTGGCGCGCCTTGAGCTCTGGATAGGCTTCACCCATCTGCTGCACGAGCGCATCCACCAGGCGGTAGAAGAACAGGTCCTTCACGCCCAGCTGGTAACCGTGTCGTACAGCGCGACGGATGATGCGTCGCAGCACGTAGCCACGACCTTCATTCGAGGGCAACACACCATCGGCGACCAGGAAGGAGCAGGAGCGGATGTGATCGGCGATGACGCGCAATGAAGTATTGCTGGTATCCGAGGTGCCGGTCAGCTGCGCGGCGGCACGCAGGATGGCTTGAAAGAGGTCGATCTCGTAGTTGCTGTGCACATGCTGCAACACGGCAGCCAGTCGTTCCAGGCCCATACCGGTATCGACCGAAGGCTTCGGCAGACGCACCAGCGTGCCATCGGGCTGACGATCGAATTGCATGAACACGAGGTTCCAGATTTCGATATAGCGATCGCCGTCGTCATCAGGGCTGCCGGGCGGACCTCCAGCCACTTCAGGGCCGTGGTCGTAGAATATCTCGGTACAAGGACCACAGGGTCCGGTGTCACCCATAGCCCAGAAATTGTCTTTTTCACCCAGTCGAGACAGGCGCTGCGGACTGACGCCAATCTCGTCGATCCAGATCGCGGCGGCCTCATCGTCTTCGTGAAACACCGTGACCCAGAGCTTGTCCGGTGACAGCTGCAGCTCCTTGGTCAGGAACTCCCATGCAAAGCGAATGGCATCGCGCTTGAAATAGTCGCCGAAGCTGAAATTGCCCAGCATCTCGAAGAAGGTGTGATGGCGTGCGGTATAGCCGACGTTCTCCAGATCGTTGTGCTTGCCACCGGCACGCACGCAGCGCTGGGACGTGGTGGCCCGATTGTAGGAGCGCACTTCGTTGCCAAGAAACAGATCCTTGAATTGCACCATGCCCGCGTTGGTGAACAACAGTGTCGGGTCATTGGCTGGCACCAGCGAGCTGCTGGCCACAATCTGATGCCCCTGGGAGTTGAAGTAGGTCAGGAACTTCTGGCGAATTTCGGCAATTTTCATCAAGTCTTCCAATCACATGAGGCTGTACAAATCAGTCTTTGCGAGAATCTGTCCAAATCCCGGCGTCTGCGGGAATCCCGGGCGCGCGGCGGGCCCGAATTATACCCCTATCGGCCCTGCTTTGCAGGTCAATCTTCCGTGATATTGAGCCTGCCATCGCTGGAGAGAAGGATGGCAATCGGGCGTGTTTTCGGGAAGTGCGCCAGCACGATGGTGGTGATGATGAGCAGCGGCACACAGAGGAACATGCCGGGTACCCCCCATATAGCACCCCAAAGAGCCAGATTGAACAGAATGACCACGGGGCTCAGATTGAGGGACTGGCCAGTGATACGCGGTTCGATGATGTTGCCGATCAGTATCTGCAGCGACGCGATGCCGAACAATGTAGCGAAGAACAGGCCGAATCCTTCGTTCGACTGAGCCAGCGCCATCAACGATGGGAAGATCGTTGCCACGATGGAGCCGATGGTTGGGATGAAGTTGAGCAGGAAGATCAACAGTCCCCAGATCTCGGCGAAATTGATGCCCAACGCGCGCAGCAACAGATAGCTGAGAATGCCTGTGGTGGCACTGGCGAGGAATTTGATGCTGATGTACTTCTGAATGTCGCCCTTTACCTGCGTCAGAATTCTGAGCACCCTCTTCTCCTTCTGGGGGTCTCCCATCAGAGCAGAAAGTTTGCGGTTGAAATTGCCCTGCTCCAACAGCAGAAAACCCACATAGATCACGATCAAGAGACTGTCACGAGCGAGACTGGTGAATGACACGGCGACCGTGGTCACGATTGCAGAAAGATCCAGTTGTGCCGCCAGGTTATCGAGAAATCCGTCGATCGGCAGATACTCGGCAAAAGGTAGGCGATCCCAGAGAGATCGCAGGTTCGTCTCGTAAGTCGTGGTCACGCTGCTCAGATCATTCAGGCTGCCGCTGATGAAGCGGAACATCACGGAAATGGTCACCATGAAAGTCAGAATCGAGGCAAGAAAACACAGGGGTCTTGGCAGAGTCAGCCGCCCCACTCGAATGCGGGCGAAACCGCTGGCAAGCAGATTGATGAGGTACCAGAACGCGATGGCGATCACCAATGGCAGGAGCAGATCCTGAGCAACGATCAGCAGCGTGAAAATCAGCGCGGTGACAACCATCGCCAAAGCAAACTTGATCAACTTCATTCTCTTCTCGATCCCTTATCGAACAGACCGCTGCCACAGCGGAATTTGTCGGCACTGATTCATGTGCCGCAGCGCAAAGCCGGGGCAGAATAGCACAATTCAAATTCCGTGGTGAGTGCGTGCGGCGACGTCGGAAAAGGCCGCAGAAGGGAGGGCAGATGGGGTGGCAGATGGGGTGGCAGAAGAGACCCTGGATGGCAGCGGCGCGGATGCCGCGAGAGGCGTTACGATGTGTTGCTCAACGAGATCGTAGACGCGATCGAGGTGGCCTCGCCGCGAGTCTCCGGGCAGGCTGTCGGAAGTGACGGCCACCACCAGATCGAGTTCTCTGATCACGAAGATGAACTGCCCGCCATAGCCCCATGCAAAGTAGGCATCATGATCGGCCAGCTCGCGATACCACCAGCCGTAACCGTAGAAGCGCCCCTCTCCTCGTGGCGATGGTGTCCTGATCTGCAGGGACTCATTGACCCACTGTTCGGAAATGACCTGTCGCCCCTCGGCGGCGCCGCTGAGACGTCCATTGGCCCGACCTGCATTGTTGTAGAGTTCACCGAATGCCAGCATCTGCCGGGGCGTCATCTCCATGTCGTTACCACCGAAATGAATGCCCTGTGGATCGGTCGGCCAATACGCCATGCCAAAACCCATGGGCCGCGCAAGCGCCTGCTCGGCAAACTGCTTGGTACTGGTGCCACTGACCTTGGCCAGAATCGCTGACAACAGGTGGGTGCTGCCCGTGCTGTAGATCATGTCAGTGCCGGGATCGGCAACGAGAGGACGTGACAACGCATGTGCCACCCAGTTGGAGCTGAGCACCCAATTGCCATAGTTGCGATTGCTGGTGGACTCCAGACCCGCGCGCATCGTCAACAGATCTTCTATGGTGATGGCACGCCGAACGCTGTTCTCGTCACCGGCCAGTTCCTGCGGAAAGAATTCTCCAATCGGCTGATCCAGACCCTTCAACAAGCCCCGGTCCAAGGCAATGCCGACAAGGGCGGAGATGACGGTCTTGGAAGCTGACTTCATGTTGGCCGGGCGATCAGCGCGAGCGCCCTGATAATAACGTTCCAGTACCAGTTCACCCCGATGGCTGATCAACAGACTGTGAAGACGGGGCAATGCGGATGCCGCCTGGTGAGCCGGTTCGAAATCGACTGCGGATTCTGCTGCGTGAATCGCCGTAGAGGAAAAATACATGACAAGCGCGCATGCAGATGGCAAGAGCATCTCACGACAGCGCTGAACAATTGTGTACGCGGAAAATCGCTGTGCCATGTGTCCCTTCCTGCCACTGCGTGCGAACTCAGAGGTTCTCGAATGCCTCGATCAGCAGGTTGGGCGTCAGTATCTGCGGCAGAATCACCGGATCGCGACCAGCGCCCGGATAGAGCACGTAGAGTGGCACGCTTGGACGATTGAACTCGTCCAGCACGCGGCTGATTTCCGGGTCCTGATTGGTCCAGTCACCCTTCAGATAGGTGATGTTGTTGTCCTGCATCGATTGCAGCACTCGATCCGAACTCAGCGTCGTCTGCTCATTCGCCAGGCAGCTGATGCACCAGGCAGCGGTCATGTTGATGAACACCGGTTCGCCTGACGCCTGCAGATCGGCAAGGCGGGCTGCAGAGAACGGCTGGAAATATTCATCGGCAAACTCTGCATCGTCACCGCTGGCGCTGGCTACGCTGTTCTGTCTTGCTTCCAGCAGAGGAGATTGCAGGGCATAGAATGCGAACAGCACCGCGACACCACAGATCACCGCATTCGCGGTGCGCCAGAACGGCCCCGCCGTCGTGCGTTTCTGCAGCAGCCACAGACCGAAGGCCAGCAGCAGGCAGGCGCCCACCACTACCGCCATGCCATTGACGCCGACCTGAGTCCCGAGCACCCACAGCAGCCACAGCACAGTGGCGAACATCGGGAATGCCATGAATTCCTTGAAGGTATTCATCCACGCGCCGGGCTTGGGCATGTACTTGAGCAGCGCCGGACTGAACGAGAGGATCAGGAACGGCAGTGCCATCCCCAGACCCAGGAACATGAACACAAGCATGGCGACAAGCCAGGACTGGGACAGCGCGAAACCCAGTGCGGCTCCCATGAAGGGAGCTGTGCAGGGGCTGGCAACGACCGTCGCAAGAACGCCCGTGAAGAACGAGCCCTTGTAACCGGATTTGGTGGCCAGATTGCTGCCGACGCCCATGAAGCCGGAACCGAATTCATAAACTCCGGACAGGCTCAGCCCCATGGTGAAGAACAGATAGATCAGGATGGCGACAAACCAGGGAGACTGCAACTGGAATGCCCAGCCGACCGCCTCACCGCCCGCGCGCAGAGCCAGCAGCACAGAGGCCAGCGCCATGAAGGTCACGATGATGCCCAACGTATACGCGAGGCCGTGCATTCGCTGTTCGCTGTGCGCCGCACCGCTCTTGGAAGCAAAACTCAATACTTTCAGTGACAGCACGGGGAACACGCATGGCATCAAATTCAGGATGAGGCCACCAGCCAGTGCGAACATCATGACCGCCAGAAGTCCCGGCCCCCCTTCGTCAGTTCCGGGCGTGGCAGCACCATTGCTGGCCAGAGCGGTGATCGACGCCACATTCTCGGTCGTCGCGGGCACCGCATTGACCAGGTAACCAGTGATATTGCCATTGGCATCGGCAACGGACAGCAGGCCCGGAATGCGATCCCCTTCCACCAGCATGCGCCGTGGCTGCTCATGGGTAATCTGGGCGATACCGGCACTGAGAGTGACGTCGCGCAGCGGGCCCGGCTTCAGGATGCGCTTGCTCTCCGGGAAGAACCAGACATCGGTCGCGTTCGCGGGAATGGCCTCTGGAGACTGGAATGAGAAACTGATGCGCTCCCCTGCCATGGCAAACAACGCGGCCACATCATGCTCGCCCTCCGGAATCGGCAGGTTGGCACGAGTGTCGGCAAACGCCTGCTCCCAGCGTGGGTCAGTGATCAGAGTGTCGCCCTGGATGGGCACGGAAAGGCTCAGCGTCGCTTCACCAAGAAGACAGATTTCGTCGCAGACCTGCCATTCGGCAAACACGGAGATATCGAAGCTGTCGCCCTCGAGATTCGCGGGAACAGTGATCGGCACGGGCAGGAACACTTCTTCCTTGTAGGAGAAGGTCACCAGATCAGAACCCGGGAACGGCAGCCATGTGGGGGTTGGAAACTGGATGTCTCCGGCCACGGCACCTTCGGGCAGCTGCCAGTTGGTCAGTCGAGTGGCATCGCCACTGTCGCCTTGCCAGCGTGAATAGGTATGCCAATGCTCGGTGGGCGTCAACCGCAGCGCCACCCAGAGTGTCTGGCCCGGCACTACGTTGCTGGTCTCGGAAATCAGCTCCACCTCGATTTCTTCCCCCTGGAAAACCTCCGCATGACCCACCATCGGCGTCACGACCAAAGCCCAAAGGACGAACAAAGCACTGACTGACTTGCGCATGCATCCATCTCCAGATTCAGGAATCTTGTACTTGCCCGGATTGTACCTGTCCGGCACGGCTGATCAGACCGGATATTGTGATAAAAAGTAACAAATCAACCGTTTGACTGTATTCGCCGCAGGAACCAGCAATAGAGACCCCGCGCCACCTGGATAATTACATGGCAGGGCGCTTTTTCAGTAACCCTGGCAGAAGTCACCACTGTCAGACACTATCTTCAAATACTCTCTTCAAACACTCTCGATGTGCTCGACCATCAGCTGCAGGTTTCGCTCTCCGCGATATTCGTTGATATCGAGGCGATACACCAGACGTACCTGCCGGACGGCATTGTCCGGCCACCTGGCACGGTCAATGTTGAAGGCAATGGCATCCAGAGTCTGTCGCTCAGCGTGCAGCGGACACACCACCAGCTTCAAATGGCTGTCGCCCAGCAGGCGCTGCTGCACGACACGAAACACACCATCGAAAGAGGGTTCGGGAAAACTCTGTCCCCACGGGCCATGGTCTCGCAGCATTTGAGCAGTGTTCAGCGTGAGTTCGTCGGGGCTTACCTCACCGTCGGTCAGCAATCGGGACTGCAGGTCTTCCGCACACAGCAGGGCCGCCACTTCCATCGCGAACGCGGCGCGGAAATCATCATAGTCATTCTTGCGCAGCGTCAATCCCGCCGCCATGGCGTGTCCGCCAAAGCGCGTGACCAACCCCGGGTTTCGGGTTGCGACGGTATCCAGGACGTCGCGGATATGCAGACCGGCAATGGATCTCGCCGAGCCCTTGATCTCCTCCTCACCATCGCTGTTGACCCCCGCATCGGCGAATGCAATCACCGGGCGATGCAGGCGCTCCTTGATGCGCGCAGCGAGAATGCCGATGACGCCCTGATGCCATTCGGGGTTGTACATGCACAGCCCGGCAGGAATGGTGCTGTCGTCAAACACCATCGACTCGATGCTGCTCAGTGCCTGATCGCGCATCTCGCCTTCTATCACCTTGCGCTGCTGGTTCATGCCGTCCAGCTCGCTGGCCATCGCGGCAGCGGCGTCCGGATTGTCGGTCAGCAGGCATTCGATCCCCAGGGCCATATCGTCGAGTCTGCCAGCGGCATTCAGTCGGGGTCCTACCGTGAATCCGAGATCGCTCGCCACCAGAGTCTCCCTCCTGCGCTTGCCCAGTGCCAACAGCGCCAGGATGCCCACACAGGCACGTCCCTGCCGGATGCGTTTCAGGCCTTCATTGACGAGGATGCGATTATTCCTGTCCAGTGCCACAACATCTGCGACAGTGCCAAGTGCCACCAGATCGAGAAAACTGGCCATGTTGGGCTCTGGCAATCCTTTCTCGGCAAACCAGTTGCGCTCACGCAGATAACTTCGCAGCGCTGCCATGAGGTAGAAAACGACACCCACACCGGCCAGAGACTTGCTGGGAAATGCACAATCGGGTTGATTGGGGTTCACGATGGCATCTGCGGCAGGCAGCTCACGGCCGGGCAGATGGTGGTCGGTGATCAGCACCCTCATTCCCAGCGCCTGGGCAACGCGAACACCGTCAATACTGGAGATGCCGTTGTCGACCGTGATCAGCAGATCAGGCTTCTTCTCGACAGCCAGGGTCACGATCTCCGGCGTCAGACCGTAGCCATACTCGAAGCGATTGGGAACGATGTAGTCGACATGCTGAAAGCCCATCGCACGCAAAGCACGCAATGCCAGCACGCAACTGGTTGCGCCGTCGGCATCGAAGTCGGACACGATCAACACGCGACCCTGCCGCAACAGCTCCTCATGCAGCAGTGCTACAGCGGCATCAAGACCACGCAAGAGTTCCGGCGGCAGGAGGGACTGCATGTCCAGCGTCAGATCGTGATCGTTGAAGACGTGACGCGCGGCAAGAATGCGGCGCAGCAGAGCGGGCACCGCAGGAGAGAAATTTCCCTCCTGCGGCGCCACTCTGCGATGGATCATGGGGTTCACAGATGGGACTGGACGTAGCCGGTGACAGCCGTGAGCGCATTGTCCACGACCGTGTAGCGCTCTTCCCTGTCGAACAGGTCACGCATGTGCTCTGGCAGCTCGGGTGTGTGCAGACCTGCACGTGTCACCGCGTCCGCAAATTTCACCGGGTGCGCCGTGGCCAGGGTAATCATCGGAACGGCAGCGTCGGCATTGCACTCGCGTGCCGCCTTCACGCCGACCGCTGTGTGCGGATCAATCAGGAAAGCCGTTTCCGCGTAAACCTGACGAATGACATCGCAGGTCACCTCGTCACTGACCGCAGCGCTGGCGAATACTTCACGTGCTTTTTTCCAAAGGGCCGGATCAACCGCATGCCCTTCTGTCATGAATTTCGTCAGCGCGTTGCCATCGCGACCGAACATGTCGAACAGGTAGCGTTCGAAGTTGCTCGACACCATGATGTCCATGCTGGGCGAAAGCGTGTGCTGCAAGGGAGACTGTGCGTACTCGTTGCGGCTCATGAATCTGTGCAGAATGTCGTTGCTGTTGGTGGCGATGATCAGCTGGGCAATCGGCAGTCCCATCTGCTTCGCGAGATAGCCCGCATAGATGTCACCGAAATTGCCAGTAGGCACCGAAAAGGAGACCTGGCGCTGTGGGCCACCCAATTGCAGAGAAGCATAAAAATAATAGACGATCTGCGCCATGATGCGCGCCCAGTTGATGGAGTTCACCGCCACCAGCTGACGACCCGGCGGCAGGAATGACTGATCGCCGAATGCAGACTTGACGATGCGCTGACAATCATCGAAATTGCCGCGCACGGCAATGTTGTGCACGTTGTCACCTGGCACCGTCGTCATCTGGCGACGCTGCACTTCGGAGACGCGTTGATACGGGTGCAGAATGAAGATGTCGACGTTCTCGCAGTGACGACAGCCTTCCAGAGCAGCAGAACCCGTATCGCCAGAGGTAGCGCCGAGGATCACCACTTTCTGATTGTTCTTTGTCAGCACGTAATCAAGCAGATTGCCGAGCAGTTGCAGCGCGAAATCCTTGAAGGCGAGCGTCGGACCGCAGTACAACTCCAGTATCCACTCGTTCGTGCCCAGCATGTGCAGCGGGGCAATCGCCTTGTGTGAAAAATTCTGATAACTCTTGTCGATCAACTCCTTCAGCTTTGCTTCCGGAATCGCGCCATCCACAAATGGAGAAATGATCTTCAGGGCCAGTTCCGGATAAGGCAGACCAACCCACTCGGCAATCTCATCCTTGCTGTAGTGTGGCAGAGTCTCTGGCACATAGAGACCACCGTCCGGTGCAAGGCCTGTCAGCAGAACCTGCTCGAAACTCTGGGCGGGAGATTTTCCGCGCGTGCTGATGTATCTCATGGTCACGTCAGTTCCCTTCCCCATCAAAAAGTTCCACGCGTATGCGCGTGACTTTGCCAGCCACCTGCTCGAGCGCTTCGATCGCCGCGATGGCCTTGTTCATCTGACGCTCCTGCACCTTGCCCGTCAGCAGGACAACTGGCACCACGACATCGCCCGTAGCGCTGTGATCCGGCTCCTTCTGGATAAGCGCTTCGATGTTGATACCGTGATTCATCAACACCTGGGAGATCTGCGCCATGACACCGATCCTGTCCTGCGCAGGAATGCGCAGATAGTACTCGCACTCGATGTCGTCGATGCTGAGAATAGGAATGTCGTTACGCAGGGAACTGAATGCGAGCGATGGCACTGTACCGGAATTTCCCGTTGCGCTGTCACCGAAACTGCGCACGATGTCGATCAGATCCGCCACCACGGAAGATGCCGTTGCCTGCGCGCCTGCACCTGCACCGTAGTAAAGAGTTGAACCCACAGAATCCCCTTTCACTACCACGGCATTCATCACACCGTTCACATTGGCGATAAGGCGTTGCGTGGAAATCAACGTGGGGTGCACACGCATCTCGATGCCCTTGTCAGTCATGCGTGTGATGCCAAGGTGTTTTATGCGGTAGCCAAGCTCATTGGCGTAGTTCACATCAGCGATCGTGAGCTTGCTGATACCCTCTGTGTAAACCTTGTCGAATTGCAGCGAGATACCGAACGCGTTGGACGCAAGAATCGTCAGCTTGTGTGCGGCATCGATGCCTTCCACGTCGAATGTAGGGTCAGCCTCTGCG
>MGYS01000056.1:5986-6629 GCA_001802565.1 Gammaproteobacteria bacterium RIFCSPLOWO2_02_FULL_57_10 | reverse complement strand
CCAGTGAATCGAGTTGGCCGCCAGACCCTCACGCAAGGCCTTGATGATGGGGATACCACCGGCTACCGCACTTTCATACGCAACCGTGACACCCTTGCGCTTGGCAGCCGCAAAGATTTCATTGCCGTGTACGGCGATCAATGCCTTGTTGGCCGTCACGACGTGCTTGCCGTTTTCGATCGCGCGCAGAATCAGCGGCAGAGCCGGTTCGGTGCCACCCATGACTTCCACCAGGATGTCGATCGCGGGATCGTCTGCAACAGCGAAGACATCGGTACTGAAACGGATATTCGACGTATCGAAGGCTGGATTCTGACGGCGCGAGGCAACGTGCGTGACCTTCAGGGTCTTGCCGAGACGCCGGGTGATTTCCGCCTGCTTGTTCTGCAGCAGGGTAAATGTGCCACCGCCCACCGTGCCCATGCCACAGATACCGATATTGAATTGCTGCCTGCCCACTGCAGGGTTTGCCGAATCCTGTGCCGAATCGTGTTTCAAGACAAATCCTCAACGCCATTGTGAAAATGGCGCTCATTGTACTAAATATTGGGTGGAAAAATGCAGCTCTATCGCTCGCGCATTACTGCCCGAAGACGACACCTGCCAGCTGTGTGGTATCAAGATATCCGGGGATCACGGTGCC
>MGYS01000056.1:2257-5900 GCA_001802565.1 Gammaproteobacteria bacterium RIFCSPLOWO2_02_FULL_57_10 | reverse complement strand
TAGGCGACGTAACGAACGCGAATACCGAGATCCATGATGGCCTCAAGATCGCCGTGCAACTTGCGACAATAGGTGCAGTCAACGTCCGTGAAGACTGTAATCGTTGCCTTGGTTTCCTCGGGATTGAAGATGATCATCTGGTCCTCTGGTACCGCCGCAATCCAGTCCACGATCTTGAGCTGGCGCGCCGCTGCCGAGAGATTCACCAGACCGGTTTCGCTCGCGCGGAACAGGTCGCCGGTGACCAGGAACTCCCCGTTGCGATCGGAGAACAGTGTCTCCCCTGTGCTCAATTCAACCTCGACCAATCCCTCGAATGGTGTCTCGCTGATGCTGACGATCTGCATGGGATTGTTGGTCGCAACGGACAGCGTGGCGGTGAGTTTTGCTCGCAATGCATCAGCCCACTCTGTTTTCGCGTCTGCAGAGGTTGCCTGATTGGCGTCCGTCTGGACTGAATCCGTCTGAGTCGTGCTCGTCTGCGACGGCTCCTGCTGACCGAACACAGTGTATGCCAGGCCCATGATCACGATCCCGGCGATGGCGACGGATCGAAAGAGTGTTGTCATTGGGAAAACCTCGATATCGGGTGTAGGAATGCGTTGTCTGAACTCTAGACCGGGGAAGCGCGTTTAAATTACCACAGCAGCCACGCGGGAGCGAGCGTGCTCACGATGCACCCTGCAGGAGCGAGCCTGCTCGCGACAAGTGCTACTGCGAACCGCAAGAAACAATCGCGGGCAGGCCCGCTCCCACACAACCCTGCTCCCACAGTCAGAGCCGGAAATAAAAAAGGGAGACAATCAGGATTGCCTCCCCTTCCATCGCTTCGGTGCGCGCGCCAATGCTGGCGCGCAGCAGATCAGCTGGTCTTCTTCTCGAGCTTCTCGGTGATACGAGCCGCTTTACCGGACAGGTCACGCAAGTAGTACAGCTTGGCCTGACGCACATCGCCGCGACGCTTCAGCGTGATGCTGTCCAGCATCGGGCTGTAGGTCTGGAAAGTACGCTCGACGCCCACACCGTGGGAGATCTTGCGAACGGTGAACGCAGAGTTCAGTGCGCGATTGCGGATACCAATCACGACGCCTTCGAATGCCTGCAGACGCTCACGGTCACCCTCTTTGATCTTGACCTGCACGACCACTGTGTCGCCAGGACCGAAATCCGGGATCGCCTTGCCCATCTGTGCGTTTTCAACCATCTGAATGATCTTGTTCTTGCTCATTGCCTTACTCCCGGTTTCGCCGCCCGGCGCATCAGCGCCTTGCTTCGTATTCACTAATAAATTGGTCCAACAAACCTTTCTGTTCCGTACTCAAATTCATGTTCTGCAACAGGTCGGGCCGCTTCAACCAGGTATTGCCCAGACTGTGCTTCAGTCGCCATATCCTGATCTGTTCGTGGTTCCCGCCCAACAACACCTCGGGGACAGCTTCACCCTGGTACTGCTGAGGTCGCGTGTACTGCGGACAGTCCAGCAGCCCGTCTGCGAACGAGTCTTCGGAGGCCGAGTTCTCGTGTCCCAGCGCTCCCGGTTGATAGCGCGTCACCGCATCAATCAACACCATCGCACCCAGTTCACCGCCACTGAGGACGTAGTCCCCGATCGACCATTCCTCGTCGATATCGTGCTTCAAGAGTCGCTCATCGATGCCTTGATAACGACCACAGACCAGCACCAGTGAGCTGCACGCCGCGAGCTCCTCCACCCCCTGCTGATCCAGCTTGCGCCCCTGAGGGGACAGGTAGATCACTTTCGTGTGGGTGGCACCATCATTCTGCAAACCATCATTCAAACCAGCCTTGGCTGCCGCAATCGCACATTGCAATGGCTCGGTCTTCATCAGCATCCCGGGTCCACCGCCAAAGGGCCGGTCGTCCACGGTACGATGCCTGTCGTGCGTAAAATCTCTCGGGTTCCAGCACTGCAGGGAGATGATCCCTTCCTTGCATGCCCGACTGGTAATGCCATGTTCGGTAATCGCCGCAAACATCTCGGGAAACAGGGTGACGATGCCGATCTTCACTGTATTCCCCCCACTGTGGGAGCTTGCCCTGCAAGCGATTATTCGCGTAATTCAATCGCGGGCACGGCCCGCTCCCACAATGTGGGGTATTGGTCACACCAGGTAGTCGGGGTCCCAATCTACCGTGATGCTGCGCTCTGTCCTGCTTACCTGCTTGATCACACGCTCGGGCAAGTAGGGCACCAGGCGCTCCTTGTCATCGATACTGCCTTCCGTCGCTGCGATCACCAGTACGTCGTTGGCGCCGGTTTCCAGCAGCTTGGCGACTGTACCGAGAAACTGGCCCGCCTCGGTCACGACACGCATGCCGACCAGTTCGTGCCAGTAGAAATCATCTTCTTCCAGAGCCGGCAGATCCTTCACCTGCACCGCCAATTCAACTCCGGTGAGGTTACGCGCCTCATCCGGGTCGTCGTAACCGGCGAAGTGAGCGATCAAGCCCTTGCCGTGAACCTTGCTCTGATCCATCTCGATTCCCTGCCACCGCCCACCAATGAAGGCGAAGAGATTGCGGAAATCGAGAATGTTGTCCTGCGGATCCGTATAGGAGATCAGCTTGAGCCAGCCCTTGATGCCATAGAGACGACCGATGCGCCCCATGGTGACCAGGCTGGTCACGTCAAAATCCTGATCAGGCTTCTGTTGTGGCAACAGTGGCAGCCTGCTTCATCAGAGCAGCAACGCGCTGGCTTGGCTGTGCACCCTGGCCAGACCAATACTGCACGCGATCCAGATTGATGCGCAGACGCTCTTCCTTGCCCTTGGCTACCGGGTTGAAGAAGCCTACTCGCTCAATGAAGCGACCATCACGCGCATTGCGCTGATCCGTCACAGTGATGTAGTAGAAAGGTTTCTTTTTTGCGCCAGCGCGAGCCAGTCGAATTGTGACCATAAACTGTAATTCCCGAAGTAAAACCTGAGTTAAGCAATCGTACGAAAACTGCCCCAGTCAAAGCCCCGCAGGCACACCTGCAGACGCCGAGGCTGGAAAAAGGCGGGTATTCTATGTGAATTCATGAGCATATGGAAGGAAAGTTTGAAGTTTTTCCAGGCACATACAGAAACCCACGAAACGGCAGGCAAGCCCCGCCGTTCGCGGTGTCCAGAGGCAGCATCAGACTAGAAGCGAGGTGGCCCGCCCGCCCCCGGAAAACCACCGGGACCACCCAGTTTGCTGCTCAGCCCACGCATCATGTTGGCAAGACCACCGCCCTTCATCTTCTTCATGACCTTCTGCATCTGCTTGTGCTGCTTGAGCAGACGATTCAGGTCCTGGATATCCGTGCCCGAACCCAGGGTGATGCGACGCTTGCGCGATCCGTTGAGGATATCGGGGTTCACCCGCTCCTTCATGGTCATCGAGTTGATGATGGCTTCCATCTTGCGGAACAGCGAATCATCCACCATCTTTGCAGCGCCAGGAGGCAAGGCACCCAGACCCGGCATCTTGTCCATGATGCTGGCCATGCCGCCCATGTTCTGCATCTGCTTGATCTGCTCCTTGAAATCCTCCAGATCGAAGCCCTTGCCCTTCTTGATCTTGGCCGCCATGCGCTCGGCCTTCTCCTTGTCGACCTTGCTTTCCACCTGCTCGATCAGCGACAGCAGGTCGC
>MGYS01000056.1:1789-2242 GCA_001802565.1 Gammaproteobacteria bacterium RIFCSPLOWO2_02_FULL_57_10 | reverse complement strand
CTCCAGCGCGTCGGACTTCTCGCCCATACCGATGAACTTGATCGGCTTGCCGGTAATCTGTCTGACCGAGAGCGCCGCACCGCCACGAGCATCGCCATCGGCCTTGGTCAGGATCACGCCGGTCAACGGCAGGGCATCGTTGAAGGCCTTGGCGGTGTTCGCGGCATCCTGGCCGGTCATCGCATCGACGACGAACAGGGTTTCGATCGGATTCAGGACTTCATGGAGACGACGGATCTCGGCCATCATCTCGTCATCGATTGCCAGACGACCGGCAGTGTCGACGATCAGGACATCCATGAATTTCTTCTTGGCTTCCTTCACTGCCGCCAGCGCGATGGCTTCGGGCTTCTGACTGATATCGCTGGGGAAGAACTCCGCGCCGACATCGTTGGCAAGAGTCTGCAATTGTGCGATCGCGGCGGGACGATAGACGTCGGCACTGACCACCAT
>MGYS01000056.1:1361-1769 GCA_001802565.1 Gammaproteobacteria bacterium RIFCSPLOWO2_02_FULL_57_10 | reverse complement strand
GCTTCAACCAGCGTGAGAGCTTGGCCACCGTGGTGGTCTTACCGGCGCCCTGCAGGCCGGCCATCAGAATGATCGCAGGAGGCTGAGCCCGCAGGTTCAACCCTTCGTTGGCGACGCCCATGACGGCTTCGAGTTCGGCCTGAACTATCTTGATGAAGGTCTGGGTCGGGCTGAGACTCTGCTTGACCTCCTGTCCCACGGCACGCTGACGTACACGCTCGATGAATTCCTTGACGACGGAGAGCGCAACGTCTGCCTCGAGCAGGGCTCGACGCACTTCGCGGAGCGCGTCCTGAATATTGTTGTCGGTCAGGGTGCCCTTGCCGCTGATCTTGCGCAGGGCACCGGAGAGGCGTTCGGTCAGGCTGTCAAACATAGTTTACTTCCAGTAGTTCAATACCAAAGTTG
>MGYS01000056.1:0-1324 GCA_001802565.1 Gammaproteobacteria bacterium RIFCSPLOWO2_02_FULL_57_10 | reverse complement strand
AGTCGAGCGCCTTCCCGAACCGTGCTTGTGGGGTGACATGGGCAGGACCGTCAGCCGCCATGGATGGGTTCACGGCGTGTCCTGCCCATGTCACCCGACAAGCGCTGCTCGGGACGCAAAGGCTACAAGATCAATCGCGAGCAGGCTCGCTCCCACAAGGGTGCAGTGTGGAAAATATCGCTTCAACCACCCACCCACATATGAGAAACTTTCGCATCCGTAGCACCACCCGCAGCACTTCCCAGAGACAGTCATGCAGCTAACCACCCTTTCAGGACTGATTGCCATTGTGTTCTACACGATCAGTTGCGTGTATCAGGGACGTCGCCTCAAGACGAGGACTGCGGACAACGATCCAGGTCATCGCGTTTTCATCTTCGGATTGCTGGCCGTCATTGCCCATGCGGTGAGCGCGGGCAGTGTGATCAAGAACAGCGCCGGGTACCACTTCGGCATTGTCGAGATCAGCACACTGATCTCCGTCTCCATTTCGCTGATAGTGCTCATCAGCAGCCTGCGTAAACCACTGGGCAATCTGATGCTGGGGCTTTTTCCTCTGGCGATCCTCTCGATCCTGGCTTCCATCACCATCACGAGCACATACCCGCCTCAGGACATCGGGGTCGGCATCGCAGGACATATCCTGCTGTCGATCATCTCCTACAGCATCCTCACCATTGCCGCGCTGCAGGCCACCTTTCTGGCGTTTCAGAATCATCAACTCAGGCACAAGCATGCCGCGAGTGTGATCAAGCGCTTTCCTCCCCTGCAGGACATGGAGACGTTTCTGTTTGAACTTCTGTGGGTAGGACAGATACTGCTCAGCCTCGGCATCATTGCCGGATTCATCTTTGTCGAAGATCTTGGCGCACAGGGTCTGCCTCACAAGACCTTCTTCTCGATACTCGCGTGGGTTGTCTTCGCGATTCTGCTCTGGGGACGCCATCGCATGGGCTGGCGTGGCACAACGGCGATACGTGGCACCCTGACCGGATTTCTGTTCCTGATTCTGGGCTTCTACGGCTCGAAAGCTGTGCTGGAGTACATACTCTAGCGGGTGCGGAACGGGGGGAGGTCTCTTGGTGTGAGAGACTGTATCGGAACCATGTCGTTGACCAACAGTTTCATGGGCGATCGCGGGCTGGGCCCGCTCCCACAGGCTTCGTTCCCTGGGGCGTAGGCGACGGCGAGCTGGTGAGTCGCGGAAGGTCGCAGCTGCCAGAACATGGGCGATCGCGGGCTGGGCCCGCTCCCACAGG
The DNA here is from genome assembly GCA_001802565.1 of Gammaproteobacteria bacterium RIFCSPLOWO2_02_FULL_57_10. Lineage (GTDB taxonomy): Bacteria > Pseudomonadota > Gammaproteobacteria > Pseudomonadales > Pseudohongiellaceae > UBA5078. The sequence continues at coordinate 65 of MGYS01000056.1, read as the reverse complement.
CTTCGTTCCCTGGGGCGTAGGCGACGGCGAGCTGGTGAGTCGCGGAAGGTCGCAGCTGCCAGAAC
>MGYS01000055.1:2891-6507 GCA_001802565.1 Gammaproteobacteria bacterium RIFCSPLOWO2_02_FULL_57_10 | reverse complement strand
GCAAATTAGTACCACAGATTAAGTTTGCTCAGCAACTGTTTCGTCTCTTCCTGGATTTCGCATCGCAGGGTAACTTCTTCCCCGGTCAAGGTATTCAAGAGCCTGGCGTCCGTAACGCCTTTTAGTAACCTGATCGTGTGTCGGGTTGATTGGCCTGTTTTCAGTTCCATGTATTTACAGACAGCCAAAGCCATAAAACAAATGAGGATATGGGCGTTAATGGTCTGTTGTTTGAAATGATAAATGGGGCGCATCTGCAGATCGCTCTTGGCGATCCGGAAGGCCAGTTCTACGTGCCAGAGATTGTGGTAATTCTGGATGACTTCGCTTTCGCTGATTTCCGGCCCGAGATTCGTGTAATAGCCCTTGATTCCCAATAGCAACTTCGTTTTTCCCATTAAGTCGTTGTTGAATTCGTAAGCGGCACGGCCTTTGATTTTAACAAACTTTGTCCGTTTCATGCCCGAAGGATCTTGAAGAAGGCCTTCGGCTTTTTTGATTTGTTTTTCCATTTCCCGTTTGTCCTTAGCAAATCGTTTGGCGGAAAATTCGCAAATTAAATCTCCGTACTCCGTCTGTGTCCGGACCGTCGCGCCGTCCTGCCGGTGAAGAGCCGCATTGACCGTTTCAATCAGTGTGCGGGAGAGGTTGCCCGTTCTCGCTCCAACAATGTAGTGCAATTGATCTTGTTTAAGGGCCTGGATATTGCTGAGGCTGATCATGGCTGCGTCCGCAACGACCGTTAATGTTTTGATGTTGTGTTTGTGCTTAAAAGCGGAAATCACCGGAATTAACGTATGTCCTTCGAATGTGTTGCCTTCAAACAGATGGTACGCTACAGGAAAGCCATCGGCATTGACCAGCAGGCCAATGACGATCTGCGGTTGCTGGGCCTTGTTGTCCTTAGAAAAACCAGGCTTTCGTAACTCATCCGATTGAAAACTTTCAAAGTACAGCGTGGTAACGTCATAGAAGACGAAAGAAAAGTCAAAACAAAACTCTTTTCGAGCAATAGAGAGCACACTGGCTTCCACCGGTTGCTGGAGAGTAAGGAATGCGGGCAACTGCCGGTACAAATCACGTCGGCTATAGTTGATTCCTAAACATTCCGCCAAGAATTTCAGGGACTGAAGCTTGCTGCCCGGCTCGATGATGCGAGCGGCCACCAGATCAACCAATAGTGGCGCTTTCAGGAGATGAAATTTGAATATGAGAAAGAGCTTTTGCAGGGTTTCGTAAGCAAGTCCGTAACGGAATCCGAGATAGCGGCATTTATCCAGAGGAACCAAACGCGAAGGCAGCGATGCCTTAAACAACGAGGGTTGTTGGGCGGCCTTTTCTATCCAAGACGCCGCGATCGACTTCAGGTCGACGAGTTCATTGGTATCATGGGCGCTGCCGATATGGACGACAATGATTTTTTTTCGGTCTTGGTATCGGACTACTTGTACGGCAGTGGAACCAGAAGCTGTTTTCGTGGTGCGGATGTGGTACATGAGTGGAAGCCCTTAGTACCACAAGTATACATCAACACTTCAAATTTCCTAAAGAATTCGAATAATTGTTTGAAATAACAACGAGATTGCACAAGTCGGGATGAAAACGTAACAACGTGCTCAAATAAAAAACGACCGGCTGAAACCCTGACGCTATGCGCCCGAAAGGTCCAGCCGGTTTGTCATTCTGACAAAAGTCGGGAGTACGCTCACTCAATCTCGACGAACTCGTCGAAGGATCCGCCATCGCGCTCTACGGTCCTGATCAGGAATGTCCTGATCAGGCGAAGAGTGGAGAGCCGTTGCTGGAGTTCTTCTCGTGCCCGCCGCAAATTGCGGCAATGGAGGTTCTCCTCTCTCTCGCCTTGTGCAGGCTCCCCTTGTGCGGAGCCATAGACTGCGCGATACGCCCCGCAGTCCATGTGATCAACGATCACGATTTGACTCACTCCATGGAGCTTAATGACAAGACCAGCGAGATCAAACTCCGCGTCTCTCCATTCTTTCGGGGCACCCTCATCCGCCAGTGGCAACGAGGCGCCGGCGATGGACACAAGGTCGAAGTGGGGAATCTTCAACCCCTCACGGAGAAACGCATGGGTATTGGCCACGAAACGAAAATCAATGCAGTGGATGAGAGCGGTGTCCGTTCCGTGAACCCCAGTGAAACCATGCGGCGCGGTGAAAATTGCGGCCATAACGATTGTTCCTCCCGTCATTGATGATTCCTCCAATCAATCAAAGGGTTGGACCGTGTTTCTTGCGCTTGCGCGCGACGCGAAGCCGCGAAAGCGAGCGCTCCAGCGCTGCCGTGGCTTGGGCGAACTTCACGTCGTCTTTGAATCCCTCCTCCCGAAGGATTTTCTGCGCGCGCTCCATTGCCACGCGCGCCCGCTCTTCGTGGATCTCTTCTGCCAGCTCTGCTGCCGGAGCGAGGATCAGCACCTCCTTGCCGTTCCTCACCTCTGCAACTCCCCCGGTTACGGCAAATGAAGCGATAGTACTGCCGCCCAGCCCTGATGTCAACTCCACCTCGCCGGCAGAGAGTTCCACCACCAAGGCTCGATGGCCGGGTAAAATCGCGGTTTGGCCCAATGGGGTCGGCAAGATCACCTCGCCGGCCTCGGCCTTCAAAAACACTTTTTCTTGGGAGATGAGCTGAACGTTCAGGGTCATAAGCTGTAAGCTATAAGCTGTAAGCTATAAGCGGTCCAGACTCCGCGATAGTCCGTTAAGCATTCGACCTACTTCGCGAGCTAATTCAAGGAGCCGTTCGCTTTCCTCTCTCGTAATATATCCGAGATCGAATGAAAGAATGAAGTAATATTTTAATTCCTCTAATGACGTCTCAGCCATCAACAGAAAATGTTGTCGATCCTTAATAGTTTTACGCTTACTTCCTTCGACAATATTAGCAGCCACCGAAACGGCCGCCCTTCTCTTCTGACTTACCAAACTGAAAAGTTCGGATTTCGGAAAATTGTTGGTGGACTTATAGACCTCTACCGCCAATTGATGTGCCTTCTCCCAAACCTGAAGCTTTCTAAAATTCTCCACAGTGCTTATAGCTTATAGCTTAGATCTTACAGCTTACTTCACTTCCTCAATCGTTCCTTTCATATAAAATGACTGTTCGCTTTTATCGTCATGAAGGCCTCCGAGAATTTCCTTAAACCCACGGATCGTTTCGGCAATCGGAACATATTTGCCGGATGAGCCCGTAAATGTCTCGGCCACGAAAAACGGCTGCGAAAGAAAGCGTTGAATTTTCCGAGCACGCGTAACAGTGATCTTGTCTTCATCCGAAAGCTCCTCCATTCCCAAAATCGCGATGATATCTTGAAGGTCTTTGTATCGCTGGAGAACCTTTTGAACCCCGCGCGCCACCTGATAATGCTCCGCGCCGACCACCGAGGGCGTTAACGCGGTCGAGGTGGAATCTAATGGGTCCACCGCCGGATAAATACCAAGCTCTGCCAGAGACCGCGCCAGCACGACCGTGGAATCAAGATGCGAAAAGGTTGTCGCCGGCGCGGGATCGGTGAGATCGTCGGCCGGAACGTAGATCGCTTGCACGGAAGTAATAGATCCTTTGGTCGTAGAAGTAATGCGCTCCTGCA
>MGYS01000055.1:1080-2872 GCA_001802565.1 Gammaproteobacteria bacterium RIFCSPLOWO2_02_FULL_57_10 | reverse complement strand
AAGAGTGGGCTGATATCCGACGGCCGATGGAACCCGACCGAGTAATGCCGAGACCTCGCTGCCTGCCTGTGTAAATCGAAAAATGTTATCAATGAACAGCAATACGTCCTGATGCTCCTCATCACGGAAGTATTCAGCCAGTGTGAGTCCGGTAAGACCCACCCGCAACCGCGCGCCCGGCGGCTCATTCATTTGCCCGAACACCAATGCGGTTTTGGCGAGTACCCCGGATTCTTTCATTTCGTGGTACAAATCATTTCCTTCGCGAGAGCGCTCCCCCACACCGGCAAACACCGAATATCCGCCATGCTCGGTGGCAATGTTGCGGATGAGCTCCATAATGATGACAGTTTTCCCCACCCCGGCGCCGCCGAACATCCCGACTTTGCCGCCTTTCACCATGGGCGCAATAAGATCAATCACTTTAATTCCGGTTTCGAGCACTTGCGTTTTGGTAGACTGATCCACGAACTCCGGCGCGCTTCTGTGAATCGGATAGTGTTTCTTGGCCTTCACACTCCCCAACCCATCAATGGGATCACCAACAACGTTGAACATCCGCCCCAGCGTTTCCTTGCCCACTGGCACGGTAACCGGGTTGCCTGTGGATTCGACTTCCTGACCACGCCGGAGGCCGTCGGTTGAGCCCATTGCGACCGCGCGCACAGCGCCTGAACCAATATGCTGCTGGACTTCCAGCACCAGACGATCTGCATTCTTATCCCGCGCAACATGAAGCGCGTCGTAGATGTTCGGAAGTACTCCACTAGGAAAACTCACGTCCACAACCGCGCCGATGATTTGACTTATTTTCCCAATCATAAGGTCAGTGCTGCAAATGATGTTAACGAAACACGAATCTTTCACGAATTTACGAATCAACGATCGTCGTATTCGTAAATTCGTATCACTATTCGTTTTTCGTTAATATTGGTAAATTCGTACTAAATTCGTTTTTCGTTAATTTATGCTGCCATTGCCGCCGCTGCCGTAGCGATCTCCGCAATCTCTTGCGTGATCGCTGCCTGACGCGTTTGATTATAGGTCAACGTCAAATCATCAACAATATCTTCGGCTGCTTCGGTGGCATTCTTCATGGCCATGCGCCGCGCCGCGTGTTCGCTGGCGGTGGCTTCCAACAACGCTTGATAGAGGACGAGATCAACCATGGAGGGCAGCAAGGTATCCGCAAGGCGTTGAGCCGAGGGTTCAAATAGATAGTCGTCTCCGCTGCCCCTCACCCCCGCATCAAGTGCGGGGCAGGCTCTATCCCTCTCCCCAAGGGGGAGAGGGGACTTTTCGGTAGCACCCAGCTCGCCTTGTGCCGCAAAGGCATCTTGACCATGTAACGCTGGGAATGGCAGAAGCTGCTGAAGCCGCGCCTTTTGGATAAGCGCTGAAACAAAATCGGTGTACACCAGCGCCACCCGATCCGTGGCCCCTGAAAGATATCGGCCGATCAGCAGTGTTCGCAGTGGAACGATGTCCGATGCCGCCACCGGACGATCGGGCTTGGGGAAGTCTGCCAAGAGCGGCGAGTTTACGCTATTCCGCAATGCCTGTCGAACCTTCCGGCCCATGCTGACCCACTCAACTTCTGCGTTCGGATATTCTTGACGGACAAGTGTGAGCGACTCCAATACCTTCCGAAGAACATTCACATTGAATGATCCGCACAGCCCCCGATCGGAAGAAAAAATTACGAGCGTCACTCGCTTAACCTCCGGGCGTGGAGTCAACAGCGGATGCGGGACCGCGAGCTTAGACAATATCCGATCCAAGAGCGCCCATG
>MGYS01000055.1:0-1035 GCA_001802565.1 Gammaproteobacteria bacterium RIFCSPLOWO2_02_FULL_57_10 | reverse complement strand
GGCAACGTTGATGGCACAGCTACTGTTTCTTAAATTCTTCCAGCGCTTTCTTCATCCTCTCTTCAATCTTTTCATCCCACGCTCCCTGATCAAGGTCTTTCATGAGTTTCGCCTCCTTCGTGTCCATAAGACGATATAGTTTCTCTTCGGTGGCGCGAACATCGGTAGCGCCAACACTATCAAAATATCCGTTTGTCCCGGCATAGATCGAAACCACTTGGTGCGCGACACTCATGGGCGCAAACTGATCCTGTTTCAAGAGTTCCGTGAGCCGCTGCCCGCGTTCAATCCTCTTCCTGGTTTCTTCGTCTAAGTCGGTCGCAAACTGCGCGAATGCTTCGAGCTCGCGGAATTGCGCAAGCTCCAAACGGAGTTTTCCTGCCGTCTTCTTCATGGCCTTGGTCTGGGCACTACTGCCCACGCGGGATACGGAAAGCCCCACATTCAACGCCGGCCGTATTCCTTTATAGAACAGATCGGTTTCAAGATAAATCTGCCCATCGGTGATCGAAATCACGTTGGTCGGAATATAGGCGGACACATCCCCGGCTTGCGTTTCGATAATTGGAAGGGCAGTGAGCGATCCCCCGCCATGTTTGTTGTTCAACTTTGCAGCGCGTTCCAACAGACGAGAGTGCAAATAGAACACATCGCCCGGGTATGCTTCGCGGCCTGGGGGGCGGCGCAACAGGAGCGACACCTGCCGATACGCCCATGCGTGTTTTGAAAGATCGTCGTACACAACGAGCGCGTCCTTCCCTTTATTCATAAAATACTCGCCAATGGCAGCGCCGGTGTAGGGAGCGACGAACCACAGCGGCGCCGGATCCGAGGCGCCCGCCAACACCACAATCGTATGCTCCATGGCGCCGTGTTGTTGAAGGTCTGCCACAATCTTTGCGACTTTTGATTTTTTCTGGCCGATCGCAACATAAATGCACACCACCCCCTTATCCTTCTGATTGATAATGGTATCAAGCGCCACTTGAGTCTTCCCAGTTTGGCGGTCGCCGATAATAAGTTCCCGCTGCCCGC
>MGYS01000054.1:12769-13876 GCA_001802565.1 Gammaproteobacteria bacterium RIFCSPLOWO2_02_FULL_57_10 | reverse complement strand
CAGAGTTTTCTGCGCGAGCAGGCCCGGCAGCACGGCATCATTCTGGTTGCCGGAACCATGCCTGTCGTGACACGTCCTGCGTCTCCCAATGGAGTAGTGGAGACGATTGCCGATGGCAGGGTGCGTCCCGCCAGTCTGGTGTACAGTCCCGACGGCCTGCTGATGGCGCGCTATGACAAGATGCATCTGTTCGATGTAAAGGTGGCTGACAAGCAGGCGCAGTACATGGAGTCGCGCAGCTTTGAACCCGGAAGCAGCGTCGTGACTGTCGCAACGCCGCTGGGCAAGCTGGGATTGAGTATCTGTTATGACCTGCGTTTTCCGGAATTGTATCGACGTCTGCTTGACGACGGAGCGGAGATCATCACGGTTCCCTCTGCCTTCACCAAGGTCACTGGCGAGGCGCACTGGGAAATACTGCTGCGTGCCCGTGCGATCGAGAACCAGTGCTACGTCCTGGCCGCCAACCAGGGGGGCGTGCACAACGCTTCCAGGGAAACCTGGGGGCATTCAATGATCATCGATCCCTGGGGTAATGTGATGGCAAGGGTTGAGAAGGGCGAAGGCATTGCCATCGCCGAGATCGATCTGGACTACCTTCACGATCTGCGCAGCAGAATGCCGGTGCAGGCGCACCGTCGACTTTAGGGCGCGCATTGAAGGGATTCTGTTCTCGTCACGGCTGCAGGTGGCACTCGCAGGTTGAATCCCCTGGCGGCATTCCTTATGATTCGCGCCATTTCCGCGGCCACTCGGCACGCATTGCAGGAGTTGAATGGTGAATCTGGACAAGAGTCTGGTGACGAATCTGGTAGCGCTGGCCCTGGTTGTCATGGGCGCGATACTGCCCGCCGACATTGCCCCCTGGTTCATGAGTGTCGGGCTGTTCGCGCTTTCGGGCAGCGTGACCAACTGGCTGGCGATCCACATGCTTTTCGAGCGGGTACCGGGGTTCTATGGTTCCGGTGTGGTGCCGCTGCATTTCGAAGAATTCAAGGCCGGTATTCGCAAGCTGATCATGCAGCAGTTCTTCAGTCAGGAGAACATCGAGAAATTCATGCAGCAGTCCGCGAGCCTGTCCCGCAGTCTCGATACGGAAATTCTCAA
>MGYS01000054.1:8494-12758 GCA_001802565.1 Gammaproteobacteria bacterium RIFCSPLOWO2_02_FULL_57_10 | reverse complement strand
TCCCTCCTGGATGTCATCATGGCATCCTCATTCGGAAAAAGGCTCGGCATGTTCGGGGGGCGTGATGCGTTGAATCCCCTTCGCGATCCATTCGTGACGAAGATGCGGGATTACTTCCATAATGTGGTCGACACCGATGAGTTTCGCGCAAGTCTTGCCGAGGGGATTGCCAATGCCTCGCAGGGCAGTGAGTCACTCTATGATCGAATTGAACACATCGTCGATCGTCGGCTCGATGAGTTGACTCCGCAATTGGTGAAGGAAATCATGCAGGCCATGATCAAGAAACATCTCGGCTGGCTGGTGGTGTGGGGTGGCGTGCTGGGCGGATTGATTGGCTTGATAGTCACGGCGGCGGGAATCTGATCAAGAGCGGTTGCCGGGTGTTGTATATAGAACGGCTGTTCTCTGTGTGTGAACTTTCAGGAATGCTGCATCAGCTATCGATGATTCAAGATCGAAAAACACTGTATTTAACGGTGTGAAACGCTATGGCTGTCAGCCTGTTGCGATGCGGCTTCACCATTGCGCCCCGATGTCACAAATTGCGGTTATGAACTGGTTCACTTTTCCGTATTCATAATTGTGTTATTTTGTATCATTAGATGTAATAAGCCTCCCCCCTGTAATACAATCGCTGCCGTTGAAATTGTCCCCCACTGACTGGCTGTCGGCATAGCTGGTCGTTTTTAAATCAATAGACACAAGTTCGAGTATTTATTATGGCAAGACCAGTTGAGTTTGAGTACAGCGAAGTATTGACCAATGCGATGGAGCAGTTCTGGCGTGAAGGTTTCGAGGCCAGTTCCGTGCAGAAGTTGTTGGATGTTACCGGCATCAACCGTGGCACCTTGTACAACTCCTTCGGTGACAAGGATACATTCTTCAAGGCCTGTCTCGATCACTACAACAAACTGATCGCCAAGGACCTGGACGCCTCCCTGAATAACGCAGACCTGGCACCCTGGGCCGCCATCGAGAAGTACTTCGACCTGACTGTCCTGTCGGTCAGCAACAAGCAGCGCAGCATGGGTTGCCTGCTGGTGAACTCCTTCTGTGAAAGCATCAACTACGACAAGGAGATCCAGAAGATCGTCCGCAATTCCTTTGCCGTCATCCGCAAGGCTCTGGTCAAGCGTCTCAAGGACGCAGAGAAGGATGGCAAGTTGAAGAAGGGTGTCTCCGCGGAATTTGCCGCCGATCAGCTGATGAATACATTGAATGGTCTGCGTGTGAATTCACGTGATGCCAAGCCTGTAAAACAACTTGCTGAAATCATTAAGTTTACTGTCGAATCTCTGCAGTAACCCTGCAGCTTTCCCGGGTGATCCGCTGGGGGCGGGTCACTGCTGGAAGCTGGTTTCGGCTATTGTGGCAAAGACAATATCGGGTATACTTGGGCCTCGGTTTCAGTGACAGACTGTCCATAACGAGCATCCACAATAAGAAGTGACAAATAGCCAGAGCTTCGGTATTTCTGGCCGTTTTTACGGTTAAAGGTGTAGAAAACAATGAGAAAACTAGCAGGCGCCAAAAAGAACGACGAAAGCAACGTAGACCTGACCCCCATGCTCGACGTGGTGTTCATCCTTCTGATCTTCTTCGTGGTAACCGCCACGTTCCTGTCTGAAACTGCCATTGATGCAGCCAGTAACGAGAACAACGATACGCCACCCGAGCAGGATAACGACAAGAAGAACATTCTTTTCGAACTGGGCGCCAACAACGACATCATTCTCAACGGCGAGCCGCGTCCGATTCTCGAGAGCCAGATTCGCTCCAACATCGACCGCCTGAAGGCCGAGAACCCAGCGGCTTCCGTGATCATCCAGCCACACGTGCGTTCCAACGTCGCCACTCTGGTCGCGGTCATGGACTCTGCGAGACAGGCCGGCATCACCAATATTTCCATTGTCGAGCCCTGATAGCGGCGTCAGCAAGTGTTGGAAAAGCATGACAAAAACGCACCCCGGAGGTGCGTTTTTTGTTTTCGGGATACGAGTTTCAAATAGTTTGATGGAGCACCCTGATGCACAGTCTCTGGGATGAACAGGAAGCGGCACGCTTCGCTACGGATGCAACGCTGGGGCTGCGCGTGTACAGCTCGCAACTGCTGGGTCGGGATACTGACCTCGTGCTGCATGGTGGGGGCAATACCTCGGTCAAGGGCACGCTGGTGGATGTCTTTGGCAAGACCGAGGACGTGCTGTTCGTGAAGGGCTCCGGCTGGGATCTGCAGACCATCGCGGCGGGCGGTTTTGCCCCAGTGCGCCTCGATTACCTGAAGCGCCTGGCTGCACTGCCAGCGCTCAGCGACACCGAGATGATGCGCGAACTGCGTCTGGCACTGCTCGATCCGTCCGCGCCGACGCCTTCCGTCGAAGCCATCCTGCACGCCCTGATTCCCCTGCGCTACGTGGACCATACTCACGCCGACGCGGTAGTGGCGATCAGCAATACCCCTGACGGAGAGGACGTGCTTCGCGAACTCTATGGCGACGAAGTGCTGATCCTCCCCTACGTGATGCCAGGGTTCATTCTCGCGCAGCAGGTGCATCAAGCCACTCTCAGCGCCGACTGGTCGCGCCTCAAGGGCATCGTGCTGCTCCATCACGGCATCATCACCTTCGACGATGATTGCCGCACCAGCTATGAGCGCATGATCGAGCTGGTGAACAAGGCCGAAGATTACCTGCGCGAGCGGGGAGCGTGGACGAAGTCGGCGGCGGCACCTTGCACGCCGGGCAACGAAGACCACGTCAGCATTGCGGCGCTGCGACGTCAGGCCAGCGAGGTGATGGGCTCGCCCGTGCTGGTGCGCTGGGATCACTCGGCGGAGGCTGTCGGTTACTCAACCCTGCCAGACATTGCCAACATAGCCACGCGCGGTCCGTTGACCCCGGATCACAGCATCCATACCAAGGCCTTTGCGGCGATCTTCGACGAGAATCCCCTGGACGGACTCGCGGAGTTTCAGACCACTTACAAGGACTACTTCACCCGGCACGCGGCACCGCAACACACCTGCCTCGATCAGGTGCCGCGCTTCGGCATCTGGAAGAACAAGGGCATGCTCTACATTGCGCCGGACGCCAAACGTCTCGGTATCGTCGCCGACATCTCCTCACACACGGCCAAGGCCATCCAGTGGGCCGAGGCACTGGGTGGCTGGGTGGCGCTGCCGAAACGGGATCTGTTCGATATCGAATACTGGGAGCTGGAGCAGGCCAAGCTCAAGCGCGGTCAGGCGCGAGGGGAGTTCGAGGGGCGAGTTGTTCTGGTGACCGGCGCTGGATCGGGCATCGGCAAGGCCTGTGTGGACGCATTTCTGGCCAAAGGCGCGGCGGTCGTGGCCCTGGATATCAATGCCGGCATCACCTCGCAGTGGAAGTCGAAGCAGGTGCTGGGCATGGTCTGCGACGTGACGAACAACGAGCAGATTGCGGCCGTTGTCCAGGCTGCCGTGGAGACCTTCGGTGGCATCGACGTGCTGGTCAGCAACGCGGGCAACTTCCCTCCCAGCCGTCCGCTCAAGGACATGGACTCACAGACCTGGGAGCAGTCGTTGTCCCTCAATCTCAGCTCCCACATGCACATGCTGCGGGCCTGCATTCCTTTTCTGGAGCAGGGACTGGATGCCTCGGTGGTGTTCATCGGTTCCAAGAACGTGCCCGCTCCCGGGCCCGGCGCAGGGGCCTACTCGGTCGCCAAGGCCGGTCTTGCACAGATGGCCCGAGTGGCCGCACTGGAACTGGGTGGCAAGGGCATTCGCGTCAACACCATTCATCCCAATGCGGTCTTCGACACCAGCCTGTGGACTGACGAGGTGCTGGCCCAGCGTGCGCTGAGTTATCAGCTCACGGTGGACGAATACAAGAAGAACAATGTGCTGGGCCGAACCATCAGCTCTGCGGATGTAGCCCGCCTCTCAGTGCAGATGGCCGGTGAGAGTTTTGCCTGCACGACCGGCGCCCAGGTGCCCGTCGATGGCGGCAACGACAGGGTGATCTGATGAAGGTCAACGGTCAGCCCCAGCGCACGATCTGGTTCGATGATAAGCAGCAATGCGTACGGATCATTGATCAGACTCTGCTGCCGCATCACTTCAACATTCTCAGTCTGAACTCCCTCGACGCAGCCTGCCACGCCATCACCACCATGCAGGTACGCGGCGCGCCTCTGATCGGTGTCACGGCGGCCTTCGGAGTCTACCTCGCCCTGCGTGATGGCGAGACCGATCTGCCTGCTGTGTGTGAGCGTTTGC
>MGYS01000054.1:7456-8458 GCA_001802565.1 Gammaproteobacteria bacterium RIFCSPLOWO2_02_FULL_57_10 | reverse complement strand
GAGCAGGCTCGCTCCCACAGGCGGCCCTTGCTCTTGCCTGCCGGCTCGCCGACGAAGACGCCGCCGCCTGCAGCGCCATCGGCGATCACGGTCTGCGTTTGCTGCAAGAAGCTTGGGCCGCGAAGCTGGCCAGCAATCCATCCGCCGAGTGTCTCAACATCCTCACCCACTGCAACGCGGGCTGGCTCGCAACAGTGGACTGGGGCACGGCGCTGGCGCCCATCTACAAGGCCCACTTCAAGGGCATCCCCATACACGTCTGGGTGGACGAAACCCGCCCTCGCAATCAAGGCGCATTCCTCACCGCGTGGGAGCTGCAGCAGGAAGGTATTCCCCACACTGTCATCGTGGACAACGCGGGTGGCCACCTGATGCAGCATGGCGAGGTCGATCTGTGCATCGTCGGCAGCGACAGAACCACGGCGACCGGCGATGTCTGCAACAAGATCGGCACCTACCTGAAGGCGCTGGCGGCGTTCGACAATGGCATCCCCTTCTACGTGGCGTTGCCTGTGTCGACCATCGACTTCAGCCTGAGTGATGGGGTAAAGGAGATTCCCATAGAGCAGCGCCATGGGACTGAGGTATCACACATGCAGGGGTTGAACGAAGCGGGGGAACTGAGTCGCGTGCAGGTCATGACCAGCCACAGCGCCGTGAACAACTTCGGTTTCGATGTGACCCCGGCGCGGCTGGTGACGGCATTGATCACGGAGAAAGGGGTGTTTGCGCCGAATCGCGAAAGCCTGCAGGAATTGCGCACACACTGACCGCCCTTGTGGGAGCGAGCCTGCTCGCGATTCTCTTTGAATCTGCTGAACCACGCTCAAATCCAGCTATCGCGAGCAAGGCTCGCTCCCACAGATCAGCCCGGCGGCCAGCTCAGGTGCCGCCCGGCCAGCAGATGCAGATGCAGGTGGCCAACTGTCTGACCACCATCCGCACCTGTATTGATCACGCAGCGAAAACCGTCCTCCGCAAAACCCTCTTGTTGAGCAATCT
>MGYS01000054.1:0-7440 GCA_001802565.1 Gammaproteobacteria bacterium RIFCSPLOWO2_02_FULL_57_10 | reverse complement strand
AACGCATACAGCTCGTCATCGCTGTAGACCTTGGTGGACGGTATCTCGCCAGCGGCGATCTTGCAGAACAGACAATTGCTTGCCATTTTCATTGGTTCTCATAGGATGGGCTTGCCCCGCAGTTTAACGCTTGCCACCTGGAGCGGGCACCACTGCAGGAAAAATATCTGCAACAAGAACAACAATCAGGAGCAGAAGATGCCAATCACTCCCAACACCTCCGGTATGAGCCTGCCTAGCAGGCGACGAGTGCAATCTGCACGGCCATGCAGATCGCCTGCAAGGCAGGCTCCTGCAGCATCTGCCATCGCTCTTGTGCTGGGCCTGTTCTTTGCCGTGGCATCGTACGCCCAGACCGCCGACAACCCCTACCACGCCGACTACGACTGGGTGAAGATGCCAGAAGGTCAGCGCATCGGGGTGCCCAGCGGCGTCTTTCCCGATCCCGATGGTCAACATCTGTGGGTGCTGTCGCGCTGCGGCGAGAACCACTGCGCCCTGCATCCCGAGGTGGACCCGATCCTCAAGTTCGATCTGGACGGCAACTTGGTCGACAGCTTCGGTGCCGGGCTGTTCTCCTGGCCTCACGGTTTCTTTCTCGATCACGAGGGTTTTCTGTGGGTCACTGAAGGCGCACCGGTCGGTGATGAGCGTCTGGTGGAAGGCACCAGGCGCGGCCTCGGGCATCAGGTGTTCAAGCTCAATCAGCAGGGCGAGATCGTGATGACGCTCGGCGAGGCGGGCGTGGCCGGTGCGGACGAGAGTCACTTCAACGGCCCGGCGGATATCGTGGTGGCATCCAATGGCGACATCTGGATTGCCGATGGCCATCGCGGTGGCAACAACCGCGTCGTCAAGTTCGCGGCCGATGGCACCTTCCTGTTGCAGATCGGTGGCGGGCCGGATTCGATCAGCGGTGACCCTGGCCGCTTCAATGATCCGCACGGCATCACCATCGACAAGCAGGGCCGTGTCATCGTTGCGGACAGAGGCAACAACCGCACTCAGGTCTTCGATCAGCAGGGCAATCTCTTGAAAGTATGGACGCAGTTCGGTCGCCCGAGCACGGTGTTCGTGGATCAGCATGACGTGCTGTATGTGGGCGATGGCATGTCAGACGAGCGCTGGAATCCGGGGTGGGAGCGCGGCATCCGCATCGCGCCTGCCGAGTCCGGCTGGATCACCTCGTTCATTCCCGATCGCGAAGTGGCGGTGGGCACGGGCGTGGAATTCCTTGGCGTCGATCTGGAGGGCAACATATACTCGGGCGAAGTCGGGCGTGAGCGCCTGGTCAAATATATTCGTGTACGGCCCTGATCGCAGGGTCCAGTTGAGGAAGGCAGTTGCAATGAGTTTCTTGAGATCGATGCTGATCAGTGCCACGGTGTTGTTGATGACTTGTTCCGCACAGGCCGATTACACCGTCTACGATTACGAAGTGGTCAGGAGCTATCCCCACAACACGAATGCCTTTACCCAGGGCCTGCAGATCCACGACGGCTATCTGTACGAAGGGACCGGTCGTCTGGGACGCTCGACCCTGAGTCAGATATCCCTGGAGGATGGCGCGGTTCTCAAGAGCAAGCGTCTGGCCAGCCGCTACTTCGGCGAAGGCATCACTATCGTTGAAGACAAAATCTATCAACTGACCTGGCAGACCAACATCGTCTTTGTGTACGATCTCGAGACGTTCGAGACCATCACATCGCACTATTATCCGACGGAGGGTTGGGGGCTGACCTGGGACGGCACCCATCTGATCCTCAGCGATGGCACACCCAAACTGCAGTTCCTTGATCCCGAGACATTCACAGTGCAGCGCACGGTGGACGTGCAGTGGGAGGGAAATCCAGTCACCTATCTGAACGAACTCGAATACATCAACGGCGAAGTCTGGGCCAACGTCTGGCAGACCAACGAGATTGTCCGCATCGATCCGCAGAGCGGAGCGGTGACAGGCATCATCGATCTCACCGGGCTCGCGGATCAGACCACCACGGGCGGCTCCGAGGCTGTGCTCAACGGCATAGCCTGGCAGGCCACCGATGACGTCGGCAATGGCCGACTGTTTGTCACCGGTAAACTCTGGGGCAATATTTTCGAGATCAAGCTGATACCCAGGGAGTGATGCTGCTGCAGGATGCGGTAGTGGCAAGCCAAAAGGGCCAGATGCAATTTTCCAGCAAGGCAATTTCATTTCTCATTCTGCAGAAGGCCTCCATCATGCGTCAGTTTGCTCTTTCGTGCTTCTTCGCTCTGTTGTTCGCCTGTTCCGAATCCACTCCGGTCGCGACGTCCGATACCACCGCGAGTCTCTCTCCCGAAGAACAACTCGCGGCGCAGATCGCTGCGGAAACGGCACGACTCAACGCCTGGCTTGATGAACAATTTGCCGAGCAGCTCGACTTCAGTCCGCAGTGGAAGACGCGCCTCGGCGACAAGAGTGACTACGACAAACTCGACGATGCGTCTGAGGAAGCGTCGACACGATTGCTGGAGTGGCGCCGCAACAGCGTGGCGCAGATGCGTGCGAGTTTCGATTACGAAATGCTCACGGAAGAAGCGAAGACCTCCTGGGACGTGTGGGTGTATGCCCTCGAACGCGCAGAGCGTAGCAAGCCCTTCGAGCGCCACGATTTCATCTTCGGACGCGGTGGTCCGCACGCGTCGCTGCCGAATTTTCTCATCAATTATCATCGGGTGGATGATGCTTCCGACATGCGCGCGTACCTGGCGCGGGTGCGCGCCTCTGCCGATGTCATGAACCAGTATCTGGTGCGTTCGCGCCGTGCAGTCGAGGACGGCATTCGTCAGCCGCTGTTTGCCTACGATTTCGCCATTGCCGAGATCGGTCGCGTCACCGCAGGCTATCCGTTCACCGAGACCGGTGAGTCACCCTTGTGGTCCGACATCCGCAGCAAGATCGCCGCGCTGCAAGAGTCCGGTGCGATCACATCAGCGGAAGCCGAAGCCTTCATTGCTGAAGCAACAACAGCGCTGCAGCAGAGCATGAAGCCCGCGTACGACGAAGTGCTGCTATGGCTGCACAGCGATCGCGCGAATGCGAGCACTGAGGCCAACGGTGCGTGGGCATTGCCGGACGGCGAGGCCTACTACAACCATAGACTGTCGCTGATGACGACGCTCGATCTGAGTGCCGACGAGATCCACGAGATCGGTCTGAGCGAAGTGGCGCGCATTCGTGCCGAGATGGAAGCGATCCGCGAGCGGGTCGGCTTCACCGGCACTCTGGCCGAGTTCTTCGTGTTCATGCGCGAGGACGAGCAGTTCTATTTCCCCAACACCGACGAAGGGCGCCAGGGCTACCTCGATCTGGCGAACGAGTTTCTGGACAGCGTGGCAAGCAAACTGCCGGAGTACTTCGGCATCCTTCCCAAGGCGGCGCTGGAAGTGAAGCGCGTGGAAGCGTTCCGCGAACAGGACGGCGCAGCGCAACACTACGCTTCGGGCACGCCCGATGGGTCACGTCCCGGTGTGTTCTATGCCCACCTCTCCGACATGCGCGCGATGCCGCGCTATCAACTGGAGAATATCTCCTACCACGAAGGTAATCCCGGCCACCACATGCAGATTTCGATTCAGCAGGAGCTGACCGACATTCCACGCTTCCGCACGCAGTATGGTTACACCGCGTACTCGGAAGGCTGGGGACTGTATGCCGAGGCGCTCGGCAAGGACATGGGTTTCTACACCGATCCGTATTCGGATTTCGGCAGACTGGCTGGCGAGATCTGGCGTGCAGTGCGACTGGTGGTGGACACCGGGATTCACGCGAAGCAGTGGAGTGAGGAACAGGCCGTGCAGTATTTCCTCGACAACTCACCGCAGCCGGAAGCGGCTGTGCGCTCCGAGATTCAGCGCTACATCACCGGTCCGGGACAGGCGACTGCCTACAAGATCGGGATGCTGAAGATTCAGGAGCTGCGCGCCAGCGCCTCAGCGGAACTCGGCGAGCGCTTCGATATCCGCGGCTTCCATGACACCGTGCTAGGCGGTGGCGCGCTGCCATTGCCAGTGTTGGAAGCGCGTGTTGGTCGTTGGGTAGAAGCGGTGAAAGCGCAATAATCAACTTTGCTTGCTCCCCACCACAGGCATCCTGTGGTGGGGAGCGGCGTCTTAGAAATTCCCCCGCACCTTGAAGGCAAAACTCCTGCCAGTGGTGGAGCAGGCGTACTCATATTCCTTCACTATCCCAGCGCTGATCTTGCCATCGTAGCGAAACCGCTTCGGGCAGGATTCATAGTTGCTGATGTTGTTTGCTTCCAGGCGATAGGTCAGACCTGCAAAGCCCACTTTCTCGACATAGGCGGTAAAGTTGTGCGGCACCGCAAGGTTGTAGCGATTGTCGATGTCGAACAGGATGCGACCGCCTGACCAACGACCGTTGTAGGTGAGGCCATAGTTCATCTGGTACTGGGGCAGGTCATGACGATAGCTGACGCGATAGGTGCCTCTGTCGTAGGGAGGGAAGCCATATTCGCGGTCGACCAGCAGGTTGGGATTGTCATGGAGTTCGGACTCCTGGATCGTGGCGGCCGCTGTCAGCAGTGCCTGCGGCAACCCGACAAAGCCCAGTTTGACGCTGCCGTTGAGAATGATGCCGTAGGTGGCGCCGGAGCCGATGTTGCCATTCGTGGACTGGATGACGGTTGGCGTGGAAATATCAATCTTGCTGATCTTGTTGTCGTATTCGTAGTGGAAATATCTGGCGTTTAGCGTGCCACCGTCATTCGGCAGGCGATAATCCAGAGTCACTTCGCCTTTCAGAATTTCTTCCGGCTCAAGCTGAGTGTTGCCTGCCACGGTGACCTGGTCGTAATCACGTTCATTGGTGTTGCGAGAGAAATCGGCAAAGCTCAGTTGTGACACTTCCTGTTCAAGAGAGGCACGGAACTGCAGCGAACTGTTGATGTTGAAGCGGTAGTCGAGCTTGGGTTTGAGATAGCTGAAATCGCGCTTGTTGTTGGTGTCGGCTGTTTGCTTGATCTCGGAGAATTCTGCCACCAGCGAACTTTCCAGTGACATGCGCGGAGTGAGCTGCCAGTTGTGAATCGCAAACGGTTCATAACGAATCTCTTCAACCGTTGAGTAGGCGTTCGGGAGCACGACAGGGGTCAGCCCACCGTAGGCAGGATCGCCGCCCGCAGGACGCAGTACTCCCTGCATCAGACCCGAGTCCTGAGTGGTCAGCGCGGCTTCGACTCCCAGCTCGAGCCCCTGGCCCTCGCGCAGATTCATGGTATAGGAGCTGCGAGCGATGCGTTCGGCGTAGCGGCTTTCAGTATAGAGAAAAAGATTCTTGGTTTCGGCACCGCCTGGTGTGGTCGAGACATAGCGTTCGCGCAGGGTCTCCGTATTTCTTTCATTGACGATGAACAGCGCCTTGAAGCGATTACCGCTGCTGAAGCTGTGTTCGTAGTCACCACCGAATTCCCAGTTGTCGGAAGTGGAAGGAATATCTTCCCTGTCGTAACTGACGACAGGAGACGGGCCGTTCAGATTGGTGACGGTTCGATAGAGTTCGGCAGGGGGATTGCTTTCGCCATAGAGCACGTTGAATGCAATCCTGTCCACGTCTGTCAACGCGTACGAGATGTTGGAGTTCAACGTGTAGTTGGTCTGGTCACGGTAGCGGTCGAAGGCAATGGTATCGTTCGGAGAGAAATCCGCATTCAGGCTGTGCTCGAAACTCTCGATGTGTTCATAGGCGGATGCCACAGAGCCGCTGATGAGATAGGTCAGCCTTCCGGTCTGTCCGCTCCATGCCAGCGAGCCACCAGGTTCCAACGTGCCGTCGGCAAAATGCGTCACGTTGGCTTCGGTGGAAATATTGGAGCGGGACAAGGATTCAAGCAGAACGATATTCACCAGTTGGCCGCTGTTCTGTACGTCAAGGTCACTGGAGCTGCCCCTGACGATTTCGATGTAGTCCACTTCACTCGCCGCAATTCTGTTGAGCTGGCTGCTGGCCTCGTTGGCCTTGCCTGCCAGGCGCTTGCCATCGATGAGAATCTGCGCACTCGAGCCGAGCCCGCGATCTGCATTCGCATTGTTGGACGTCGGAGCCCCCGTGCCAAGCACCAGATCTATCCCTGGAATCCGGTTGAGCATGTCGTTGACCGTAATGGGTGCAAACTCGGCAAAATACGTGCTTGGGTAAGTGGTGGTGGCGTTGTCTTCCTGACTTTGCGCGAAGGCCTGGGCCGACAGAATTGAAAGGCAGAGCAGGGACAGCGGCTGGAGTAGTTTCTTGCGCATGGTTGATCACCGATTTATTTGTAATTGTCGTTATTGGGTTTCAGTATCAGTTTCAGTATCAGCAGGCGACGGCATCTGCTGCGGCACGTAGTTCCTCTCGCAGTCTGGCGGCTCTTTCGACGCCGAAGCGGGATTCGAACTCGGCCTGTGCCTTGCGCCACATCTCGAGAGCCTCTTCCAGTTTCTCCCTTCCGTGATCTGTTATTGCAATGATCTTGACCCGGCGATCATTTTCGCTGCTGGTGATGGAGAGGAGGCCATCTCTTTCCAGCGGGCTCAGGCTTCGAGTCAGGGTTGTCCTGTCCAAGGCCAACTCCCCTGCCAGTTCCATCAACGTGAGGGGGCCTTTCTTGTTGATGATGGCCAGAACGGTGAACTGCTGACCGTGAATGCCGCTGCCCCCTATCAGGCGCTCGTAGAACTGCGACAGATGGCGGCTCGCATGCCGAACGGTAAAGGCATAGCAGGGGATTTCCAGAGCAGTCACAACCAGGACCTCCAGTTGACAGGTGCATATGCACGCAATTTGAGTGCATATGCACCTATTGTCAACGCAGCTCCACCAGAAATGACAATTCGTTACGAATGAGACCAGAGGCGCGAGGATTGAGATTCGGGCTTCATGTGCTATTTTCTTCCGATGAAAAAGCAGATCTACATCACCGCCTGCGCCGTCGTCGCCGCGACCCTCCTCAGTGGCTGCGAGACCGTTGGTTACTACGGGCAGGCAGCGAAGGGACAGATGTCCCTTCTGCTCGACCGACGCAGAATCGATACCCTGCTGACTCGGAACGACCTTGATGCAGATACCCGCCGCAAACTCGAACTGGTGCTGAGTGCGCGCCAGTTCGCGGCAGAGTCGCTGTTGCTGCCCTCCGGACGCAGCTATCTGTCCTATGTCGATCTGCAGCGGCCTTATGTCGTCTGGAATGTCTTCGCAGCGAATGAGTTCTCCACGACTCCGGTGAGCTGGTGTTATCCGATTGCAGGATGCGTCTCCTACCGTGGCTTCTTTTCGGAGGAGCGCGCACAGCGTTATGCGAATGCATTGCAAGATGATGGACTTGAAGTCTACAGCGGTGGAGTCGATGCCTACTCCACACTCGGCTGGTTCGCCGATCCCGTGACCAGCAGTGTATTGCGTCGTGCCGATCATCGTCT
>MGYS01000053.1:4731-26336 GCA_001802565.1 Gammaproteobacteria bacterium RIFCSPLOWO2_02_FULL_57_10 | reverse complement strand
GGTCTCCCCATGTGAGAGTAGGACATCGTCAGGCTCTTAAATAACACAAAGCCCCAACCGGATACCCGGTTGGGGCTTTGTGCTTTATGGCAGTATGACTTTCCAGACTGTAACGCAACCGTTTTTGGTTGTAGTCACATCGTAGACTAATTGCCCCCCGCATTACCTTTCGAGCTACACAGATCTCCACTGATTTCACGATTCCCGCAAGTAATACCAACTACAGAGATTTGCAGGAGGCTCGCGAGCTGCGCCCCCGACACCTTTGTTGCTCCTCACCAAACAAGAATAGCAGTTGGAGTGAGATCAGAGCTTTGAGGATGGTAAGCGAGCGAAAGACCACTTGATTAATATCCCGTGGGCTTTTGCTTGCAGCGAAGCGTTGGGAGTCATTGTCGATGAAGTGCGCACCACTGACGAGGTCGCTTCAGATGATGTTCTCTGACTACGCGTCATGAAACTTGCTGGACACTTTGGTGAGCCATGAGCGGGATGGATGTACGAGATCTGCAAATGGCAGGATGAAACACAAGGCAATAAAAAACCCCTTGGTGCTAAACACCAAGGGGTTTCTACTCAATCGGCGATCTATACAGTTACTGCTGTTTACCGAGAGACGCTACACCATCTCTCTTGATTGCGGAGAATACAGCCAAGGCTTCCAGTATGACCATGATGCTGGCGATCAACACAGCGATGCTCATTACTACGAGAAGCCACTGTTCGTTCCTGAAGAAAGTCATCAACTGGACGGCACAACCCCAAGAGGCGACAAACATCACCAGGACCATCGGTACAAGTGTGTATCTCGCCGGCCGTCCGAGCTTGATCAGGAATATCGACAGAACGAGCAGTGTCAAGCTGGCAAGGATCTGATTGGTTGCCCCGAAGAGTGGCCAAATGATATTGCCTCCATTTCCGGTAGGACCACCGGCTCCGAAGGCCAGTGCAAGACAGGAACCAACAGCGACCAGCGTTGCAACGACGTTGTTATCCAGCGCCTTGATGTTGTAGATCTGTCCCCACTCCTGAATGATGTAACGCTGGAGTCGCACGCCAGCATCCATTGTGGTGCTTGCAAACAGCACTACCATTGTGGCGAGCAGGGTGTTTGCGAAAACAACTGGAAGTCCCCATGCCGTTGCTAGAAGGTTTCCGCCTCCGGTGATAAAGGCTGAGGCGCCCCCCTTGCTGAACTGATCGTAGAGAACATGCCACTGCTCAGGTGAGGCGGCATACATGGAGCTGCTCACTACCACGAGAGTAATCAAGGCCAGTGAACCTTCACCCAGCGCACCTAGATAGCCGACAAAACGCGCGTCTGGCTCTTTGTTCAATTGCTTGGATGTTGTTCCTGAGGAAACAATTCCGTGGAATCCTGACAGCGCACCGCAAGCGACTGTAATGAAGAGCAGTGGGAACATGTTGGGAGTGCCCTCTCTTACTTCATTGAAGGCGGGGGCAGTTACCTCTGGCATGGCGAATAGAACAGCGCCGTAAAGCAGCAGCAGCCCTACAACAAGCTGAGCGCCGTTAATGTAGTCTCGTGGCTGCAGAAGCAACCAGACGGGCAGCATTGATGCAATCGCGGCATACGTGAACAGAATCAAGATCCAGGCTGCGTCATCGCTGATGCCAAAGACAGTTTCCGGCAATGCCAGTGGAATCTCTGCGCCTACCCATATGCTGAAGTAAAGGATTGACACGCCGATTATGGAAATCAGCAGCAGATTGACGTTGCGACGGATGAGGACGCCGATTGCGATGGCGATCGGAATAACGACCCACGATGGAATAACGGCGGTATCGAACTCGATCATTTCTGCCGCGATGATCGAACCGAACACGGCGTTCACCATGAGAAGCAGAAGGAAAATCACGATCATGAACAATGTTCTTGTGCGTTTGCCTACGACGTCCTCAGACAGAGCACCGATGGATCGCCCACGATGTCTGGCACTTGCCCACATGGCTCCCATGTCGTGAACGCCAGCAAAGAAGATCGAACCCAGAGTCACCCAGATGACAGCAGGAACCCAACCCCAGTAAATCGCGATTGCGGGCCCGACGATCGGCGATGCGCCGGCGACGGAAGTGAAGTGGGCGCCCCACAAAACGAACTTGTTGGTCGGTACGAAGTCGACTCCATCATTGACTTCATGTGCCGGGGTAACGAAATTTGGATCCAGTTTGTAAATTTTCTCCGCAATGAACCGCGAATAAACAAACCAGCCAAATGAGAAACCGGCAAGACCTAGTATTACTATCAGTACCGAGGACATAGGGAGCTCTCCACAGGGTTTTTATTGTAAAAAAAGAGGACGCATCATACCAAGGTCGTACGGAGAGACACAATACAGAATGCCTTCCAGCCCGACATTGATGCGCCTCGCACACCGCTTACGTCGCGGTAAGTGATCACTTCTGATTCTGCATCGGAACAAGAAAATAAATGTTGCAATCTGCTTGACCACTAATTAATTAACTGTTTAATTAGCGGGCATGAAAGGGCCATCAGTAAAGTCTAAGAAGGGGCGACCTGCCGGAACGCACAATGAAAGCGTTCGATGTCTCCTGTTGGAGGCTGCGCGCAAGCAATTCTCTGTGCGTGAGTTCAAGGCTGTCTCGATCAAGACCATAGCGGAGTCTGCCGGTGTGAATGGAGCAATGGTTCATTACTACTTTGGCGATAAAAAAGGTCTTTATCTTGCAATGGTTGAGCAGATTTTCGCGCCGATGTTCGAGAATCTTTCCGAGTTGGAGGGACGTCACTACCATTCAATCGAGGCGTTCGTCAGAACTTACACAAGGCTGTTGGCTGAGAACCCGTGGTGGCCGAACTTCGTGATTCGAGAGATCTTGTTCGGCGACGAAGAGTTTCGTGACGTCATCATCACGCGCATAGCAGATCATCTCACTCCTGGTCTCCTCAGGCTGATTAATGAGGAAAGGGCGGATGGCCATTTCCGTGATGAACTTGACCCTCGTTATGCACTGCTCTCCTTGATCAGCATGACAGTTTTTCCATTTCTGGCGAAACCCCTCGTTGAGAGCGCCCTGGGAGTCAGCATGGACGAGCCCGCCGTAGAGGCTCTTGCTGACCACACCTGCAAATTGTTTCTGTCGGGCGTTCGGGCCGATGGGGCACAATCATGAATAATGACATGGACATGAAGGAGTAATGTGATGGCCGATCGCTGGCTTGCGGGATTGATACTGCTTACCGCCCTTGCGTCATGCAAGGAGGCGCCACCTGTCGCGCTGGGCCTTCTCGCGTCGGACAGAATCGAGCTCGTCGCTGATGTGTCAGAGCCAATCAAGGAGATTCTGGTGGCCGAGGGGCAAGGTGTCTCGGCAGGACAACTCATGGTGGTGATGGATTCTCAGCGAATAGATGCTCAGCTCTTGATGTTGCAGGCGACAGAGTTGCGTTTGCAGTCGCGCCTCAAGGAATTGGAAAACGGTCCGAGAGAGGAGCAAATCGCCGTGTTGCGCTCGCAGATACAGGCGGCAACCCTTGAGAGGGATTATCGAGAAGTAGAGTGGCAGCGCCAGGTGCAGATTAGCGAGCGGGGTCTTGGTGTGACGGAGGATCTCGATCTCTCCAGAGTGCAACTTGATCTTGCGCTCTCTCAGTTGAATACGCTCAACGCTCAGTTGAAGGAGCTGCTAGCAGGCAGCCGACCGGAGCAGATTGAGCAAGCCAGATACGAGTTGCAGCAGGCTCTAGCGCAGAGTGCTGCACTGAGAATCGACAAAGAGCGTTTGAATCTGAAGGCTCCAACTGCCGGTTTTGTTGACTCGTTGCCGTACGAGATCGGGGAGCAGCCGCGCAAGGGCGATATCCTTGCGGTTCTGCTTGCGGGAGATCAACCTCATGCCCGAGTTTACGTCCCCGAGTCGCTGAGAATGGGGGTGAAACACGGTGACAGTGTCCAAGTCCGCATCGACGGGCTTGACGAGGAACTTGTCGGCGAGATCAGGCATATCGCCAGCGAAGCGAGCTTCACGCCATATTATTCACTCTCTGCAGGTGATAGAGGGCGATTGAGCTATCTTGCGGAAATTACCCTGCCTGCCACTCCGGATCGCCTCCCGGATGGGGTTCCCCTTGAAGTACGGATTGGTGCCGAGTAATGCACGAAAAATCCAGATTTGTCATTGAGGCCAGTGGGTTGACGAAGAAATTCGGTAGCCTCACTGCAGTCAACAATATCGAGTTGCGTGTTCCGGAAGGAGTTATCTATGGTTTCCTCGGACCAAACGGGTCGGGGAAATCGACCACTATTCGCATGTTGTGCGGATTGCTGAGTCCTACCTCAGGAAGTGTGCAGGTTCTTGGTCTGCGCGTTCCCGAAGATGTCGAGAAGTTGAAGCAAAGGATTGGCTACATGACGCAGCGCTTTTCCTTGTATGACGATCTGTCGGTTATCGAGAATCTGCAGTTCATGGGAGAGATATACGCTTTGCCCAGGCGTATGAGAAAGGAGCGCATTCACGAATTGATGGTGCGTTTCAACCTTGAGGAGCGTGCCAATCAACGGGCAGGAACACTCAGCGGCGGACAGAAACAGAGGTTGGCTCTGGCAGCGGCAACAATTCATGATCCCAAGCTGCTGCTTCTGGATGAGCCGACAAGTGCCGTGGACCCACAGAATCGTCGCGATTTCTGGGAAATGTTGTTCAGCATGGCAGAACAGGGAACTACCATCCTGGTTTCGACGCACTATATGGACGAGGCGGAACGTTGCCATCGACTCGCCATTCTGGATCAGGGCGAACTTGTCGCAGATGGATCGCCAAAGGAGCTCGCGGCAGCAATCGCTGTGCAAGTCATCGAGGTTTCCGCTAGCGAGCCCAACAGGGCGCGAGCTGCGCTCCACAAGGTTCCAGAGATATTCAGCATTACCCAGTTGGGTATGCAGTTGCGTGTGCTGATTCCTCGCCACATCCACGCTGCAGAGCAATTGGTCATTCAATCGCTGCAAGTCAGTGGTGTGGAGGCTCATGTAAGAACAGTGCAGGCCAACCTTGAGGACGTTTTCGTCGCGGTTACCGAGAAACATCATGAAGGGCGTGCAGCATGAAGTCGCTGACGCGATTGTTTGCCATCATGCACAAGGAGCTTCTGCAGATTCTCAGGGATCGACTGACATTTGGCATGATCGTCGGCGTCCCTTTGTTGCAGCTGACATTGTTCGGATTCGCGATCAATACTGATGTCAGGAATCTGCGAGCTGGTGTTGCTGACGAGGCCAACACCAGCCTGTCACGAGAAATGATTGCCGACATGTCATCTTCACAGGTTGTCGATTTCCAGTATCAGGTAGGATCACCTCTTGAGCTTGGTCAACTGCTGGATGCGGGCCTGATTTCAGTGGGGCTTCACATTCCTCCGGATTTTGATCGCCGTGTGCAACAGAATGCGGGTCAGGCGGCACAGCTGTTGGTGGATGGTACAGACCCTGTTATCCAGGGAGTTGCAAGGCAGTTGATGACGATACCGGTGTCATTCGATTCTCAGGCTTCAGCGCGTAGCGTGCCCTTGCTGGAGCTGCGCAATTTCTACAACCCGGAGCGCAGATCCGCCATCAACGTTGTGCCAGGGCTCATTGGCGTAATCCTCACAATGACCATGGTGCTGTTTACAGGGCTTGCGATCGTCAGAGAGCGTGAGAGGGGTAATCTTGAGCTCCTGATCAATACCCCGATCAAGCGTACCGAGTTGATGCTCGGTAAAATTCTTCCATATGTCGTGATAGGGTTGATTCAGGTTACCATCATTCTGTTGCTCGGACGTTTTCTGTTCCAGGTTCCGATTCGTGGCAGCCTTCTCGACGTATTCATTGTCGTCCTTGTTTTCATCGCGACAAATCTGTCACTGGGATTGTTGATCTCCACTGCGGCGCAGACACAATTTCAGGCGATGCAAATCGCGTTCTTCTTCTTTCTTCCTTCGATTCTCCTCTCAGGTTTCATGTTTCCGTTCCACGGTATGCCATTGCCTGCGCAGTACCTCGCCGAGATACTTCCCCTGACCCACTTCGTCAGGTTGATTCGAGGGGTGATGCTCAGGGGGGCTGACCTGAATCTGATGCTGACAGATATTCTTGCGTTGTTGCTATTTCTGGGAGTGACACTGACGATGGCAACTCTGCGGTTCAGCAAGCGCCTTGATTGACAGAATTGTCCTGAAAGTCCGTTGTCAGAATAGCTGGTCTACTGCATGCTGGTAAGCACCCCACCCCAGATCTGACCGGGATCAAGCGTCCTCGAGTAGACGAGATTCGCGTCGAAATTCATGCGATTGAATCCGAATACTTCAAACAACGCTTCATAGGCCCCTGCAGAATGAGCTGTGCCGGTTGTGACGGGGGTTGCGATTGATTGTTCAATCGCACCGAGCATGGCACCGTCTGCGACGGCTTGAGCTGTATGCATCAATCCAGCATCCCGCGTACCGGCGATGATGACAAACTGATTCTGACTCGTCGAAGGAAAGGTCGAGAAGAGTCCGTAGTCCCTGAATGGCTCGTCCTCAGAGGGCAGCCCCGCATCACTTGAATAAATCTCACCAGATCTCCTGTTGAGCAACTCATCATACGTCCTGCCAATCTGCAGGCCGGAGTTTGCAAACACCAGCCCTCGCAACTTGTCGAGCGCGCTGATGTAGCCGATATAAATTATATGGTTCGACTTGAGGTCAGCCGTATTCAGCCGCGACATCATGGTCACGTTGATCTGTTTGCCCGCCTTCTGCAGCAGTGGAACAATTTTCGCCAGTGCCAGCGCACTACCCTCTGGCATGTAGTTCAGATCCAGATCCCTGTATCTGCTGCTCATGTCGGCCTTCTGCATGAACAGAGTGTTCAGATCTTGAGAGGAATTGATGCTGAAGTCCCTGATCATGCGAGTGACATTTCCGAGCTCATTCAGCTCTCCGAATATGTAGTAGTCTCCCATCACAAAAAGCACAGGGATGTTGTCGTCAAGCACCGCACTCCAGGGTTGCAGAGAGGCCGCCGCTGCTTCTGAATCGTTAGACTCATCGCGGCTGATCAGGTAGTACAGATTGCCCAGTAATAGCATCGCGATCACCGGCGCCCAGACAAGTCGAGTCAGATGACGGCGCCAGGAAGAAGATACAGCAAGATGCGGCGCAAGTTCAGTATCCATGCTTGGCGCTGGCACTACCGCAATTGTGTATTGACCTCGTGGGATGATGATTCTGTACTGCGCTTCCTGCTCGTGCTTCCTGTAGTAGTTGTCCAATTTCTTGCGCAACTGATGAACATACACGCGAACGACAGAATCCTTCGAAACATCAAAACTCGCATCTCGCCCAAGAACTTCAATGGCAATTTCTATTTCTTTTGGTGACTTGCCATCGCTTGCATGTCTGATCAGATAGTTGAGCAGATTTGCGTATATCTTCGATCGCCCAAGTTCGCCGCTGTCTACAATATTCCGGGCGATCTGTTGAAGTTCTTCGGACGAGAATGCTTGAGAGGGCAGTAGCGGATTCGTCTGTACGGAGTCTGTAGTCATTGGTTTGTCCGTTGTTGTTATTGACTTCGCAACGTGCGGCAAGGGGCATTAACGATCCATTAACGTTATGAAGAACAGTTATATGACAGCAACATGCTTGATTTTGCAAGAGGTGGCAGCGTGCAATGACCGAGGACTGCATCCTCAGGTGGAGTCAGGGCTGATGTCAGTCCTGATCTATCGCTTTGTCAAACTGTATTCGCGACAAGAATCATGGACCCCGTGATTCATATGTTGCCTTGTTTTCGGAGAATCAAGTGTCAGCAAAAACCATCGTCGCTCGGTTGTTCTGTATCGGTATGGCTGCAACTCAGTTGGAGCTGTTGATTGCACAGACAGTTCCGGAGGAGATTGTGGTCAACTCGGCCGGATTGGAAGAAACCATTCCAATGGACTTGAGCCGTTATGGGAACCGAGTCGAGATCATTACTGCTGCTGAAATCGAACAGCAAGGATTCGTTGATCTCACCCAGGCACTCCAGATGCTGGTGCCTGGGTTGCACATCGCTCCCAAGAATGGCGCATTCGACTACTTCGATGCATCGCTGCAAGGATCTCGGAATCAGGAGATACTCTGGCTTATCGATGGCGTGAGAATTACCAATCGTCTATACAACGGGACCAGTCCTCTGGATACGATTCCAGCGCATATGGTCGAGAGAGTGGAAATTCTGAAAGGGGGGCAGGGAATATTCTACGGAACCCAGGCGGTCGGAGGTGTAGTCAACCTCGTCACCAGAAATTTCCAGGATGAAAGCGATGGTGTCGTTGCGGCAGGTGTCAACTCCAACGGAGGGTTCATGACCAGCGGCTACTACCGAACTGGAACTGGCCCTCACCAGATGGTTTTCTATGGCTCCAGAGACAAGGCTGATGGCTACAAGCCCTATAGAGGTGAAGATATACAACCCAGTTCGACCGATAGACGCCGCAGTTACGATGTCACCGTTGCCGGTGGCAAATACGCATTCAATCTCAGCGAGCGATCGCGACTGTCGCTGCAGTATCAAAGGACGGAAAACCGACTGGATTTCCTCACGCCATTTGCGAATCGCTCTACCTTCAATGAGCGCGAGGAGGACATTGTTACGGCGAAGTATGACTTTCAAATCAGTCATAGAGTCGGCCTGTATCTCAAGGCTTACTATCACGACTGGGATACTCTTTACACCAGGATTCACAACGTGGTCGACTCTGAAGGGAATTTGACAGGGGCCACTCGGGTGCGTGATGACAAGACGTACTGGGGCTACGAAGACTTTGGCATGAATGCCATGATCAAACTGAACGTGATAGATGGTTTTGAGTATGTGTTGGGACTCGACCGTCAAAATTTTTCTGGTGAGGACGATGTCTGGCGTATTGCCGACCAGAAAGAAAAAGTGGATGCCGTTTTTGCTCAGCTCAGGACAACTGAAGCATTGTTCGAAGATACCGCAGTTGCTTTCGGTGTTCGTCATAATCAGGCGTCCAATGTTGGCAGTTCCAGCGTGTGGAACCTGAGTGGTCAGCATGATTTCAGCGAAAATTTTTTCTTGAGGGCTTCGTTGGGAACTTCATTCCGCCTCCCCGATGCCGAGATGTTGTTTTTGAACGAATACTATGACGACGATATCGACGGTGTACCCGATGGCGGTTGGTTTGCAGTGGGGAATCCAGACCTAAAGCCCGAGCAGAGCCGCAATGTCAATGTAGGTGCCGGTGGAACCTTTGGCGGTGTGAGCTACGAGGTGATTGGTTTCAGAAGGAAGATTACGGACTACATCGCGTCCTATGTCCCTGTCGTCATAGCTGGCGTTGAGGGCGAGAGTTTCATCAACACTGACGATGAGGTTGATGTTGAAGGAGTTGAGTTTATCTCGACTTTTCTTGTGAGCCCGAACTGGAGCGTGGATTTGAGCGCGACCTACACCAAGGCAGAGCTGAACAGTGGCGGCGCTCAGCTGACAGAAATACCGACAGCAGAGGGAAAGCTGAATCTTGGTTACGAGCCTCCCGGTTTACCATGGGGCGCTGCCGTGGCATTGAACTATGTCGGCGACGTTAACACTCGCCGCGGTCAGAAGCGGGGCAATTACACGGTGATCGACGCTTCGGCCTACTATCAGTGGGGTGCAGACCTGCGGAACAGGATTGTCATCAGGGCGGAGAACCTGGGTGACAAGATCTACACCACTCGAGTCGATTCGGGCACGCGTGACGTCGGCGGCTCCTACTTGTATCGAAGTATAGGCGCCGGCAGAACCTTGCATCTTGGGTACTCTTATCAGTTCTGATTGGCAATTGATTGAGTGACACAAATGATACGTCTCCTGTTTCTTTTGCATCGTTATCTGGGAATTGCTCTCGGCTTTCTTCTGTTGTTGTGGTGTCTTTCAGGTGCTGTGATGATGTACGTTCACTACCCGGAGATGGACAATGGGGAGAGGTTACGAACATTGGTGCCATTGGACTTGCAGGAATGCTGCATTCTGCCGGGCGCTTCGGTAATGGCACAGTTCAGCATGGACGCAGTGGTAGTCGAGATGCTGGATCAGGCTACGCCTGTCTTGCGCTTCCAGGAATCTGGTTTCACCTTGATGACATGGGATTTGCGACGAGGTGTGCCGTTGCGCGGAATCGAGATGCAGACTGCGAATGGGATCGCCGGTGGTGCTGCTCGCGCTTCGGGGTTGATGCTGGAAGAAACCCCGCCAGAGATCGTCGTGAGTGATCAATGGACAGTGAGCGGCTCTTACAACTCGCACCGACCGTTCTATCTGTTCAATACTCTAGACAAGAGCCGAACAGAGTTATACGTGTCGAGCAGAACGGGCGAGGTTGTGTTGGTTACGACTGGCTCCGAGCGCTTCTGGAATTACTTTGGAGCGGTGGTTCATTGGCTGTATCCGACGGTGTTGCGGCAACATCCGATCCTCTGGAGCCAGGTGGTGATATGGCTCTCTCTTGCTGGGGTGTTCCTCACACTGACCGGCTTGTATGTCGGAGTGCGCCAGCTCCGCCATCGACCGGAGGGACGCTCCTCTCCCTATGCAGGTGTAACACTTTGGCATCATTACACGGGGCTCTTGTCGGGAGTGATGGCACTGTTGTGGGTCGGCAGTGGCTTCCTCTCCATGAACCCCTGGGGGCTACTTGAGGGTGAGGGCTCCGCAACGGAGGCAAGGGCTTTACAGGGGAGGGGGCTGGATCCGTCTGACGTTTTCGGCGCGCTGAGGCGCCTGCCCGATTTTCCCTTCCAGCCCAGCACTGTTCGGCTGGAGCTTTATAACACTGCAGGCTCTCTTGTTATTGCAACTTCCTCTGCTGACGGGGCAAGTGCGCGTTTCGATGCCGCTACCTATCTTCCTTCCCCCCTCTCCGAGGATGATCTAAGGCGGCTGGCGTTGACCATGTTACCTGAGGTTTCCACCGTGCAGACTACGATGCTAGAGACTGGTGACGCCTATTATTATGAGCATCATGCGACTCCTGAATTTCCAGTCTTTCGCGCCATTGCGGATGACGACGAGCAGCGGCGCTACTACCTGGATCCGGTCACAGGCCAGCTCCTGGCCAAGGTGGACAATGAGGCGAAGCTGTATCGATGGCTCTTTGCCGGTATGCACCGAGCAGATTTCATTCCAATACTGCGTGAACGTCCGTTGTGGGATATCGTTGTGTTGCTTATGCTTGCGGTAGTGACTGTTTTATGCGGGACAGGGACTTATCTTGGTTTCAGACATCTGAAGTCATGATTCAAATCAAGTTGTGCAATCGGGGAGGAGCTCATAATCAAACACATATGCCGAGTTGATAGGGGCGCAAATGCAGGCGCCTTGGCGTCATCGAAAAGTTCACGGATGGGTTTGTTGCGACTGTCGACGTTGGGACTTTTACTGTTGTCAGTGCTGGTGACATGTACTGAACAGGTTGCATCGACGGATGCTCCGCGTCCGCTGGAAGATACAAGTGTCTATCAGAATCAGGACTCGCCCTTCAGATCCGAGGTGGTGGAGATAGTGCTGGCGCCAGGCGCTGGCACTGAGGTTCAAAGTGTACTGGCTGAGAATCAAGTGATCCTGTACCAGTGGAATACAGATGGACCATTTGTGTACTCTGACTTTCATGGCCATGATCCGGCCGATGATTCGTTCTGGGTTCAGTATCGAGAAGATCAGGCAGGCCTGGACGACTATGGCAGTCTGGTAGCTCCATTTTCGGGACAACATGGCTGGTACTTTCGTAACGACGGTCAGGTTGAAATAGTGATAAGACTTCGTGTCAGTGGCTATTTTTCCGAGATCGTGAACCACGGAATCCTGTGAGCGCAGGGTAGGGCGCGCTGCTCTGAGAGGGAACGCATGAGCATCCTGTGGTATCTTGTCCACATCCTGATGTCGTGGGGATGGCACGATAACAATATTAGAAGCTGCAATGTCATAGAGGGTGATGAGATGCAAGAAGAAAATGCCGGGGGGCAATTGACGTGTTGAATGAAACTTTGTTGCGCTTTGCGGAGTGGTTGGATGCACAGGCTTGGAGTTCCGGTCTGCACGAGTCGTACTACATGTACAACTGGGTGGAGTCTACCCATGTACTCACCCTGATGATATTTCTGGGAATGCTCTTTGTGATTGACCTGCGGATGCTGGGTCTCACCATGACAAATGTCCCTGCCTCCAGAATAGCCGCACGTCTGAATATTCCCATGATGATCGGATTTGCAATCATGATTATCACGGGGTTGTTGCTGTACTACGCGGTGCCTGTGCGAACGACACAAAGCATCTGGTTCAGAATCAAATTTGTTCTGCTGATTGCCGCCGGCATTAACGCATGGCTGTTTCACCGCAGGATGAATGAGTCTGTTTCGACCTGGGATAATGATCCGGTCGCACCAAAACGGCTGCGTTTTGCGGCAGGGCTGTCATTGGCTTTATGGGCTGGTGTGGTAACAACCGGGAGATTGATTGCCTACGACTGGTATGACTGCTATCGAGTCAATTCTGATCTGATCGCCTGGGCTGCCGGTTGCATGGCAGAGTAGAGTCGCAACTCTTGGTTTATTGAGGGAATCCTGATGGAGCTATTACCTTTTTTCGAGTGGATGGAAGCCTCTCTGCTCGGGCAGATTGGCAAGACCTATGGTGGTGTTTATGCCATCGGGCAATCGTTGCATTTGATGTCGTTGGCGCTGCTCGGCGGTACTGTGCTTGTCACTGACCTGCGGTTGTTGAACGTGGTACTGCGGGATGTCCCGTCAGAGGTTGTCGCCGAGAATGCACACAAGTGGTTCAAGGTTGCAGTTTCTCTCATCATTGCTACGGGAATTTTCATGGCGGCAGCTGTCGCGTTGCGAATGTACTACAACGCATTTTTCTGGGCCAAGATGATTGCCCTGGCAACAGGGGTAGCATTTGTGTTTTTCGTGAAGTATCCGCTGCTGAAGCGTGATCACAGCACCATTAATCCTGTAGTTATTAAATCGCTGGCAGTTGCTTCCATCTTGCTGTGGTTCAGTGTTGCAGCTACCGGGCGTTGGATCGGTTTCTCGTAACGGAGAGATTACATGAACAGAACAAGCGACGGGGTCGAGTCATGAAAGATGATAACGATATGCAAAAGAAACCAATGACCATGACTACACGCGAGCGTGTAGCTCTTGGCAGCTCTCTATTGATAATTGTCGTCGTGGTTGTCTATTGGGGAATACAAATAGACGGCGTGATGGAAATGCTGGAGATGGCGTACGGTTGAGGCAGGAGATGAAGGCGCGCACCTTGCTCTAGTGACGCGCCAGCGTTTCCGGTCGATACTTACTTGATCTGCGAGAAATCTGTAGCGGTCATGAATTTGCGTTGCACACTGTCCAGAATCGGGCCGTTTGCATTGGAGTCGGCATTCACCTTCTGCCATTCCGGATCTTGCGAAAACGCTCGCCATGAATTGGTCGCCGCTTCCTGACTCTCATGTGATAGCAGGTACACCAAGGTGTCGGCAGACTCAGCCTCGTCAGTCGGAATCCAATAGCCGATATTGGTCATGCCATGCTTCTCAAAGATACGCATGGTGTGGTCTCTGAAGCGTGCCAGCAACTTGTCGAGGTTTCCTGGAGTTGCCTTGTATGTACGCAACTCGAAAACCCTTCCTGTGGATTCTTGTGCGGTTGCTGACTCGCTCATCACTGCGCTCGCCAGCAGCCCAACGACAGAGATCAAGGATATTGTTTTGATTAGAGCTCTCATGGCAGTTCCTGTTGTGTGCAAGGGTGTGCGGGCTGAATAACTCTGACGGTGAATATGCTCGATCTCACGCAAGATTGGATCAAATTGCTTCCATCAGGAAGTAGTCGTCCATGATCAGTGAGTTCACCAGTTTATCCAGCGTCGCTCGAACAGCCTCGTCAACTGTTGCTCCTGCGGCGCGGCCAAATATGACGGTATCAAATGCCGTCCTCGCGCCCTGCTTCAACGTAACGTGAGTGCGGATGGTAACTTCGACACCTGCATCCTTTTCAGCAACCAGAACCTCGGTCAGCTCTCCTTCAAGCGTCAGAGACTGCCCATCCTCTACCAGCAATGCCCCGCCAGCACTGAATGCCTGCACAAGCGCATCGCGAACGATGTCGGCAAGGGGTTCTTCTGCCTGCAGACCGGAGATCTCACGGGCATCTGTGACAGTACGCTTGTCGGTAAATGCAGCTACTTTCAAAGAGCCCTTGGATGTCTTGCTGAAGTCAATCTGTGGAGTCTGTGTGTACTCATAGTTGATGAGGACTTCCTCGGCAAGGGATATGGGCGCCTGCAGTGACAAAGCGCAAAGTACAGGTACAACAAAGGCAAGACCACGAATTCTCATAATTACTCCAGATTCACAAGTTGAACGGCATGCGCCATTCGAATTCAACTGACTCCAACTTAAAGCATATGAGGATGCTATTCAATATCGGAAATGAAAAAGCCACCGGTTGACGAAACAACCCGGTGGCTTCTTGTTGCGCCGGCAAAACCGGCACGTTCAGCTTAGTACGATCTTACAGCTTGTCTGCAGGCCATGGAGCGCCCTGGTTAGTACGCGGCAGCTCTTTGATGCCGAGGTTAACAAACTTCTGAACGCGCTTGCCTTCATAAGTTTCAGTTGTGTAGATGTTGGCCTGTGAGTCAGTCGCGATGCTGTGTGGAGCATAGAACTGGCCTGGACCACGACCACCGTGACCGAAGCTTGTCAGTACTTCCAGAGATTCGCGGTCAATGATGTAGACCTTGAAGTTCTGTCCGTCAGCAAGGAACAGGTACTGCTGAGCAGCATCCTTGGAGAAGTCGATATCCCATGTAGAACCCTGGTTCAGAGTCTGTGGGGCTACCTGAGCTTCCTTCACGAAGGTGCCGTCCTTGCGGAAGACCTGGATACGGTCAGCGCCACGGTCACACACGTACACCAGGCCATCGTTTGATGGGATTGCGCAGTGAACAGGGCCGCGGAATTGCTGCGGAAGTGGCTCGCCCGGAGTGTATGTAACAGGGCCGTCAACCGGACGGTTACCGTAAGCACCCCAGTAACGCTTGAATGCACCAGTGTTCAGATCGAGAACCGCGACACGCTTGTTGCGGTAACCGTCAGCGAGGTAAACCTCGTTGGCTTCTGCATCGATAGCAACTTCCGCTACCTGAGAGAAGTGAGTAGTGCTGTTGCTGTCTGTATCGTTGCCTGGCTCGCCGTACTGGGCAACGAACTGTCCGTCGCCTGTGAATACCAGCACGTGAGAGTCGCCACCGCCGTTACCGCCGATCCAGACGTTGCCGTTTGGCGCGATATCGATACCGTGGTTGGAGGCTGGCCATGTGAAACCTTCGCCTGGGCCGCCCCATGCATTCACAACATTTCCTGCAGGGTCAAATTCGATGATGGGAGGGGCCGGTGTACAGCACTCGCTCACGCCGAGCTTCAGGCCGATTTCGGTAGCGCCACCGAACATGGAGTCCTGGTCGCGGTGAACGATGAACACGTGGTCGCGGGCATCGACGTCAACGCCGATTGTGCGGCCCAGAATCCACTGGTTAGGTAGAGGCTTCGGCCAGAATGGGTCAACTTCGAAGGCTGGTGCCATAACCATTGAGCTTGCTGCTTCGACGGGCTCTTGCAGTTGTGACTGGCTGACACCGAGTGCTACCAGAGCAACCGCAAATGTGGCTCCTGCCGCATACTTGATATTTCTTGTCATTCTTTTTTCCCTCCAGGGTAAGTCTCTACTGAGGCTTTGTTTTTTTTAGACCGGCAGGCAGTATACTCACTTCTTTCGAGACAGTATACTCGGATTCCCTGATTTCCCGGGCTTGATTACAAAAACTTACAATTCCTTTGCATTGGCCCGGAGAGCCTTGTTTTCCGGCGTTTGCAGCGGTCAGAGAGGTACAGATTTTGGGTGTAAAAGACTGCAAACCAGATGTCGCTTCAGGTTTGTTCGGAGGGGAATATTGCCGATTGGTCTCGGGATTTTTACCTCGATCAATGTTGATGCTTGCCATGATGGTTCTGGTCTTGATCGCCCCAGTGAAGAGCGCGCTTGCTGACGATGTGCCGTTGCGGGTAGCAGTGCAGGGTTTTGTAAAGCCGGAAGGCAACGAGCTCACCGTCCTGCTCAGGGTGCCGATGGACGCTTTGGGTGAAATCGTATTCCCAGTTCGCGGCACTCCGGGTTCGCTCATTTTCTCTGAGGCCGATGTCGCCCTGGAAACCGCCGCGCGAGTCTATATCCTCAGCTCCCTTGAGTTTTACGAAGATGGCCGGCGCCTCGAAGAGAACCAGCTGCGTCGGGTTCGGGTGTCGTTGCCTTCCGATCGCTCATTCAATACCTATGAGCAGGCACTGGCCAATGTCATGAGTCCACGTCTGGACGATAGCGTCGATCTCTATTGGCGACAGGGAATGGTGGACGTGCTTGTCACCTACCCGATTCAGTCTGCTGAGTCACGATTTTCGGTGGATCCACGGTTGGCCGGGTTGGGGGTTGAGACCAACACTGTAATGAGGTTCGTCCTGCCTGATGGTGCCGAAAGGCCGTTCAGCTACGTGGGAAACCCCGGGCTGGTTTACCTTGACCCAAGTTGGATACAGGCGTCGATTAGATTCATAGTCATGGGGTTTGATCACATTCTGGAAGGCACCGACCACCTCCTGTTTCTTCTCTGCCTCGTCATTCCGTTGCGGAGCGTAAAGGCGCTGGTTCCGGTAATCACCTCTTTCACTATTGCTCACTCCATTACATTGATAGCCTCGGTCTTTGGTGTTGTCCCGTCAGTTTTATGGTTCCCCCCAATGATCGAAACATTGATTGCACTCTCCATCGTCTATATGGCCTTTGAAAATATCATTGGCTTCAAGCAGCAGAACCGCTGGTTGGTGACTTTCGGTTTTGGCCTTATTCACGGGTTTGGATTCTCTTTTCTGCTCACGGAAAGCATGCAGTTTGCAGGCGCGCATCTGGTGACAGCACTGCTCTCCTTCAATGTTGGCGTGGAGCTCGGACAATTGCTTGTCCTGGTGCTTGTCGTGCCATTGCTGGCGCTTGTGTTCCGCCATCTCGTGGCTGAGAAAATGGGAATAATCATTCTGTCTGCACTCGTGGCGCACAGTGCCTGGCACTGGATGGCCGAGCGCTGGAACACGCTGATGACCTACGACATTCGCATGCCGGCTTTAAATTCAGACTTCTACATGGGGCTGGCTCAGTGGGGTGTTCTGTTGATGGTGGCCGGCGGTGTTCTGTGGGTGATGCAGGGACTGTTCGCGCGATTCTTCGTGGTTGATTTGCCCGCCCAGGCGGAAAAATCAGCGCATTAATGGCGATCCCGCCGGCGCCGCATATGTGACTGGCGGGGTTGTCATCAGTTCCCGTTATTGACGTGGCACATACTTGCGCAGCATTCGCTGGGCTACCTCTGCCCCGTAGACGTTACCTTCTTCATCTGCAGTCACTCCCTCCGCTACGCTGGTTCCGTTTGCGGCGCCAGTGTTCGGATCGGGGATAAAGGCTGAAACGAAGCCGGTTACCGCACTCCCAATGCGAATCCCTCTATACCACCCGGGGTTCCTTCCCGGTCCTGTATTGGACTCCGAATCAGCAGAATAGAGAATGTCGTTGCTGTCGATATACAGACCGCTCGGCCTGCCAAACTGTGTCCAGGTGGCAACCCAGGTTCCATCCTGCTCGAATATCTGCAGACGACTGTTGCCCCTGTCTGCGACAAAAAGGCGACCTTGTGAATCCATGGCAAGAGCATGTGGTACGTCGAGCTGCCCCGGTCCCGTGCCTTTGCCGCCCCACTCCATGAGGTATTCCCCTGCACTGTTGTATTTCACGATTCTGTTATTGCCATTTGACGAGTGACCGTCTGCGACAAAAATATCGCCGCTTGGTGCTACGAACACGTCATTGGGCTGGTCGAAGATGTTGTTGCCTTTGCCTGCGACTCCTGCGATGCCAAGGCTCATGAGCAGCTCTCCGTCCGGGCTGAACTTGTGCACCTGGTGCCCTTTCATGCGTTCGGCGTCCCCTCGAGCATCCGCAATCCAGACATTTCCCTCGTAGTCGACGTGAATACCGTGTGGCCAGACTATCAGTCCTGCTCCGAAACTCTTGATGACTCTACCTTGTGGATCGATCAAGAAAATTGGGTCAACTTCCGGAGTGTCCAGGCAGTTGGTATTTCCACCACACCGTTCGGCCGCCCAGATGTGGCCGTCACCAGCATAGTAGACGGTGCTGGTAGCTCCCCAGGCACGGCCATCCGGCAACTCTGCCCAGACTCCAGGTACTGTGTCGTAGGGGTTGGGCACTACGTTGGGATTCTCGAGTTGTGCGATGGCGCCGTCCGTCGCGAGCGCAAACATGAGCCCCAGTATTGCTGAAATCCTCGAAGTTGAACTGTCGCTGTGCATGTCGCCATTCTTCTGATGTTGAAGGGGTGGATGGCCGAATGTACGGGAAACTTCCCGGAAAGTCTCCGCATCAACTCGCCAGTCGTGGTTCAAACCCTTGTGAAGTGTCATCTGTCGAATATGGATGGGTTCAAATTGGCGACACTATACAATGCCTCGCCAAGTGCCACGTTTTTCCAGGTTTCCTGCGCAGCCCAACGAAGGTCGCGATCAAGTGTTACGATGGGGATCGACTTGAGTGCGTAACGTTTCAAAATGTTACAAAAAGTAGTGCGTCCGTGTAACCATCGCGCAGCGTTTGGTTTACACTCAGTCACCGTAAAAGCAGTATCAAAAGGTAATTTGGAGTGCTACATATGAAGAAGACTAGCTTGATGTCAATGTTCGTGCTTGCGGGCGCGATGAGTTCCATGGGTTACGCTGCTCCTGAGAGAGCGGGTGACTTTGCATTGCTGGATCAGAACGGCGATTTTCATCAATTCAGCAAGTATCGCCACAGGGATGCAATTGTTGTTTTCTCTCAGGCCAACAGCTGTGCTGCAACTGAATCTGTTGTTGCCCAGTTGCGCGATATGCGCGCAGAGTGGGAAGGCAAGAATGTTGAGTTCCTGATGATCAACTCTGCCAAAGACGACGTTGCTTCCATTCGTGAAGCAGCGAAGACGCAGAGCCTGGATTTCCCGATCATGATGGATACCACTCAGCTGGTTGCTTCTACTCTGAAGATCAGCAAGGCTGGCGAAGTGCTTGTCTTGGACCCTGAGCGTTTGACTGTACTGTATCGCGGACCGGTTCATGAGCACATGGGTACTACGCTGACCAACGAGTTGGCCGGTACGCAGCAAGACACCATGGTGATGGACGTTGAAGGCTGCGACCTTGGCATTGCAAATGGCCCGGTTCTGGCGGCAAATGCTCCGAATTATGCAACTGAGGTTGCCCCAATCATCGTGGAGAACTGTGCTGAGTGTCACCGCGAAGGCGGAATTGGTCCTTTCGCGATGAACAACCACCTCATGCTGCAAGGCTGGTCACCCATGATTCGTGAGGTATTGCTGACCAAGCGCATGCCTCCAATGCAGGTTGACCCCAATATTGGACACTTCGAGAACGCAGCTTACATGTCTGATGCTGATCTGCAGACGCTGGTGACCTGGATCGACGCGGGTGCTCCGAAGGGCAGCTTCTCCGAGGATCCTCTGAGCAATCTTGAGTACGCCGATGTAAAATCCTGGCAGCTGGGTGAGCCGGATTTCATCGTCAAGTCTCCCGTGCAGGAAATCCCGGCAACTGGTGTGCTCGACTACATCAACGTTGACGTTGACCTGCCCTTCACCGAAGACAAGTGGGTCAGGGCTGTACAGTTCATCCCAGGCGATGAGACTGTTCTTCATCACCTTCTGACTTACGTGACTGCCCCTGAAGAGAATTTCGATGGTGGTGAGGCTGACCAGCAGTCTTCAGCTCGTCGCTTCCTCGAAGGATATGCGCCCGGTAAGGTAGAGGCCATGGTCTTCCCGGAAGATACTGGCGTCTATATTCCTGCCGGTCACAAGCTCTCCATGCAGTTCCACTTTACTACCAATGGTCGTGCAACATCTGACGAGACAACATTGGGGATGTACTTCTACGACGAAAAGCCGACGCATGAGAACCTCACGCGCTCCGTTTCTGGTCAATTCGTTATTCCTCCGCACGCTGTTGATCATGAAGCCCATGGAACATACACGTTCAGAGAGGCTGTTGTTGTCAACGGTCTGCGTGCTCACATGCACTTCCGTGGCAAGGACATGAAGTTCTCAGCGGAGTATCCAGACGGCACGGTGGAAGATCTTCTCAGCGTTCCTAACTACAGTTATGCGTGGCAGCCAACGTATCAGTTGAGCGAGCACAAATACCTCCCGGCAGGTACCAAGGTGCACGTGACTGGAGCGTTTGATAACTCCGCATACAACACGGCCAACCCTGATCCAGATAAGGAAGTTAGATTTGGCTTGCAGAGCTGGGAAGAGATGTTTATCGGCTACTGGACTTACTACGCAGCCGAAGAGTGATCTGATTGTGCCGCTGATTACTTGATCATCGGTACACAGATCCAAAAAAGGCGCCTTCCAGGGCGCCTTTTTTATTTCCGGATGTAGCATGAGAGAGTGAAAGTGGTCCTCTTCGCCGACGTGCAGCCAAACTCTGTTACAAAGTATTGCAGCTTTGATTTTGACGAAACTGGTTGGTTGTGGTCTTTGCTCTATAATCGGGAAATTGGCAGATATTGAAGTGACAGGTTGAAGCGAATGAAGTTTGTGGTACTGGTTGTCAGTCTTTTGCTGGGAATTAATAGCGCAAGTGCTGCGTCCTCGCGGGACGTGGGCGACTTTGCGCTACTCGATCATGAAGGACGTTTTCACCAGTTAAGTCGTTATGAGGACAGTGCGGCAGTAGTTATCTATGTGTATGGGAATAAATGTTCAGTATCCGCAGAAGCATTGCCAAAGCTGAAGCTGCTGCAGGAAAAATACAGTGATCGAAACATTGAATTCCTGATGCTGGACCCTTTCCAGGAAGACAGCAGGCAATCCGTGATGCTGACTCTTGCCGATTCGGGCAACAATATTCCCGTTCTGATGGATAGCTCGCAGTTGGTTTCGCGTTCGCTTGAGATTAAATCGGCGGGTGAGGTCCTGGTGATCGACCCGCAGCGCATGCAGCTTCTTTATCGTGGTGCAATAGACAGTCGAGTCGGTTCCGGGCATCAATTGCAGCAGGGTGTTCTGGGCAGGAATTATCTGGAAGAAGTGCTCTCAGCGCTGGTCGTCAACGCACGGATCATCGATGACGTTCCCTGGGTGCATGGGGATCAGGTTGTTTATTCTCCTGTCGAGTCTTCTGCCGGAGGCAAGGTGTCGTATGTTGACGACGTTGTCCCGGTTCTGGAGCGCAGGTGCATATCGTGCCACAGGGACGGTGGTGTAGCGCCATGGTCCATGAGTAGTCATCAAATGGTGAGCGGCTGGGGTGCGATGATCAGGGAAACACTTCTGACCATGAGAATGCCGCCCGGTCAGATTGATAATCAGTTTCTGGATAAATTTGTGGATATTCACCACATCACAGATGCTGAAAAAGCGATTTTGATAAGC
>MGYS01000053.1:3288-4699 GCA_001802565.1 Gammaproteobacteria bacterium RIFCSPLOWO2_02_FULL_57_10 | reverse complement strand
TTTTGAGTCAGCGCCCCGTAGAGTCTGAATGGGCTCTGGGAGAGCCGGACTTGATCGTTGAATTCCCGGCTCATGAGATTCCTGCGAGCGGTGTCCTGGATTACAAGTTCGTTCCTGTTGAAATTGGGCTTGACCGGGACAGATGGGTGCGGGCGTACGAGTTCGACATCGGCGACAAGTCGGTGCTCCATCATGTGGTCGCCTATACTCAGGATGAGAGGCAGCAAAGACAGAATGCCAGTGGCGGTGGTAGTCGAACCAACTTTGGAGGTTACGCCCCCGGTCGCGAGTATATGTCGTTCGAGGAGGATACCGGTGTTCTTCTTGAAAAGGACATGCGTCTCATGATCCAGTTTCACTATACAACCGTGGGTCGACCTGTCCTCGATGTCACAAGGATGGGATTGTACTTTCACGACACGCCACCCGAACATGCTCTGGCTCGAACCGCTGTGATGAATGGAGAGTTCGTGGTACCGCCGGGTGTTCCGGATTTCCCGGTGACTGCCAGGACAAGCGTGGTCAAGGATTCCTATTTGTACAATATTGCCCCGCACATGCATTATCGCGGGAAGAGTGTGAAGTATCGCCTGGAGTACCCGGACGGGACGGTAGAGGATTTGCTCTCGGTGCCAAATTTCCAGCATAACTGGCAAATGACATACCGTCTTAGAGAGCCCAAGCTTCTGCCAGCTGGTACTGTCATTGTCGCCGAAGGAGCGTTTGATAACTCTGCGCTTAATGCCTTGAACCCGGACCCCTCTCAGGAGGTACGTTGGGGAGATCAGGTCTGGGATGAAATGTTCATCGCATGGCTTGGGATCAGTGAGATCGAGTGAGCCGGTTTTACGCTTGACCTCTGCGCCGCGCGATTTCCCCTTTCCTGTCATCACTTGTACAATCCCGCTTTCATTTCGCTGGTCCTGATCACCTTTTAGGGGCCTGCCCTTCATAGCGGATTGCTCCATGGATTTACGCCCACTGCTTGCCCAACTTTCCGATGGTTTGTTTCATTCCGGCGAGCGCCTCGGTATGGATCTTGGTCTGAGTCGCGCTGCAGTCTGGAAGCAGGTGGAAAAACTCAAGGCCATGGGCGTTGAGGTGCATTCCGTAACCGGCAAAGGTTATCGATTGCCGTCCGCTCTGGAACTTTTGTGCTTTGAGGAAATAATGCGCTCGCTGGGTGCTGACTCGGCGCAGTGGCAACAGAATCTCTGCGTGCTCTTCTCTGTCGACTCCACCAATACAGAAGTCGTGCGCCGAATGCTATGTGGTGTAGACCGCTACATAGTGGTGGCCGATCATCAGTCTCTCGGAAGAGGGCGTCGGGGCAGGGCGTGGATCAGCCCGCTTGGGGCGAACATATACATGTCGATTGGCTGGTCTTTCCAGTCTGGAATAACCGCTCTTG
>MGYS01000053.1:2963-3244 GCA_001802565.1 Gammaproteobacteria bacterium RIFCSPLOWO2_02_FULL_57_10 | reverse complement strand
AGATCAGCGGTGACGTTGGCGGGCCATGTCGTGTTGTTATTGGGATTGGCATGAACGTCAGGATGCCGGTAGCCGCTGCCCAACAGATTGATCAGCCATATACCGATCTGGCTGCGAATTTTGGGCCGAGAATCGATAGAAACATGATTGCTGCTGCCATGATTCGGGAGTTGACTCGGGGGCTCGAAGAGTTTGAAAGAGGTGGATTTTCAAAATTCCATTCTCAGTGGGAGGAGCTTGATACATATAAAGGAGAGATGGTCGAGTTGCGCGCAGCTACC
>MGYS01000053.1:0-2953 GCA_001802565.1 Gammaproteobacteria bacterium RIFCSPLOWO2_02_FULL_57_10 | reverse complement strand
GGGGAGTGGTTCGTGGTGTTGACCATTCGGGCGGGCT
This sequence comes from Gammaproteobacteria bacterium RIFCSPLOWO2_02_FULL_57_10, assembly GCA_001802565.1. Taxonomy (GTDB): domain Bacteria; phylum Pseudomonadota; class Gammaproteobacteria; order Pseudomonadales; family Pseudohongiellaceae; genus UBA5078. The sequence goes on along the minus strand of MGYS01000053.1, from coordinate 2,916 downwards.
CATCCTGGATACCGAAGAGGGCGTGAAGATCATGGCTGGAGGAGAGCTGCACACTACGCTGCGTCCGGTGACTGCTCAGGCGCATCATGATTCTTGATATCGACGCGGGTAATTCCAGCCTGAAGTGGCGGTTGTCGCAACGTGATGGTGTGATCGTGCAACGGGGCGTCTGTTTTGATGAGTCTGAGTTGGAGGGCCTGGAAGTTGGCGGAGCTGTCGACAAGACCCTTGAGAGGATTCGCGTAGGAAGTGTAAGAGGGGATGGATTTGCATCGGCGCTGACGGAGATTGCCCGGAGGTGTTGGCAGCTTGCGCCCGAATTTGCGTTACCGGTGCGACATTGTGCGGGTGTCACCAACGCTTACAAGGTGCCACATACGCTTGGGGTTGATCGCTGGCTGGCGATCCTCGCCGCTTTCAATCACTGCCGCGGTGCTTGTTGTGTCGTTGATGCCGGGAGCGCGGCTACTTTTGATGTGGTGGCCGAGGATGGTCGGCATCTCGGGGGTTACATTGTCCCCGGGCTGGTCATGCAGAAACGAAGCCTGCTTGAGGGGACCGCCATAAGACTGTCCGGAGAAGCAGGGTGGCCCGATGATCTGCGCCCCGGGACAGACACGTCTCTTGCGGTGCATGGAGGGATAATCGCGATGCTTGTTGACTGGGTGCAGCGTGAATATCAGGAGGCGGCGCGGGTTGCGGACAGCGCTCTTTACTTGACTGGGGGAGACGCCTTGCTTCTTTCGGCGCATCTGCTCGAGCGAGGAATTGCTCACACGGTGGTTCGTGATCTGGTGCTTGACGGTCTCGCCAGCGCCCTGCCCTAAATTTTGTCAGAGGTGCCCTGAACGATGCGCGGGATATTGTTTGGTCTGGTGTTTTCCAACCTCGTGTACCTGGGGTGGGGATTTATGGTGGAACCCCTCGACCCTGAGGTTGTTGATCCCCGGATGACACGCTCGAGTGATTCGAGTGTGGTGCTTGTTTCCGAGTCGCCTCCCGAGGCGCTTCAATACTATCTGGCGCAGAGCCCCGAGCCATCCCTGCTCACGGCGCCAGATATCATCGAAGACGGTGGGGCTCCTGCGCAGTATTGTGCCGAGATCGGCCCGTTTGAAAACCTTTCTGACGCTGAGGGTTTTGTTGGGACCAATGCCAGTCGATTTGCAATGACAGTGGATGTTCGCAGATTGCCGACAGCTCCTGACTATCGAGTTTATCTCCCGCCATTCGCGTCGAGAGAGCTCGCCGACAGCACAATGACTGCACTCAGGGAGGCATTTGCGGCCAATGGTCTGGCAATAGATAGTTTTCTGATTCCCCGGGGAGAGTTGGAGAATGGTATTGCTCTCGGACTTTTTTCCGAGCAAAGGAATGCAACGAATGTTCAGGCTCAACTGGAAAGACTGGGGTACAGCGTCGTTATTGCAGAGGAAGAAAAATTTCGAGAGGAAGTCTGGGTATTGGTTTCAGGGGTGGAATCAGAAGCCGAATTTGCTCGTCATTGGGTCGAAATTCAACTGTCCAGATCCTATATTCGGGCGGGAGAAAAACTCTGTTAAACGATTGCACATGGGGTGTAATTCCCCTAAAATGCCGCCTCTGAATAAGACACCCAGGTACCTTAAGAGGCTTTGGGGCTCTTGTAGGAGGGGTTCCCGAGTGGCTAAAGGGATCAGACTGTAAATCTGACGCGCGAGCTTCGGTGGTTCGAATCCACCCCCCTCCACCATCTAGAAGCAGTGGATTTCGAAGGCTTCTGGCCGCGGCGGGTATAGTTCAGCGGTAGAACACCAGCCTTCCAAGCTGGTTACGCGGGTTCGATTCCCGCTACCCGCTCCAGTTTTAAAAAACAGTTTTTGAGGAAGGGTTCCGCTGTTTGCTAAAAGACGGTGGCTTGATGTTGAGCCTCCGAAATTTGAATGAATATTGGCTCGGACTGTTTATTACTAGTGTCTGGCTCGCATAGCTCAGAGGTAGAGCACTTCATTGGTAATGAAGAGGTCTCCGGTTCAAATCCGGATGTGAGCACCAGGTTTGCGACTTTCGTGCGGAATGCATGGAAAGCGCGTTGCAGGGAAGTGCAGGTGCTGAATCATATAGGTGCCGCGGTGTGTGCAATTAACGCCGTCTCCGTGATGAGTTGATCGCGGTGACGAGTGTGAAAATCAATAGAGGTGATCAAAATGGCGAAAGGCAAGTTTGAGAGAAAGAAGCTCCACGTAAACGTAGGCACGATAGGCCACGTTGACCATGGCAAGACGACACTGACAGCGGCTCTGACGCGTGTGTGCGCGGAGACTTGGGGTGGAGAGGCGCGTAATTTTGATCAGATCGACAATGCTCCGGAAGAGAGAGAGCGTGGTATCACGATCAACACTTCCCACGTGGAGTACGACTCGGCCAACCGTCACTATGCTCACGTTGACTGCCCCGGCCACGCGGACTATGTGAAGAACATGATCACAGGTGCGGCGCAGATGGACGGCGCGATTCTGGTGGTCTCTGCCGCTGACGGTCCGATGCCGCAGACGCGCGAGCACATCCTGCTCTCCCGTCAGGTAGGTGTTCCGTACATTGTGGTGTTCATGAACAAGGCAGACATGGTGGATGACGCCGAGCTGCTGGAGCTGGTGGAGATGGAAGTGCGTGAGCTTTTGGACACGTACGATTTCCCGGGCGATGACACGCCGATCATTATCGGTTCTGCGCTCAAGGCGCTGGAGGGGGATACCTCTGATCTGGGCATGCCTTCTGTCAGAAAGCTGGTGGAGACGCTGGACTCTTATATTCCTGAGCCGGTGCGAGATATCGAGAAGCCGTTCCTGTTGCCAATCGAGGACGTGTTCTCGATCTCTGGCCGCGGTACTGTGGTGACTGGTCGTATTGAGCGCGGTATCTGCAAAGTGGGCGATG
>MGYS01000052.1:1809-10326 GCA_001802565.1 Gammaproteobacteria bacterium RIFCSPLOWO2_02_FULL_57_10 | reverse complement strand
AGTAGCGAAGATTTTCGAATAAGTCACTAAGACTGATGATGTATAAACAAGCCGAAACGTCCGTAACAGGGCTTTCGGCTTGCTTATCTTTAGAAGAATTAGGCCAGTAGCTCAATTGGCAGAGCGACGGTCTCCAAAACCGTAGGTTGGGGGTTCGATTCCCTCCTGGCCTGCCACTATACGTGCAGAGCCAAATCGATTTGATGTTGGTGCAGAATTGAAGGTCTCAGGACCTTTTGGCAGTCAAACTGAGTTCTATAAATTATGTCTGAAAAAATCAGTGATCAGGAATACAAGCTGGACTGGCTGAAGTGGTCGGTCGTTGCTGTGATCGTGTTCGCAGGGGTGTATGCGAATTCCTATTTCTCTGCAGAGTCCCTTCTTTACAGAACTATCGGTTTGTTGGTGCTCGGTGCCGTGGCAGCCTGGTTGGCCGTACAGACAGAAAAGGGGAGTGCCTTTTTTGCTCTCTGTCTGGATGCCCGGGCCGAGATTCGTAAAGTTGTCTGGCCTAGCCGTCAGGAAACTACTCAGACCACAATGATCGTTCTGGTGGTCGTGCTGATTGTTGCGCTTCTCCTTTGGTTGCTGGACTGGGGATTGAATGAGATTGTTTCTGGAATCATAGGTTAGGGGTTATCAGATGGCAAAGCGTTGGTATGTGGTTCACGCCTACTCGGGATACGAGAAAAAGGTAATGAATGCTCTCAAGGAGCGCATTGCTCTATCCGGCATGGAAGACCTGTTCGGCGAAGTGCTGGTGCCGACAGAAGAAGTCCTCGAGATGAGAGCGGGACAGAAACGCAAGAGCGAAAGAAAGTTTTTCCCCGGTTACGTGCTGGTGGAAATGGAGCTGAATGACGATACCTGGCACCTTGTGAAAGAGACGCCGCGGGTCATGGGCTTCATAGGCGGCAAAGCCGAGAAGCCAGCTCCCATCACGGCAAAAGAAGCCAACAAGATTCTACAGCGACTGGAAGACGGTCAGGACAAGCCGACGCACAAGATCATTTACGAGCCGGGTGAAATGGTTCGTGTGATCGATGGCCCGTTCAATGACTTTACCGGTGCCGTCGAGGAAGTGAATTACGAGAAGAGCCGTCTGCGTGTGGCGGTACTGATTTTCGGTCGATCAACACCTGTCGAGCTTGAGTTCAGTCAGGTTGAGAAGAGCTGATCCCGATGGCCGTCCGCGAAGGATGGCCGCGTTTTTTGGAGAGCGTTGACAGGATTGTCGAAAAGAGAGCGTGGTATGCAGGGCTCTGGTCCGAATATCCGCGCGTTGATGTGAGTCGTGTCCCAGGGTCTTGCCGACCCGTGGCGCGCAGGGGAGCTCGGAGCAGTTGAGGCCGGGTGATTGCACCCAACAGGAGAAATACAAATGGCAAAGAAAGTAACCGCTTATATCAAGCTTCAGGTTGCTGCTGGTAAAGCAAACCCAAGCCCACCCGTTGGTCCAGCGCTGGGTCAGCGCGGCGTCAACATCATGGAATTCTGCAAGGCCTTCAACGCGGCAACGCAAAGCCTTGAGCCTGGTCTTCCAATCCCGGTTGTGATCACTGTTTATGCTGATCGCAGCTTCACGTTCATCACCAAGACTCCGCCGGCTTCCGTGCTTATTCGCAAGGCTGTGGGGATCACCAAGGGCAGTTCGCGTCCGAACACCGAGAAAGTTGCGAAGATCACCCGTGCTCAACTGGAAGAAATTGCAACCCAGAAGATGCCTGATCTGACTGCAGCCAATATGGATGCTGCCGTGCGCACACTGGCTGGCAGCGCGAGAAGTGCCGGTATTGACGTTGAGGGGGTGTAAGAATCATGGCTAAAGTGTCAAAAAGACGTAAGTTGATCAATGAGAAGCTTGATAGCGCAAAACAGTACTCGGTAGATGAGGCGGTTGCCTTGCTTACAGAATTTGCCTCTTCAAAGTTCAAGGAATCCATTGATGTTGCAGTGAATCTCGGCGTGGATCCGCGCAAGTCGGATCAGGTCGTTCGAGGCTCTACTCTGCTGCCGCATGGTACGGGCAAGACTGTTCGCGTTGCTGTGTTTGCACAGGGCGAGAATGCCAACAAGGCCAAGGAAGCGGGTGCTGACATCGTCGGCTTCGATGATCTGGCTGAAAGCATTACAGCGGGCAACATGGATTTCGATGTTGTGATCGCTACTCCTGACGCCATGCGCGTCGTGGGTAAGCTTGGTCAGGTGCTTGGTCCACGTGGTTTGATGCCTAACCCGAAGGTTGGTACGGTAACCGCTGACGTGGCGACAGCCGTTCGCAATGCCAAGGCTGGTCAGGTTCGTTACAGAACTGACAAGAAAGGCATCATCCACGGCGGCATCGGCAAGATTGGTTTTGATGCGAATGCTGTCAAAGGCAACCTGGAAGCTCTGCTTTCAGATCTCAAGAGAGCAAAGCCGGCTTCGTCCAAAGGTATTTACATTCAGAAAGTGGTTCTGTCCTCTACCATGGGGCCAGGCGTTCTGATCGATCATTCTTCATTGGCAGTTTAAGGCGGTCGACATTGACCGTTACAGACTTTGGGGTTTTGCCGATGCTCTTCGGGGTGTTGGCAGGGCTGTCAAAGACCGTAGGTGCGAGGAGGAGGTTTCTCCTCGCTTAATTGTCCTACGCAGATGGTGTAACCCGATTCGGCACTCGTGCTGAATCCACTTCACCAGTTAAAAGTTCTTTTCGCCGCGATCACATCAACGTGGAAAGAGTAAACAAGTCAGGGTTGCGGCGACGTGACCCGAATCAGGAGTTGAACTAGTGGCTATAAGACTGGAAGACAAGAAACAAATCGTCTCGGAAGTCAATCAAGCTGCTACTAGTGCTTTGTCTGCAGTGCTCGCGGATTATCGCGGAGTCACTGTGAGTGATCTGACTGAGCTTCGTAAAGTTGCACGTCAAAACAACGTTTATCTACGGGTAGTACGAAATACCCTGCTGAAGAAGGCAGTAGAGAATACCGAGTTTGATTGCATCAAGGATGCTCTGTTCGGACCTACGATACTCGCATTCTCAATGGAAGATCCAGGTGCCGCTGCGCGCGTGCTCAAGGGTTTCGCCAAGGGAAATGACAAGTTCGAGATCAAGGCACTGTCTATTGGTGGCAAGTTATTGGGTGCTGACCAGATCGACGCATTGGCAAATCTACCGACCTACGATCAGGCGGTTTCCATGCTGATGAGTGTGATGCTTGGACCTATAACGAAACTGACCAGAACCTTGAACGAGGTTCCGGCGAAGGTGACAAGAGCTGTTGCCGCAGTGCGCGACCAGAAGAAAGAAGCAGCATAATTCTGATTGTTCGTTTAACCGATTTTAAATTTACTTTGCAATGTAGGAGATATGAGTCATGGCTCTGTCTAAAGATGATATCTTGAATGCTATTGCTGACATGTCAGTAATGGACGTAGTACAACTGGTAGAAGCGATGGAACAGAAGTTCGGTGTTTCTGCAGCAGCAGCAGTAGCAGTAGCAGCACCAGCTGCTGCTGGCGAAGCGGCTGCAGTTGAAGAGAAGACCGAATTTGACGTTGTTCTGAAAGCCTCTGGCGAGAAGAAAGTCAACGTGATCAAGGTAGTTCGCTCTCTGACAGGTCTGGGCCTGAAAGAAGCCAAGGACCTGGTTGACGGCGCTCCTTCCACAGTGAAAGAAGGTATCAGCAAAGCTGATGCAGAAGCTGCGAAGAAAGAACTGGAAGAAGCCGGCGCGACTGTTGAGCTTAAGTAAGCACGTTGCACATGTAGTACAGCACTGGAATCGGGCAGAGTGTTCTCTGTCCGATTTCTGTGCTTTCAGTTTTTAGCCAATAGCGTTTATTGATTTTAGTTTCTTGAAAGAAAAGATTGATTCGATGGCGGGGTTGTTCACGCTTTTGTGAGCATAAAGTTCAGACAAGTACTTGATCGCGAGACTTATCAACCTGAAGTGCTGAAGCCGGCGCAGAGTTGAGAGGGGCAGAATCAAGTACACACTTGTTAGGAAAAACACTAATGGCCTATTCGTATACAGAAAAAAAACGTATCCGTAAAGACTTTGGTAAATTGCCAAGCGCAATGGATATTCCATATCTTTTGTCAACTCAGATAGATTCATTTCGTCAATTTACTCAAGCGGATGTGTCCGCACAGGACCGACTCGATCAAGGTCTGCACGCTGCGTTCAAGTCTGTATTCCCCATTGTCAGCTACTCTGGCAAAGCGATACTCGAATACGTCAGCTACGATTTGGGCAAGCCCGCATTCGATGTGAAAGAGTGCCAATTGCGCGGTATCACCTATTCCGTTTCCCTGCGCGTCAAAGTGCGCCTGATCCTGTTTGACAAGGAGTCCACGACTCAGACAATCAAGGACATCAAGGAGCAGGAAGTCTACATGGGTGAGATCCCATTGATGACTGACAGCGGTACATTCATCATCAATGGTACCGAGCGCGTTGTCGTCTCTCAGTTGCACAGATCTCCTGGTGTGTTCTTTGATCACGACAAGGGCAAGACACACAGCTCGGGCAAGTTGCTCTATTCTGCTCGCATCATTCCTTACCGTGGCTCCTGGCTGGATTTCGAATTCGATCCGAAGGACATGGTATTCGTGCGTATCGACCGTCGCCGCAAACTGCCTGCGACTGTTCTGCTGCGTGCACTGGATTATTCTGCTCAGGACATCCTGGGCATGTTCTACGAGAACGATACCTACAAGATCGTTGGCAAGGACGCAGACATCGTCTTGCAACTGATTCCGTCGCGCCTGCGTGGCGAGGTAGTCAACTTCCCGGTTGTTGATAAAAAGGGTGAGCTGATTGTTGAGGAAGGCCGTCGTATCACTGCCCGCCATATCCGTCAGATGGAAAAGGCAAAGCTGACTGAGCTGAAGGTGACGCAGGAGTTCCTGTTCGGTGAGTCCTTGGCCAAGGACATCATCAATCAGGATACTGGCGAGATCATTTATCCTTGCAACACTCAGATTACTCAAGAAGTAATCACGACCCTGATCAAATCGGGAGTCAAGGAATTCGAGACCATCTACACGAATGATCTTGATTGTGGTCCGTTCATTTCCGACACACTGCGTGTGGATTCCACCAGCTCCCGTCTTGAAGCGCTGGTTGAGATTTACCGCATGATGCGTCCTGGCGAGCCTCCCACGAAGGACTCTGCTGAGAACCTGTTCTCCAATCTGTTCTTCTCTTCCGAGCGCTACGATCTGTCGGCCGTAGGTCGCATGAAGTTCAACCGTCGTCTTGGTCGAGTGGAAACCGAAGGGTCTCCAGTTCTCAGCACCGATGACATCGTGGATGTGTTGAAGACCCTGGTTGCCATCCGTAACGGTTTCGGCGTGGTGGACGATATCGATCACCTGGGTAACCGACGCATCCGCTCCGTGGGCGAAATGGCAGAGAACCAGTTCCGTGTAGGTCTGGTGCGTGTCGAGCGCGCGGTGAAGGAGCGCCTGAGCATGGCGGATTCCGAAGGCCTGATGCCGCAGGACATGATCAATGCCAAGCCGGTCGCAGCAGCCATCAAGGAATTCTTCGGCTCCAGCCAGCTGTCCCAGTTCATGGACCAGAACAACCCGCTGTCCGAAGTGACCCACAAGCGTCGCGTATCTGCTCTTGGACCAGGCGGTCTGACCAGAGAGCGCGCCGGCTTCGAAGTCCGTGACGTGCACCCGACGCATTATGGTCGTGTATGCCCGATTGAAACTCCGGAAGGTCCGAACATCGGTCTGATCAACTCGCTGGCAACTTATGCAAGAACGAACTCCTACGGTTTCCTCGAGAGTCCGTACCGCAAAGTCGTCAACAACAAGGTCACCGACGAGATCGATTTCCTGTCTGCGATCGATGAAAGCGAATTCGTGATTGCCCAGGCCAGTGCGCCTCTGGACAAGAACGGCGGCTTTGTCGACAACCTGGTGACAGTACGTCACAACGGCGAAACCACGTTGATGCCGCGTGATCAGATTACCTACATGGACGTTGCACCCCAGCAAATGGTGTCCGTGGCTGCGGCACTGATTCCGTTCCTGGAGCACGACGACGCAAACCGTGCGTTGATGGGTTCCAACATGCAGCGTCAGGCTGTCCCAACGCTGCGTGCCGAGAAGCCGCTGGTGGGTACGGGCCTGGAGCGTAACGTTGCGGGCGACTCTGGTGTCTGTGTGGTTGCACAGCACGGTGGCGTGATCGAGAGTGTTGACGCGTCGCGCATCATTGTTCGTGTCCGTGATGAAGAGACGCAGGCCGGTGAGGCTGGTGTGGATATCTACAACCTGACCAAATATACCCGTTCCAACCAGAACACCTGCATCAATCAGCAGCCGCTGGTGAAGCAGGGTGATGTGGTTGAGCGTGGCGACATTCTTGCGGATGGCCCGTCTGTGGACATCGGCGAGCTTGCCCTCGGTCAGAACATGCGTATCGCTTTCATGCCGTGGAATGGTTACAACTTCGAAGACTCGATCCTGATCTCCGAGCGCGTTGTGAAGGAAGACAGACTGACCACGATCCACATTCAGGAACTGACCTGTGTGGCGCGCGATACCAAACTGGGTTCAGAAGAAATCACCGCCGACATCCCGAACGTGGGCGAGGGTGCTTTGAGCAAGCTCGACGAGTCTGGTGTGGTCTACATCGGTGCGGAAGTGGGTGCTGGCGACATTCTGGTAGGCAAGGTAACGCCGAAGGGCGAGACCCAGTTGACCCCGGAAGAAAAACTGCTGCGTGCCATCTTCGGTGAGAAGGCCTCTGACGTGAAGGACACATCTCTGCGCGTTCCTACGAGCGTGAAGGGCACTGTCATCGACGTGCAGGTGTTTACTCGTGACGGTCTGGAGAAGGATCAGCGCGCTCTCGAAATCGAGAAGTCGCAGTTGGCCAAGGTTCGCAAGGACATCAACGACGAGTACAAGATCGTGGAAGGTGCGACTTTCCATCGTCTGCGTTCTGCACTGGTTGGCAAGACAGTGGCAGGTGGCCCTGGTCTCAAGAAAGGTGCTGTCCTCACGGGAGAGTATCTTGATGATCTGCCGCGCGATGACTGGTTCAAGCTGCGTCTGGTGGAAGAGGAGCTGAACAAGCAACTCGAAAGAGCCGAGCAGCAATTGAAAGAGCGCCGCGTGGATCTGGATGATCGATTCGAGGACAAGAAGCGCAAGCTGACTCAGGGCGACGACCTCGCTCCGGGCGTTCTGAAGATCGTCAAAGTGTATCTGGCCATCAAGCGTCGCATTCAGCCTGGTGACAAGATGGCAGGACGTCACGGTAACAAGGGTGTGATCTCCGTGATCATGCCTGTGGAAGACATGCCGTACGACGAGAGTGGCAACCCGGTGGACATCGTGTTGAACCCGTTGGGCGTACCGTCACGCATGAACGTGGGTCAGGTTCTCGAGACTCACCTCGGTGCTGCAGCGAAGGGCTTGGGCGATCGCATCAATCTGATGCTGGAAGAGAAGCGTCAGGCGTCTGAAGTGCGCAAGTTGCTCGATCAGATATACAACAGCGTTGGCACCAAGAAGGAGAATCTTGATCTGCTGAATGACAAGGAGATCATGGAGCTCGCTTACAACCTCCGCAGTGGTGTGCCGATGGCGACGCCTGTTTTCGACGGTGCGGATGAATCCGAGATCAAGGAAATGCTGAAGCTGGCAGGTCTGGATGAGAGTGGTCAGGTCACACTCTATGACGGACGTACTGGTGAGGCTTTCGATCGCAAGGTGACAGTAGGCATCATGTACATGCTGAAACTGAACCACCTGGTGGACGACAAGATGCACGCGCGTTCGACTGGTTCGTACAGTCTTGTTACCCAGCAGCCTCTCGGCGGCAAGGCCCAGTTCGGTGGCCAGCGTTTCGGGGAGATGGAGGTCTGGGCGCTGGAAGCATATGGTGCGGCTTACACGCTGCAGGAAATGCTCACCGTCAAGTCGGACGATGTGGCAGGTCGAACCAAGATGTACAAGAACATCGTGGACGGAGACCACCGCATGGAGCCAGGCATGCCCGAGTCTTTCAATGTGTTGTTGAAGGAAATCAGATCGCTCGCTATCGACATGGAGCTGGATGTTTCCAGCAAGTAGCGTGAAGCCGCTCGCCGGTGACGGCGGGCGGAAATCTGAAGCCTTGAAGGCTTAAGCTTTAAGTGACACAACGAATTAGTGATTTTATGAAACCTGTTGCCACGAGCGTCAGGCGGAGGATAAAGAATGAAAGACCTGCTAGGGTTGCTTAAGTCCCAATCACAATCGGATGAATTTGATTCCATCCGCATAGGTCTGGCCTCACCGGAGATGATCCGGGCGTGGTCCTTCGGCGAAGTGAAAAAGCCGGAGACCATCAATTACCGTACCTTCAAACCGGAGCGCGATGGTCTGTTCTGCGCGAAGATCTTCGGACCGGTCAAGGATTACGAGTGCCTTTGCGGCAAGTACAAGCGTCTGAAACACCGCGGTGTAATCTGCGAGAAGTGCGGCGTGGAAGTGGCGTTGTCCAAAGTGCGTCGTGACCG
>MGYS01000052.1:0-1792 GCA_001802565.1 Gammaproteobacteria bacterium RIFCSPLOWO2_02_FULL_57_10 | reverse complement strand
TCATTTGTCGTTACCGACCCCGGCATGACCACGCTGGAGAAAGGTCAGTTGCTGACCGATGAGCAATACTACGAAGCCATGGAAGAGTTCAGCGACGAGTTCGATGCCAAGATGGGTGCCGAAGCCGTACAGCAGCTCATGAAAGACATGGATGTGGACGCGGAAGTTGCGCGTCTGCGCGAAGAGATTCCGCAGACCAATTCCGAGACCAAGCTGAAGAAGCTGTCCAAACGCCTGAAGCTGCTCGAAGCGTTCTCTGAGTCCGGCAACAAGCCGGAGTGGATGGTATTGACCGTTCTGCCAGTGCTGCCGCCGGATCTGCGTCCGCTGGTGCCACTCGATGGTGGTCGCTTCGCCACGTCGGATCTGAATGATCTGTATCGTCGAGTCATCAACCGCAACAACCGTCTGAAGCGTCTGCTGGATCTGAATGCGCCGGATATCATCGTGCGCAACGAAAAGCGCATGTTGCAGGAAGCTGTGGATGCGCTGTTGGACAACGGTCGTCGTGGCCGTGCGATCACGGGCTCCAACAAGCGTCCGCTGAAGTCTCTTGCCGACATGATCAAGGGCAAGCAGGGTCGCTTCCGTCAGAACCTGCTCGGCAAGCGCGTGGACTACTCTGGCCGTTCGGTGATCGTGGTAGGTCCGACTCTGAAGCTGCACCAGTGCGGTCTGCCCAAGAAGATGGCTCTGGAACTGTTCAAGCCGTTCATTTTCGGCAAGCTCGAGCGTCGTGGCCTGGCCACCACCATCAAGGCAGCCAAGAAAATGGTGGAACGCGAGACGGCAGAAGTGTGGGATATCCTCGCCGATGTGATCCGCGAACACCCGGTCCTGCTGAACCGTGCGCCTACGCTGCACCGTCTCGGTATCCAGGCATTCGAGCCAGTGCTGATCGAAGGCAAGGCGATTCAACTGCACCCGCTGGTCTGTGCCGCCTACAACGCCGACTTCGACGGTGACCAGATGGCCGTGCACGTACCGTTGACGCTGGAAGCCCAGCTCGAAGCGCGTACGCTGATGATGTCCACCAACAACATTCTGGCTCCCGCGAGCGGTGAGCCAATCATTGTGCCGTCGCAGGACGTGGTACTGGGGCTGTATTACATGACTCGTGCTCGTGTGAACGCCAAGGGTGAAGGCATGGTCTTCTCCGATGCGGCGGAAGTACAGCGCGCTTACGAGACTGGACATGTGCATCTGCAGGCGCGAATCAAGGCTCGCATCACCAGCACAAGCTTCAACAGCGAGGGCGAGAAAGTCGTCGTACGCGAAATGATGGAAACGACAGTGGGTCGCGTATTGTTGTTCAATATCGTGCCTGCCGGTTTGCCGTTCTCCATGGTCAATCAGAAGATGACCAAGAAGCAGATCTCCGGAATCCTGAACGCTTGTTACCGTTATGTCGGACTGAAAGAAACCGTGATATTTGCTGACCAGTTGATGTACACCGGTTACAAGTATTCCACGCGCTCCGGTTCTTCCATTGGTGTGAACGACTTCGTTATTCCGGTCGAGAAAGCTGCGATCATTGCGCAGGCCGATGCGGAAGTGGAAGAGATCGAGAACCAGTATGCTTCCGGTCTGGTGACTCAGGGCGAGAAGTACAACAAGGTGATCGACATCTGGTCCCGTGCCAACGACCTCGTTGCCAAGTCCATGATGGATGGCCTCTCAACCGAGCCTGTCATCAACAAGGAAGGCAAGGAAGAGCGCCAGGAGTCTTTCAACTCTGTTTATATCTACGCGGACTCCGGCGCGCGAGGCTCGCCCGCCCAGATTCGTCAGC
>MGYS01000051.1:4614-10272 GCA_001802565.1 Gammaproteobacteria bacterium RIFCSPLOWO2_02_FULL_57_10 | reverse complement strand
CGGTTCGCGCGCTGCTCAAACTGTTGCCATGCCTGCCGACGGTTGCGAGATCGCCTTCCCGGCCCGTGAACAGCATGCCGCCAACACCCCTGATTATGCCGCCGATGTCGCCCCGATCCTGAAGGAGCGTTGCGTGAACTGTCACCGTGAAGGCGGCATTGCTCCCTTCGCGATGAACAGCCACCAGATGGTCATGGGCTGGTCAGCGATGATCAAGGAAACCCTGATGACCAAGCGCATGCCTCCCGCGCAGGTCGATCCGGACATCAACCACTTCTCCAATGCCCGTTACATCAGCAAGGAAGAACTGCAGACTCTGGTGCACTGGATCGACGCCGGAGCCCCACGCGGCACTGAAGGCACTGACCCGCTCGAAGGTCTGACGTTCCAGGAAGGCTGGCAATTGGGCGAGCCGGATCTGATCGTCTATGCCGAGGACTTCGTCGTTCCCGCAACCGGCGTGATCGACTACCGCTACCCGATCATCGACCTCCCCTTCGAGGAAGATGTCTGGGTGAAGGCCGTGCAGTTCATCCCGCAGGAGCGCACCGTGGTACACCACATGATCGCCAGCGTGGTGGAGCCGCAGTACAGTCGTGATGCACCCGCCGAAGAACGTGGTGATGTGCGCTTCCTCGAGGGCTATGCACCCGGCAAGGAAGAAGCAACGATATTCCCCGAGGGGACAGGCGTCTTCATTCCGAAGGGTCACAAGATTCGTCTGGATTCCCACTACACCACCATGGGCCGCGAAGTACGTGATCGCACGGCCATTGGCCTGTACCTGTCCGACGAAGTGCCCGAGCATGAGTTCCGCACCTATCGTCTCTCTCACGAGGGCGAGAGTCTGGTGATCGAACCGGGCAACATGGATCACCGCGTCTATGCCAGCTATGTGTTCTACAAGGAAGTCACGATGTACGCGTTCCGTCCCCACATGCACACCCGTGGCAAGGACATGCGCTTCAAGGTGATCTACCCGGACAACACTACCGAGGATCTGATCAACGTGGCCAACTACAATTTCGGTTGGCAGCCGACCTACCGCCTCACTGAACCCAAGGTGCTGCCAGCGGGCTCACGTGTGGTGATCGATGGCGCATTCGACAACTCGGAATACAATCCCGGAGCGTGGGATCACACCCAGGTTTCCAACGGCGGTCAGCAGACCTGGGATGAAATGTTTGCGGGCTACCTGACATATACGTTCAACGACGAAATGTAATCAGGCACACAAGAAAGGGGCCAGGACAATGCGGTTGTCTTGGCCCCTTTTCTTTTGTCGCGATTTTCCTTTGTTGCGTTTTTTGCCGCGACTGTCGGGCCCTGTCAGGGCTGTGTGCAATGCGCCCCTTCCGGCGCCTCACCTGAGCCCAGCGCAACAGGCGGTGGTGCCGCAAACGGATTGATCGGCGCAGACTGCACGGTGTCGATCACCAGCAGGAGCACCACGAACGCGATTGCCAGCGTCCCCACAAGTGGACGTCCGGGCAAGTTGTCAGACATCATGCGCTCACCATCCTTCCTGCAACAGGTGCAGGTCGCAGCAACTTGGGACGCAGTTTCAGTCCGAGTGCAGAACCTGCAAACGCCGCGATGAACCACGCCCAGCCATGCACACTGCCAGTGGAAATACCGCTGAAGAAAGCCCCGACGTTGCAGCCGAACGCGATGCGCGCGCTGTAACCCATCAGCACACCGGCAATCAGCACCACTCCCCAGCTCGCTGCGGAAATTGGTGCCACCTGTGCATCCGGAGCACGTCTCCAGCGCATCACGAGAAACGCCCCGGCCATAAGACCAATGTTAGTCAGTGACGTGACATCGGTCAGCAGGCTCTGATTCAGGCGCTCTGCGTGAGTAGGCAGCGACCAGAACGCCGTTGCCGCCACGTCCATGCCACCGGCCTGCGCGAGCTTCGCGCCCCACAGGCCCAGTCCGTACACCACGCCCCAGGGTTGTCCCGCAATCACCAGGTTCAACACCGCCAGCACAGCGATCAGGGCTGCCGCCCACCACAACCTCGCAGGAGGAATGCGCTTGCCGGGAGCAGAACGCCACAACGCCAACGCGGCAATCACAATCAAGAGGAGGATCGTCACGAACAATCCGGCGTTGTCACCGAAGAGGCCCTGCAGCGTGTAGACACGCAGGCTGCCCAGCTCCGTCCACCAGTTCCGATGCAGCGACCCGAGAAAGCTGCCGCCAATGAATCCCGCCAGCGCGACCAGTGCAATGAGATTGCCACTGCCCGCGTTGACCAACGTGCCCGAACCGCAGCCCATGACCAGTTGCATCATGATGCCGAACACGAACGCACCGCCGATCATGGCAATGCCAACGGGCGCATGGGCCCCGCCGAGTTCTTCAGGAAAGGCGGCGAGCAGAGGAAAGGCGATGATAGCAGTCAGACCGATGGCCAGGAACTGGGCGATCAGACCACGGCTGTCACGCTCGGTGACGAGTACCCGCCAGGGCCCGGCAAAGCCGAAACGCAAGCCTTCCAGAACCAGACCGAAGCCGAGTCCAACCACCATCAGCAGTGCGGCGCGCGGCCCGGTCATGGCAAACGTTCCCACGACCAGCACCAGCGCCATCAGGATCAGCCCGGCACGAGTGGGCATAATGTTGCGAGCCTGCGTCATGACTCAGGACCCGAGCAGACCACTGACCCAGCCGGTCGTCATTTCCCAGTAGTGGCGAATGCGGCTGGGCTGATTGTCCATGGGACGATCTTCCATGCTCCACTCGGTCATGCTCTCGGCATACAGGCGTGTATTGGGAACGCCCTGCAGCTCGCTCATCACGAACCAGTTCACGGCGGCCTGATGACCGGTGTTGCAGAACGATACCGTGATCGGCGCTGCGCCCTGCTCATAGGACGCGAGGATCGAACTGACCTGGGCCTGTGGCTTGACGCGACTGCCTTCGAACCAGTTCTCGAAATTCAGATTGCCTGCCCCCTTGATGGTGCCCGGACGACCGGTGGAAGCCTGCAACCCCTCGAAGAACGTCGGCGGGCGAGCGTCGATCAATCGGGCGCTACCATCTTCGACCAGGGCTTCCACTTCGGCGGTCGTCACACGCCAGTCGTCATGCCAGCTTGGAGAAAAACTGGACGCGGCCACTGTGGTCACCTCGGTGCTCACCGGCAGACTGGCTGCGCTCCAGGCGCTGAAGCCCCCATTGAGCAAGGCCAGATCCTGTACACCCAACGATTTGAGCGTCCAGTACACGCGCGCTGCGGCACCGAAATCGGAGGGATTGGAGCCCTGATGCACGATGGCGACTGCGGAATTCTCTTCGATACCCAGGCGCTGCACGACAGCCGTCAACGCAGAGATGTCGAGCACAGCACCAGGGTTCTCCTGCGGTCCGCGGAACTGCGGATAGGGCGCGGCAACCGCCCCGGGAATATGTCCGGCGGCGTAGTCACCGGTCACGTGGATGACCCGCACCTCGGGATTGCTGTCGAGGATGCTCTTGAGTTGCGCAGGTTCCAGCAGCGGCGCCCAACCTTGTGGGGCGGCGAAGGCTGTCATCGGCAGGGAAAGGACCAGCAAGAAAAGCAAGGATCGTATTGAAGGTTGCATGGGTGTTTTACACCTCTCCTGTATGTTAGTGGCAAGCGGGCGTGTTGATACGCTCTGTTTAGCACAATCCGCACGGGAAGAACACGAGAGGACTGCAACGAATGCTGACAATTCCTCATGTTCGCCGCCCATCCACGACCGACCGTCTCGTTGAGTATGAATTTTCTGTGACCGGTGTTTTTCTCCCGCCCCATTTGGGGTATCTTCCGCTAACTTCCGGGACCGTTAGAATGATCCCCGTGAAGCGTACATAGACCGCATCAAGATTCGTCAAGGAAGAAAGACATGATGGAAAAGCTTGCAACAGAACGCGCCCTCAATCAGAAGAAATTCACCGTCATCAGCTGCATCAGCACGGTCAACATGACGCTGATTGCGCTCGGCTCCATCAGTCTGGCCACGGCCACCAGTGGTCAGGGCCTGCACCCAATTCTGGAAATTCCATCTGTTTATTACAGTCTTATTGCCATTGGGGTAGTCAGTGAGGCTATTATTCTCCCACAGCTTGTTCGCGTACTCGCGGAGCGGCGCCAGCTCGAGACGGAGATGAGAAAAGCCCATGATAAGACAGGCCAGACCCGATGACGCGACGCAGCTTGCGGACATCTACAACCACTACGTTCTGAACACTGTCATCACATTCGAGGAAGCCCCTGTCCTGCCCGTGGAAATGGCTGCCCGCATCCAGAGCATCGAGGCCCACGGCCTGCCCTGGCTGGTCGCGGAAGACAACGGCATGGTGCAGGGATTCGCCTACGCCAATACCTGGAAGGCCCGTCCCGCCTATCGGCACAGTGTCGAAATCACGATCTACCTCGCGCCCAATCTCACCACTCGCGGCATCGGCACCAATCTCTATCACGCGCTGTTCAAGGCGCTGCGTCAGTTGCAGGTGCATGCGGTCGTGGCCTGCATCGCCCTGCCCAACGCCCATAGCGCCGCCCTGCACGAGAAGTTCGGCATGAAGAAGGCTGGGCATTTCAGCGAAGTGGGCTACAAGTTCGGCCGCTGGCTGGACGTGGGGTACTGGCAGGTGAATCTGAAGCTGGACAAATGACGTCCCTGTGGGAGCGAGCCCTGCTCGCGATTCTGTGCTCCGATCAATCCTGTAGGAGCAAGCCTGCTCGCGACCGACATGGCAGTCAATCGCGAGCAGGCTCGCTCCTACATCGTTGGCCTTACCTGCCGTTCAGGCGAATGAACTTCTGCACACGGTGCCCCGTCTGCACTTCACCCGTGAAGAGGTTGCCCTGAGAGTCGAAGTCCATGTTGTGCAGCCAGTCGAACTGACCAGGCTGACGACCACCGGTGCCCCACGAGTAAATCGGCTCCATGGTGCGGCGATCCAGTGTCCACACCACGTTGTTGGTGCCGTCCGGCACGTACACGAAGCGCTGCTCTGTATCGAGCGGATCAAACTCCATCTCCCAGGTTGTCCCCGGACCGTAGGTCTCGGGACGCAGCACGCTCTCGCTCACATACGTGCCGTCCTTCTGGAACACCTGGATACGGTTGCTGGGACGATCGCTGACGTAGATCAGGCCATCGTTGGCAATCGCCACGCCGTGCACTGGCGTACGCCAGGTGCGGCTGGGCGGTGCAGACGGATCCCATGGACCTGGGTTATCGTCATTGGGCACTTCACCGTAGGCGCCCCAGTGGCGGAGGTACTCGCCAGTCTCGGCATTGAACACGATCAGGCGACGATTGCCGTAGCCATCGGCCACGTACATCTCGTTGTTGGTCGGATCCACTTCCATCACCGCAGAACGGTTCACGGAGTCGGTGTCATTGCTGCCGGAGTTCATGCCCACGCCACCGATGGTCAGCACGTGCTCGCCTTCCTTGGTGAACTTGTGGATCATGTGATCGTCGGTGCCGTTGCCGCCGACCCAGACAAAGCCGTTGTGGTCGACATGGATGCCATGCTCGCTGTTGAACCACTCGTACTCATTGGTCGGGCTGGCGCCCCACGCATGAATGACTTCGCCCTCGGGATTGAAAGCGAGTACGGCTGGCGCAGTGGTGCAGCACGCAGACTGCAGGACAGCATGACCCCAGGTCT
>MGYS01000051.1:0-4597 GCA_001802565.1 Gammaproteobacteria bacterium RIFCSPLOWO2_02_FULL_57_10 | reverse complement strand
ATCCACCGCTGTACCGGCCACCTGACCGATGATCCAGTTGTTCGGCAGCGGTTTTGGCCAGAACGGGTCGACGGCAAACTGCGCGACGCCCTCAGGCACTTCGGAACCGGAAGCATCTTCCGGCATGTAGGGAACGGTAAGCGTTTGTGCCCATGCTGCACCTTGCAGAACTGCCATGCCCACCAGGCAGGTACCTGCTGTGGCAATCCGCATTTTTCTGACGAGTTTTTTCATTATTGTTATAACTCCTTAAAGGATTTTGGATGTTCACTGCAACGCAGTTCCCCCCGGGACTGCATGGCTGGCAGTGTAAGGAGGCGACGCGAGGTTGTCCATCAACCGATGCATCCAGAATGCCCCTGTGGGAGCGAGCCCTGCTCGCGATTTTCTGAACACTGGCACCATGATGGAAAAATCGCGAGCAGGGCTCGCTCCTACAGTTTTGAGTGAACTGGGAACCTTTTTCTGTCCGAAGCGTTTATAACAACAGAACAACAAATTTCACGCTCGAGGGCGCGACCATCGACATCGAACAACTTCTGCAGGCCTGTCGCCGCCATGAACCTCTGGCATGGGAAGCCTTTGTACGCCTCTACCAGCACCGACTCTACGCGCTGAGCTTCGGCTATCTGCGCAACACGGCTGAGGCAGAAGAGTTGGCGCAGGAAGCGTTCGTGCACGTCTTCCGCAACCTGCACCAGTTCAGCGGTCATGCGGCGGGACTCGAACCTTGGCTGTTCGCGATTACCCGACACTGCTGCATCGACAGACAGCGTCACAACAAGGCCCGGCTCCCTTCTGCAGCGAACAGTGTGTCTAACGGCACAGACGACGAGTGGCCAGAGCACGATGAATTGCTGGATGCAGGAGCAACGCCCGAGCAGACGCTGGCGACGAAACAGGACCAGAACATGCTTTATCGAGCCTTGCAGGAAACCAGCGAAGAGACTCGCGACCTGATTCTGCTCAAGGACATCCAGGGCTTGAAGATTGAAGAGGTCGCAAACATTCTCGGACTGCCAGTCGGCACCGTGAAATCGAAATGTCACCGCGCCAAGATCGAACTCGCAAAGGTGCTTCTGCGGCTCGGTGCCGAGAATGATCTGCGCGACTCCGTACAGGGAGCAAACTCATGAACCACGAACAGGTTCCGGAGCATTTCACTCAGCAGGTACTCGACACGTTGCAACTGGATGCCTGTCGGCAGGCGCAGGCGCTGCTTGATGAACATGCACACAATTTGCTGCCGTTGCTGCACGCCGAACTGATACGCCAGCATCTGGAAAATTGCTCCGACTGCCGCGCTCTTCACACAGCGATCGTGATGCTGAATGCGCGCCTTCCTGCACTGCAATCATTGCGCGTGCCACAGGGATTCACCGCCAGCGTGATGCAAAGAACCGTGCTGCAGGAAGTCACACGACGACACGAACAAAAACCACGACGATTTGTTGCCTGGTTGATGCGCCCGCGCTTCGCTCTGGAGAGCGCCTACGCCATGACCGTCATCGTGATGCTGTTCAGCGACCTCACAGGCGTCAATGCGTTTGACACGTTTGACCCTGCCCTGTGGGAGCGGGCCCGCCCGCGATTTCCCGAATCCGCAATGACATTCGAACATCTGTCCACGCAACTATCGGAACAAGCAGAACAACAAACGGAAAAAATGACAACGAAATACGACGACACAGCACGCGCGATCGAGAGCTGGACAAGAGAAAAGTACACAGCATTCAGAGAACAATACACAGCGCTGATGCGCTGAGACGCTCCTCACAACAATCCAATTGATCACCAGGAGAACGCCATGAACGACGCGACAATCAACGACACTGATATTAACAGCACAGGTATGAACACCGACAATCTCTATCAGGAAAGCCCCGCACTCAACGCGCAGCGCACTTCCCCCGCCATGAAACCCGTGGCGATCTACAGCGCGCGCGATCCGCGACGCAAGTCACTATTCATCACAGCGCTGCTCTCGCTCATGCCGGGTCTCGGACACACCTACGTCGGCTACTATCAGCGCGGCTTCATTCACTTCCTGATTTTCGGCAGCACCATCGCGCTGGCAGTATCAGAGCAGATGGAAGGTCTCGAACCCCTGTTCGCGACGTTCATTCCTTTTTTCTGGTTCTTCAATCAGATTGATGCAGTGCGCCGCGCTACCTTCTACAACATGTCACTGGAAGGCGTAGAGAACATGCCATTACCCGACGAGATGGGCGGTCCCACTCTCGGTGGCAGTTATGTCGGTGGTTCAGCTCTCTTGATCGGCGGCGTGATAGCGCTGTCGAACACACTCTTCAATCTGCCTCTGGACTGGCTGGAGAACTGGTGGCCGATGGCACCGATTCTCCTCGGTGCGTATCTCGTCTATCGCGCCAAACAGGATGAAGTGCAATGACACCGGCAAATGGCTCATGCACCTGTCGCCATGTCCGCTATCGCATCACGGCGACACCCCTGTTCGTGCACTGCTGCCACTGTCACTGGTGTCAGCGCGAGACCGGCAGCGCATTCGCTCTCAATGCGATGATCGAGTCCGATCAGGTGGAGTTGCTGGAGGGTGAGGTGGAAATCATCGACACCCCATCGAACAGCGGCAAGGGGCAACGCATTGCGCGCTGTCCGAGATGTCAGGTCGCTGTGTGGAGTCACTATGCGGGGGCGGGTGAGTTGATTCGCTTCGTGAGAGTCGGCACGCTCGACGAGCCGGAGCGCTTTCCTCCCGACATTCACATCTTCACCGAGTCGAAGCAACCCTGGGTGCAACTCCCGGACAACGTGCCTGCCATGCCGCAGTTCTATCGCGCCTCGGAGCACTGGCCTGCGGAGAGTCTGGCCAGGCGCGCAACGCTGCTGAACAGGACAACCGGCCAGGACAACAAAGCGGAAAAATAGTCATTTTGCTCCGGCCACTATGCCCCTATACTGCCTGCAAACAAAAACAACAGGACGGTCGGGCACATGACTAGCTTCATTTCCACACCAGCAACTTACTCAGCAACTTCCTTAGCAACTTCCTCGCGCCTGGCGCTCAAACCGCTTTTTGCCGCGCTGTGCCTTCTCACCAGCACCTCGAGCCTCGCGGACGTTGCCCGCATCGAGATCGAGCGCCGCGAAACTCTTTCCTCCGAGCAGACCGACATCCGTTACGAGGCGATCTACGGCACGGTGCACTTCACGCTCGATCCGCTCGCCGATGGCAATCAGAAGGTCACCGGCATTCGCTACGCGCCGGTCAATGATGCGGGTCTGGTCGAGTTCTCTGCAGACTTCAAGATGCTGGTGCCGGATGCCGGGCACGCCAGCGACACCCTGCTCTATCACGTGAACAATCGCGGCGGCAGTCGCGTTCCTCCCGAGATTTCGCTGACTCATCCCCTCACGGCGCTGGGTCACACCTATCTCGTCACCGGCTGGATCAACGAGCTGACTCCGAGTGACACCCGCATCCGTCTGCACGCCCCTATCGTCGGCACTGCGGCACAGCCGATTACCGGACAGGTACGCTACGAGATCATCGTGGGCAGTGCGGGCAACGACGAGAACATTGCGGGCGACAATCACCTGGCCTATGCGCCGACGGAAACCGGCATGCAGAACGCCACGCTGACGCAGCGTGTCAATCAGGCTGATCCGCGTGTGCCCATCGCGCGCGAGGATTTCTCGCTGACCGTGAGTAGCGCGCCGGAATCCAACCAACCGATCGTCACCCTGAACGTGGAGGGAGGATTGCAGCCCGGCGTGATCTACGAGCTGATCTATGAGGCGAAGGATCCGGTGCTGGCCGGCGCGGGCATGGCCGGTATCCGCGACATGGTCGCCCTGCTGCGCCACGGCACCGACGATGCTGCGCTGACTACTCAACTCGAAGCACTGGCAGTGCCCGATGTGGAACACACGGTCGCGTGGGGCAATTCCCAGAGCGGACGTCTGCTGCGTCTGTTCCTCTATCAGGGTTTCAATGAAGATCTCGAAGGCCGCCGCGTGTTCGATGGCGTGATGCCAGTGATCGCCGGAGCCGGCTACGGCATGTTCAACAACCGCTTTGCGATGCCCACCCGCACCAATGGTCAGCACGAAAATCACCTGTATCCGAACGATTACTATCCGTTCACCTATGGCGACAATGACGGTCTCGATCCCTACAGCGGCCGCCCCGACAGCGTGCTGCGCCTGACGCGCAACACCAACACCGAACCGAAGGTCATGCACATCCAGACCTCGAACGAATACTGGATCAGAGGGGGTTCACTGCCGCACACCGATCCGCTCGGTCAACGCGATACCGTGATTCCCGACAACGTGCGCTTCTATGCCATTGGCGGTTCACAACACGGCTCCGGCTCCGGACAGCCACGAGAGGCAACGGCGGGGCAACTGCCGAACAATCCCAATATGTGGACGCCCTTCGCCGACACATTGCTCGCCGCACTGGTGAACTGGGTCAGCGATGACACACCGCCACCACCCAGCCGTTACCCGAAGATTGCCGATGGCACTCTGGTGCCTTCGCATCTACCATCCGGCGAGATCAATCCTGCCGCATGGAGTCCATTGCCGGGTGTGAATCATCCGAAGGCGATGT
>MGYS01000050.1:34429-38759 GCA_001802565.1 Gammaproteobacteria bacterium RIFCSPLOWO2_02_FULL_57_10 | reverse complement strand
GGCGGCAGCCGCCGCAGCGATTGCAAACCACGGTGTCATCAAGCAGCCACGCATGTTGCGTGGCACCATCGGCAACGACGGCGAAATCACCGATGTCATCTTCGAGGACACGGCGGCCGCGAAGCAATTGCTGCCCTCACCGGAGCAGATCGCACTGGTACGCAATGCCATGGTGGATGTGGTCAACAAGCCCTACGATCGCGAGCATCGTCGTCATGAGGGCTCTGCCTATCCTGTGTTGAGAGACAGCGGCGAGCCACTGCTCTATCCGATGGGAGGCAAGTCCGGTACAGCGCAGGTCGTGCAGTTCCAGGTAGACAGTGCCGGTAATCGTGACGAGTCCGAAGTACCGGAGGAATTTCGCACGCACGCCATGTTCATTGCGTTCGACGCCTCCGAGAAATCGCGCATCGCTGTCGCTGTATTCGTGGAGAATGGTGGTGGTGGCGGTTCGGTTGCGTTCCCGGTCGCTCGCGAAGTACTCGACGCCTATCTGCTCCCGGAGCAGGACACCTTCAATGAGGTGTCCTCCGTGGCATCCTCGCATAACCACTGAGGGTACTGGAGATCATGAATACTCGTACCGTCAGTCGCACTGCCAGCCGCCCACTGGGTAACGCGTTCTACCGACTCTCCAATCGCAAGGGCGACGTGTGGCAGTCTCTGCGCATTGACCCGCCTCTGATGCTGTCTCTCCTGTGTCTCGCCGGTTTCGGTCTGATGGTGCTCTACAGCGCCAGTGCAGAGAACGTCATTGATGTGCAGCGTCAGGCTGTCGCAGTGGTGATTGGTTTCATCGCCATGGTCGCCGTCTCGCAGATTGATGTGAATTTTTTCCGTCGCGGGGCCGTGATGATGTTTGTGGGTGGACTGGTGCTGCTGGGTGTGGTGCTGGTCATCGGCGTTGAGGTCAACGGCGCCAAGGCGTGGCTTGATCTACCCGGCTTGCCCAGCTTCCAGCCGTCGGAGTTCGAGAAATTCCTGGTGCCCATGCTGCTGGCCTGGTATCTCTCGACACGCTCTCTGCCACCGCGTTTCAAGGATCTGCTGGTGTGCGGTGTCATTATCGCAATTCCGGCCGCTCTGATTCTGCTGCAGAACGATACCGGTACGGCTCTGATGGTCATCATGTCTGGCGTATTCGTCATCCTGCTCGCAGGTGTGAGCTGGCGACTGGTTTTCTCGGGCGTTTTTCTTGCGGCACTCGCATCGCCTGCGTGGTGGATATTTCTGGCTCGCGAACATCAGAAGAATCGCATCCTGACATTCTTCGACCCTTATCGCGATCCCACCGGGGCCGGGTACAACATCATTCAGTCGCAGATCGCCATCGGGTCTGGCGGCTTGCAGGGCAAGGGCTGGCTCAACGGCGCGCAGTCACAGCTGGACTTCATTCCCGAGAGCAACACTGATTTCATCCTCGCCGTACTGGCGGAGGAATTCGGGTTGATCGGCGTGCTCTTGCTCGTCGGTCTCTACATGGCGGTGCTGGCGCGTGGTTTCTATATTGCGTTGGTGGCACAGGATACGTTCGGGCGCCTCCTGGCCGGGGGCATCATTCTGACCTTCTTCTTCTATGCCTTCGTGAACATGGCGATGGTGTCCGGTCTGATGCCCGTGGTGGGTCTGCCCTTGCCTCTTGTCAGCAAGGGTGGCACCTCGATAGTGACGCTGATGATAGGCTTCGGCATCCTGATGTCGATTCAGAACCACAAACGGGTGTTGCCGAGATAACATATTGATTATAATGCTGAATCATAAGTACCCATTCATTGCGGACAGGAGTGAACCAGGCGATGTCTGAATTACGCGTGCTCAGGACCGTCGTCGTTGCAGCCGTCGTGATATTGCTCGCTGCCTGCGCCGGTTCTCCACCACCACCGGCCGGAACACCCACGATGTCAGCGTCCGATGCCTATCAGGCCAGTCGCTACGATATTCAGCAGGATCGCGGCCCATCAGGCGGACTTGATGTCTCGCAGGTACGCGAGGTCATTCCCGGGCCTGTGCGACGCACCAGTGCCGGAAATCGCAGCCCCTATACCGTGAATGGCAGAACCTATCAGGTGATGCGTTCGGAAGAGGGCTACCGCGAGCGCGGTTTCGCATCGTGGTATGGCGAGAAATTCCACGGCCACAAGACCTCGAATGGCGAGATCTACGACATGTTCCAGCTGTCCGCCGCACACAAGAGCATGCCGATACCTGGCTTCCTGCGGGTCACCAATCTGGAGAACAATCGCAGCATCATCGTGCGCGTCAATGATCGCGGCCCGTTCCACAGTGACCGCGTCCTCGATCTTTCATACGCTGCGGCCTACATGCTCGACTTCCACAACAAGGGCACAGCCATGGTGGAGATAGAGGCGATCGTGCCGCCCGCTGCTCCAACTCTGGCCGATCAGTCGGTGCCCGTTCAGCGCGCTCCTGCCCCCGTGAGCATGGCTGGCGGCACCGGTCAGTTTCTGCAGGTAGGCGCGTTTTCCGATCTGCGCGCAGCAGAGCAGTTGTCGCAAAAGCTGCGTGCGCTGACAACAAGGCCGGTGTTCATCCGGTCTGTGGAGAATGAGGATCAGCAGTCACTTCACCGTGTGCGAGTGGGTCCGATTCCGGATGCCGCCGAACTTGCGCGCATCACGGACAGTGTCGTGGCCGCAGACCTGGGAAGACCTTACGCTGTCCGCGACTGAGCCAATCGGGCGCGTGACAGGCAACAAACCAAATCGAGAATGGATAACGCAATTATGCAAGAGATGACCATGACTGACACCAGCAATCCCTCACAGCAGAACCCTCAGCGGCGTCGTTCCGCGAGCGCGCTTCGCTCGCTGATCGTGTCCTGGAGCGCGGTTGTTCTTGCAGGCGCAATCACCGCATTGCCAGCCAGTCTTGCGACGGCGCAGCCGCAAGCCCAGCAGCCTCCACAAGCTCAGGCGATTGTTCCGAGAGCGCCGGACATTGCCGCTACTGCATACATCCTCCTGGATGCCAAGACTGGCAAAGTGATCGTCGAGCACAATGCTGATCAACAGCTCCCCCCGGCCAGTCTGACCAAGATCATGACTGCCTACATCGCCGAGGTGGAGATCGACAATGGCAACATGAGCCTGGACGATGAAGTGCATATCAGCGAGAAGGC
This sequence comes from Gammaproteobacteria bacterium RIFCSPLOWO2_02_FULL_57_10, assembly GCA_001802565.1. GTDB lineage: Bacteria > Pseudomonadota > Gammaproteobacteria > Pseudomonadales > Pseudohongiellaceae > UBA5078. The sequence continues at coordinate 35,620 of MGYS01000050.1, read as the reverse complement.
CTGGCGCACTCAGGGTTCCAAGATGTTCGTCGATCTGAACAGCAAGGTGCGCGTCGAAGACATTCTGCGCGGCATCATCATTCAGTCTGGCAATGACGCCAGTGTGGCCATGGCCGAGCACCTGGCCGGCAGTGAAGATGCCTTTGCCGACATGATGAACCAGCATGCACAGTTGCTTGGCATGACCAACAGCTTCTTCATGAACTCCAGCGGACTCGATACCGAAGACAACTACAACATCATGTCTGCGCGCGACCTCGCCATTCTGGCGCGTGCCACCATCCTGGAGCACCCGGCTCACTACGGGCTGTATGCAGAGCGCGAATTCACCTACAACGGGATCTCGCAACCCAATCGTAATACCCTGCTGTTTCAGGATCGCAACATCGACGGCATGAAAACCGGCTGGACGACGGCTGCAGGTTATTGTCTGGTCGCTTCCGGAGAGCGTGATGGCATGCGCTTGATTTCCGTCGTGCTGGGCACGGCCAGCGAGGAGGCGCGTGCAGCTGAAAGCCAGAAGCTCATGAGCTATGGCTTCCGCTACTTCGAGACTCATCAACTCTATCGGGGCGATGAAGTGCTGACCTCCGCAAAGGTCTGGTCAGGCAAGGAGAACTCGGTGGATCTGGGTGTCAGTGAGGAGGTCATCATCACCATCCCTCGCGGACGCGCCGGCGATCTGCAGGCGAGTCTGAATATCGAGGAGACAATCACGGCCGAGGTGGCTCAGGGCCAGGTACTGGGTACTGTCGACATCACTTTGGGCGATGAGTCTCTCTATCATGGCAACGTGGTCGCGATGCAGGCAGTCGAAAGGGGTGGTTTCCTCAAGCGCCTTATCGACTTTCTGACCCTGTTCTTCACCAACCTGTTCAGCTAGGCCACCGTCATGTCTGTACCCGAAATGCCCAGAATCGAATTCCCCTGCGCCTACCCCATCAAGGTGATGGGGTTGGCCACGCCGGATTTCGAAGTCGAGGTGGTATCCCTGGTCAAGCGCCACGCACCCGAGGTGGGCAGTGAGCACGTGAGTGTCAGGCCCAGCAGTAATGGCAACTACCTGGCCATCACCATCGTGATCGAGGCCACGGGCGTCGAACAATTGACCGTGATGTTTGCGGACCTCAAGGCTCACGCCAGCGTCAAGATGGTGTTATGAGCCTCGTCGGCGCCATTGAGCGTGTCGGC
>MGYS01000050.1:30217-34395 GCA_001802565.1 Gammaproteobacteria bacterium RIFCSPLOWO2_02_FULL_57_10 | reverse complement strand
TGGTTGTTGTCACATCAACCCGTGTTTACCCAGGGGCAGGCTGGCAAGCCGGAACACCTGTTGAATCCTGGTGCCATTCCCGTGGTGCAGATTGATCGTGGTGGTCAGGTGACCTATCACGGTCCCGGTCAGTTGGTGGTCTACCTGTTGATCGACGTCCGTCGCGCGGGCACAGGTGTGCGTGAGCTTGTCGAAAGCATTGAACAAAGTGTGATCGCGGTGCTTGCCGAGTATGGTATTGCCGCAGAGAGTCAGCGAAAGGCTCCCGGCGTCTACGTAAACGGTGCTAAAATCGCCGCCCTCGGCTTGCGCATACGTCAGGGATGCTCGTATCACGGTCTCAGTTTCAATATCGACATGGACCTGGCACCTTTCGGTCGCATCAATCCCTGTGGTTACCAGGGCATGCAGGTCACTCAATTGAAAGAGCTGCTGCCTGCCGGGAGTGGCACAGTCGATTTGCTTGATGACGCTGCCGGACGACTGGTCAGGGCACTGACTACAAGGCTGGGGTATGCACAGGTACGAACAGCTTCGCTGGAACTTTCAGTGGCGATGGCAGCATCGGAAGTCACGCAACGGTAACGATCCAATTCAACAACAGACAGGCAGCAAAGGTTTCCAGACATAATGTCAGATCAGCCAAGACGCAATGTATTGATAGAAGGTGAGAAACTGCGCGGTGCGGAAAAGGTTGCCCGCATTCCTGTGAAAGTGATTCCGACTGTGGATCTGCTGAAGAAGCCAGACTGGATACGCGTCAAGATTCCTGCCTCACCGAAGATCAATCACATCAAGGAAACGTTGCGCAAGCACAAGCTGGCGTCGGTCTGTGAAGAGGCGTCCTGCCCGAATCTGGGTGAGTGCTTCAGCAACGGCACAGCCACATTCATGATCATGGGCGAGATCTGTACCCGCCGCTGTCCGTTCTGCGATGTGGCCCATGGCAAGCCGAAGCCGCTGTACGAGAACGAACCGCTCGAACTGGCTGAAGCCATTGCCGAGATGGGTCTGCGTTATGTCGTGATCACCTCCGTGGACCGTGACGACCTCAAGGACAGTGGTGCACAGCATTTCGCGAACTGCATTACCGAGACACGTCGCCTCAATCCCGATATCCAGATCGAAGTGCTGGTACCGGATTTCCGTGGTCGCATGCAGATTGCTCTCGATATTCTGGAGAAGACGCCGCCGCACGTGTTCAATCACAACCTTGAGACAGTGCCACGTCTGTATCGTCAGGCGCGTCCTGGTGCTGACTACAAGTGGTCACTGGAACTGCTCAGGCTGTACAAGGAGCGTGTGCCTTCTGTGATGACCAAATCCGGTCTTATGCTGGGTCTAGGTGAGACCAAGGAAGAGGTCATGGAAGTGATGCGTGATCTCAAGGCACACAACGTGGACATGGTCACGCTGGGGCAGTATCTGCAACCGAGCCGCAATCATCTGGCCGTGAGCCGCTTCGTGCATCCCGATGAGTTTGACGAACTGAGACGCTTTGGTGAAGCTCTGGGCTTTACACACGTGGCCAGTGGTCCACTGGTGCGTTCGTCCTACCACGCCGACAAACAGGCCAAGGGTGAGTTGATCTGACGGTGGCGTATTGTGCGCCAATGAAGAATATGGGTTGGAACTTCGCGCTGAAGTTTTTACCCCATCAAATGATGTAAACAGGATTCAGGAGTTGTCATGGCAGTCATCAGGAAGCAGTCTCCACGCAGCATCGCAGGCCTCATCGCGCTGGTGATGACGCTTGCATTCAGTGGAGTGGCACAGGCCAATACCATCGTGCGCATCAGCACCAACTACGGTTACTTCTCCATCGAACTCTTCGATACAGTGGCACCTGTCACCGTGCAGAATTTTCTCAATTATGTGAATCGTGGCGCCTATAACGGCACCTATTTTCACCGTCTTTCCAAGGTGGAGCCGGAAGTGCTACAAGGTGGCGGTTATCGCTTCCAGCCTTTTGTCGGACCGATCGCGGTTCCTCAGGACCCGCCCATCGTAAACGAGTACAGCGTTCCCAACACCCGTGGCACGATCGCGATGGCGAAGTTTGGCGGTCAACCCGACAGCGCCACGAGTCAGTGGTTCATCAATGTGCAGGACAATGCCGACACCCTGAATGCGTCCAACAATGGTGGCTTCACCGTGTTCGGCAAAGTGCTGGGCGATGGGATGGTCAATGTGGATGGCATCAATCAGTTGCCGTCGATACCTCTCGGCAATACTCACCCCGAGACACCCCTGCGCAATTACGATCTGGGTGTAGTCAAGGCAGAACATTTTGTCACGATGAACATGGAAGTCATGCAGCGTTTCACTGCTGCAGTCTCGGTGTTTGAATCCCGTACCGGGGTGTTGCAGACGTCCGTGGATGGTGGCGAGACCCTGGGCGCGTACAGTCTGACATTGACGTTGCAGCCGGATCGCCCGAACGTGGTTTTCCGTCTCGACGCGGACAGCCTGGTTGATCTGGAAGTGAAGCCGGTCGGCATATCGACATTCGCCACGTCCGACAACAGATTGCGAATTCCCTATCTTGAGGTGCACAACCCTGACAGCGTCAGCTCGTTCACCAATGTCGTGCTGGTGTTGAGCGATGCAGCCAACTGGGAATTCACGCTGGAATCCTTCCAACCACAATAACGATCTACCTGCACAGACGGGGCGGCTGGCATGAGTACAGCACGGGGAGAGTTCAGTTCGCGTTTTGGTTTTCTGATGGCCACCTCCGGGTCCGCGATCGGTCTCGGCAACATCTGGGGTTTCCCCACCAATGCTGCGAGCAACGGTGGAGCCGCCTTTCTCTTCACCTACCTGCTGTTGGCTTTCTCTCTTGCATACCCGGCTCTGATGGCGGAGCTGATCATCGGTCGTCACACGCGCGCCAATGCCGTGAGTGCATTGCGGCAGTTGGCGACCGGACCGGTATCGAAAAAAGTCGGCACAGGCGTTGGTCTTGCCGGACTGCTGACAGTCAGTCTGATTCTCAGTTTCTATTCAATCATTGGTGGTTGGATGGTGTCATGGATGCTGGAGGCGATCACCAGTCTGCTGGGTCTCGATGCGGCAGCCCTGTGGTTTGCTACCGATGCTGTTCCCCGCAACTCGCTGTTTGTTCTCGTCTTCATGGCACTGACGATCTACGTGGTCAGCGCAGGCGTGCGCGACGGAATCGAAAAATGGTCAACCCGGCTCATGCCTGCGTTGGTCGTTCTTCTGCTGTTACTGATTCTCTATGTGTTCACTCTGGAAGGGGCAACTGAAGGCCTGCGTGCGTATCTCGTCCCGGACTTCAGTCGTGTGGCCAGTCCTGGCCTGATCGTGAGCGCACTGGGGCAGGCATTCTTCTCGCTGTCTCTGGGTGTGGGCACCATGCTGATCTATGGTTCCTATCTGAGCAGCGAAGAGAATTTGCCTCTGACCGGCAGCATGGTATCCATGCTGGATACCGGTTTCTCCTTCCTGGCAGGTTTGCTGATTATTCCTGCCATCTATGTCGCACTTGCCAATGGTGTGCAGATCTACGACGACAGCGGCGCGCTGGTGGCGGGGCCAGGTCTGATTGTCAGTCTGTTGCCGTCACTCTTCGACAGCATGGGTATGGTAGGCGCGCTCGTGGCTCTGGCATTCTTTGCGTTGATGGTGATCGCGTCACTGACATCTTCCATCTCGATGCTCGAAGTGCCGGTGGCCTATACCGTGGAAACGTTCAAGACTCAGCGCAGCAGGGCAGCCATAGTGATAGGCAGCACAGTCACGGTGGTCTCCCTGATTCTGGTGTTCAACTTCGCCACGCTGTTCGATTTCGTAGTGACACTGACCACGGAGTACAGTCAGCCGCTGCTGGGTTTCTTCTTCGCGATCTTTGTTGGCTGGATCTGGAATCGCAACGAAGTGCTGAAGGAATTACAGAAAGGTTATGCCGGAGCGGAACATTCACTGTTCTGGAAAATCTGGCCCTTCTATATCAGTGTCGTGTGTCCGCTGGCGATACTGGCCGTCTATGTGCAGTTGATATTCTTCTGATTCCGCGGGTTCATCGGTGTCGTCAACGGGCTTGTCAACCGGCGCTGACGACGCGACAGAACTCCGCCACTTCCTCTTCCGTGTTGTAGTAGTGCACGGATGCCCGATTGATATCTCCGAGACCTCGACGACCGAAGTCCAAC
>MGYS01000050.1:21966-30126 GCA_001802565.1 Gammaproteobacteria bacterium RIFCSPLOWO2_02_FULL_57_10 | reverse complement strand
CTCCATGCCGATCTCCAGCGCATAGTCCACGGCCGTCCCCAATGCAATCTTGCCGGCAACGTAGCTCTCCCAGTTCTCGAAGCGGCGCGCATCGTCGCGGAATCGATAAGTGTTCTCCGCAGACCACTGCGCGGAATGCAGATCTATCCATGCCGGCGTGAGTTCGGCAAGAACATCTCTGCGCACATACAGAAAGCCGGTGCCGCGTGGCCCTCGCAGATATTTGCGACCGGTCCCGGTCAGCATGTCGCAGTCGAGTGTGGTCACATCCAGAGGCAGTTGCCCAGCGGACTGGCAGGCGTCGAGCAAATAGAGAATGTCATGTGAGCGTGCCAGGCGGCCGACCTCGATCGCAGGATGAATGACACCGCTCTGACTTGGGACATGCGTAAGCGCGATCAGCCGGACGCTGTCATCGATGGCAGCGGCCAGTCTGTCAAGACAGATGCGTCCCTGTGAGTCGTTGGGGATGACTTCGACCTGCACATTGCGCTGCCTGGCCAGATGCAGAAAGGCCAGATAATTGCTGGCGTACTCGGACTGCCCGGTCAGTATTCGGTCTCCGCTCTGGAACGGGATTGCGTGCAACAATGTATTCCAGGCATGAGTGGCGTTCTCTGCCCATGCCACTTCTTCTGCGGCACAGTTGAGCAGCCTGGCGAAGGCCTCGTAGAAATTTTCCACCCGCGAGTGCGCCTGCGCAGCGGCTTCATATCCACCGATGCGCTGTTCCAGTGCCAGGTGTTGCAAGAGTGCTTCCTGCACGGGGGCAGGGGTCAGTGCGGCACCGGCATTGTTGAAATGAATCAGACGTGCCGCAGCGGGTGTCTGCTCCCTGATGCGATCAATGTCGAGAGTCATGCTTGTGAATCCTTGTGAAAGGGGGCAGGTGATCTCCTTTTCCGATCCACTGTCGCTCGCTGCTGACTTTTCGCCTCGAGAGCATGTGATCTGCCATCCGTGCGGCTACTTGCATATGAAAAAGGGCTTCTGTACATTGCCTCACCATCTTTGCAGAAAACCGGAGACTACGCTATGGTCAAGATCTATGGGGGCAGTACCTACAACGCCACGAAAGTGCTGTTTACTGCGGAAGAGCTGGAACTTTCCTACGAGTACGTTCACCTGAATTTCGTGACAGGTGAGCACAAGAGTCCGGAGCACCTGGCGCGCCATCCTCTCGGTAAGGTGCCTGCCATCGAACACAATGGCCACTTCCTCTTTGAAAGCGCTTCGCTTTGTCGCTACCTCGCCAATATCAGCAACAAGAAACTCTATTCTGCCGATCCGCTGCGTGCGGCTGAGATCGATCAGATGGTAGACATGATCTGCCATCACGTTGGCCGTTGGCTGGGTGTGTATTTCTATCAGGAAGTGGTCCTCAAGAAATACTACAACAAATCGCCTGAAGAGAAAGCCATTGCGGAAGCGAAGGGATTTCTGGATCAGCAACTGCCTTTCATCGACAAGACACTGGTGGCCAGCAGATTCCTCTGCGGCGATGAGATCACGCTCGCCGACACGATTGCGCTACCCTATTTTCATGCGCAGGAGGTCACGTCGGTCAACTTCGATGCTTATCCCTCAATCAAGCGCTGGTACGCCGAGATGAAGGAACGTCCAGCGTTCAAGCGCGCGCTCGCAAAGATGCCGCAGTAACAGCGCGACTCCCTTGCCTCACCAGGATATCAACGTCATCCCGGCACTGATCATCGGTGCCGGTCCGGCCGGATTGATGGCAGCCGAGCAGTTGGCGGTTGCCGGGATTCCGGTGCGCGTCATTGATGCCATGCCATCACCCGGACGCAAGTTCCTGCGCGCTGGTATCGGTGGACTCAATCTCACTCACTCCGAAGACTCTGCCGCGTTTATTGAACGTTATTCTCAGCCGGAGAAGGTCGGTGGCTGGCTGCGCGCATTCGATGCGACAGCGTTGCGCCAATGGGCGCGTGAACTTGGCATCGATACATTTGTCGGCAGTTCCGGGCGGGTGTTTCCGACGGGACTGAAAGCAGCACCCTTGTTGCGTGCATGGCTGCAGCGACTGCGGCAACAGGGTGTGGTGATACTCCCTAGACAGCGCTGGCTGGGTTTTGTGGCAGCGCCTTCGTCAGGTCATTCGGTGCATCTTGTCGATACGGTTGCAGGGCAGCAGCAGGTTGCTGCGACTGTCGTGATATTTGCAATGGGCGGGGGCAGCTGGGCGCGTCTCGGCAGCGATGGCAAATGGCTGTCGCGACTGATCGAGGCGGGCGTTCCCTGCACTGCGCTCAAACCCGCAAACTGCGGCTTCAATTACGCGTGGTCCGGCAAGCTGTTGGCAGCCCATGTTGGGTCCCCTCTGAAAAACGTGACGCTGACGGTGCCGACGGCAACGGGATTCGTGTTCTCACGCAAGGGCGAAGCGCTCATCAGTCGTCATGGCGTGCAGGGCAGTCTCGTCTATGCTGCATCACGCGTGATTCGGAATGAGATAGAGCGCCACGGCAAGGCTGCAATATTCTGGGACCTGCTTCCCGATCAGGCTCTGGATCAGGTCCGTGCGGCACTGAGTGTTCCGCGCGGGAAGGAATCGCTGAGTAACTGGCTGCGCAAACGGATTGGGCTGGAGGGGGTGCGCCTCGCCCTGTTTTATGAACTGGGCGGCGTGGCAATCAAAGACGGCGCAGATGTGGCAGGGTTGCTCAAGCATCTGCCACAGATCCTGCACAGTGCTCGTCCCCTGGACGAGGCAATCAGCACGGCGGGCGGGGTGCTGTTGCAGGATCTCGATGAGCACCTGATGAGCGCGGCGTTTCCCGGTCTGTTCTTCGCGGGTGAAATGCTTGACTGGGAGGCCCCGACAGGAGGCTATCTTCTGAACGCCTGCCTGGCCAGTGGCAAGGTAGCGGGGCAGGGGGCCGTTGAATACTTGCGAGCGTGGAGCGCAAGTGGGCATTCGAGCGACTGATCAGGGCAGTACGTGGAAGTAAACGTAGTGGGCATTGATGTCCTGTCTGATCTGGTAACCGATGTTGCGCAGATCAATCGTGTCAAACAGAGCCTTGTATTCCGGTTTCAATGAGTTGTAGATGACTTCCTGAATGATCAGGATGTTGTAGTGCTGCAGCCCCAGTTCCGCCGCACGCTCATGAATGGTTCTTTCCACGGCTGGGTGCTTGCGCATTTCCTCGTATCGATACGCCTGTATGAGCGCGTCGCCAAAAAGATCGTAGGACTTGATCCCGCTGCTCTGGAATGTGCCCTGTACCGAATTGAATGCGAGGCCCATGGCGCCCTTGATGGGAGTCGCGTAATCGAAACGGCTGACTTCTTCGTTGAACGCCCTGAACATGATCAGGGCAGTGGCAATGGCGTGGTCCGCCAGAGAGTCCGGGTCATCCGCCAGGAAGGGGTAGCCGATCGAGCTGATGAATCCATCGCCAGTCTCCTTCAGCCTGAAGGCGCGCGACTTCAGCGGATTGTGCTGATACCCCATCATGCAAATCTGGAAAAAGGAACGGAAGACATCCAGAAAGAAGGACTTGGTGCGTTCGTGCTTGATTTCGCTGGAGCGCTGCACATCGAACACATTGATGATTGCGCGTCCCCTCTCCACCGGCATGGTGTTCTCCAGTTCATCTCCCGCCTTGATCATTTCGAGCTGATGAGGATAAACGAGCTTGGAAAGCTGGTTGTAAAGATGCTGGCGTGTATCGGCATCCGTGGAGCGGTAGTAGAAGCGTGTCTGGATACGGGAGAAGAACATCAGGCTGAATATGGTGCCTGCCAGGAAACCTTGAATCACCTGCATGATGTTGGAGAGCATGTAGTCGGGGCTGATCATATAGATCAACACCACCATGGTGATCGTAAATAACAGATTACGAGCCAGAGTGGTGATATAGGACGCGTGATATGAAAATGCCGTCGTCATCAATAATGTGAAGTTGATCTGGCCGGAAGGGGCCAACAGGAATGCCGATTCCGGATTTTGCTCCAGCGCGGGCTCGAGTACGTACATGAGGGTCAGGCAAAATCCAAGTAGTACCGTGAAACTTGCCACATCAAGTATCTCTCTGGAGTACTTGTTGACCTTCGAGAACAGAAGGGTAGCGATCGGGAACAGGAAGATGAGCAGTATGGGAACGGCATACGCGAAGAGAGTATGAAAAGCGTAAGGATTGTTGCTCTCGGAGCGGGTTATGTAAGTCATGACGGAGGAGGCGGCGAGCAAAATGGCCGCCGACTTGCCAGGCCAACTGATCAGAGCGTTGGAGGCCTCATCCCTCAATTCGTCTCTGAACTCTTTGACATGTTCTCTGCAATACGCGGAATACTTATCTGAGTTCATGTATGTTCTTTTGTCCACGCATAACGATGATCCCTGCTGTATGGAGTCTGACCCGTCAACTTCCAGTGTTGATTGAAAACCAGAGAACTCTTTGGAGTGGCGAGATTATACAGTAATAGCTCCATCGGGCAATTCGCTTATATATCAACATGTTGAATTTGCTGGGCCAGGTCACGATATTCGTGAGTCGTGTGCGGGTGCTTGAAATTCGGTGCGCAGGTAAGCCTGACAAAGAGGTCTTGATCCAGCCGCTACATGATAGATTGACTGGCGTTTTGCTTTCGCGATTGCATCATTCATTAACAAAGTTCTACGTTCCTCCTCGTCTCCCCGGCATCTTGCGCATCAATTCCAGAACCGGTCATCAATCAGGAATTGCTATGACCATCTTGAAGTGGGCCAGGTACCACCGATCTGTGCACTTCTTGATGTTTCATCTCGCGGTCGGGATGGCTCACCAGTTTGCTGTTTTATTAGCCAATCGTGTGGATTACACTGCCTCCTGCAAAGCATGTTTCTCCTGTCCCTTTTAGCAGGACGTGCGCTGCAACAAGCGTGTACTCAGCCGAGTATGAAGTAGTGTATTCAACTTGTAGGAATGTTCCTACCCGGGATAAAAAATGGATGCGATCAAGTTCAAGACTCTGACCACTGAAAGTGAAATCGAGAAATACATCAGCAAATTTGAAGGGTTTGTAGGTGTTAGGCTGCCCTACGATTATACGATACGAAGCAGGATCATCGGAGTATTCAAGGGCGATGAAATGGTTGGTGGTTATATGCTTGTCACCAAGCCGGAGTTCAGAAGTTTAATGTTCGTTCCTGATAGCGTTAAGGAGCAGCATGAATTTTTCAAGAACGATCAATATGAAATGATGGAAGTAAATGGAGTATGGATAAGTGTTTCCTTGAAGTCCGCCATTGACTATTTTCGTATCTGGATACACATGATGTGGGACGTTTTCATGACCAAGAAAAACTTCGTCCTGCTGATGGCGGATTTGCGTAACGGCAATGTCAAGAACATTCACAGTCTCACCAATCCGGAGCTGCTGTATGAAGGTCCGCCCATGCTGATGGCCGGTAGCAAGAGCCACTCGACAATCCGTGTGAGTTACACGACTCGCTGGCAGATGGTGCTCAACATTCCGCGATACTGGATGGAGTACAAGAACAGAGAAAAGCGTTTCAATCGACGCCTCAAGGAACGTGCGTACAGCAGAGAGTTGAGACAGGCGGAGTCATAGGAGACAGGGGATAGTATCTACACAAGATTGAGTCCTGAAGAGCACGCGCTGATGTTGCCCGGTTGAGCCAGGGAACGTTTGATCGGGCGGCATTTCATGCTGCGTGGGTGGACTTTGCCTGCAGATTTGCTTCGCGCTTGCGCAGAGTATCTGCAATGGGTCAGACTAGGGGCACAAGATAATGGCAGTAGAGACATGCCTATGGTTCCGTCGCGGACAGGCCTCGGCATGAGGAGAGAGTACTTGAGCGAAAATATCAAAGATTTACTGAGTCAGTTGCAGAAGGCACTTGCAGAGACGGAGCATGTGGACGACGAAACTCTGGATATGGTCAGAAAGTTGGACAAGGATATCGACACGTTCATCGATTCTGCCGAGGACGTCAATAGTCCGGTTCTGGACGATGCTATTGCATTGGAGGCCAGGTTCGCAGCGAACCATCCCGTCGCCGAGCGGATCATCCGCGAATTGATTGACAGTCTGGGCCGCATCGGAATCTAGTCCACCTTCGATTCCCGTCGGGACAGCCAGCTGGTGAACAGTTGGTCACGAGCTCGCAGTGAACTGCAGTGTCGCGTGTTCGTCTACCTGAATGGCGAGATTTCTTGCCTGTTCGGCTGCCACATAATCCTCGGCCTCTCGCGGGCTGCATATTCCTCGGCTTGCTGCCTCTGCTGCCAGCTCCGCTGTAGCGGTCTTCCCGTCGAGGCGTCCCTGCTTGATGGCAGCACGAATGTTATCCCGCACGGGCTTGGTCGAAGTGATCTTCTTGAAGGCATCTTCGATCACGAATGCGGCGTCCTTCGTCGATTTTCCGATGAATGTGTAGCGTGTGATGCGGTTGCGCAATTCGGTATCACTCCACATGGTTTGCACCAGTGCGTGATCGAGTCTGTCGTCCGGGCGGCGGTAGGCATCCCCCCAGGGAAAGACGATTCTCTTCAGGACTACTGCGGCAACCCGATTGGGAAGATTGTCGAAAAATTCGTTGAGTGCCGTCTGGCATTGATACAAGGACAGTTGCAGGTTCCATTTGACGTAGGGAACGTCGCTGGCTGATCTGCCGGTGCTTTCGTAATAGCGCAGCACTGTGGATGCCAGGTACAGTTGACTCAGCACATCTCCAAGACGGGCCGAGAGTCTTTCTTTACGTTTCAACTCACCACCAAACATCAGCATCGAAATGTCGGAAACCAGTGCCAGCGCGGAACTCATGCGTGTGAGTTGCTGGTAGTAGCGTCCTGTCTCGTCCTTGACAGGGCGAGTTGCGACAAGACCCGCACTCAGACCCAACGAAAGTGTGCGAACAAAGTTGCTGATGCCGTAACCAATATGGCGAAAGATCAGGCTGTCGAAATCGCGCAAACCTTCTTCTGTGTCCGGATTCTTTGCAGCCACCATTTCTCGTGCCACGAATGGATGGCAGCGCACGGCCCCCTGTCCGAAAATCATCAGATTGCGCGTAAGGATATTCGCGCCCTCGACGGTAATGCCTATGGGCATGCTCATGTAGGCATGCGCGAGATAGTTTGCTGGCCCCATGATGAGGCCTCTGCCCGCATGAACGTCCATCGCGTCCTGGATGACAGAGCGTGACTTTTCTGTCATGTGGTACTTTGCGATGGCCGAGACCACAGAGGGTTTGATATGACCGTCAACGGCGCCTGCCGTGATGATGCGAGCGGCTTCCAGCTGGTAGGCATGTCCGGCGATTCTTGCCAGCGCCTCTTCCACACCTTCGAAATTGCCGATTGCCAGATTGAACTGTGAGCGGATGCGCGCATAGGCGCCTGTCATTCGATAACACAGTTTGCCGGTGGCAGTGCTGAGGGCGGGGAGCGATATCGCCCTTCCTTCCGAGAGACACTCCACAAGCATTCGCCAACCCTGACCTGCGCGTTCGACTCCGCCGATGATCCACTCCAGAGGAATGAAGACGTTCTCTCCGCGTGTTGGTCCGTTCATGAATGTCATTCCCATCGGGAAATGGCGTGTGCCTATTTGCACGCCCGGGTGTGAGGCAGGAATGAGTGCGACCGTAATGCCGCGATCTTCGACGTCGCTCAGCAGGTGCTGGGGATCGTACATCTTGAAAGCGAGCCCAACGACTGTCGCGACGGGCGCAAGGGTGATGTAGCGCTTGTTCCAGCTCAAGGAAAGTCCGAGACACTGCCTGCCTTCGAACTCGCCCATGCTGACGATCCCCGTATCGGTCATGGCGCCCGCATCGCTGCCAGCCTCGGGACCCGTCAGTGCGAAGCACGGGATGTCCTCCCCATTGGCCAGTCGGGGAAGATAATGCTGCCGCTGTTCTTCGGTCCCATACTTCATGAGCAGCTCTGCAGGGCCTAGTGAGTTAGGCACCATCGCCGTTACCGCAGCGCTGCAACTGCGTGTCGCGATCTTGGTCACGACAGTGGAGTGAGCCAGCGCGGAGAATCCGAGACCACCGTACTCTTCCGGAATGATCATGCCGAAGAATTTCTCTTTCTTGAGATAGTCCCATGCTTCCTTCGGCAGATCCTTGTCGATGTGCACGATGTCCCAGTCATCGAGCATCTGACAAAGTCGTTCGGTCTG
>MGYS01000050.1:0-21954 GCA_001802565.1 Gammaproteobacteria bacterium RIFCSPLOWO2_02_FULL_57_10 | reverse complement strand
GAAGGGGATGGCGAGCCACTCTTTCCAGTTCGGCGCGCCCTTGAACAGATCGGCCTCCCACCAGGTATCGCCCGCTTCAAGTGCCTCCTGCTCCGTCTCGCTCATGGGCGGCAGGACGCGCTGGAAGAATTGATAAACGGGTTTCGTGAGCTTCTCGCGCCGGATATTGTCTTCGAAGTAGAAGAACGCAACACCAATCAGAGCGATCCATAACAGCCAGGCAATACCGCCGTACCAGGTCATGGCCAGCAATGCGGCAGCAATGCTGATGAGGATTGTGCCCATGTGAGCGCGGCGGTAGGCCATGACCCAGATGAGCGCCAGAAGGACGAGGGTTTGCATTAGCGTTGACATGCTGGAAGCTCCGGTCGAATCAGTGTGACTGTTGCTGCGGAGAACGCAGGTGAACGGTCGGGATAACGCATGATGACATAGCGACGACGGCTATCGGTAGTCTGCGGACAATCCGTCGGTGCACAGGCGGGTGCCGCCGAGTGCAAGCAGAAGCGTGCTCAGCTCCGTCCACGGGTCTGTGCGGACAAGGCCCTTGACTGCCAGATCGATAGTTCTCGCCTGCTGTAGCAGGCTTTCCAGCATCGCGACGCTATGGCGTTCCACAGCACGACTGACCGGGCCTTCGTGATTCTTGCGCACGCCTTCATTCTGCATGGCGCTGCTCGCGTTCTGTCCGCTGGCAATGCGTGAGGCAACGGCAATCAGGCTGCGCAGTTCCCGCGTGACCATGGCGAGGATGCCCAGCGGTTCAGTGCCCTCCGAGCGGAGTCCATTGAGTATTTTCAGACAACGCCGCGCATCGCCGGTCAGTGCGGCATCCAGCAGGTTGAAGACGTTGTAGCGAGAGCTGTCCGCCACCAGGGAGGTGATGTGCTTCCGGTCGATCTGCATTCTGTTCTCGGGAGAGGCGCCAGTGAGCACACGAAGCTTTTCGATCTCCTGATTGGCGGCCAGCAGGTTGCCTTCCACCTTTTCGCTGAGCAATGCAATGGCCTCGTCATCCGCATTCAGGCCGTGACTGGCGAGGCGTGTGGCGATCCAGCGTGGCAGTCCCCTGGCATCAATCGGCCACACCTGTACGAAGACACCAGACGCCTCGATTGCCTTGAACCACTTGGTGTTGAGCGCGCTGGACTCCAGTTTCGGACTGACGATGATCAGGACGTTGTCAGGATTCGGCGCGGCGAGATATTGTAGTAGAGCTTCACGTCCAGCCTCTTCGAGCTTGGGTGCCAGAAGTCGCAGTTCGATGATTTTTCTGTCAGAGAACAACGACATGCTGTTGCCCGATTGCAGCATTGTCTGCCAGTTGAAACTGCGGTCGACAAAAAAGAGATCCCACTCCGTATGTCCCTCCTTGCGACAGCAATTACGCAGTCGATCCAGAGTCTCCTGTACCAGCAGCACGTCATCACCGGCAATCCAGTACATGGATTGCAGATTTTTCTGCAGATGAGCGCCAAGCTGGTCGGAGTTGATACGCATTTACCTGTCTCCGCTGTGATCTACTGCGAGGAGGTGTCGTTCGCCGCCGCACGCAGTCGGCGCAGCAACTGATCCACAAGTTCCTGGCGCATTTCGGTACGCACAAGTTCCATCTCTTCATTGCTGCCGGCAATGTTGGCGATATCCTCGTAGTAGCTGCGCTGCACAGCGAGAGCCTCGGGACCGAACAGCGTCGTGCCAGCCCGGTCCAGCTGCACGACGATCGTGAGTTGCAGGTCGTACTGGGCTGCTCTGGCCCGGCTGTTGACTGACGCGGTACGCGTACTCGCCTGTTCTTCGCCCACGCTGAGTACATAGGAAGCCTGCTCGTTCTCTGCACTGGTGGACACATCTGCGGCAGCAAGTGCGTCGCGCAACTGCTGCATGAATGCGCTGTTCTGTTGTGCCGACACCAGTTGCACAGTCGTGATTGGCAGCGATGCCTGCTCAGTACCGCGCAAGGTGAAGCCACATCCGACCAGGATCAGTGACAGGCAGAGAATTGCTGTGTGACGAAGTGTGAGCTGCATGTTCTCTCTCAGGCCTGATCTTTCGTGGATTGACGCGAAGCGGTGTTGTCGGTTGCACGCTCACTGGTAGTGATCTTGAGCAGTCGGATCTGACGACTGTCTGCATTCAATACCGTAAAGTGGAACGCGCCAATGTCGATGCTTTCATCACGCTCGGGAATGTGATTGAGCTGTTGCAGCACCAGTCCCCCGATCGTATCGACCTCGTGGTCGCTAAACTCGCAGTGGAAATACTCGTTGAACTCGGGGATGGGCGTGAGCGCCTTGACGATGAAGTTGGTTGCATCGATCTTCTTGATATAGCTCTCGTCATCAACATCGTACTCGTCGTCGATCTCGCCGACGATCTGTTCCAACACATCCTCAATCGTCACGACACCACAGGCGCTGCCGTACTCGTCTATGACAATGGCCATATGGTGTCTTGTCTCGCGGAACTCCTTCAGCAACACATTGAGGCGTTTGCTTTCCGGCACAAAGGTAGCAGGTCTCATCATGTTGCGGACATCGAATGTGCTGCCCTTCCCGCTGAGCAGATAGGGAAGCATGTCCTTGGCGAGAAGGATGCCGATGACCGAGTCGGAATTTTCGCCTACCACTGGAAAGCGGGAATGCGATGCGGTGACGACAATATTGAGAACTTCCTCCAGCGAATCGGTGGCCGACACGGTAATGACCTGGGGTCTGGGAATCATGATCTCCCGCACCTGCATGTTGGAGACCTGCAGGGCACCTTCGATGATGGCCAGCGCGTCGGCGTCCAGGACGTGATCCTGCTCGGCGCTGCGCAGCAGCTCCAGAAGGCTCTTGGTATCTGTCGGTTCATCCGAGAAGATTTGCGCTATTTTATCGATCCAGGACCGTGGTCTTGGATCGATGCTCGATTGCTCGTCTGCCATTTCGGGGGCTTTCTCCGCCTGTTACAAAACTGAAATTTTCTGGCTTGTCATTGTTCTGCGTGACTGGCCTCTGCGTAGGGATCCGTGATCCCCAGCGTGGCCAGAATGCGCGTTTCCAGTGCTTCCATCCGTTCGGCTTCGTCATCATGTTCATGATCAAAACCGTTGAGGTGCAACACGCCATGCACAACCATATGTGCCCAGTGAGTATTCAAGATCTTGCCTTGTTCTGCCGCCTCGCGCTCCACTACCGGAGCGCAGATCGCGAGGTCTCCCATGGGAATCTCGTCGAGTTCCCGGAGTACCATCTCGGGCAGTTCGCTGCCGAATGACAGGACATTGGTTGCATAGTCCTTGCCGCGATAGTCGCGATTGAGCTGCGCCGATTCGACTTCGTCCACGATGCGAATACCGATGTTCACGGGTTTTGCCGGGAGGTCGGTCTGCCGCAATGCGCATTCGATCCAGCGCTGAAATTCATCCGGCGCCGGAACCGCAGACTGGGGACAGGCGTTGTCGAAATCAAGCGTCGCGATCATGACCCTTGTCCTGGGTGTCGTCCTGACCGCTCAATTTGCCGATGTTCTTCTGATCGTAACGATCGTAGGCGTCCACTATGCGCTGCACCAGTGTATGCCGGACCACATCCTTGGAGTCGAACCAGGTGAACGTGATTCCTTCGACATCCTTGAGCACGCGTGTCACTTCGATCAAACCTGAGCGGGTACCCTTCGGCAGGTCGATCTGAGTCACGTCTCCCGTGATCACCGCAGTGGAACCGAAACCAAGACGGGTCAGGAACATCTTCATTTGCGACGTCGTGGTGTTCTGACTCTCGTCGAGAATGATGAAGGAGTTGTTCAGCGTGCGTCCGCGCATGTAGGCCAGCGGCGCTATCTCGATCACGTTCTTTTCGATCAGGCGCCCCACGCGCTCGACGCCGAGCATTTCATACAGTGCATCGTAGAGCGGACGCAGATAGGGGTCGATCTTCTGCGTGAGATCACCCGGCAGAAAGCCCAGCTTCTCGCCCGCTTCCACGGCAGGGCGTACCAGCAGCAGTCGCTGTACCCGATCCTGCATCAGAGCTTCCACAGCGCAGGCCACGGCGAGATAGGTCTTGCCGGTACCGGCCGGGCCGATGCCGAAGTTGATGTCGTGTCTGAAGATGGACTCGACGTAATCGCGCTGATGGGGACCTCGTGGCTTGATGGACGCATTCGGTGTCTTCAGTATCAGGGGCTTGTCCACATCGTAGCGGGCGATACCGTTTGCCACTGGGGTGGTGATCGCCGGAGCATTGTGCTCGTTATCCTTCAACGCCAGATGGACGAGATCGGGATTGACGCCATCGCCGCTGCCGGTTGCCTGATAGAGTTTGTCGAGAATGCGGCTGCCACTTTCCACGGCGCTCTGGGAGCCGGAGAGTTTGAATTCATTGCCGCGATGCTGAATTTTAAGCGTCAGCGATTTCTCAATCTGTTGCAGATGTTCATTGAGATGGCCACATAGATTGGCCAGACGGTGTGTGTTTTCGGGCTCCAGAATGAGCCGTTGCGTGAATTTCTGTGTTGCCATTAAGACAGCTTATAAACCTCCCTGAGGTTCAGGAAACAGGACTTGCCGAGCCGGTAGTATACCAATCTATCCAGTCTTGTAAGCAGTTTTGCTCAACTTGTCCGGAGCCGATTGACGATGCATCGAACAGCTCCGGGCATGCCCGGTTCTAGAGGGTTCCCGCGAGGGAGTTGACGTAGGCCCTGGTGATCTTCACGTCAACGAACTGACCTGCCAGGCGAATGTCGTCGCAGCGGAAATTGACCACCCGATTGTTCTCGGTGCGGCCCTGCAATTCCCCGGGATCCTTGCGGGAGACGCCGGTCACCAGAATGCGCTGGGTCGAACCCACCATGGCCTCACTGATGGCAGAGGCCTGCTGGATGATCTGCGCCTGCAGGATTGCCAGCCTGTGCTTCTTCTCGTTCTCCGACGTCGTGTCCGGCAGATCGGACGCCGGAGTCCCGGGGCGCGCACTGTAGATGAAGCTGAAAGAGGTGTCGTAACCGATCTCCATGATCAGGTTCATGGTGTCCTCGAAATCCTTCTGGGTTTCGCCGGGGAAGCCCACGATGAAGTCGGATGACAGGCTGATGTTCGGGCGAATAGCCTTGAGTCTGCGGATGATGGACTTGTATTCCAGTACCGTATGGCCGCGTTTCATGGCGGCGAGGATCCGATCTGAACCGCTCTGGATCGGCAGATGCAGGTGGTCCACCAGAGATGGCACATGGCGGTAGGTTTCGATCAGATTGCTGGAAAACTCCATGGGATGGGAGGTCGTGAAGCGAATCCGGCCAATGCCTTCGACTGCAGAGATGTACTGGATCAGCGTTGCCAGGTCCGTCAGCTTGCCGTCGTGGCTCAGGCCACGGTAGGCATTGACGTTCTGGCCCAGCAGATTGATCTCACGCACGCCCTGGCCGGCGAGATGCACGGCTTCTGCCAGCACATCGTCCAGCGGACGGCTGACTTCCTCGCCCCGGGTATAAGGCACCACGCAGAATGAGCAGTACTTGCTGCAACCTTCCATGACCGTCAGATAGGCCTCGCAGCCATCCACGCGGGGTTCCGGCAGACGGTCAAATTTCTCGATCTCCGGGAAGCTGATGTCCACGACGGTGTTGCTGCCAGTGGCAGAGCGCAGCATCTGCGGGAGTTTGTGCAGGGTCTGGGGTCCGAACACCACGTCCACATAAGGGGCGCGTTTGCCGATGGCGGCGCCTTCCTGACTGGCAACACAGCCGCCGACAGCGATCTTCAGGTTCGGATTCTTCTTCTTCAGGGACTTCCAGCGTCCCAGCTGATGGAACACCTTTTCCTGCGCCTTCTCGCGAATCGAGCACGTATTGAGCAGCAACAGGTCGGCCTGCTCCGGAGTATCGACCAGCTCGGCACCGTGGGATTCCCGCAACATATCCAGCATGCGCGAGGAATCGTACTCATTCATCTGGCAGCCATGGGTCTTGATGAATACCTTCTTGACACCCTCCTGCTTGACACCCTCATGCTTGAGACCTTCTGCACCAGCCAGCGCGGCTACGGGTGCTGTAGCCGGAATGGATTGATCATTCGCTGGATTCTGTGTGTCTATGCTGGTCATGGTTCAGAGTGTCCACCCCCCGCAGGGGCATTGAATTGGGCTGTTTTTTCAGAGCGCGGATTGTAGCAGCTATGCCGCAGGCAAAAAACCTGTGGGACTTGTCGACCGATTCGCGAAAGATTGTCGGGTGAGCGTGGAACAATTGCTGTAAAATGGCCACCTGTTCCCTCCACACAGCCTCGGCGTGCTTGAATTTACTGCGCTGCAGCCTGATATAGGGAGCGTCAACGTTAACGAGATGGCACTGAATGGCTAACCCCCCCGAAATCTACCGCATCACTTTTCTCAACAAAGGCAAGGTCTACGAAGTTTTCGCCAAGCAGGTATACCAGAGCGAGCTGTACGGATTCATCGAAGTGGAAGACTATATTTTCGATGAACGCAGTCAGGTCGTGGTGGATCCGAGCGAGGAAAAACTGAAGGCCGAGTTCCATGGCGTCAAGCGCAGCTTTATCCCCATTCAGGCAATTGTCAGAATTGACGAAGTCGAGAAGGGTGGTGTGAGCAAGATATTCAATGGCGACAACATCACACCGTTCCCGGTGCCTTTCATCGCCTCCCGCAACACCACGGACAACCAGAAGTCCGAATGACGCCCTTGTGGGAGCTTGCCCTGCAAGCGACAGACGCAACCCCTGCCTGATGACAGGGGTTGCCACAGGCCAGCCTACTGTCCGAGCTCCCGCTCCACCGTCGCCAGCTCCACACACAGTACAAACACCTCCATGGCCGCCTCGATCTCCTTGAGACTCGGGAACGATGGCGCCAGACGGATATTGCTGTTCGCCGGGTCCTTGCGCAGTGGCCAGGTCGAACCGGCGGGCGTGAGCTTCACCCCTGCAGCGGCCGTCAGTTTCACCACGGTGTCGGCCAGCCCGGGCTGTGTATCGAACAATACGAAGTAGCCGCCCTGTGGTCTGGTCCAACTGCCCAGCGCCTTGCCATTCAGCGTCTTGCCGCTCAAGCCCTTGTCCAATGCTGACAGCAGTGCTTCGAACTTCGGTTGCAGAATGGCGCGATGACGCTGCATCAGGACGCGAAGTGTGGGCATATCCTTGAGGAAATGCACATGGCGCAGTTGATTGATCTTGTCCGGACCAATGGTGGCGATGTTCAGCTGATCCGCAAAAGCGGCAAGATTGGCTTCGGAAGTCGCAATGAACGAGATACCGGCGCCAGCGTGAGTGATCTTTGACGTGGAGCCGATCACCAGCACGTTGTCGAGAGTGTCGGCGGCTTCGCTCAGGGCAATGATGTTGGCCAGCTCTGGGGGGTTGTCCACCAGATGGTGTTCAGCGTAGGCATTGTCCCAGAAGATGCGGAAGTTGGCGCCAGCGATCTTGCCGAGCAGCGCCATTCTCGCCACGACGGCATGGGAGTACACCACGCCATCCGGGTTCGCGTACTTGGGCACACACCAGATACCTTTGATGAGCGGATCGGCCTTGACCAGTGCTTCGATCTTGTCCATGTCCGGGCCCTGTGCGTTCATGGCCACCGGGATCATCTCGATGCCGAGGAATTCGCAGATTGCAAAGTGTCTGTCGTAGCCGGGTGACGGGCAGAGGAACTTGACCTTGCCATTGGCAGCCGCTGCCTCCTTGCTCCAGGCTGATTCACCACCGCGTACACCCTGGGACAAGGCACTGGTCACCAGTTGATACATGAGCTGCAGGCTGCTGTTGCCACCGACCATGATGCGGGCGGGAATGGTCTGCAGATAATCCGCCGCCAGTTTGCGCGCTTCCGGAATGCCCATGATGCCGCCGTAGTTGCGCGCATCGGATCCATCCGCACACTTGTAATTGCCAGCGAGAATGCCGTCCAGCTCATCGCTCAGGTTCAGCTGTTCCGTCGAGGGTTTGCCACGGGTCAGGTCCAGATTCAGTTTGCGGGCACTGACGGCCTCGTACTGTTGGCGTAGTTCCTGTTGCCTGGCTTGCAGTTGCTGGGGGGTCAAGAGGTGGTTCAAGAGGTGATCCTCGGGGCTGATGAAACGGAAGGCCCTGCCGTGGTTGTCGGTTGGCCGCGAACAAGCGCGCGAATTTTACAGTATACTCCGGCCAAACTCGAACAGGACTTTCCATGCCCCACTCTCAGGAAGATTTCACAGAAGATTCCGCAGATTCCACGCCCGCCACACTTGCCGTGCACCCTTACCAGCGTCTTACCCCCGAATGCGTTCTCGATGCGGTGGAGAGTGTTGGCATTCGGACTGATGCACGCGTTCTGGCGCTCAACAGTTATGAGAATCGTGTCTACCAGATTGGTGTCGAGGACGGTCATCCCGTGATCGTGAAGTTCTACCGGCCGGAGCGCTGGAGTCGAGCGCAGATTCTCGAAGAGCATGCCTTTGCGACCGAGCTGGCCGATCTGGAGATTCCCGTGGTGCCACCTCTGCCACTTAATGGCAGCGACACACTCTACGATTTCGCTGGCTTTTCGTTCGCCGTGTTCGAGCGCCTCGCAGGCCGTGCTCCCGACCTGGACAACCTCGACAATCTATCGGTCATGGGACGTTTTGTTGGCCGGGTGCATCTGGTGGGAGCGACGAAATCCTTTCAGACCCGCAACGAACTCACGGTGGAGCGTTTCGCGATCGAGAGTCGCGACTATCTGCTGAACAACCACTTCATTCCCGACAGTCTGGTGAAAGCGTATGACACACTTAGTAGCGATCTGATCAACAGAGTGCAGGCAGTCTTCGCCCGCAACAAGGGAGTCCGGCGTCAGCGCATTCACGGTGACTGTCATCCCGGCAATGTGCTGTGGCGCGGCGAAACGCCGAACTTCGTGGACTTCGACGACACGATGACCGGCCCGGCCATTCAGGATCTGTGGATGATGCTCTCGGGAGAGCGCGATCAGAAACAGGCGCAGCTGCTGGAGCTGGTGGAGGGATACAACGAGTTCAACGACTTCAATCCGCGCGAACTGGACCTGATAGAGGCACTGCGCACACTGCGGATCATGCACTACAGTGCGTGGCTGGCAAGGCGCTGGGAAGATCCGGCATTTCCCCGGGCCTTTTCATGGTTCAACACGGAACGTTACTGGGCGGAGCACATTCTGGAGTTGCGGGAGCAGATGTCCGCACTGGACGAGCCTGTCCTGCAGCTCTTCTGACAGCATTTCGAGCAATGATGTCAGCAACCGGGTTCAGGGAGTGAATTCGTCGAGCACTGCCACCAGCTCCTGCTCGATGATCTCGATGTCCTTTTCCTTGAATCCCATGTGCACCATGCGCACCACGCCCTGTGGATCGATCAGGAACGAGGTCGGCATACCGATCACACCATACTCGGTGAGTACTGCGTTATCGGTGTCGGCGGCAATCAGATAGTCGAGTGGGGTATCCAGCAGAAAATCCCGGCCGTCTTCAATCGGGTCATCCACGTTGATGGCGATGACTTCGAATCCGCGCTCCTTGTATTCTGCATACAGTTCATTGATCTGCGGGAGAGAGCGCAGGCAGGGTGCGCACCAGGACGCCCAGAAATCGACATAGACGGTCTTGCCTTGCAGGGCGGCAAGATCAATAGCTGGTTTGCCTTCCTGTATGTCCGGCAAGACGAACACAGGCGCCAACTCACCCTTTTCCAGGGAAAGCGCGGCCGATGGCACAAGCGCTGCCGCGCTGATCGCCATCATCAAAAAGAGTTCACTCACTTTCATTGGCACTTCTCTCGCAATCCATCAATGTAGGAGCGGGCCATGCCCGCGATTGTGTCCAGACTCAGGCAGGAGGCTCACGCAGGAGCAAGACCCTGATGAGTGTGGAAACTCTGCAGCAACTCATGCCAGCGCTGGCGCTGGATCTTCAGTTTGTACTTCACTTCCCGGTAACTGTCACGAACCTGCCTGCGATCCCAGTGACTCCACTTCTCATGGAGTTCGCTGGTTCTGGCTTCGTACCATGACTGTCGGTGTTGAGCCCACAGATGCAGGGTTGCCTGCAACTGTTGGTATTCCTGCTCGATACGCTGCAGCCATTTCTCGGCATTGCTGCTCGAATGACACTTCTGCGTGGCGTGACGGTACTGCATGTCCAGTCTCGCACTCTCGATGACTATAGGGCTGCAGCGCTTCAGATCGCTCGTCAACCCAAGGAATGAGCACGTGCGTATGAACCACTTGGTAGGGTCGTAGTGCCACCACTTGATGCCATTTCGATAGTCCCACTGAAAAGTGTGGTGGTAATTGTGATAACCCTCGCCGTAAGTAATGAGAGCCAACAGTCCATTGTCCCGCGCAGAGCTGGCGTCGCTGTAGGGTTGACGTCCCCACATGTGAGCAAGCGAATTGATCAGCCAGGTGACGTGCTGACTCAGCACCAGTCGCAACAGACCACCCAGCAGCAGACAGCCGATGATGTCGCCGTTCAGGAACCCGAGAAAGGCGGGCAGGCCGATATTCATCAGCAGTACCAGTGCGAGGTAGTGCTTGTGCTGCCAGACCACGATGGGGTCGCGTTGCAGGTCCTTCACATTCGAGAAGTCTTCCTTGCCGCTTTCATACTCGCGCAATATCCAGCCGATGTGCGAGAACCAGAATCCCAGCCCGGCGGAATAGGGGTCCTTGTCGTTGTTGTCAACATGGGCGTGGTGGCGCCGGTGATCGGACGCCCAGTGCAGCACATCGTTCTGCAGGGCGCAGGCGCCGCCCAGTGCGTAGATGAACCGTAGAATCGGGTGAGCCTTGTAGGTCTTGTGCGACCATAGCCGGTGGTAGCCGCCGGTAATGGATATCCCACAGAATCCCATCAGCAGGATGAACACTACCCATTCGTAGAGATCGTAACCTTCGGTGAACCCGTACCAGGGAACGAGGGTGACAGCGAGGAGGGGAGTGAGACTGAACAGGAGGGTGTTTGTCCAGTTCACAGGGGGTTTCTGCATAAAACGTTTCCTGCCCGTGTGGGCGATCATCTGGATGGTAATGAAGTCATTGACAGCAAATGGCGGAAAATTATTGCACGTTTGACGCAACAAAAAAAAGCACTCTGGTCTGTGCAAACCCGATCTGTTTTAATTGGCGCCTTTTCCGGCTATCGATCAGGCAAGCAGGATATATCACGCGAGCAACAGTATGAGTAACGAACTGGTAGTTGAGCAACTGGTAGAACTGCAGTCGCAGTTTGCGTTTCAGGAGGATCTGCTGCGTGAACTCAACGATGTCGTTGCGCGGCAGCAATTGCAGATCGATGCTTTGCAGCGCGAACTGCTGTTGCACAGGGACCGGATCGCCCACGTCATGGACAGCCTGCCTGACAAAGGCACTGCCACGACTCCTGCCGACGACCGGCCACCGCATTACTGATAGGTCATTCAACCTGTGCCCACGGGTTGAACCTGAGGTTGCCACCGCTAATTTGCGGCGGCCACATCCTCTGCCTGCAGACCCTTGTCACCCTCACTGATGGCGAATTCGACGCGCTGGCCGTCATGCAGAACACGATGCCCCTCGCCGCGAATCGAGCGGAAATGCACGAATATGTCATCCCCGCTATCGCGAGTGATGAACCCGAATCCTTTGCTGGCGTTGAACCACTTGACACTGCCACGCTCGCGGCGTGACTGATTGTAGGGGGTCCGATTTTCTTCGCTGTGCTTTCTGCCGCTGCGTCCTTTGCCGGTGCGAGAGGCAAATGCGGCTGAAGACAGGCTGATCATGAATGAGCCGAGCACAACAACTGGCGTGGAATAATTGATATCGAGCAGTACAACGGGAATGGCGACAACAGCGGTGGTAATAGCGGCAATGGTGAGCGATTTGTTGAAATTGGACATGGAGACTCTCTTGGCTACTTATAATTATTATTACTGAAGACACTCATCCCTTCTGTATACCGGGGGCTGATCTGCTTCAGGCGACCAATTCTAACGGGCTTTGCTGATAAATCAAACCCTTGGCATTCGGGATGGAAATTACAGCGATGGATGTCAGTGCAATCGGCTCTTTCCCAGAACGATGATTAAGCCGCTATTCAGCTTGCGACTGCGACTATGTGCTCAAGAGTTCGAGGGGCTGCCCCTGTCGAGCTCATAATGTCGCTCACGGTCAGTCTCCGGTGGGCTTTCATCAGAGTGAGGTCAAGGGCTTATGAATATTCAAACAATCAGAAACAACATGAAGCGCAAGTCTGTCGGTAATGGCAAAAGCGCCGCGGCCTTGCTGCTGATGGCGTCCGTGTGGGCGACATCTGCCACTGCGAACACCAGTTACGAGTACGCAGAGGTGATCGAGTCGCGACCCATCTATCAAACCGTCGAGATATCCTCCCCTCGTGAAGAGTGCTGGAATGAAGAGGTGGTCAGTTATCGTCGCAGTCATTCCGACAGTCGAACTCCTGCCATTATCGGGACGATCATAGGAGGGGCGTTGGGTAATGCGGTCGGTCATGGCAAGTCCAACAAGCGCGTCGGGACGGTTGTCGGCGCGGTGTTGGGGCACTCGATAGGACGTGATATAGTCGCCGCGAATGGCAGAAACGCCGGGACGCACTACGAAACCGTGCGGCACTGCGAGACAGTCTATGAATATCATGAAGAAGAGCGCGTGGTCGGTTACGATGTCCGTTACCGTTACAACAACGAAGAGTATTCGGTGCGGATGGACGAAGAACCAGGGGCGCTGGTACGTGTCAGGGTGAACGTACAACCCGTTTTCTGAGCGCCAGCCTGATTGTGATGCACAAGTCCTAGAGACTTCCGAAGTCGACTCGCGTGCCTTGCAGGTTATGCGTTCTTCGCTGTTGAATGCAGCCCGTCAGGCATTGTTTATTGGAGAGAGTTCGTGTTGAAGTCAAACTTGTTGTCAGGCCATCGCCGCGCGGCAGGCGGACGCATCTGGAGCACTGCAATCATGCTGCTGCTGTTGTGCGTCCCCGCTGCCAGGGCTCAGGATCATTTCCTGGCACAGCAGAGCAACGATGGTCCTGCTGCTTCTCAAGCGGCGGCGATCTCCCAGAGACAGGCTCTCGAACTGGTGCGGGCGCGCTTTCCTGGCACCGTCATCAGCATCAATGAGATTCAGCAGCGCGGAGAGTTGGTCTATCGCGTGCGACTGGATAACGACGGCAACATCTTTACCGTGTACGTCAATGCGGTAACCGGCGCCATTACCCGGGAACAATAAACTCATGCGCTTACTCGTGGTTGAGGATCAGAGTCTTCTGCGCCAACAGCTCGCTCAGGGGCTCGGCAAGAATGGCTATATTGTCGATGACGCCGCCGATGGCAAGGCCGGGCTCTATTACGCGACTGAGTACGACTATGATGCAGCGATCATCGATCTCGGCTTGCCGCTGCTGGATGGCATCTCGCTGATCAAGCAGATCAGAGCACAGGGTCGGACATTTCCCATCCTCATCCTTACCGCGCGCGGTGACTGGCAGGACAAGGTAGAGGGTCTGGATGCCGGTGCAGACGACTACGTGGTAAAGCCTTTCCAGCTCGAGGAAATTCTTGCCCGTCTCAATGCCTTGCTGCGCCGCGCCGCAGGGTTTGCGAAATCCCTTATCGAATTCGGTCCGTTGGTGCTGGATATCAGCGGCAAGCGTGTCACGGTCAGTGGCAAGAGTGTTGACCTCACCGCCTACGAATACAAGATGCTGGAATACCTGATGCTGCACCCGGGTCAGGTCGTCTCCAAGACAGAGCTCACTGAACACCTTTATGCGCAGGATTACGATCGAGACAGCAATGTGCTGGAAGTGTTCGTGCGCCGCCTGCGCCAGAAGCTCGACCCCGATGACTCCCTCAAGCCCATCGAGACGATTCGAGGCCAGGGTTACCGCTTTCGCAGCGATTAGCGAGAACAGATGAGTCCTGACGCCCCTCGGACAGAATACTCGCTTCAGACCCGCCTGCTGACTGCCGTCAGTATCCTTCTTTGCATCTTTCTCGGCCTGACCGGCATCGTGCTGGACCGCGCTTTTCGCAGCAGTGTCGAAGCCGGTGTGGCCGAACAACTGCAGGTGCAGATCTACGTGTTGCTCGCCGCGGTGGAAGAAGATGACGGAGAATTCTATTTTCTGCAGGATCTGCGCGAACCACGTTTCTCACAACTCAATTCCGGGCTGTACGGGCTTGTCAGCAGTCCTCTGGGTGGTGAGGTGTTGCGCACACCTTCCGCGCTGGAGATCGATTTCGCAGACTTCAGCTCGCTGTGGCAGGACATTGGCCGCGGTGAAAGCCGCTTCATGCGCTTCACATCTGCAACGGGTCAGGAGTATTTCGTCTCAGGTTATGGCGTTGTCTGGGAGAATGGCGAAGATCAGTACAATTTTGCCGTAATGGAATCAACTGGCACCTACCTTCTGGAGGTGAATCGATTCCGCACCAGCCTGTGGTCGTGGTTGGGCGGAGTCGCCATTCTGCTGCTGGTACTGCAACTTCTGCTCTTGCGCTGGGGACTGTCGCCACTGCGCAGGCTTGCCATCGATCTGAAGAGAATCGAGGGCGGTGAGAGCGAGCAGTTGAAAGAACAATACCCCAGAGAACTGCGTGCGGTGACCGACAACCTCAACCTGTTGATCAAGAGTGAGCGCAAGCAGCAACTGCGTTATCGTGAAACCATGGGGGATCTGGCTCATAGTCTGAAGACTCCCTTGGCCGTCATCGCTGGCGTCATGCAGTCTCTCGCCCAGCGCCAGCAGGCACGAGCGGAGCCTGAGCTGCAGGAACAGATCAAGGCCGTCGACGAGCAACTCGAGCGCATGAATCAGATTGTCGGCTATCAGTTGCAGCGCGCGGTCAAATCGAATGGCACGACTTCGCTGGCTCGTCGCGTCGATGTCGCGGAAGTGACAGGCAAGATCATTCGGGCATTGGACAAGGTCTATGCCAGCAAAGGCATGCACGCAGAGATTCGTGTCGAGCGGGGGATTGTGTTCCTGGGGGATGAGCGAGATCTGATGGAGGTGTTGGGCAACGTGCTGGATAACGCCTACAAGTATGGCGCCAGTTGGCTTTCCATTTCAGCCAGTGTCAGCACTACCCCCTCAAGACAGCTCAGCATTGTGGTGGAAGATGACGGCCCGGGAATCTCAGCACAGCATCAGGAGTGGGTCCTGCAACGTGGAGCAAGGTTGGACACGCTGGCACACGGACAGGGAATTGGCCTGGCCGTTGTCACCGACATCATGAGCAGCTACGGAGGGCAGATCGAGGTTGGCAGCTCGGACAAGGGAGGCGCCCGCATCCAACTGGTCTTCAGCAATTTCCAGATTGCAGGCGATGACAACGCTGTCGGAGAGCAATCAAGGTAGTGACTCAGAATACCAGCGCTGCAATGCATGAGCACAGCGTCATGCCAAACAGAAACCACTTGATGGTACTCTGCCTGGCACGCACGGCGAACTTCACACTGAGCCACGCTCCTGCCATGGTGCCTGCTGCCAGAATGAGTCCAGGTATCCATCGCACTTGATCGAAGGCGATGAAGACTACCAGCGCGATCAGTGTGAATCCCAATGAACAAACCATCTTCAGCGCATTGGCTCTGACCAGGTCGTAACGCAGACCTCCTGCGAGTGCCGCGAGCAGAATGAACCCCACTCCGGCCTGTACAAAGCCTCCGTAGATCCCGGCAAGAAAAAGTGTCCACCAGGCTCCCCGACTCTCGCTCACCGAGATTACGGGCGTTCCCTCGGGAGGGGCGATGAAGTTTGGACGCAGCAGAATGATGATGGACATCGCGATGATGGTGCCAAGCAATAATGGCTTCAGCACCAGTGCCGGCATCAGTGCCGCCGCGAAAGAACCGATTATGCCACCGAGCAGGTTGGGTACCAGGATCGGCATGATTGCAGGCACATCGAGTCGGTCATGATTCCTGAAGCCCCGAATTCCCACCACGCACTGCAGTGCCACAGCAACTCGATTGGTCCCATTGGCGACATCAGCCGGCAGTCCCAGCAGCATCAGAACAGGCAGTGTCAGGTTGGACCCGCCACCGGCAATGGTATTGATGCCACCTGCAAGAAAGCCCACCGCTGCCAGAACGAAGAGTAGTGTGACGTCGTATTCCATGAGTTTTGGAGAGTCCGGATGTGTGAGGAGACAGGGCAGAGCGCCGATAGTATGAATCAGGCGTGAGTGCTGGACGCTAGTTTACCAAAACAGTTGGTAATCGGCTGCCAAAGTTTCCGATAATGAGCGCACTCCGAGCGACTGGAGTTCAACAATCCGTGAGGAAGACCGACAAGATGAACGATTACATGGTGATTGGTGGTGGCGTCATGGGGTTGCTGCTTGCCAGGCAGCTTGCCGCAGACGGTGCGACTGTCACTGTTGTCGAGCAAGGGGTCTGCTTTGGTGAGGCATCCTGGGCCGGTGGTGGCATTGTCTCCCCTCTGTATCCCTGGCGATATTCATCAGCTGTGTCTGCCTTGGCATTTCAGGCGCAACTTGCCTACCCGCGACTTGTTGAAGAGCTGCTGGCCGAGACCGGGCTGGATGCCGAGCTGGAACATACAGGTCTGCTGATGCTGGATACAGATGATGAAAGTGAGGCGTTGAGCTGGGCTGCAGAGACGGGAAAAAATGTTCAGAGCGTTTCGTCAGAGTTCATCCGCGCACGCGAACCGGGATTGAGCCGATCCTTCACGAGAGGACTCTGGATGCCGGAGATCGCCAACGTTCGAAATCCACGGTTGGGTCAGGCACTGCTAAAGAGCCTGCACAGCAATCCTCATGTGCAAATTCTGGAGCAGACCTCAGTGGTGTCCTTGACCGGTGATGGAACACGAATTCTGCGCGCGGATATCCTGCGGGAAGGGCGCCAGGAGTCCCTGACTGCAGGAGCATTCGTGGTAACGGCCGGAGCATGGTCGCGAAACCTGCTTGCGGGTCTGGGCATTGAGTTGCCGGTCGTGCCGGTAAAGGGGCAGATGCTGTTGTTTCGCCCCGAGCGCAGACTGATCAGTACCATGTTACTGACTGCCGGCCGTTACATCATCCCGCGCAGGGACAATCACTTGCTGGTGGGGAGCACGCTGGAACACACCGGGTTCGACAAGAGTACGACAGAAGAGGCTCTGACAAGTCTTCATGACTCGGCTGTCGCACTGCTTCCGGAGCTGGCGAAATATCCTGTCACGCAACAGTGGGCAGGTCTGCGCCCGGGGGCTCCGCAAGGCATTCCGTTCATTGGTCGCGCGGGGAAGTGGGAAAATCTCTACGTCAATGCGGGTCATTACCGCAATGGTCTGGTCCTGGCTCCTGCTTCCGCGAAACTGCTGGCCGACATATTGCTGGGGCGTCGACCCGATATAGATCCGCGTCCATATGATCCTTGTTCGAATCGTTAGCCGTTTACTCCATTCCCAGTTTCTTCATGCGGTAGCGCAGAGAACGGAAGGTCATGCCGAGTCGTTGAGCTGCAGCGGTCTTGTTCCAGCGTGTCTCTTCCAGTGCCAGCTCGATGGCCTTGCGCTCGATGGTTTCCAGGTGCTTTTCCAGCGAAAATCCGCTGCTCAGAGAGAGTTGAGTCGGCTGGTGCTCTGGTGGTTGTGCGGAGATTGCCTCTGCTGCGGACTCGCCCATCGAGAAAGCTGAAGCACTGTGGTGAAGGTCCAGATTCTGCTTCGAGACGGTGTTGTTCTCACACAGTGTGACAGCGCGTTGCAGGATATTTTCCAGCTCGCGAATGTTGCCCGGGAATGTGTACTCACAAAGTGCCTGCATAGCCTCTTCGTCCAGGGTTGGTACCGGGTTGATCTCGTTCTCATCTGCAATACGCACAAGTATTTGTCGAGTCAGTTCCGGAATGTCCGGTCTGCGATCGCGCAAGCTCGGTACCGCCAGTTCGATGACGTTTATGCGATAGTACAAGTCCTGGCGAAAGTTGCGGCGACTCACTTCCTCTGCCAGATTCTTGTGGCTGGCACTGAGAATGCGGACATCGGTTGGTACTTCTGTCTGCGACCCCACCGGGCGTACGGATTTTTCCTGAATGACCCGCAACAATTTGACCTGCATGTGCAAGGGCAGATCTGCCACTTCGTCCAGGAAGAGCGTGCCGCCTTTCGCCGCCTGGAACAGACCGGTCTTGTCCTTGTCCGCGCCGGTGAAGCTGCCTTTCACGTGACCGAAGAGTTCGCTTTCCATCAATTCCGCTGGAATGGCTCCACAGTTCACCCCGATGAATGGTGCATCCGCCCGGGCGCTCTGGTTGTGAATCGAACGTGCCGCAAGCTCCTTGCCACTGCCGGATTCTCCGCTGATGAATACCGGAGCCTGGCTGCGTGAGAGTCGAGCGATCTGTTGTCGCAATGCCACAATGCACTCGGATGTTCCGGTGATGCTGACCTCTTTGTTGGTATACGCACTGGTTTGCAGTGGCGATGGTGCCTGTTGTGACAGTTTCAGCGCCGCATTGACGAGGTCTCGCAATTTCTGCAGATCAACAGGCTTGGAAACAAAGTCGAAGGCTCCGGCCTTGAGCGCCCTGATGGCAGTTTCCGTGTTGCCATGTGCTGTGATGACAGCGACCGGCATGTGACTGTATCGACGCTGGATATGCTCGACAAGATCTATGCCATCGCCATCAGGAAGACGCATGTCGGTCAGACAAAGACCGAATCGCTTTTGCTGCAACAATTCATTGGCTGCAGAGAGGTTTCCGACACTTTCGGTAATGAGTGACATCCGACCCAGTGTGATTTCGAGCAGCTCACGGATATCAGGTTCGTCATCAACGATAAGGACACTGCCGGTCATGGGTTCTCCATAGCAGAGGGTTCGACGGTATTGTCAATTCACATTTCTGTCAGGATGGGAGAAATGAATGCTGAAACAGCTCTTGCCCTTCCTCGTTCGCCGATAGGAAAGTTGGGCCTGATTAGCTTCGCACAGTTCCTTCGAGATATAAAGACCAAGCCCGGTGCCTGTCGCTTCCGTGGTGTGGAAGGGCTCGAAGAGTCTCTCCTCTGTGGCAGCGTCGACTCCTTGACCCTCGTCTATGACATGCAGCACCGGCGTCGACTGATCACTCTTGCGCCCGAGTCCGCCCTTGAGCTTCAGATCAGCGGTGCCTGTAGCCCTCTGACTGTAGCGCAGGCCGTTCTCAAGCAGGTTGTTGAGTATTTGCTCGAACTGACTGGTGATCACCCGTACCTCGGTGCTGCGGGGCTTGATATCGACAGTGACAGTGCCATTCACCTCGTGCGACTCGCAGTAACCCGCGACGAATTCCGTCAGCCAATCGTGCAGATTGATCCGCTCCGCACTGTCCTGCTTTTGTCGTGACATGTGCAGGACATCCTCGATGATCAGATTTACTCGCGCGCAGTGATTGAGAATGATGTCGACCAGACGACGATCTGCATCCGTCAGTCCTTCTGCTTCCTGCAGCAGTTGACTGGCATGGCTGATGGCCCCGAGCGGATTGCGTATCTCATGGGCGATGCTTGCCGTCAGGCGCCCGAGTGATGCCAGCTTCATCTGTCGCACGCGTTGAATGAACTGGCTGCTGTCTTCCAGAAAGACGAGGATACTGGAGTCGGAGTTCGGATTCAGATAGGCGAAACTTGCCTGCAGTTGCGGGCCGGATTTTCTGCTGCGGAATGTCGGTAGTCGTTTGCCTGGGGACTCTCTCCACATTTCCAGGTGCTTCTTCAGAACCTCCGGGAGAGGTTGTGTGTCGGTCGGATTGCCCAGGTTTTTCGTGGCATCGCTGGAAGCGTTCAGACTCAGCATCCGAT
The DNA here is from genome assembly GCA_001802565.1 of Gammaproteobacteria bacterium RIFCSPLOWO2_02_FULL_57_10. Taxonomy (GTDB): domain Bacteria; phylum Pseudomonadota; class Gammaproteobacteria; order Pseudomonadales; family Pseudohongiellaceae; genus UBA5078. Next base: position 2,157 of record MGYS01000050.1, on the reverse strand, counting down.
TGGCCGCGTCATTGGCGGTGATGACTTTGCCGCGAGTATCGACCACCACAATGCCGGTTCTCATGCGCTGTATGATCAGATGATTCAGTTGCTCCAGATTGACGATGCTGGTCGCCTGCTCTGCTGTCAGCATGGCGCTGCGACGCATCCTTTCTGCGAGTGTCTGCAGGAACAGCGAAGTGGCAAACAGCAGTGCCCCGAGCAGCCCTGACTGGACGTACTGATTCGCCAATCCGTCTGTGGTGAAACTCAGGTACACCTCTCCGTAGATCGTCACGATGCTCGCAATTGCGGCGAGGAATGTGCTGATCCGTCCGACGACCAGGATTCCACCGGCGGCAATTGTCACCAGATGCAGCAAGCCGAGTCCGCTGACCACGCCTCGACAGCTGTAGGTAATGAAACCAATTGCGAAGATGTCAACGATGAACAGTGCACTGAGCAGGTATTGGCTTGAGCTGAAGGTGCGCGAAGGTGTAATGAGCGCGATGACCAGCATCCCGAAGATGCCATAGGCCAGCAGTACGTCCATGAAAAGATCGGGATCGTGTATACCGAGTTGGGTAGTCGTCGCACTGGTGAGAAATGTCGCCAGCAGAACCAGAACAAGGAGAAGCCGGTATATGTTGTAGATCTGCAGAATCCTGATGTTCTGCTCGGGCAAAGGGTTGGCTTCCATGGCGTCCGGGTATTTTGCGGCTGAAGAGTTCACGGCAAGGCGATTTGCATTTTGCTTATGGAGGTTGTTTGTCGGACAATATCGCACTTGTTTCACATTAGCCACAGGTAATGCCGAGCGGAAATCCAGGTCGAAAATGGTGCCGGAATTGAGGTCGGGATTGGGGTCAGAACTGGGGTCAGAATTTGGAAGGTGTATGCCAAAGCAGTTAACGGTCGTGATGGCTCAGCTCAATTTGCTGGTCGGCGATATAAAGTGCAATACGGATCGGGTAATCGCCGCGGCCCGGGAATCGATTGTGGCCTTTGGTGCCGATATCGTGGCATTTCCGGAATTGACGCTCACCGGCTACCCCCCCGAAGATCTGCTGCTGCGACCGAGTCTGGCCATTCGCGTCAACAAGGCACTGCAGCGCTTGCTGGATGCCGACCTCGACGTGCACATGATCGTCGGCCATCCGTTGCGCAACGGGGCACAGCTTTACAATGCATTGTCCTTGATCAAGGGCCGAAACGTGTTGGCAACCTACCGCAAACAATGCCTCCCCAACTATCAGGTGTTTGATGAACGTCGTTATTTCACACCGGGTGATGGTCCCTGTGTGGTGGATATCGAAGGGGTCTCCGTGGCGATGACCATCTGCGAGGACATGTGGGAAGAATTACCCACGGCGCAGGCTGCGCAGGCAGGTGCGCAACTTCTCATCAATATCAATGCATCACCGTTTCATCGCAACAAGACTGCCGAGCGTGCGACGCTTTTGCAGACTCGCGCCCGTCAGGCCGGTATCCCCATCGTCTATGCAAACCTTGTGGGTGGACAGGATGAACTCGTCTTCGATGGCAGCTCAATGGTGGTGAATGCTCGGGGTGACTGTCTGGTACGCGCTCCCTCGTTTCAGGAAGGTTTGTTTCCCGTTCGATTGGAAGTTGATGCTGGCGTGGTATCGGTTCGGGCCGACGCGAGCGCACTGTCGCCGAACGACGGAATTGAGGAAGGCCTATACAAGGCTCTAGTTCTTGGCGTGCGCGACTATGTACAAAAGAATGGTTTCAAGGGGGTGGTGCTTGGTCTTTCCGGGGGCATCGATTCTGCGCTGACGCTGGTGATTGCGGTCGATGCCTTGGGCGCTGACCGCGTGCACGCGGTCATGATGCCCTTTGCGTATACCTCACAGATGAGTCTTGATCTTGCCCGGTCACAGGCAGGCAGGCTGGGTGTGCATTACAGTGTGATCCCCATCAGCGATGCCTATGACAGCTTTACTGCAGCGTTGGCAGGTGAGTTCGAGGGATTGCCGGTGGATGTCACTGAGCAGAATATTCAAGCCCGCTGCCGCGGTGTCCTTTTGATGGCGATTTCAAACAAGAAAGGGCACCTGGTACTGACGACCGGCAACAAGAGCGAGATCGCTGTGGGCTACTGCACGCTGTATGGCGATATGGCCGGTGGCTTTGACGTGTTGAAGGATGTCCCGA
>MGYS01000049.1:11112-11212 GCA_001802565.1 Gammaproteobacteria bacterium RIFCSPLOWO2_02_FULL_57_10 | reverse complement strand
TCAAATACCTGGCACACTACAACACTCTGTTGGGCAGCCCTGTCAGCGCGTCGTAGTGTGCCAGGTATTTGAGCTCGGCTTCAGTCTTCTTCAATTCGCT
>MGYS01000049.1:10368-11050 GCA_001802565.1 Gammaproteobacteria bacterium RIFCSPLOWO2_02_FULL_57_10 | reverse complement strand
CGCTCAGCCATTGCGGCTGCACCGTGCCATCCTTGTGCCGATTCCATATCTCGCCATGCCATGCACCTGTTTTCAGCAGTGTGTCGTGCATGGAGGTGAAGAACTCGCGAGGATGACGCCCGGAACTGAAGATCGACGTTGTTCCACCGAGGAGCTCTTCTTCACTGTAGCCAAAGATGCTCAGCACCGCCTTGTTCACGGATTGAATAACCAGATCCAGACCCGTGACGATGACGCCTTCGTTGATGCTGTCGAATGCTGCCGCATACAACCGCATCTTTTCCTCTTCATGATGTTGCTCAGTAATGTCGAGCCACGACCCGATGGCTTCGCGTCCCTGATCCTCGTCATCGCCAAGCAGGCGCACCGTGTCGCGAATCCAGCGCACCTGCCCGGATTTATCGAAGAAGCGGTAGTCGTGACGAATGCTGCCGTCACTCTGGAGGCGTCGGGTCTCCTGAATTGCGCGATCGCGATCGTCCGGATGCAGATGGGATGACCACCACAGTGGATGCAATACCTCTTCAGTGCTGTAACCGAAGAGGCGCGTGATGCTGTCGCTGACCCAGGTGGGGGTTGCTCGCTTGCCTTCGACTCGCATGACATACAGTACGGTGGGGCTTGCCTCCATCAAGTGTTGTACGCGCTCGCGTGACTCGCGCAGTTTGTTTTCATTCTCCTT
>MGYS01000049.1:8857-10358 GCA_001802565.1 Gammaproteobacteria bacterium RIFCSPLOWO2_02_FULL_57_10 | reverse complement strand
ATGCGGGTGGCTTTGGCATCTTCATACAGGATGCTGGCCTGAGAGAGAATCCAGCGCCAGGAACCATCCTTGTGGCGCAGGCGGAACTCGCTGTAGAGATTTGCATCCGGGTGGCGCACAAACCACTGCAGGGCTCTGGAGGCCTGCTCGGCGTCGTCCGGGTGCAGTCGCGTCTGCCATTCGCTGAGATGGTTGTCAATTTCGTCGCCGCGATATCCCAGCTGTTGCTTCCATTCTTCGGAGTACCACATCTCATTGGTTTGCAGACTAAGATCCCACAGACCGACCTGGGCTGACTCGATGGCAGCCTGGAGGCGCTCGTGCAATTCGTGTTCGATCTGCTGAGTCATTCGCAGGTCGGAAATATCGGTGAGCGTGCCCAGGTAGCCATTGAAGGAGCCGTCTGCGTCGGCCTCCGGATATGCCACGTCCACAAGCCAGCGCACGGGAGTCTGTGCGATGCAGATCCGGTACTCCTCATGAAACTGTGAACCCTTCTCGACCGCCTGTTGCCACGCCATCAGCACGCGGTGTTGATCGTCGGGGTGAATGATTCCCAGCCATTTTTCGCGGGGCGGAGCAGCCATGTTGATGTCGGTCAGTCCAAGATACTCCAGGGCCTGGGTATTGAAGTAGATCGAATGACCTGTGTTGTCAGTGTGATAGATACCGACTGGTACATTCTGGATAAGTTCACGGTAGCGTTGCTCTGCATTGGAGAGTCTGGCGAGTGTGCGGTTCTGGATATCGTGACTGTTGCGGACCAGCAGAAAGAGCAGAGCGGCAGTGGCGACGATGAAGAACCAGCCTTTCCATGTCTGGTAGAGCGTGACAGTGGTGTCTTGAATATCGGTCGGGAACAACCTGAGCAGCAGCAGGTCGCTGAAGAGAATCCACAGCACGCCGATGAGGAGGTATATTCCGGCGATCTGCAGAGCGCGGCGGTTACTGTTGAAACTTTTCATCGCTGAATTCTCGGTCAATCCCTGAGACGTCACTGTCTTGGCGGAGGTTACCCTACTCTCCTTCCGGGACACAACCATCATAATTTCTGGAAAACGTGTCGCGCCCCATGCGCTGGATCTGCTGCTCTATCAGCGTGTCCATCACACTCAGCAATGGCCGGTACCGGGTCTCTGCCTCTTCAAGTTGTTCGAGTGTGAACACGATGGCTTCCAGCGTGGACAAAGCGTCAGGTGCGGGTTCCTTGCGAATGCGGTAGCGACTGGGCGGAGGCGAGTCCAGAGCGTAGCGTGGCAGCGCGGCGAGTTCCGGTGACTCGAAGAGCATGCGGCGACTCTTGCGCCAGGTGGCATCGATAAACACGAGAGGGCGCGGAGGTTCTCCGGCCAACGCCGACAGTGGTCGTGCGTCCTCGCCCGGATAAATCAGCACCGCACCTTGTGGGAGCGGGCCCTGCCCGCGATCGAACCTGCGCGCATCCCGTGGGAGCGGGCCTTGCCCGCGAAGAGGACTGTGTGAACTCTCCAGGATTCGCGAG
>MGYS01000049.1:8700-8832 GCA_001802565.1 Gammaproteobacteria bacterium RIFCSPLOWO2_02_FULL_57_10 | reverse complement strand
TGCAGTTGGCAAGTCCGAGACTGGCGATCCGTGTGGTGCCAAGGGCATGACGAGTCTCGAGCGGATGTTGCAGGATGTGTACCGGCCAGACATTGTCGATCGGGGTAATCAGTGCGCAATAGCAGAGTTGAG
>MGYS01000049.1:0-8550 GCA_001802565.1 Gammaproteobacteria bacterium RIFCSPLOWO2_02_FULL_57_10 | reverse complement strand
CCTCGCCTTGAACTTCTGTCCCTTGATCCGGCGGGTGTCGAGTTGCTGCAGTGCCAGTTTGACCACTTTCGTGTCGACGGCGACGTAGCTCGCGTGTTCCAGGATATCGATTCTGCCAATACTGTCACCACTGATGACGCCATCGGCAGTCAACGCGCCGAGCACATCGCCAGGGCGTATCTTGTTCTTGCGGCCGCCGGAAATGCTCAGCGTCTGTCTGGTTGGCGGGAGTGGTCTGGTGTTGTCGATCGCGACCGTCGCAATCGATTGAATATTGCTGGCATCGGCATTCTCCGGCCGCGCCCGCAGAGCATCCACTCTGAACCTTTCATTCTCGAAAAACAGGCTGATGGCCATGCCGGTGCTGCCTGCGCGCCCTGTGCGACCAATGCGATGCGTATACACTTCGAGATCGCGTGGCAGGTCAGCATTGATCACGATGGGCAGCTCCTCGATATCGAGTCCCCGTGCGGCAACGTCGGTAGCGACGAGTACCTGGCAGCTGCCATTGCGGAACTGGATCAATACCTGATCGCGCTCTCTCTGTTCCAGTTCGCCGTGCAGGGGCATAGCGCACAGACCAGCATGACTCAGGTAGCGTGCACAATCCGTCGTGGCCTGCCGTGTGTTGCAGAAGACAACACAGGACTCAGGGCGATGGTGTTGCAACAATCTGAGCACAGCGGCGTAGCGCAGATCGTCTTTCTCTGCCAGACCACAGCTGAAGAATTGCTGCGTGATGCTGGCGCCCGTGTGCCCGCTGTCGACCGTGATGCGTTGCGCCGTGCGCTGATAACGTGAGCTCAGCGATTCGATGTCGTCGGGGAAGGTGGCAGAGAACAGCAGCGTCTGTCGCGACGATGGCGTATGGCCGATGATGAAATCGATGTCCTCGGCGAATCCCATGTCGAGCATGCGGTCCGCCTCATCGAGCACCAGCGTGTTCGTGCGGACAAGATTCAGTGTCTTCTTTTCCAGATGATCCTTGATGCGTCCCGGTGTGCCGACCACGATGTGAGCGCCGTGTTCAAGAGAGCCGATCTGCGGACCGAGAGGTTGTCCGCCACACAGGACCACAATCTTTGTGTTAGGTATGTAGCGTGCGAGACGTCGCACTTCCGTGGCAACCTGGGTACTGAGTTCTCGTGTCGGACACAGGATCAGCGCCTGAGTGCCGAAGTCTCGCGGATTGATGTTGTTGAGCAGTGCGATGCCGAACGCGGCGGTCTTGCCGCTGCCGGTCTTGGCCTGTGCAATCAGATCGCCGCCCTTGAGCGCGATCGGCAGTGCCTGCGCCTGCACCTCTGTCATGCTGGTATAGCCGAGCGCGTTCAGATTCTCGATCAGCTCCGGCGACAGGTTCAGTGTGGTGAAGGCGTCATTCATCATGGTGGTTACTCGACACCCAGCTGGTGCAGGTATTCGTCGTAATCGCCCTTGAAGTTGGTGATGTTGCCTTCGGTGATTTCCAGAATGCGCGTCGCCAGTGACGACACGAACTCGCGGTCGTGGCTGACGAAGATCAGCGTGCCGGGATAGTTCTCCAGCGCCAGGTTGAGACCTTCGATCGATTCCATGTCGAGGTGGTTGGTCGGTTCGTCCATCACCAGAATGTTCGGCTTCTGCAGCATCATCTTGCCGAACAGCATGCGGCCCTTTTCACCACCGGAGATGACCTTCACCTTCTTGAGGCTGTCGTCCTTGGAGAACAGCATCTTGCCGAGGATGCCGCGAATGACCTGCTCGTCGTCGCCCGGCTTCGCCCACTGACTCATCCAGTCGAACAGATTGATATCCTCTTCGAACTCGTGATTGTGATCCTGGGCGTAGTAGCCGATGTTGGCATTCTCGGACCACTTGATGGCGCCCGACATCTTCTCATCTGCACTCTTGCCGAAGTGACCGGTCAGGGCCTGCAACAGCGTGGTTTTACCAATACCGTTCGGGCCGATGATGGCGACGCGCTCGCCGACTTCGATCATCATGCTCAGATTCTGGATCAGTTTGTTGTTGTCGTAGGCGAGTGAAAGCTTGTTCACTTCCAGTGCGAGACGATGCAGTTTCTTCTCCTGCTCGAAGCGGATGAAGGGGCTGATGCGACTGGAAGGTTTCAGGTCTTCCAGTTTGATCTTCTCGATCTGTTTCGCTCGGGAGGTCGCCTGCTTGGCCTTGGATGCGTTCGCGGAGAAACGACTCACGAAGGACTGCAGATCAGCGATCTGGGTTTTCTTCTTGGCGTTGTCGGCCTGGATGCGCTCGCGCGCCTGTGTGGACGCGATCATGAAGTCATCGTAGTTGCCTGGATACAGACGCAGTTCGCCGTAATCCACATCGACCATGTGTGTGCAAACGCTGTTCAGGAAGTGTCGGTCGTGGGAGATGATGATCATGGTGCAGTCGCGCTGATTGAGAATGCCCTCGAGCCAGCGGATCGCGTTGATGTCGAGGTTGTTGGTCGGTTCGTCCAGCAGCATGATGTCGGGATTGGCGAAGAGTGCCTGGGCGAGCAGTACGCGCAGCTTCCAGCCCGGGGCGATGGCACTCATCGGGCCATAGTGTTGTTCCAGCGAAATGCCCAGCCCGAGCAGCAACTCGCCCGCATTGGCTTCGGCAGAGTACCCGTCCAGCTCGGCAAACTCGATCTCCAATTCGGCGACACGCATGCCGTCGTCTTCAGTCATCTCCGGCAGATTGTAGATGCGGTCCTTCTCTTCCTTGATCTTCCACAGGCGGTCGTGACCCATGATGACCGTATCGATGGCCGTGAACTCTTCGTAGGCGAACTGGTTCTGGCGCAGGATCCCCACGCGCTCGTCGGCATCCACATTGACGTTGCCGGAGCTGGGCTGAATCTCGCCGCTCAGTATCTTCATGAACGTGGACTTGCCGGAACCATTGGCGCCGATCAGGCCATAACGATTGCCATTGCCGAAGCGCAGGGAAACGTTCTCGAAAAGGGGTTTGGCACCAAACTGGATGGTGATATTGGAGGCAGTAATCAATTTAGTGTCCGTTCTTTACAGATGAGTGTTGCGGATGGTTTCTGATGGTTCTTGGAGTAGGTCATTGCGGTGGCGCAGAGGTCGTGTGCCGCATACTGCGCGGGGCGCTTCTGGTCGACTGCTGCGAAAGTCGCGCATTATAGAGGAGCCGGGGGCGGGCTACTACTGCTTATTTCCCTGCGCCTTGCTAGACTCCGCGTTTTCGCAGCCAATGTTCACGCATTCCTGTGGGAGCGGGCCTCGCCCGCGATGGATTGGCGGCAAATTTATCGCGAGCAGGGCTCGCTCCCACAAGTGCTTCTGGAGAAACACATTGAAAATCCTCATCCGCAACCTTGCGCGGGACGTCACTCAGTCTGAACTCCTGGCTCTGTTCGAAGCCCATGGTCGCGTGCAGTCCTGCAGCATTGTCATGGATCAGGTGACAGGCGGCTCCAAGGGCTTCGGCTTCGCCAACATGCCGGTACCCCACGAGGCCAAGGCCGCCATCAAGGCTCTGAATGGTCTGGAGATGGGCGGCAGCAAGATGCGTGTCAAGAAGGCCGAAGCGGTCGCCGGGACGAAGGGAGAGGCTTCAGAAGGCACCAGTGATGCGGACCCCCTCACACAGGAGGCTCCAGCCGAACCCGTCGTCCGTCCCCGGATCAAGAAGGACGGCACCCCTCTGGGCAGCAAGAAGGCCCGCACCTTCCGCAAGAAATCCTGATCGCGATCCGGAGCGCTGCGCGCGATGTCCATGGCATTTGCCTTGAAAAGTGATGGCACCGATGATGAGGAGTTCCTGTTCGAGCGCATCGCGGGCGATCTTCATGCACAGGGTTGGAGCGTTGTCCCCAACGCACTTCCCATCCATATTTCGTTTGCCATTTTTTCCCAGCTGCAGACCTCGACCGACGATGCATTTGCCCCCGCTGGCGTCGGGCGCAGCGTGGACCATGTGATCGATCCGAGCATTCGCCGTGATGAAATCAGCTGGATCGAGGGCATCACGCAGGCAGAGCGTGATTGGCTGCAGTGGTCGGACAGATTGCGAATCTATCTCAACAGACGGCTGTTCCTCGGCCTGTTTTCCTTCGAGAGCCATTTCGCACACTATCGTCCGGGTGCCTTCTACAGAAAGCATGTGGATGCATTCAGAAACCAGCCGTTCAAGGATGGCACCAATCGTGTGCTGTCGGTGGTTGCCTATTTCAATCCGGACTGGTTGCCGGAGCATGGGGGTGAGCTGGTCATGTACGACGAATCGGGTGTGCACAGCATTCAGTCTGTTGCACCAGAGTTCGGCACCCTGGTGGTTTTCCTCAGTGAAGATGTTCCGCACGAAGTGAAACCGGCACGCCGCGATCGCTTCAGCATTGCCGGATGGTATCGCGTCAACAACTCGATCAATCAGCAGATCGATCCTCCTCGCTGAGCAATGTGGTTTGAAGCGACATTCGCGCCAGTGCGCGAGATGAAGAAACCTGTGTAACGAATCTGCAACAAGCCAGTGCTAGGCTGCTCCCTGTTTCGAAGTTCATATCGTGGAGAGTTGGCTATGGCTGATCTGAATGTGCAGCGCAGGGATTTCATTCGACTTGGTGTCAAAGGCCTGGCCGCGTTTGCGGGGGGCAGCCTGCTTTCCAGCAGCGCCATCGTTCTTCCATCCGGTCGTCTGCAGGCTCAGACTCGTTCATCCCGCCCGCCATTCGCGGGTCTGCATAATCTGGGGCCCCTGCTCCCTCCTGATGAAAACGGCATCATGCTGCCGGCGGGCTACCGTTCGCGAATAGTGGCGGTTTCCGGACAGCGCCCACTGGTGGATGGTGAATACACCTGGCACCAAAGGCCTGATGGCGGAGCCACGTACGCGACCTCCGATGGAGGCTGGATCTATGTGTCCAACAGTGAAGTGCCGCAGGGGCGTGGCGGTGTTGGTGCCCTGCGCTTCAACTCCCGAGGTGAGTTGGTAGACGCCTATTCCATACTCGAAGGAACGAGCGACAACTGCGCCGGTGGCACTACACCCTGGAACACGTGGTTGTCGTGTGAAGAGACGGATCGCGGACTCGTCTATGAGTGTGACCCGTTTGGAGGGCGTCATGCGCAGGTACGTCCTGCACTCGGAGCGTTCAAGCATGAGGCGGTGGCCATCGACAGTTTGAATGGTCATCTCTATCTCACCGAAGATGAACCGGATGGCTGTCTCTACAGATTCCGCCCCGAGGGGGAGTTGCCGGACTTGAGCAGTGGTGTGCTCGAGGTGGCTGCAGTGCAGGTGCGTGAAGGCCGATCGTATGTCAGCTGGCATGCTGTGCCGGATGCGCAAGCCGTTTCTGTGACCACTCGTCGGCAGGTGCCAGTTGCCACGCCATTCAATGGCGGTGAGGGCATCGCGTACTCCGGTTCCCGCATCTACTTCACCACCAAGGGTGACAATCGCGTGTGGGCCTACGATGTCCAGACCACCGAACTGACAGTTCTCTATGACATCAACACCAGCGCCAATCCGATTCTGAAGGGAGTCGATAACGTCGTGATCACTCCCGCCGGGGATGTCATCGTGGCCGAGGACGGTGGTGACAACCAGTTGGTGGCTCTGACGCCAGAGGGCGGTGTGGTGGCGTTGCTGCAACTGGTAGGGCAGGATGACTCGGAGCTGTGTGGCCCTGCATTCGATCCCGCTTATACCCGACTCTATTTCAGTTCCCAGACAGGATTCAGCGAAAACGGGCCGGGTATCACTTATGAAATCGTGGGGCCCTTTGCCTGAAGTGACCTGACTTGCCGGGATTGAGGCTTGGGCTGTGGTCTGGGCTGTGATTTGGAGGAAGAGGGCGATACGACAGACGACCGCTTTATCAGGTCAGGAGCATCAGGCGGTTGCTGGTGGCAGGCTGGGAGCGTGTGTTACCTTTCTACCCGAATTTCAACCAGTCAAACCCCGGGGTGTTATCCACGTCATGATCAGAACCACTATCACGCGTTTTTCCACATTTCTCGTCGCCTTCACTCTGTTGCTGAGTGCCCAGTTCGCCAGTGCTGATGTCAGCGGCAACTGGACCTTTGCCGTCGATATCGGCGGGCAGACCGGCAACGCTACCGTCACCATGGCGCAGGCCGCAGATGGCAAGATTACCGGCCATTACACTGGCCAGCTTGGCGACACCGATTTCGAAGGCACTGCCACCGGCAACGATTTCCAGTTCGTCCTGGTCGGCGAATTGGGGTCAGTCACCTACAAGGGTGCCCTTCAGGAAAATGGCACCTTGACTGGCAATGTGGATCTGGGCGGTATGGCGTCCGGCACATTCACCGCCAGAAAGTCGGGCTGAGCCCTTCTGCGTTCGAACACGAGTAATCGACGTTGTGGCAGCGCTTGTCCGGCTGCCACTTTTTATCTTCTCCTACTCCCCGAATTCGTAACGTGACAACGAGGCTGCATCCGGTTGCCTTGCAGAGTCCGTGAAAAAGCGTCGGTAGCGCTCGTCCCCGTCCATGTGCAGTTTCAACCAGGCAATTCCATAGCGCCCCATCAGGCCGTGCAGCGATGACGCCGAGTTGTTGGCGACGAAGTGATCTCCATCCTCCAGTTCCACAAAGGCTTTCGGTGTTCCTGCGGGAATGCTCAGATAGTGCGGCCATGCGTGCTCTGCCACCGGCGCAATGTCATCGGCCTGCCCCGCGATGACCAGAGTAGGGATGCTGATGTCACTGAAATTTCCCTCTGGTTGCCATGACGTGAAGGGAATGGCTGCGGACAGTTCATCGCTGTAGCCATTCGCGGCCAGCAGGGCACCGCCACCGCCCATGGAGTGACCCATCACCGCCATCCTGTCGGCGTCGATCCTGCCGAACAGTGGGCTGCCCACACGCTCACCCTCGGCACGCAGCGTGCCTATCGCCGCCATCAGCGCCTGGGCTCGTGCTTCCGGTCGCTCGCGGGGATCATTGGTATCCAGGACCAGGACAGCATAGCCATGTGTCGCCAGGCGTGATCCCCACCAGTTGATGTGGCGCTGACGTTCGGTGAAACCGGGGGCAATCGCCACGCCGCCCAGCAGACCCTCGGTATCGAGGGGGTAATAGAGGGTCGCGTCACCGTATTCGGGAGCGTCGGGCATGCTGGTATAGGCTCTGATCTGGTAAGGTCCCTGTCGCGAGGCTGCGTCGATGAGCGCATCGTCAGATATATCGGAAGGCAAGGTCGTGCACGCGTGAAGTGCAAGGGCGGCTAGAACGAGTGTGCCGAAACGGGCGGTACGGAGAGGCAGCAAGGACTGCATGCTTGTATTCCTTTTGATTGTTGTAGAAACGAGCGTGACTGCACGGAGCATACCCGATGCTCCGCCAGTGCAGAAGGCTGACGTCGGGCTGTGATTCTGCCGTACCGCCCGGCCGTCTTTGGCTTGACACTAAAATTCGTAAGTGCTTATATCGCCCGACTGAAGGGGAGGTCCCGCAATATGCTGGAAACTATAAGAAGAAAGGTTTGTTTGTCTGCCGCCGTTGTCATCGCACTTGCTGCATGTTCACCTGCGGACACGCAAAACACAGAAAGTCAGGCAGCTGCGCCTTCCGTAGCGCCAGTCAACGACATCCCGAGAGGCCCTGATGGCAAACCTGACCTGAATGGTATCTGGCAGGTTCTGAGTACGGCCAACAACAATCTCGAAGCAGCGCCTGCCAAGGCAGCGTTCGCGATGGTGCCGGGTGATTTCGTCCCTGTCCCCGCGCCAGAGGTCCTCGCGCTGGGTGCCGTGGGCGCGGTGCCAGCCAGCTTCGGTGTGGTTGAAGGTGGAACCATTCCCTACAAGCCGGAAGCGCTCGCCCAGAGGCAAATCAATCAGGAAAACTGGTTGACCGCCGATCCCGAAATCAAGTGCTACATGCCTGGTGTGCCACGAGCCACCTACATGCCGCACCCGTTCCAGATTTTTCACAGCAACAGCGCAGTCTTCTTCGCCTATTCGTTTGCAGGCGCGGTGCGCAACATCTATCTGGAAGATCCGGGCGAACCGCCGCTGGATGCGTGGATGGGCCAGTCCTACGGTTACTGGGATGGCGATACCTTCGTGATAGAAGTCACAGGGCTGGATGATCGCACCTGGTTCGACAGGGCAGGCAACTATCATACGTATAAATTGAAAGTGACTGAGCGTTATACTCTCGTCAGCGAGAACGTCATGGAGTACGAGGCCACGATCGAAGATCCGGATATCTTCGAGCGGCCATGGACGATCAGCATGCCGATCTACAGGAGACTTGAAGAAGGCTTCGAGCTCCCCCAATTCAAGTGTGTGGAGTTTGTGGAAGAGTTGATGTACGGAAAGTACAGAAAGGGACGTGAGGCTGAGCTTTTCGGTACGGATGTCGACGGCTGAAGCAAATTAATTCGATCAATGTAAAGGGGTGGAAAATATGAAGATCAAGATGTTGATGGCCGCAGTAGCGACGGCCGGTGCAATGGCGGCAGTGAGTATGCCCGCTGCTGCCCACCATGCGTTCTCTGCGGAATTCGATGCAAACCTGCCAATTGCTCTGCGTGGTCCGATTACCCGCGTTGAGT
>MGYS01000048.1:25342-47721 GCA_001802565.1 Gammaproteobacteria bacterium RIFCSPLOWO2_02_FULL_57_10 | reverse complement strand
TGCGGCGCAGACCGTCAGCCGCCTGGATGGCGGCTGCCGAGCCCCCATGGATGGGTTTACGGCGTGTCTGCGCTGCACATCCCTGACCCATGCCTGTACCACATAACGTTGAGAGCACCATGATCAGAAGCACTGTGGCAGAACAGTATTGGAAAATGAATCAGCAATCCGAGGTGCTTGCGCTTCCGAAACTGGATTTTGCGGAGTTGGTGCAGGGTTGCGATTTCGTGGCGGAGCGGCGCGAGAATGATTCGCTGCAGGGATTCATGCTCGGGATCAGCGCGGGTAAGGGCGCGGATAACTTCGGGTATCAGTGGTTCCTGGCACGGTTTGACGACTTTCTGTTCGTTGATCGCGTTGTCGTCGATCAGGATTTTCATCGCACCGGCGTTGCGACTTCACTGTATGACGATGCGCTGCACTGGTGTCGTCAGCACGGCATTGCCCGCATCGTCTGTCAGATACACGACCGGCCGCCGAACCCGGCGGCGCGAGCTCTGCATCTCGCGCTCGGCTTTCAGGAAATAGAAAGCGTCATGCTCCCTTCGCGGAACATCGTCACCATGTTTCAGCGTTCGACGGCAATCGCGACGCCTTGACCACCGCCTATGCACAATGTCGCCAGTCCCTTGTGTGCATCACGCTTCACCATCTCGTGCAGCAGCGTGACCAGTACACGACATCCTGATGCCCCGATCGGATGACCCAGCGCAATGGCGCCGCCATTCACGTTCAGCTTGCTGGTATCCCATTGCAGTTCCTTCGTGACGGCGAGAGATTGCACCGCGAATGCCTCGTTGGCTTCGATCAGATCCAGTTCCGCGATTGACCACCCTGCCTTCTCCAGGCAACGCCGCGTGGCGGACACGGGGCCGATGCCCATGATGGCAGGATCGACCGCGGCGTTGGCACAGGCGCGAATGCGCGCCAGCGGTGCGAGGCCGAGCTGCCGCAGAGTCGCACCATCACACAGGATAACGGCCGCCGCGCCATCGTTGATGCCGGAGGCATTGCCCGCGGTCACGGTGCCATCGCTCTTGAATGCCGGGCGCAGTCTGGCCAGCACGTCCGCGCGGGTGTCAGGTCGCGGCCCCTGATCCTGATCGACGATCACGGGATCGCCCTTGCGCTGGGAAATGGTGATCGGAAGGATCTCATTGGCAAAGCGGCCCGATGTCATGGCGGCCACCGCCTTGTGCTGGGATGACATTGCAAACTCGTCCTGTTGCTCGCGGGTAATTCCATACTTCTGTGCGAGGTTTTCGGCGGTGATGCCCATGTGATAATCGTTGAATGCATCCCACAAACCGTCGTGCAGCATGGTATCGATGGCCTGCCAATGGCCCATCTTCTGTCCTGTGCGAGAGTGGGGCAGGACATGCGCCGACTGGCTCATGCTCTCCATGCCGCCAGCCACGATCAGCCGCGCATCGCCGAGGGCAATCGCCTGCGCTCCCAGATGCACGGCCTTCAAGCCTGACCCACAGACCTTGTTCACCGTCAGCGCCGGTGTCTCGATGCCAATCCCCGCCCTGATGCTCGCCTGCCGCGCTGTGTTCTGTCCGCACCCTGCAGTCAGCACATGGCCGAGAATGACTTCATCCACGAGCGCGGGATCAACAAGATGTTTCTCCAGCAACTGCCGAATAACCTGGCTGCCAAGCTCTACTGCGGACAACTCCGCCAGCGCTCCCTGAAACGTCCCAATCGCGCTGCGACCAGCAGCAACGATAAATACATCCTGCATAAATCACCTTCCAAAGTATGGGTTTGTGAACCATTCCACTGCGCATGAAAGACCGGAGTGCGGTGCTCATAGACGTGACCGTCCGAGGCATGGATGCCGAGGCCGAGCCTCCATGGATGGATTTACGGCGTGTCACGGCTATGAGCACCGTGCTCCGGTCTTTGCCTCAGAGTTCGTCAGCGATTGATTCTATTGTTGATCAGCTGTTCCACCACGGAGGGATCCGCCAGCGTGGTTGTGTCACCCATGTTCTCAAGCTCGTTCGCTGCAATCTTGCGCAGGATACGTCTCATGATCTTGCCGGAGCGAGTCTTGGGCAGTCCCGGTGCAAATTGAATGATCTCTGGTCGCGCAAATGCACCGATTTCTTCAGCGACAAATGCGATCAGCTGCTTCAGCAACTCAGGCGACTCGGGCACGCCGTGCATCAGCGTCACATACGCGTAGATTGCCTGCCCCTTGATGTCGTGCGGATAACCGACCACCGCAGCTTCCGCCACTTTCGGATGCAACACCAGTGCACTCTCGATCTCTGCTGTGCCCAGACGATGACCGGATACGTTGATGACATCGTCGACGCGGCCGGTGACCCAGTAGTAGCCATCCTCGTCGCGTCGCGCACTGTCTCCCGTGAAGTAGTAGCCGGGATAGGCCTTGAAATAGGTATCGATACAGCGCTGGTGATCGCCGAACACTGTGCGTAACTGACTGGGCCAGCTGCTGCTGAGCACCAGGTTGCCCGTTGCGGCGCCCTTGAGTTCGTTGCCATCTGCATCAAGCAGAGCCGGTTTGACACCGAAGAATGGCAGAGTGGCCGAACCCGGCTTCAGATCAGTCACGCCTGGCAATGGCGTGATCATGATGGCGCCGGTCTCGGTCTGCCACCATGTATCGACGATGGGGCAGCGACCATCACCAACGATGTCGTAGTACCACTGCCATGCCTCAGGATTGATGGGCTCGCCCACGGAACCCAGCAGGCGCAGCGAGGCTCGTGACGTTTTCTCGACAGGGCCGTTGCCTGCCGACATCAATGCGCGAATCGCCGTGGGGGCCGTGTAGAAGATGTTGACCTTGTGCTTGTCGATAACCTGCCAGAAGCGTGACGCATCCGGGTAAGTGGGCACGCCCTCGAAAATAAGTGTCGTGGCGCCATTGGCCAGGGGGCCG
Organism: Gammaproteobacteria bacterium RIFCSPLOWO2_02_FULL_57_10; assembly: GCA_001802565.1. Taxonomy (GTDB): domain Bacteria; phylum Pseudomonadota; class Gammaproteobacteria; order Pseudomonadales; family Pseudohongiellaceae; genus UBA5078. The sequence continues at coordinate 44,804 of MGYS01000048.1, read as the reverse complement.
TAGACGATGTAGCTGTGACCCGTGACCCATCCCACGTCTGCCGTGCACCAGTAGATGTCGCCGTCGCGATAGTCGAACACATAGCGATGTGTCATGGCGGCACCCAGCAGATAACCCGCCGTGGTATGCAGCACGCCCTTGGGTTTGCCGGTGGAGCCGGAAGTGTAGAGGATGAACAGTGGATCTTCGGCGTCCATGATTTCGGGTTCGCAGATAGCATCCATCGCAGCTGTGATGTCGTGGTACCACACGTCCCGTTCTGCATGCCAGGTAATGTCTGCACCGGTGTGTTTCACGGTGATGACCGTGTGCACATTCGGGCAGTGTTCCAGTGCCTTGTCCACGTTGTGTTTCAGCGGAATGGTCTTGCCACCGCGCAGCCCTTGGTCCGCCGTGATGACAACTTGGCAATCGGAGTCGAGTATGCGGTCCTTGATCGCTTCCGGAGAGAAACCTCCAAAGACGACGGAGTGAACGGCACCAACGCGAGCACAGGCCAGCATCGCGTAGGCCGCTTCAGGGATCATGGGCATGTAGATGCTGACGCGATCCCCCTTGCGCACACCCCGTTCGCGCAAGGCGTTGGCCAGACGGCACACCTGTTCGTACATTTCTCTATAGGTGACGTGACGGCTGTCTGCAGGATTGTCTCCTTCCCACAGTATCGCCGTCTGCTCGCCGCGCGTGGCCAGATGACGATCGATGCAGTTGACACTGACGTTCAGTTTGCCGCCTTCGAACCAGCGCGCCTCGCCCTTGGTGAAGTCGCTGTGGTGCAGGTTTGCCCAGGGTTGATACCAGTCGATGAATTGTTTGGCCTGCTCGGCCCAGAAGGTATCCGGAGAATGAATGGAGTCCTGATACATGCGTTGGTAAAGCTCTTTGTTGATCAGGCTGCGTGCGGCAAGTTCCTCGGAGACGGGATAGAGACGGCTGTCAGACATCGAAATATTCCTTGCTGATTCTTCTACGAAATGTGGCCAGTGCGAGCCGGAGTTTTAGCAGGTTTTGCCAGTCGAGTAAAACGCGCGAGGGGTGTTGCAGAGTGGCCGTGCCACCTCAGTCGTTGCGTTGCACGCGAATGTTGTCGATCAGGCGCGTCTTGCCCATCCATGCGGCGGCGAGGATCACGAGATCATGATCGGAGTGCGATGCGGGTTCCAGCGTCTGTGCGTGACATACCGTGAAATAGTCTGGTCTGAAGCCAACAGCCTGCAAGGCGGTCAGCGCTTTCGCTTCAACGTCGGCATTGGCATCACCGGCGAGGAGTTGTTCCGCACTGTGTTGCAGGACCTGAAAGAGCGTCGATGCCCGTTGCTTCTCATCTGCACTGAGATAGCCGTTGCGGGAGCTCAGCGCCAGGCCGCTCTCTTCGCGCTGGGTCTCCACGCCCACCAACTGCACCGGTATGCACAGATCCGCCACCATCCTGGTGATCACCATGAATTGCTGGTAGTCCTTGAGACCGAACAGGGCGGTATCGGGCTCCACCATGTTGAACAACTTGCTCACGACAGTGGCCACGCCATCGAAGTGCCCCGGACGACTGGCACCGCAGTGCCGCGCCGATATGCCAGGCACGGACACCACAGTCTGCTGGTGCAGGCCGTGCGGGTAGACCTCCGCGACAGTTGGCGCGAAGACACAATCACAACCGGCCTTGCGCAGCTTTGTCATGTCGGCATCCAGCGTGCGGGGGTAGGCATCCAGATCTTCGTTCGGGCCAAACTGCATGGGATTAACGAAAATCGTGCAGACAACGATGTCGCCGTGCCTGCGTGCTTCTTCCACAAGGCGAATGTGACCGGCATGCAGATTGCCCATTGTTGGCACCAGTGCGATGCGCTTGCCTGCAGAGCGGTGGCTCTGCACGAAGTGGCGAAGATCCTTGATGCGGTGGATGAGTTCCATGGCGGTTGGGCAGTCCGGAATACAGGCGATCAGTTGAAGCAGTGTTCGGGACCGGGAAAGCGTTTTGCTTTCACGTCGGCGACATAGGCGCGCAGAGCGCCGGGGATGCCATCGGTCGAATCCTTGAGAAAATTCTTCACGAACTTGGGCGTGATGGGAGAGATGCCGAGCACATCATGCACGACCATCACCTGCGCATCCGTGTCCGGGCCTGCGCCGATGCCGATGACCGGAATGCTGAGCGCTTCACTGATGGTACGTGCCAGAGTCTGCGGCACACACTCCAGCAACAGAATGCTGGCGCCGGATTCCTCCAGCAGTTTTGCCTCGGCCAGCATGCTCTCTGCCTGGCGCGGATCGCGGCCCTGCACATGATAGCCACCGATGCGGTTGATCGATTGGGGAGTCAGGCCCATGTGCGCGCATACGGGAATGCCGCGCTCGGCCAGCAGATGAGTCGAGTGGGCGATCCACGCGCCGCCTTCGATCTTGATCATCTGCGCGCCTGCGCGCATCAGAGTGGCGGCGTTCTCGAGAGTCTGGGTTTCCGACGCATAGCTCATGAACGGCATGTCGCCGATCAGGAAGGCGCCACGGTTGCCGCGCTTCACGCAGCTGATGTGGTAGACCATGTCATCCATTGTCACCGGCAGCGTGCTGTCGTGGCCCTGCAGAACCATTCCCAGTGAATCGCCGATCAGGATGACCTCGACACCGGCCTCGCTCTCCAACTGGGCGAAACAGGCGTCATACGCCGTCATGCAGGTGAACTTCTCGCCCTTCTGCTTGAGCTTGATCAGCGTGCTGAGGGTGATTGGCGCTCTGCCGCTGGATGGGGCTGTGGAGGAGGCTTGTGAGCTCATAGGAGTTTGACCGATTCAGACTGTAACAATCACAGCAGGCTGGGGGTGGGGTTGAAATAGTGAGTCCCGTTCGGACCTGCCAGTATCTGGGCAACGAGTTGTTGATAATCGGCCTCATTGTCCACCAGGTCAATCTCGGCGCTGTTGACGATCAACAACGGGCTTCTGTCGTAGTAGTGAAAGAAACTGGTGTAAGCGGCATTGAGATTCTCCAGATAGTCGCGCTGGATGTTCTGCTCGGCATCAATGCCGCGCTTCTGTATCCGGTGCAGCAGCACGGAGGCCGGCGCCTGCAGATAGACGACGAGATCGGGTATCGGAGCATCAATGGTCAGATGTTCGTAGACCTGCTGATACAGCGCGTATTCGTCCTGATCGAGATTCTGGCGGGCGAAGAGCTGATCCTTGTCGATGAGGAAGTCTGCTACGCGAACGGGTTCAAACAGATCGTCCTGACGCAGGTCCTGGATCTGTCGTGCGCGCTGGAACAGAAAGAACAACTGGGTCGCGAGAGCGTTCTGCTGAGGGTTGTGATAGAAGCGCTCAAGGAACGGATTCTCCTCGGGCTTCTCCAGCAGGATTTCATAGTTGAAGGTCTCGGCCAGACGCTTGGCGAGGCTCGTCTTGCCAACGCCGATGGGGCCTTCCACCGCGATGAAGCGGGGTGGCTTCCTGCCGACTGTCTGGCCGCTTTTCTGGCCCAATTTCAGGCTGTCTGTCACGCGTTACCACCTGCTCCATTGGCTGGCTTTCGTGAGGGTTTGCGTCGGCGTCGACGCGGTCCGGTGCTGCCCTTGCCCAGGGCTTCCAGCATGGTTTCCTGATCCGTTTTATCACCGTTCTGGAAATCCGTCCACCACTGACCCAACCCGCCGAGATCTTCGCCGGCCTCTTCTCTGAGCAGCAGAAAGTCATAACCTGCACGGAACTTCGGATGTTGATAGATGGATTCCGCCGCCCGACGGCTGCGTGTGGCGAGCCGCAACTGCAACTCCCAGATTTCCCGCATGGCGATGGTGAAACGCTTGGGAATGGCGGTGATCTGGATCTGTCTGCCGATGACTTTGCTCGCAGCATCCTGTTGTGCCAACAGGGTGACCGGCTTGCCATCCAGCATGCGTTCCAGTTCGTGCTGCAGGGGCGGCCACAACAATGCGGCATAGAGGAATGCGGGGGTGACGGTCTTGCCTTCTGCCAGGCGAGTATCGGTATTGCGCAGTGCCAGCACGAGCAGGCGACTGGCCGGGGACTCCGGGTCCTTCGTGCAGGCCATGGTGCCCTTGAACAGGAAGTCACCTACCTTGAACTGGCGCAGAAGGGCAAAGGTCTTCTCCGCGTGCCCGCCGGTGAAAAGCTTCAATGTTTCGTCGAAGATGCGTGCCGGGGAGATCGACTCCAGCAAATGGGCCAGCTCGTTGATGGGCGCGCGCGTCTTGTCTTCAATCTTGAAGCCCAGCTTGGCGGCAAAGCGGATCGCTCGCAGCAGCCGCACCGGGTCTTCGCGGTAGCGCGTGGCCGGATCGCCAATGATGCGCAGCAGACGGTTGTCGATATCCTGCAGGCCGTTGGCAAAGTCGAGAATGCGGAAGCCATCGATGGTGTAGTAGAGCGCATTCGCGGTGAAGTCGCGGCGCAACGCATCTTCATTGATGTTCCCGTAGACATTGTCACGCAGGATCATGCCCGCGCTCGAATGGGCGGAATCGAGCCCCTTGATGCTGCGGTTTGAGGTGTCGCCCTGGATTTCGTTCTCGGGTTCGTGGTGAGCACGGAACGTCGTCACTTCGATGATCTCTCGCCCGTAACGCAGATGGACGATCTTGAAACGTCTGCCGATGATCATGGCATTGCGGAACAGCTGGCGAATTTCTTCCGGCGTGGCATTGGTGGAAATGTCGAAGTCCTTGGGAGTGTCGCCGAGCAGCAGATCGCGGACACCTCCGCCTACCAGGAAAGCATGATAGCCCGCGTCATTGAGGCGGTAGAGGACTTTGACTGCGTTGGGAGAAATGCTCTTGCGGGAGATGTTGTGATCTTCCCGTTCGATGATCTTCGCTCCGGAGAGATCCAGATCGTCGAGACTGGCCCTTGCATCAGCACCGCTGCGGTCGTGCGGTCGATCCCCTCTGGAAGAGGCAACCTCTGGCGCAGGCTCGGCAGGATGTTTGGCTTTGGAGCGTTTACCGAACAGAACTCTGGTTAGCTTTCTTAACATCTGGTTTCAGGACCCATTTGCCGGTGCAAACCTGCCTTGGTGGATGACACTGACTGGCACATCGGAAGAGCACGCAGGGGTTCGCATCGAAGGGGGCAAGCGAATGGGGCTGGATAATACACTGAAATACGGGAAATTAGCAGGGGAAATGCTCTGGGGGGCGAGTACACCCCCCCGCAAGGAAGGTAATTTAGTTTTGTTATTTTTATTGTACTAATCAGGCACCAAATACAGCACCGCAAAGCATTTTTGAAACAGTATCTTCAGTCAGGCAACAAATGCTGTCTAAAAAACCGAAAACCTACTTCTTTTTTCTTGTTATGCACTGCACCAAACACAGTAATGCGATTTTTCTTATTATTGACGGTCGTTGTTATTATTTATTGTTATTGTGCCGTATATAGAGCATGAACTGTGCCAGATAAGTGATTTTCTTTTAAAACAATTAGTTACAAATTTTTCAGGCAAATATTGGTTATTTTTTGTGGTACTGTGTTACCTATAACCTCTGATAGTTTGAGTAGATGTGTATCAGTAACAAATTGTTGCAGGCGTGCCGGGGTTTGTGACTCCAGTCACAAAAGATGTAAAAAGACAGGATAAAAGGCGCTTGTGAGCCCTCTGACGAGCGCTGCTTCACGAACCGAACTGGTTGGGGTTGGGATTGCCGGACCAGCAGTCAGGCCTGTTTCTTCTTTCTCGGGAGGCCGAAACGCTGCCTTCTTTCCCAGAGACATTTGCGGCTGATGCCAAGCTTCCTGGCCAACTGGGTCTCGTTCATCTGGTCCTGGTGTTCGAGGACGAAACGTTGGAAGTAGTCTTCCAGGGACAGCTCTTCCACGGCGTCGTCATGCGCGACGGAGGTGATGGAGGCAGTGCGCTCGGCGAGCGAGCGGGGCTGCAATCTGGCGCCCATGTCGATGGCGAGCAATTCAGCGCCGATGTACTCAGACTCTGCCAGTACAACGGCACGCTCGATGGCATTCTCCAGCTCCCGCACATTGCCGGGCCACGAGTAGGACGCGATGGCCTGGGTGGCTTCAGGACTGAACTTCAGCATCGGGGACTTGAGGCGCTTGCAGGTGCGCTCGAGAATGGCATCCGCCAGCTCGAGAATGTCGTTGCCGCGTTCGTGCAGCGGGGGAATGACAAGAGTCATCACATTGATGCGGTAGTACAGGTCTTCACGGAAGTCGCCGTCGATGACCAGCTGCTTGAGATCGCGGTGAGTCGCCACGACCAGTCGTACGTCGACTTTCTTGGACTGCACCGAACCTACCTTGCGAATTTCATTTTCCTGCAACACGCGTAACAGTCGTGCCTGGGCTTCGAGAGGGAGTTCGCCGATCTCGTCGAGGAAGAGCGTGCTGCCGCTCGCAGCCTCGACCAATCCAGTGCGATTGGCGGTCGCCCCTGTGAAGGCGCCTTTCTCATGGCCAAACAACTCGGATTCGATGAGGTTCTCGGGGATCGCTGCGCAGTTCACGGAGATCATCTCCTGATCCTTGCGATCGCTGAGCTTGTGAATGGCGCGTGCGACCAGTTCCTTGCCCGTGCCGGACTCTCCGTTGATCAGAACGGTGGAGCTGGTCTGTGCCACCTTTCTGATGCGGCGGAACAACTCCATCATCTGCGGACAGCTGCCGATCATGCCGTAGACGGGAGGTTCGGGTGGTGGGGCGGCCTTTTCAACGACGGTATTGCGGTTTGCACTTTCCTTGATGATACGTGCGACAGTCTCGAGCATCTCTTCGTGCTCGAACGGTTTGGAGATGTAGTCCACTGCTCCCATCTTCATCGAGTCGATCGCAGAGCGCAGACTTGAGTAGCTGGTCATGATCAGAACAGGAGTCTTTGTGGCCTTGATGAGATCGGTACCCGGAGCGCCAGGAAGGCGCAGGTCGCTCACAACGATATCGAAGTTGTCCATCTTGTGTTGCTCGATGGCTTCCTTGACGCTGCCTGCTTCCTCGACCAGATAATCGTGTCTTTCCAGCAGGCGCCTCAGGGCGGTGCGAATGACTTGCTCATCTTCAACAACTAATACTTTGCTCTGTGCTGCCATCGTGTTACTCAAAAAAAATGATAACTAATTCAACAGATTGTCAAACAGATCAATGTGCTTCTGCGGGCATTCCGGTTGCTGCGGCCGCGCCATCATAGCAGGGAAAAGTCAGAATTACTCGCGTTCCGGGATTCTCCTTGCGGCTCGACGCGCTGATTATATCAATGTGACCATCGAGGTTTTCAACAATACTGTAGACCAAGGAAAGCCCCAGTCCGGTGCCTTCCCCGGGTTCCTTGGTGGTGAAGAATGGATCGAATATCCGGTCCCTGATCGACTCGGGAATCCCCGTTCCTTCATCCGTGACGGATATCTGCACTGACCCCGAGACGAGCTTTGACGCGAGGGTGATCTTGCTGTTTGCCGGGCTGGCATCATGGGCGTTGTTGAGCAGATTCACCATGACCTGCAAGAGCCGCTGGGAATCGCCGAGAATCTGCAGGCCGGGCTTGCAGTTGACCACATAGTTGATCTCCTTGCGCTTCTTGTCGAGAGAGATCAGCGCGATGGCCTCACGTATGCACTCTTCGACTGTCACCACTTCACTGTTGTGGTCGAGTTTGTTGCTGCCACTGTGCGCGAAATTCACCAGAGACTGCACTATGCGCGATGTGCGGTCAGTCTGTTCGATGATCTGTCGGGCCATCGAGCGCAATTCATCATCGTCGGTTTCATCACGGATGTTCTGTGCCAGACACGCAATGCCGGTGATCGGGTTGCCGATCTCGTGGGCCACGCCTGCGGCCAGCCGCCCGATCGAGGCGAGTCGTTCGCTGTGCGTCAATTCCTCTTCCAGCAGTTCGGTTTCCGTAAGATCTTCCAGCAGAATGACAACGCCGTCCTGCTTGATCTTGTGCGCCGCGGACTTCTCGATGATGGCCTTGTGCAGGCTGATGAAGCGGCGATGGTTCTTCACCTGCACCACGCGTTTGTGTGCATGAGCAGCGTCACCGATGGTGAAGTCGTGTATCAGGGAAGACCAGGGTTCGCCGATCTCGTTGAGTTGCGATCCAAGCACCTCCTGCGCGGGCGTGCCAGTCAGTTTCTCCATCGTCTGGTTCCACATCACGATCTGGTTCTGCTCGCCGAGGGAGCAGACGCCCAGAGGCAACTCCAGCAGCACCTGACGATGATAGCGGCGCAGATTGTCGAGATCTTCCGCCATGCCTGACAGATTGCTGCGGTAAGCCTCGATGCGACTCTCGATCACGTCCACGTCGGTGGAACCGTGCTCCGATTCGATGGTGTAGGGGAGGAAGCGATCAATGAGGTCATGTGCGATGGAAGGGCCAAGCAGGCCGGAGAGGTTGGCCTCCAGTCTTCCGCGCAACAGGCGCATGGCGTGCGGACGCTTCTCCTGTTTGTCGATCTTCAGATCGCGCATGGCCTGCAGCACTTCGCGTGTTGCGGTGCGCTCCCCCAGTGGTTTGGTCAGTTTGGCGATGAAGTCATCGGGTGACTTGGCGACAAGGCCGGTGCGGTTGCGGCGTCGAATCGTGTCCAGCGCGCAGATATCGGCGGATGCCCGCTCCTCTGCCGAAGTGCGGGTCCACAGGGAGACGGCAATGAAGATCAGGATGTTGCACACCAGAGAGAGCGCGATGATCTCGCGAGTGTTGATGCCGCTGAAGGCAAGCAGGTTGGTACCGGTCGCGACTGGCAGCATCAGGAACAGGAACCAGATGGCAACACCGAGCAGCAGTCCCGCCACGAAACCGTTCTTGTTACCCCTGGGCCAGTAGAGCAGGGCAATGATGCTCGGCAGGAACTGCAGGCTCGCAATGTACGACACGTTGCCAATGGCGCGGACGCTGAGTTTGTCATCCGGAATGTAGTAGAACAGGAAGCCGATCCAGATCAACGCGGCAATCAGGGTGCGGCGTTTCCAGAGCAGCCAGCGATAGATGTCGTTTCTGGCAGTCGGTTGATAGATTGGCAGGATCAGATGATTCAGGCACATGTTGGAGAGCGCCAGGGTGATCACGATGATGAGTCCGCTGGCAGCCGACAGACCGCCGAGAAACCCGATCAATGTGATGATCTCCGAACCGTGATCGATGCCAAGGGTTACCGGATAGTATTCCAGAGGGGTGCTGGAGCCGACCTTCAGCCCCGCCCACAACACCGGAAACACCGGCAGGCTGAGCAGCAGGAAGTACAGGGGCAGCGCCCAGCTCGCCAGGGTAAGCGCCTTGGGGTCGTTGTTCTCGTTGAAGATCATGTAGAACATGTGAGGGGTGGCGACGGCCGCCGTGAAGAACAGGATGGCAGTGACATGGAATGAGCCCGGTGCGTCCGGCGACTTGATGCTGGCCAGCAGCTCCGGCTGTGTCTGCAGCCAGGCATCAAGCTCCCTGAACCCACCGAAACCTTCGTACACAGCAAACCAGCCGATGGTCAGCATCGCCAGCAGCTTCACCACCGATTCGAAGGCGATCGCCATCACGAGGCCTTCGTGCTTCTCTCGACCGGCACCGCGACCCGTGCCGAAGAAAATCGCGAACAGGGTAATCAGGACGCAGAACACGATGGCGAGTGTCGTCTGTGAGGCTTCCGGCGCGAGGATGGCGACACTGTTGGCCACCGCCTGAATCTGCAGTGACAACAAGGGCGTGACGCCAATCAGCATGACGATGGTCGTCAGCGTTCCAGCGAGTGGACTGCGGTAACGGAACGCCAGCAGGTCTGCCAGTGAGCTGAGCTGATAGCTCTTGGTGATGTCCAGAAGGGGTCTGAGCATGACAGGAGAGAACAGGAACGCCAGCGAGATGCCGATGAAGGGCGCGAGATAACCGAAGCCATCGCGAAAGGCATTGCCGGTGGCCGCGTAGTACGACCACACGCTGGCGAACACGCCCAGTGCCAGCACGTAGACAATCGGGTGTCGGGTGACGCGCTGGGGAATCCAGCCTCTTTCTGTTGCCAGGGCGATACCGAACAGCATCATCAGGTAGACGATGCCAAGGATGAACAGGGTGCTCAGATCAAAGGTCATCGGCGTTCTGTTCCCGGTGGCAGAAGGCGGCAACGGCGATCACGAGAAAACCGATGATGAAGGGACGGTACCAGGCACCTTCGGGCTGCGACACCCAATCCACGCTCAGCAGGAAGAGCAGGTAGCCGAACAGGAGCAGCAGCAGTGTTGAGCGTGTGATGTACAAGGGAATTCCCGCGTGATCTGCAGCCCTGCAACGAGCAGGGCAGTTACGAAATGTGGTCGAGCCGGATATTAGCTAACTTCGGCACTGCCTGTATATGCCAGTGTCCTGTAGCCCATTCAAGCAATGCGACGGGCGGAGCGCCTGCCAGATCGGCGTCGGGATTCATCCCCAGAAAGCGCAATGCGGCCGTGATCTGTGTGCTCGGAGATTCCGGGCTGACCGGTGCTGCAAAATGTTGCTTGCTCAGTTTCTGACCGAGCTCGTTCACCGCCACCGGAATGTGCGCGTAACGTGGGGTCGGATACCCCAGCAGGCGCTGCAGATAGATCTGCCGTGGTGCCGAGTCGAGCAGATCGTGACCGCGCACAATGTCGGTGATGTGCTGGAAGGCATCATCGACGACGACGGCCAACTGGTACGCGAACAGGCCGTCCTTGCGCAGGAGTACGAAGTCGCCGCAGTCGCGCATGAGATCCTGCTGCTGTGGTCCCTGCACGGCGTCTTCGAAACGGATGATCTCGTCTGCCACCTTGACACGCAGCGCTGCCGACGGTCCCGATGGGGCGACACTCAACGCGCGGGTGCGGCAGCGGTTGTCATAGACTCCGCCGATCTCCTGAATCTGTGACCGTGAACAATCGCAGGCGTAGATCAGCCCCTTGTCTTGTAAAGTTTGCAGAGCTTCCTGATAGGCATCCAGCCGCTGGCTCTGGTAAAGCACGCTGCCGTCCCAGTGCAGGCCGAAGTGTTCGAGGGTGGAGAGTATTTCATCTGCAGCGCCAGGAGGCTCCCGGGCGGGATCGAGATCTTCCATGCGCACCAGCCAGAGGCCATTGTTGGCGCGAGCATCAAGATAACCGGCGAGGGCGGCAACCAGCGAGCCGAAATGCAGAGGGCCGCTGGGTGAGGGGGCAAAGCGACCGATGTAGTCTGCTTTGAGAGTCATGAGTGCCGGAGCTGCATTGCATTCAATGCGGAAGGGAACGTGGCAGATTCAGCGAGAGGGGTGCCCGATCAGGCCCCCCACTGCTTTTCCTTGATCTCGTCGAGCGTCTTGCAGTCGATGCACTTGTTGGCAGTAGGACGTGCTTCCAGACGACGGATGCCGATCTCGATACCGCAGGACTCGCAGTAGCCGTAGTCATCCTGCGCAATCTTCTCGATCGTGCTGTCGATCTTCTTGATCAGTTTGCGCTCGCGGTCACGCGTACGAAGTTCGAGACTGAACTCTTCTTCCTGAGTGGCACGATCAGCCGGGTCAGGATAGTTCGCCGCTTCGTCCTGCATGTGGTGTACAGTTCTGTCCACCTCTTCCATGAGCTGGTTGCGCCAGTTGCGCAGGATAGACTTGAAGTGTTCCTTCTGATTCTCGTTCATGTACTCTTCCCCTTTCTTTTCCTTGTAGGGGGTAAAGTTCTTGAGAACAGGTGCAGCAGAAGCAGGGGCTTGCTGTTTAGACATGGTTCGCTATGCCTCGTAGCCCGAGGAGGGCTTGTCCAGATTAATAACTCGCAATCATAAACTACGTGATGCCAGCACTGTGTCCAATTTGAGAAAGGCCGGTAAGCTACCAGAATATTCCACATCGCGCCACAGGAAAGTAACAGGCTGTAACACCGAGCCCGGGCCGGTTCTGGGTGCGATCCGAACCTCTGTATAATGCCGCGTCAATTCTACTGTCTCCCGGAGTCCCGCATATGTCAGGCGCAACAGAAACCCGATTCAAGACTGCCGCGCGATTGCGCGATATCAGTCCCTTCCGGGTCATGACCGTTCTGGAGCGCGCCCGCACCCTGGAAGCGCAGGGTCGCAGCATTGTGCACCTGGAAGTCGGGGAGCCTGATTTCGTCACGGCCGCACCCGTTCTCGAGGCGGGTCGTGCCGCACTGGCGCAGGGACATACGGGCTATACGCCAGCCGCGGGACTTCCGCAATTGCGCGAACGAATTGCAGCGTATTATGCCGATTGTCATGACGTGACTGTGACACCCGAGCGAATTTTTGTAACGCCGGGTGCCAGTGGCGCCCTGATGCTGCTGGCGCAGATGCTGTTGAACCCGGGGGATGGTGTGTTGATGATGGACCCTGGCTATCCGTGCAATCGCAACTTCGTCCGGCTTGCCGGAGCCGAAGCGCAACTGGTTCCGGTGAACGCGCAGAGCAACTTTCAACTGACGCGTGCACTGCTCGAGGAGCACAGCAAACCCAACACGCGTGGAGTGTGGGTGGCGTCGCCGGGTAACCCGACTGGCACGATCCTGAGTGCCGAAGAATTGCTGTCGCTGAGTCATTGGTGCGACGAGCACGATGCCCATCTGCTTGTCGATGAAATCTACCATGGTCTTGACTACGTGGGCGGTCTGCCGTCCGCGCTTGAAGTGTCGCCGAATGCACTGGTGGTGAACAGTTTCTCCAAATACTTTGGCATGACCGGGTGGAGGCTGGGTTGGTTTGTCGTGCCGGATCAGTTGGTGGCTGCCAGCAACATCCTCGCGCAGAACCTCTTCATCGCCGCCTCTACTGTAGCGCAGTATGCTGCCTTGCGTGCCTTCGATGCAGATGCCGTGGAGATCTTCGAGCAACGCAGAGCGGAGTTCGCGCAGCGTCGCGATTTCCTGAGTAGTGTGCTCGTGGAGTTGGGCTTTTCCGTGCCTGTTCCAACGCAGGGTGCGTTCTACATCTACGCGGGAATCGAGAAATTTTCCGATGACAGTGAACACTTCTGTCACGCGCTGCTGGAGCATTTCGGTGTTGCCGTGACACCTGGCACCGATTTCGGCGATCACGACAACAGGCGCCATGTGCGCTTCGCATTCACCACCGGCATGGATCAGTTGCAGATTGCCGACGACAGGCTGCGAGAAGCCGTGCATTCAGGACGGCTGAGTCGATGAGGTTCGCAAGCCCCCTGCAGCAAGCAGTACTCATCAAGCGCTACAAACGCTTTCTTGCCGATGTGGAGTTGCCCGATGGCAGTGTCACCACACTGCATTGTCCTAACACTGGCTCGATGCTCAACTGTGCGGAACCCGGCAGTCGTGTCTGGTACTCCGTCGCGCAGAACGCCGCGCGCAAGTATCCGTTCACCTGGGAAATTGTCGAGGTGGAACATCGCCACAAGGTGGGTATCAATACCGGCAGGGCAAATGCACTCGTGCGGGAAGCATTGCGCGATGGTGTGATCCACATGCTTGGCGGTTATGCCGGTGTGCAGAGCGAAGTGGTATACGGCAGCGAGAGGAGCAGGGTCGACTTTCTGCTTTCCGGTCACGCCGAGGATGAGCGGTTGTGCTACGTGGAGGTCAAGAGTGTGACTCTCGGGCTTGGGGATGGTGTGGGTGCCTTTCCCGATGCGGTCACCGCACGGGGACAGAAACACCTGCGCGAACTGATGGCGATGCGCGCGGAAGGGCATCGTGCAGTACTGTTGTTCTGCGTGCAGCACAGTGGTATTGAACGCGTCCTGCCCGCAGACCACATCGATCCCGAGTACGGAAAGTTGCTGCGTGCGGCGCGTGACGCCGGAGTGGAAGTGGTTGCCTTTGGGACGGAGTTCGGCGAAGACAGCATGACACTGCGACGTCAACTGCCGGTGCAATATCCCTGATCAGATTCGGCCGAGACGTGCCACGTATTCCTCATCGACCATCATGAAGCCGTTGCCCATCACGAAGGGAATCGCGCGCAGGCTCTTGCCCTTGCAAGGGCCGAGGATGCACTGACCGCTCTCGATCAGAAACAGTGCGCCGTGTGTCGAACACTGGATCAGCGCACCATCACTGTCGAGGAAGCGATCCTCCTGCCACTCGAGCGGAGTGCCGAGGTGCGGGCAGTAGTTGTAATACAGATACATCTGATCGTCCTTCTTCACGACGAAGACATACTTGCTGCCGATCTCGAAGCCCTTCGATGTTCCTTCTTCCACATCATTCGTGTGACACAGCGTGATCATGTTCATGCAACCCTTTTCGTGCCGATGCTTATTGGGCAAGCGCCTGAGCAAAGTCTGCCAACAGGTCGTCGATATCCTCGATACCTACTGCCAGACGGATCATGGAATCCGCCACGCCCATTGATGCCCTGCGTGCTGCGCCCATTTCGAAGAAGATCGTATGCGCAACGGGAATCGCCAGCGTACGGGTATCTCCAAGGTTGCTGGAAGAGACCACGCACTCGAGACGATTGAGAAAATCGAAACAGTCGAGTTCGTCCACGAGTTCGATGCTCATCAGTGCGCCGAAGTGTTTGAAGAGTTTTGCCGCTCTTGCGTGCTGAGGATGACTCGGCAGTCCTGGATAGTTCACCTTGCGTACGCGCGGATGCTGCTCGCAGAATTCCGCGAGTGCCTGGGCATTGCGACACGCTCGCTCGACGCGCAGTGACATGGTTTCCGAGCCAAGCGCAAGGGTATGCGCCGCTTCCGGTGCCAGCGTGGCGCCAAAGTCACGCAGTCCTTTTTTCTTCACTTGTGTGATGCCCCACTGCGAGGCTGGACCGGTCTTGTAGTTGTCGTACAAGTGCGGGTAATTCGTCCAGTCGTAGAGACCCGTATCGGTGACGGACCCCCCCAGTGCGGCACCGTGCCCGCCAAAATATTTCGACAGTGAATTGATGATGAAGGAGGCGCCAACACTCTTCGGTGAGAACAGCCACGGTGTCGTGATGGTATTGTCCACCACGTAGATGAGTTTGTGCTTCGTGCACAGCTCGCCGATACGCTCCAGATCGGCCACCTGGGTCACCGGGTTGGCGATTGTCTCGACGAAAACCAGCTTGGTATTGCCCTTCACCGCAGCCTGCACCTGCGCGGCATCCGTCGCGTCGACGAAGCTTACCTCGACACCGAAATTCGTGAACGTGTTGAACAGGCTGTTGGTGTTGCCGAACAGGAAGGCACTGGCAATCACATGATCGCCCTGACGCAACAAGGAGAACAGCACGGAACCAATCGCGGCCATCCCCGTCGAGAAGGCGACCGTGGTCAACCCTTGCTCCATACGGTTGATGCGATTCTGCAACGCAGTGATGGTCGGGTTCTGCTGACGGCCGTAGTTGTAGCCGCTCTTCTTGCCCTGAAACACCGCAGCAAGATCGCGTGCGTCTTCATACTCGAATGCAATCGAGGTGTGGATGGGTTTGTGCAGACTGCCATGCTCCGGATGATCGCTGCGATCCGAGTGCAGGTTGTTCGTGTCGAAACCTTTCTTGCTCATGCTGATGGACCTGCCGGTCAATTGCCAATCGGGATTATTGGCAAGTCGGGTTAACTGGAAGCGCGGCAGTATATAACGCGCTGGCTTCAGTGAACACCGGCTCGTGAACGCCGTCTAGTGAGAACCGCTGTAGATGGGCAGGGCGGCAATTTCCTCGTCGATGGCTGCGATCCTGTCCAGATAAGCCTGACTGGTGCGGTCCTGATATTGCCGGGAAAACTCCTCTTCCATCATGGCCCCCGCGTAATCCATTGTGACCAGGGGCATGTAATCGGTTTCCAGAGTAGCTGCTGCCAGACGCTGCTGCAGCGTGTGCGCGTCAGCAGGATTGCTGGTGGCTGCAGTGCCCAGCGCCACGCCGGCGATGTTCGCAGTAATGTCACTGAAACTGAACCCGGAGCGATAGCGCGCGTCGTGAGCCTCCTTGCTGTTGGACAGAATGCCCGCCACGCCCGCTCCTGCCGACGCGGTGATGGCAGCGGAGATAGTGAAATGCTGCGCGAGATCGTCCCTGCGCTGGATGGTGACGGTGACCTTGCGCACGACGAGGTTTTCCGCATCCGAGTCTGCGCCCGCAAGCGTGCTGATGTCGGTGCCATTCACATAAAGAGAAAGAGCCTGCAACAAGGTGCGATTCTCTGTGACTGCATCAGCGCCATTGATAACGCGTGCGTGGGCCGAGCGGAACAATGGAAACATCAGGTCGCTCAGCGACATTCTGTCTGATTCCTCGGGCAGGGCAGCAACGATGGTACCGATCTGCCGGTAATATTCCAGAATGCGATCCTTGTCTTCCGCGCTGAGAAACAACTGCTCGGCCTGCTCCTGGACTCTCGTAATCAAGCGGGGCTCCCAATCCAGTGTGATCAGTACGGCTTCCTCGGCGAAGGCGACCTGACGAATACTCTGTTGCAGATCGGAGAACTCCTGATAGTTCACGTAAGTGCTGGCCATGCTGTCCTGTGCGGCGCTGATGGCTGAGCGAACCAGTTGTGTGGGAATTGGCAGGTATCCGGCACGCACGGCGTGGAGTTCCAGCAGGTCGGCGCTCTGCCTGACTCGCGCGTGCAGGTTCAGATAGAAGGTCCGCAGTGGGGTATGCCATGGGATCGCCAGGTCCACTGTGGCGCTGCCGTTCTCGAGATTCACTGCTGCTGCCATTTCGTGCAGTCCCGGCACCGTCTGCAGTGCGAAAGCTGCGAGCAGATTCAGCTCCTCGCGATCCAGATGCAGCGTTCGCTCGCCCGCTCTGCTCATTTGCTCGGGGGCGTTGTCCACTATCAGCTGCTCGATGGTGTGAATATCAATGTTATTGAGCGTATGCCCGGGGGCTACCGACGGCGTCAACTGGACGGCGAGCAGCAGCGCCACCACCGGCACCGAAATCACCAGTGCAAGGAGCAGTCGTTTCAGGATTGGCTTTCTGGTAGAGCGAGTCGTCATGGGGTTTCAGCATAATTTGCTGACAAATCCGTCGATTACGGTTATAAAGGTCGCGTTTCGAGAGCCCGGCCAGGATGTGGCGACAGCCGCCTGGCCTGCCTGAGGCTTGACGGTACTATCATTGACTGATTATGGTGGCGTCAAGCGATAAATCGCCAGCCTGATTAGCGTCTGCAGCCTTGCAGTGACGCAATCGCGCCGGTTAGAAGAATGACTTCCAAGTGCCGAATGCCGCCCAAGGATCAATTCATGATGATGAACTTGTACCGCCTCAACTCCCAATACCGTCGGGTGCTGCTGCTTGCAGCGGCTCTGATGCTTGCAGGTTGCGCGTCGTCCGGCAGTGAGCAGGGAGCTCCCGAACAGGGTACTGTGATCGAAGCCCAACGCATCGCCGAGGCCGCCGCCGCTGCACGAGCTGCCGAAGAGAGGGCGCGCATTGCTGCGGCTGAGGCAGAGCGCGAGCGTCAGGCGGCTGCCGCACGACAGCAGGCGGAACAACGAGCACAGGCCGAGGCTGCAGCTCAGGCTCAGGCCGAGCGCGAAGCGGCAGCACGTGCGCAGGCGGCTGCCGAACAGCGCCAGCGTCAGGCAGAAGCCGCGCAGGTGGCCCGCATTGCCGAGCTGGAAGCGGAGATAGCCGCAGCACGAGCCAGCACCGGAACAGTGGCGACCGCGAATGGCAAGCTGGAAGAAGCCATTGCGGCAGCAGAGGAGTTGCTGGAAGTCCTCAATGCCGAGCAGCTGAAGTATGGGAATACCAATGCAGCAGGCGAACCGGTAGAGCCTTTGCAGAAAGAGCTGATCGCCGACCTTGAGGCGCGCAAGGACAGTCTCAAGCAGGAAGCGCAGGCGTTGACTCAGCAATGAGTGCGGACGTCATCGATATTTCCGGAGCGCTGGAAGAGCGAAAATTTCAGCAGAAGGAGAATCGTCTGAAGGTCTTGAAGGAGGCCTTTCGTGCCGCCCGTCTGGAAGCCAAGGCGGCGAAGAAGACGCGTTCCGGTTCCTCCTCGTCATCCCGCAAGAAGAAGCACAAGAATCCGCCCCGCTAAGCCTCATTGCATCCTGCGAAAACCTCCAGCTCGCGACAACATGAGTCGTCTGTTTTTTCCGTTCCGAGTCACGCTTAAAGTCGTCGTCGATGCAGTTTTCCCGCAGGGTTGCAGGGCTCTTCCTGTCTGCTTTGTTTGTCCTGATCGTTATGCTACAGTGCCCCCGGTCCGTAAAATTACAATATAAGGGGATACCGCAAGATGCCAGGCATGACAATTACAATATCGATATTGCTTTCACTTTTCGGTTTGGGCGTGGCGTACTTTTATATGCGCCAGGTGATGAGCGTTCCACTTGATCTCGGTCTTGAGGGCGAGCAGAAAACCCGCTTGAAATTCATTCACGGTGCAATCGCCCAGGGTGCCATGGCGTTCCTGAAGCAGGAGTACAAGTTTCTCGCTATTTTCATGTTGGTATTCGCCGCAATCATCGCGGTGCTGATCGACGACAATCACACCCCCGATACTCGTGAGGGGTTATACACCGCAGTCGCCTTCCTGTTCGGAGGCATCATCTCCATCGCTTCGGGTTACATCGGCATGATGATCGCGACCCAGGGCAATGCCCGCACCACTGTGTCTGCCAAGGACAACATCGGAGACGCGTTCAAGGTGGCGCTGAATTCTGGTGCCGTGATGGGTTTTGCACTGGTCAGTCTCGCCGTGCTCGGTCTGGTGATCGTGTACGTCGTGATGAAGGCCTGGTTGCCAGCTGATCTTCCCAACTATGTGCTGATGGAAATCATCGCGGGCTTCGGTCTCGGCGGTTCAACGATTGCACTGTTCGCTCGTGTCGGTGGCGGTATCTTCACCAAGGCGGCTGACGTCGGTGCAGACCTCGTGGGCAAGGTGGAGAAGGGTATCCCTGAAGACGATCCCCGCAACCCTGCCGTGATCGCCGACAACGTGGGTGACAACGTGGGTGACGTGGCCGGTATGGGTGCTGACCTGTTCGGTTCCTGTGCGGAAAGTACCTGTGCGGCGATGGTGATCAGTGCCATCGTGTTCCAGGGCAATATCGATGCCCTTCTGTATCCGATCCTGATCAGTGCGGTGGGTATCCCCATCAGCCTGCTGACCATGTTCTTCGTGAAAGTGAAAACCGAAGATGATGTTTCTCCGGCTCTCATGAAATTGCTGATCATCTCCAGCGTCCTGATGGCGGTGGCGATGTTCTTTGTGACCCGCGCGGTGATTCCGGCAGACTTCGTGTTGCGCGATGTCTCCTATACCAGCATGGGTATCTACTGGTGCTTCCTCTCCGGTCTGATCGCAGGTCTGGTGGTAGGTCTGTTGACTGGTTATTACACCTCGGGTTCATTCAAGCCCGTGCAGGAAGTGGCGAAGTCTTGTGAGACGGGTGCCGCGACCAACATCATTTACGGACTGGCACTTGGTTACAAGAGCACCGTGCTGCCCTACATCGCGATTGCAATTGCGATCTTCATTTCCTGGGAACTCGGTGGCATGTACGGCGTAGCCATCGGCTCGCTCGGTATGCTCGGAACTCTTGCCATTGCGTTGACGATCGACGCT
>MGYS01000048.1:19782-25321 GCA_001802565.1 Gammaproteobacteria bacterium RIFCSPLOWO2_02_FULL_57_10 | reverse complement strand
TACGGTCCCGTGTCCGACAATGCTGGTGGTATTGCCGAAATGGCAGGACTGCCGAAGGAAGTGCGTCGTCGTACTGACATTCTCGATGCGGCTGGCAACACAACAGCAGCAATCGGCAAGGGTTTCGCGATTGGTGCTGCGATCCTGACTTCGCTGGCGCTGTTCGCCGCCTTCCTCACCAGCGCCGATGGCCTGATGAAGGAAATCGATCCGGCTTCCGATCTGCTGGCCTCGATCAACCTGCTCGACCCGGTCGTGTTCGTGAGCCTGTTCATGGGCGCAGTGCTGCCGTTCCTGTTCACTGCGATGACCATGAAGTCCGTCGGTAAAGCGGCGTTCGACATGATCGAAGAAGTGCGTCGCCAGTTCAAGACAATCCCCGGACTGATGGAAGGCACAGGCGAGCCTGATTACGCTCAGTGTGTGGCAATCTCCACGAAGGCCGCTCTGCGCGAGATGATTGCTCCCGGCGTGCTGATCATGGGTTCTCCGCTGGTGGTGGGTTACCTGTTTGGTGTCCCGGCTGTCGCCGGCATGCTGGCAGGCTCACTGGTGTGCGGTGGCGTGTTGGCGATTGCGTCATCCAACAGTGGTGGTGCATGGGACAATGCGAAGAAGTACATCGAGGCAGGTAATCTGGGTGGCAAGGGCTCCGACGTTCACAAGGCTGCGGTGGTCGGTGACACGGTGGGCGATCCCTTGAAAGATACATCCGGCCCCTCGCTGAACATTCTGATCAAACTGTCAGCGATTCTGAGTCTGGTGTTCGCGCCATTCTTCGTCCAGTACGGTGGTGTTCTGATCGGCAATTGATTTGCTGATTGCGATAGCTTGAAAAAAAGGGCTGCATTCGCAGCCCTTTTTTCTTTTCGCGTAGACATCACTCCGTAGATCGCGCCACGCAGTGGGGTAGCGCTGGCAGCAGTGTTGCATTCGAGAGAGAAATAACTATGAGCTGTGGGAGCCTGCCTTGCAGGCGATCGTGTAGCGTTACAGCATCGCGAGCGGGGCTCGCTCCCACAGTCAGTGGCACGTTCGTATGTGGGAGCTTGCCTGCAAGCGATTGACGCACCACTGAAGTCAGAGCCGCGTGATGGGGGTGGTGTAGGCAGAACCGTTGAGCGCCATGGATGGCGCGATCGAGCCCTCCATGGATGGATTCACGGGCGTGTTCTGACTACACCACCCCCATCGCGTGGCTCGTACTACAGAGTGATAATCAGGAGGCAATCAAAGAATCGGGCGGCGTTCAAAGTGATACATGACCCACTCGGCGTACTCCGTGGTGTCGCCAGTATCCGGGTCCAGCCAGCGCACGAAGACATTGCGCACGCACTGATAGATGCGGAAGGAATCCGTGTCCTCGATGATCAGACCACGTACAGAAGGGTTCAATGTGTAATTCGAAACCTCCACCAGTTTCCAGTTCTCGGCCATCGTGCGCGTGATGCACACATTCCCGAACAGCAGATCCTGATAAGGAAGTTCAATCTCCGCCCACGCTTGTGGTGGCACTGTCAGATTCACTTCGAGCCGACTCTCTCGTGCCGGAGTGAGTTCATCGCTGAAGAGTATCGAGTCCAGCAGAATCGGATTGTCGCTGCGGTTCTGTGCCACCAGGCGCAGACCGGCGTTACTGCTCTCACCCCATGCGCTCGAATAGATCGCGTACTTCAGCGGCGAATCACTTTCCTCTGGCAGCGCCTGTCCGCCGCCGAGGTCCTGCGAGTGAGCCGGAAACACTGCGATCAGTGCACAGAGCATGGCAAGCGCAGACCCCATGAAGCGAGGCAAGTGCTGTGCGGCTCTGTATATCGCGGCGGGCATCCCGAGAGTCACGTGATTGTCAGAAACTGAATTGACCATGGCACGAAGGGTAGCTCAATCAGCCCGGGTTTTCCATGCCGAAGTCGGCAGGCGTTACTCGATCGTGTGCTTTTGCTCGGGCATTGGCGGGGTATTCAAGCTGCGTCCTTCAATGGATAATGAAGTGGTCAGTCATTCAGAGAGTTCGCACATTGGAAAAGCTCAATAACGTAAAACACATCGTCTGTGTCGCCTCCGGCAAGGGCGGCGTCGGCAAGTCCACCACTGCAGTCAACCTGGCACTTGCCCTGCAACAGAAAGGTCTGAAGGTGGGCTTGCTCGACGCCGACATCTACGGGCCCAGTCAGCCATTGATGCTGGGCGTGAAGCCGGGTACCCGTCCGAAGATCATCGACAAGAAGTACATGGAACCGATTCGTGCGCATGGCATCGAATCCAACTCGGTGGGGTATCTCGTGGACAGCAATACCGCCATGGCCTGGCGCGCCCCGATGATTGTTGGTGCGTTCAATCAGATTCTGAAAGAGACCCTGTGGTCCGATCTCGATTACCTCATTGTTGACATGCCTCCGGGCACGGGGGATATTCAACTCAGTCTGTCGCAGTCGGTGACTGTCAGTGGTGCAGTCATCGTGACGACGCCTCAGGACGTTGCGTTGCTGGATGCGCGCAGAGGCATCGAGATGTTCCGCAAGGTGAATGTCCCACTGCTCGGCGTGGTCGAAAATATGGGGGTGCATATCTGCTCCAATTGCGGACATGCGGAAGCGATTTTCGGTGAAGGCGGTGGCAAGCAACTTTCTGCAGACTACGGTATCGATGTCATCGGTTCACTGCCACTGGATCTCTCGATACGCGAACACACCGACAGTGGTAATCCCATCGTGGTGGCAAAACCTGATGGCTCTGTTGCTCAGGCCTATCGCGCGCTTGCGGACAAGGTGGTGGAGAAGATGGCGCTGTTGAGTGCCTCTGCAACAGCCGGACCCAGGATCAGCATTACCGACGACTGATCATCAATGTTCACGACAACAAGAAGAAGGGGTATCAGGATTGGATGCAATAAACGCGCTGCTCATTTCGCTGGACAGAATTCTCGCTGGCTCTGCCTGGTTCCCCTATCTGCTGCTCTTCACAGGCCTGTTCTTCACGATCTATCTCAAGTTTCCGCAGGTCCGCTATTTCCGTCACGCCATCCAGGTGGCACGTGGGCGCTTTGACAAAGAGGGGGATCCAGGCGATGCCAGTCATTTTCAGGCGCTGGCGACAGCGCTGGCCGGAACAGTGGGCACAGGCAATATCGGCGGTGTAGCCTTTGCGTTGTTTCTCGGTGGCCCGGCCGCACTGTTCTGGATGTGGATGACGGCCTTCCTCGGCATGACAACCAAGTTCGTCGAGGTCACTCTCTCTCACAAGTATCGCGTCAAGACCGCCGATGGCACCATGGCAGGCGGGCCGATGTATTACATGGAGCATGCACTGAAGGCACGCTGGCTGGCGATGCTGTTCGCGGCAGCCGCGATCGTGACCTCGTTCGGAATCGGTAATTTCCCACAGATCAACAGCATTGCGGCGGGTATGCAGAGTTCCTTCGCGATCAGTCCGCTTGTCACCGGAGGTGTGTTGACCGTATTGCTGGCACTGGTCGTGATCGGTGGTATCAAGCGCATCGCGCAAGTTGCGGAAAAAATGGTACCCACCATGGCCATCGTTTACCTGATAGGTGCGCTTGCGGTCATTATTCCTAACATCGCTAATGTGGGCCCGTCGTTTGTGGCCATTTTCTCCGATGTGTTCACCGGTTCGGCGGCAACGGGCGGCTTCCTGGGCGCCACGATTGCCTATGCATTCAACCGTGGAGTCAATCGAGGGTTGTTCTCGAACGAAGCGGGACTGGGTTCATCAGCGATTGCACATGCAGCTGCGCGTACGAACGAGCCAGCCGACGAAGGGATGGTGGCGTTGCTGGAACCCTTCATCGATACCATCATCATTTGTACGGTGACCGGGCTGGTCATACTGTCCTCCGGGGTGTGGAGCGAAAAGCACGTCAACACCTTCTCCCGGTCTGATATCGAGATAGTCTCCGGAGTCTATTCCGACCAGAACCCTGAGGAGCGTAATGCGTTGTTTGTGCATCTGACGGGTGGCGAGTCGACGGTCAGTCGCTACAATGGCGATGTGGTACTTGCAGCGGGACGTTTGCAGAACACCACGGAGCTTACGGTGTTGCATGCCCGTTCTGTGGCGGAGGACATGTTGTTCTATCGTGATGGGGCTCTCGCCAATGGTGCATTTGCGATAGTCGATGGCAGACCAGCAGATTCGGCGATCAGCATCGAGGGGCGATCACTCATCCATTCAGTGCCCCTGACAACCAGAGCCTTCTCTCAGGGATTGTTAGGCGACTTCGGACAACACATCGTGTCCATAGGACTGTTGTTGTTTGCGTTCTCCACGGCGATTGCCTGGTCCTATTATGGAGACAGGGCGGTGACGTACCTGTTCGGCCCATCGGCGGTGATGCCTTACCGGGTGATCTACATTGCGGGATTCTTTCTGGCGGCGCAGGCGGACACCACACTGATCTGGAATATCTCCGCAGTCACACTGTTCTTCATGGCCATGCCCAACCTGATTGGCATTCTGTTATTGCGCAAGGACATGAAGGCAACAGTCGATACGTATTGGTCAAAAGTCAGAAAATCTGATTGAACCTTATACGTGCTCCCCGGGAAGTCGGATATTCCTGACAATCTCCTGAACTTCTTCGGGCGGTGCTGCGGTGACGCGGCACACGAGCAGAGCTACCACGAAATTGAAAATCGTGCCCATGGTGCCGATGCCTTCCGGAGAGATCCCGAACCACCAGTTGTCAGCAGTGCTCATCGCAGGGTTGATGAACTTGAAGTAGATGATGTAGGAAGCAGTGAATGTGAATCCTGCCACCATGCCTGCCACGGCGCCCTGTCTGTTCATGCGGCTGTAGAAGATGCCGAGCACTATGGCCGGGAAGAAGGACGCAGCGGCAAGTCCGAATGCAAAGGCGACCACCTCTGCCACGAATCCTGGTGGGTTGATGCCGAAGTATCCCGCTATCAGCACGGCCACAAAGATGGCGATCCTTGCGTAGCGCAACTCCTGCTTTTCGCTGATGTGGGGCTGCAGACAACGTTTCATGAGATCGTGCGAGATCGATGTGGAGATCACCAGCAGAAGTCCTGCCGCTGTTGACAGGGCGGCTGCAAGCGCTCCTGCCGCGACGAGTGCCACGACCCAGTTCGGCAGTCGTGCGATCTCCGGATTCGCCAGCACCATGATGTCGCGGTTCACTGTCAACTCGTTCGTCTGTGCATCACCCACATACTGGATGCGGCCATCGTTGTTCTTGTCGTTGAAGGCGATCAGGCTGGTTCTCTCCCAGGTCGAGAACCACGCGGGCATTTCCGAGTATTCCGCGTTGTTCACCGTGTTCATCAGATTGGTCTTGGAGAACGCAGCAATGGCCGGGGCTGTGGTGTACAGGATCGCGATGAAGACCAGTGCGTAGCCAGCGGAGCGACGAGCGTCCTGTACCGTTGGTACAGTGAAGAAGCGAATGATGACGTGTGGCAGGCCCGCGGTGCCGAACATCAATGCCGCAGTGATGAAGAAGACATCCTGCGTGCTCTTCTGTCCTTCCGTGTAGGTGCCGAAGCCCAGTTCCTCGCTG
>MGYS01000048.1:6971-19728 GCA_001802565.1 Gammaproteobacteria bacterium RIFCSPLOWO2_02_FULL_57_10 | reverse complement strand
TCAAGCAGATAACCGCCACCGTATTCCGGCGTCAGCTCCGAGCCGAATCCAAGCTGAGGAATCGGATTGCCGGTCATCATCAGTGAAATGAAGACAGCGGGCACCATGTAGGCGAATATCAACACACAGTACTGTGCAACCTGAGTGTAGGTGATGCCCTTCATGCCGCCGAGCACGGCATAGAAGAACACGATGGTCATCCCGATGATGACGCCTGTGGTGATGTCCGTTTCGAGAAAACGCGCGAACACGATACCCGCGCCTTGCATCTGCCCGCAGACATAAACGAAGGACACCACGATGGCGCAGAAGACTGCGGTCAGGCGCGCGCTCTGAGAGTAATAGCGATCACCGATGAAGGCAGGTACGGTGAACTTGCCGAATTTGCGCAGGTAGGGAGCCAGCAGCAGTGCCAGCAACACGTAGCCACCGGTCCACCCCATCAGATAGTAGGTGCCGTCCCTGCCGAGGAACGAGATGAGTCCTGCCATTGAGATGAACGAGGCAGCAGACATCCAGTCTGCCGCAGTGGCCATTCCGTTTGTCAGAGGACGAACGCCACCCCCAGCGACATAGAAATCGTGGGTCGATCCTGCTTTTGACCATACGGCAATTGCTATATAGAGGCCGAAAGACAAGCCAATGAATATGTAAGTCCAGATCTGCACGCTCATGCTTTCTTCTCCGCTGCATCCGTGTGGGAGTTCGCAGTGTGTGGCTTGTCAGCATTCTGGATCTGATCGAGGTTGTATTGATGATCCAGTCTGTCCATCAGTCGAATGTAGACAAAGATGAGAATCACGAAGCCATAGATCGAACCCTGTTGGGCCATCCAGAATCCCAGTTTGAAACCGGCGATACGGAAATTGTCGAGGAAATCCGCCAGCAGAATGCCGCAGACGAAGGAGATGAAGAACCAGACACAGAGGAGTGAAACGACAATTCTGAGGTTTGCTTTCCAGTACGAGCGAGCATTTCTGTCCGACATTCCAGGCCTCTTATAATTTATTGATTTTGTTGTTTTTTCTTCATCCGATTGGCAAGAGCAGCGGCGATGGTAGCACTAAATTTTTGACAGGTACATACGGACCTGAAGCAGAAGCTCGTGCTGACTGAGGTTAATCCTGCAGCTGCGTTTGCTGCCGCATTTACCGTGAGGTCTGACCCGTTTTGTGGCATGACAAACAACTTGCGAGCACCGATTTCGGGCTTTCCGTATCAGCTGATTTCTTGAGCTGACGAGCATTGTGTTGATTAATTGACCAATTGCAGTACTATTCATGGCATTGATGTTCATGGACAAGGCTATCAAGAAAGGGGCGGGCATGAGTCTGAAGAAATGTGATCTCAATCTGTTTCTGGTGTTTGACACAATCTACACCGAGCGGAATCTGACACAGGCAGCGAAATCGCTGGCGATCACTCAACCGGCGGTCAGCAACGCGCTGGCGCGTCTGCGCAAACTCTTCAACGATGAATTGTTCGTGCGCACTGCGCGCGGAATGTTGCCGACGCCTGTGGCCGAGAGCATTGCGCAGAATGTGTCCGATGCTCTGAGCCTGCTCAATACCAGCATTCTTGAGCGCGAGGAGTTTGATCCGCTGCGGGCAGAGCGCACCTATCAGTTCAGCATGACCGATCTTGCCGAGGCAGTGGTGTTGCCGCGGCTGTTCCCCTTTTTCCAGGAGCATGCCCCCGGCGTTGGCCTCCAGAGCTACTACGTGAAGCGGACCGAACTGGTGCGCAATCTGGCTCGTGGAGAACTCGATTTCGCAGTCGATGTGCCGGTGATTGAAGACCCGCAGTTGTGTCATCAATCTCTCATCCGCGACGAATATGTCTGCGTTGTTCGTCGTGGACATCCGGTTGTCGCGCAGGGTCTCACGCTCGACAATTTCCTGTCCCTCCAGCATATCCATGTGTCCAGCCGTCGCAAGGGGCTCGGACAAGTCGACCTGGCACTTCTGAAACATGAGCGCGAACGTCGCATCAAGTTGCGCGTACAGCACTATCGGGTAGCGGCCGCCATTGTCAGCACAACTGACCTGGCATTGAGTCTGCCGCGCTTTCTTGCCGTCAAGTACGATCTGGAAATCCTGCCACTGCCTTTCGCTGTGCAGGAGTTGGATTTCCATCTCTATTGGCATCGCCAGGCCGACAGTGACAGTTCGCATCGCTGGCTGCGGGAGTCGCTGATCACGCTGTTCAGCGAGTAGAATCGGATGTCGAAGTCTCTGGCTTCTGCCGCCGTGATCCTGCTGAGTCTTCTTCTTGGCGGGTGCGACAGGGCAGCTTCGCCATCAGTCGATCGCACTGCTTACCCCTTCGCACAACGCCTTCCCCATACTGACATTCTGCACGGCACAGCTGTCCAAGATCCTTATCGCTGGCTCGAGACTGGCGGTGCGAACTCTGCCGAGAATTCTGCGGAAGTCTCGGATTGGCTTGCGGCGCAGCAGCTGTTGAGCGACGTCTACTTTGCTGATCTCCCGGATGTCGCCGCAGTTCGCGAGTCTCTTGCCCGGTTGTGGCAGTTCGAGCGTCGCGAGGTGCCGCGCCGCTTTGGTGAACGCTGGTTCCTGTTCCGCAACACCGACAGCGCGGATCACTATACGCTGGACATGCAGAGCGACCCGACCGCCGAGCCCGTCACCCTGCTCGATCCTGGAGAGTGGACGAGTCCACCGCGAGTGCTTGCTGCCGTGTCCATCAGTCCGGATGGCCGTTATCTGGCGTGGCTGCAGACCGATGCAGAGGGTCAGCAGCGTCGTTGGCACCTGCGTGATCTGGATGCAGATACTGATGCAGCAGAATCGGTTCTGGAGTGGCTCGACGTTGATGACATTGTCTGGCGCCCTGACAGTCAGGGCTTCTATTACAGCGCTGGCGTTTCCGCAACCGATTCGACATCGACGGGTATCTATTTTCGTGCTGTGCAGCAGGCAGCACTGACGGACGTTGTGGATGAACTCGTGCATGAGTCTGCGAGTGTCATTCGTGTGCGGGCTGCTGCCTCCGGACCGACCCTGATCGTGACGGAGGAGATGTCGACAGGGCAATTGCGCACTCTTCTGATTGCAGTGAACAGGGCGGGTAGCCAGCCTGTGTCACTCGGGGCAGGTGCACCAGGCACTCTGCAATTTCTGGACAGTAAGGACGGGAAGCTCCTTTTTCTGAGTACGCAGGAAGCTCCAGCCGGTAGCGTCATCAGTATCGATCCTGCCGTAGATGGCGCCATGTCGCCCACTGTAGTGGTTGCTGCGGACCAGCGTCAGATAATAAGCGCATTGCAGGTGTCGAATGGCGTGCTGGTGGAGTATATGGACGCGGGTGTGTCCGCGCTGGAGTTGGTTGCCACCGATGGATCGCGCCATACATTGCCCTTGCCGGGTCCTGGCAGAATCGCAGCGTTCTCCGAGGGTGAGCGTGACGATGAGGTGTTCCTCAATTTTTCTACACTGACTGATCCCGGCGCGATCTTCCGGTTGAATACTCTGACTGGCGAGATCAGCACTCTCTTCACCCCTGTGCCTGGCTTTGCCCCTGAGGAGTTCGTGGTGGAACGCGTGACCGTTCCGTCTGCGCAGTCCGAAGGTATTCCGTTGCTGATTGCCGGGAGGCGGGATCGCGTGCGGGCCGAGGGCAGTAACGTTCTTCTGGAAGTGTACGGAGGCTTTGGAATTCCGATGGATGCCGGATTTTCCATTGCGCGCATGGGGTGGATGGAGCGGGGAGGGGTCTACGTGCTTGCAGCCGTGCGTGGAGGTGGCGAACTTGGCCCGCAATGGCATGAGGAGGCCAAAGGTGTCGGCAAGTCCCGCAGCATTGATGATCTGCTGATGGCGGTGCAGTATCTTCACGAACAGGGATACGTAGAGCGTGGACGGCTGGCACTGATGGGGGCGAGTCATGGTGCCATGCTGGCCGCGGCCGCCATGAACAGAGAGCCCGCGCAGTTCGGGGCGGTGATATTGTCAGCAGGCCCGATGGACATGGTGCGTCTCTCGGAGTTTGGTGGTGCCGAGAGCTGGCAGGAAGAATATGGCAGCGTCGAAGCGCCCGAGCAGTTTGCGGCGATGCTTAGCTACTCTCCCTATCATAATGTGCGCCCAGGCACTGCCTACCCGGCGGTGTTGCTGCTGACGTCGGAGAGTGATGATGTAGTGGCACCCGCGCACAGCTACAAGTTCGCCGCGCAGTTGCAGGCGATGGCGGATCCGTCGCGCCCCGTGTTGCTGCGAACGCGACCGGGGGCAGGGCATTTCGATACGGGTTCGGTGGAAGAATTGATTGCTCAGTACGCCGAACGGTGGGCATATCTGCTGTACGAACTCGGTCGCTGAGCTCGACTACTCGATATATTCCTTGATGTAGTTCAGCAGTCTGCGGCGATGCGTGCGCGCTGCTTCCTCGTTATCCTTGCTGTAGTTGCGCACGATCTGACGGATAGCCTGTCGTTCCGCAAGTGGGTAATCGTTCACGAAGGCGTTGATTTCTTCTTCGGCTCCCGCGAGGAGTCTCTCTCCCCATTCCTCTATCAGTTGAGCACGGCGAACCTGCGCGCGATCCGGTGTGCGCATCTTGTCGAGCTCTGTCTGAATCTCCTCGTGATTGGTGTCGCGCATGACCTTGCCGATGAATTGCAACTGGCGCCGTTTGGCACCATTACTGTTGGGCAGGCGGAGGTACTCTGCAATGGCTGCGCGCAACAAATCGGACAGTGGCAGTTTTTCCAGTTGCTTCTTGTTCAGCGTGGTCAGTTCCTCGCCGAGCTTCTGCAGGCTGGTCATGTCTCTCTTGAGCTGTGATTTGCTGGGGGGCTCAAGGCTCCAGTCAATCGGGTCTAGCTTCTTCATGCTGTTTCCTGTGTCGTGCGCAAATTCATTCGCTTTCGTCAAAGCGATTGTTTACCAGAGTGGTGATTGCGTCCAATGCGGCATTTTCATCCTCACCGTCGATGATGAGATTCAGAACAGTGCCCTTGCTGGCAGCAAGCATCATCAACGAAAGAATACTCTTGCCGTCGACGAGCTTGTCCTGCCCCACCTTGATCGAGCTATTGAATGCGGAACTCACGGAGACCATGCGCGCGGCGGCTCGTGCATGCAGTCCCGCCTTGTTGCAGATTGTAATGGTGGATTCGATCATGAAATTCTCTAACGGTCCTCAGGCGGGCTCATGTCTTCGCAATTCGCGATGCATGACCTGCACGTTTCTTGTTTTCCTTGAAAAATGCTTCTTCAGTCTTTCTGTCAGATACACCGAGCGATGCTGTCCTCCGGTGCAGCCAATTGCCACCGTCATGTAGCTGCGGTTGTTCTCCGCAAATTTCGGTAACCATTTGTCCAGGTAAGTACACAGATCTGTATACATGGCCTCGACTTCTGTCTGCGCCTCCAACCATTCGGCGACTTCGGCATCCAGCCCGGTGAGTGCGCGCAGGCTTTTTTCCCAGTACGGATTCGGAAGGCAGCGCACGTCATAAACGATGTCGGCATCTATCGGTACGCCATGCTTGTAGCCGAAGGACTCGAACATCAGAGCGAGGCCTTCCTCATCGCGTTCCACTACACGGGTCTTGATGCTGTCACGCAGTTGGTGCAGTGACATGTTACTGGTATCGATGGAGAGGCTCGCCAGCAACGCGATGGGCTCCAGCAATTCTGTCTCCATGTTGATGGCTTCGCGCAAACCGATCTTGTCCGTCGTCAATGGATGCTTGCGACGACTCTCACTGAAACGCTTGATGAGAGCGGGGCTGCTGGCATCCAGAAAAATGATCTCGGTCTTCAGGGAGCTCTGCGTGAGCTGTTCGATGATCTGTGGCACCTGCTGCAGATCCGAGGGGATGTTGCGAGCGTCGATGCTGACGGCTACCCGGCTCAGATCCGCTGCCTGTGCCGAC
This sequence comes from Gammaproteobacteria bacterium RIFCSPLOWO2_02_FULL_57_10, assembly GCA_001802565.1. Classification (GTDB taxonomy): domain Bacteria; phylum Pseudomonadota; class Gammaproteobacteria; order Pseudomonadales; family Pseudohongiellaceae; genus UBA5078. The sequence continues at coordinate 13,823 of MGYS01000048.1, read as the reverse complement.
ACGCGCTGCGCCAATGCAGGCAGCAGGCTGGCAGGCAGGTTGTCGATACAGTAGTAGCCGTGATCCTCCAGCATATTGAGTGCAGTACTCTTGCCGGAGCCTGAGCGGCCGCTGATGATGAGCAGTTTCACAATGTCTTCGCCTGGGATTTGGAGCAGGAGTACTGCGTGCCGATTCATGGGCTGCAGTCAATTCAAACTTACCTTATCAGGTTTGCCAACCAGTGAACAGTTGTCAGAAGCTGGTCGCGATGTCGTAGAGCTCCTGCGCGGAACGGGCCTGGCGCAGCTTGTTGCAGAACTCTTCCTGATGAAAAAGAGAGGCCACCGCTCCGAGAACCTTGAGGTGCTCGTTCATTTCCTCTGCGGGCACAATCAGCACGAACAACAGGTCAACCGTTCGTGAGTCAATGGCATCGAAATCAATGCCTTCCTCCAGCGTGACGAGGGTGCCGGTAATGGTCTTGCAGTCGGCCACGCGGCAATGGGGAATGGCGATTCCGTTGCCGATCCCCGTGCTGCCAAGCTGCTCGCGGGCGAGCAGGGCAGTGTAGATCTGGTCGGCGGAAAGACTGTGGGTCGCTTCGGAGATCAGCTCGCTGACCGTCGTCAGAAACCGCTTCTTACTGACACCAGGCAGATTGCAGAAGCAGCGCTCCGGGGTCAGTATGGTCTCAAGTCGCATTGTGGGCACGTCTCTTGTGGAAATTTTTCGCCGGTGATTCTAGCACTGAAGCGGACCGGGAGATGAGCATTTTTTGTGGCTCAGGGGCAAAATGGCTTGGATTCATTGTTGGCAGTGTCCTTGACACATGCAGGCTCAGACCAGTTTCTTGCGCTCGTTGGACGGTGGAATGGAGAGTGACTCACGGTACTTCGCAATGGTGCGACGCGCCACGTTGATGCCTTGATCCTCCAGCAGCTTGGTGATCTTGCTGTCACTGAGGGGCTTGCGAGCGCTCTCGCCAGCGACCAGTTTCTTGATCAGCGCCCGGATTGCAGTGGAGGAACACTCCCCTCCACCTGCCGTGCTCACATGGCTGGAGAAGAAGTACTTCAGTTCGAAGATACCCTTTGGCGTATGCATGTACTTCTGGGTGGTGACCCGGGAGATGGTGGATTCATGCATGTTGACTGCTTCGGCGATGTCGTGCAGTACAAGCGGCTTCATGGCCTCTTCGCCGTACTCGAAGAAACCTTTCTGATGCTCGACGATGCGGGTCGCAACTTTCATGAGGGTTTCGTTGCGGCTCTGCAGGCTCTTGATGAACCAGCGCGCTTCCTGCAGGTTGTCCCGCAGATAATTGTTGTCGCTGCTGGTGTCGGAGCGGCGGACAAGGGAGGCGTAGTCGGGATTGATGCGGATTCTGGGAGCTGTTTCCGGATTCAATTCGACGCGCCAGCGGCCGGTGTCACTGTCCTTGGATACGATGACATCGGGCACGATGTAGGTGGTGGAAGGTGGTGAGATATCGGCGCCGGGGCGCGGGTTGAGACTCTCGATGATGCTGATGGCATCGCGCAGTTCCGGTTCCTTCAGGCGCGTGATACGCATCAGTTGTGCGTAGTCCCGATTGCCGAGCAACGGCAGATGATCCTTGACGATGACCTTGGCGTGCGCAACCGCCGGCGTCATGTCTTCCGCCTCAACCTGATTGAGTTGAATGAGCAGGCATTCAGAAAGATTGCGATAGCCCACGCCCACCGGATCGAACTGCTGGATGCGATGCAGCACCGCAACAACTTCTTCCGGATCGATGTCGAGTGAACGGATCAGGCTGGCATGTATCGAGTCGATGCTGACCGTGAGCATGCCATTGGAGTCGATTGCGTCGACGATGGCCAGGCCGATGAGTCTGTCAGCGTCCGACATCGGGGTCAGGTTCAACTGCCACATCAGGTGATCCTGCAACGTTTCGGTAGCGCTGTTTCGCGACTCGAAATCGGAGGTCTCGCCATCGGAGCCGTTGCCTGAACCACTGCCTGTCGAGGTATAGCTGCTCTGATAGACATCCTCCCAGCTGCTGTCGACGGACAGCTCTTCCGGAATGTGTTCCTCCCAGCGATTGTCGTCCTGGTCCAACCGTTCTTCGCGCTGACTCTGTTCGTAACTCTCGTTGTTGAGGATTCGGTCGGCGCTGTATTCATCGCTGGAGATATTGCTTTCGGAATTCTGCTCAGTCCCGGCATCTTCCTTGGCGTGAAAATCGTCCGTGCCTTCATCCAGTTCCAGCATTGGATTGGATTCCAGTGCCTGATGGATTTCCTGTTGCAGATCGAGAGTGGAAAGCTGTAGAAGGCGAATCGCTTGCTGCAGCTGTGGGGTCATGGTCAGGGTCTGACCCAGCTTGAGCTGAAGCGATAATTTCATGGTCTGCTGTACTTCATGATTGTCATACGAACGATGTCATTTGCAGGTGCGGTGATTTATCTGGCAGTGGCTGCTGAATCCGACGGAAGTCGTGCGGAAATGGCGTTAGCAAGTATCGTGCCGCAATCGCATATGTAATTGCAAGTGTGCATTTGCATATTCAGATTCGGAACTGGTGGCCGAGATAGACATCCCGGACTTTCTGATTGGCGAGGATGACTTCGGCCGAACCCTCGGCAATGATCTGGCCCTCGCTGACGATGTAGGCCTTCTCGCAGATATCAAGCGTTTCACGGACATTGTGATCGGTGAGCAGTACGCCTATGCCCTTGTTCTTGAGGTGCGTGATGATGTCCTTGATGTCGCTCACGGAGATCGGGTCGACACCGGCGAAGGGTTCATCGAGCAGAATGAAGCGGGGCTCCGTTGCCAGTGCGCGGGCGATCTCGGTGCGCCGACGCTCGCCACCTGACAGGCTCAGGCCGCGGTTGTCGCGGATGTGGGTAATGTGAAATTCCTGAAGCAGGCTCTCCAGTTTCTGCAGCCGCTCGGTGCGATTCAGATCCTTGCGTGTCTCCAGAATGGCGAGGATATTTTCCGCCACTGTCAGCGTGCGAAAAATGGAGGAATCCTGCGGCAGGTAGCCGAGGCCCTGCTGGGCGCGGGCGTGAATTGGCAGCCCGGTCAGGTCGGCGGAGTTGAGGGATATGGAACCGCCATCGGCCTTCACCAACCCCACGATCATGTAGAAACAGGTGGTCTTGCCCGCACCGTTGGGTCCGAGCAGCCCGACGATCTGTCCGCTGTCGATACTCAGCGACACATCTCTGACGACTTGTCGGCCTTTGTAGGACTTGGCGAGGTGGGAGGCTTTTAGTGTGTCCATCAATTCGGCTGGGGGCTGGCAGCCCCGGTATCGTTCTGCACGGAATCCGTCGCGCCATTGGTGCTTTGTGGGCTCAATGAGCCGCTGCAGGCCTGTCCGGAGGTAGCTCCGGTCTCGATGACGTGACGGATCTCGGCGCACTGCAGGGTAGTGCCTGGTTGATTGAAGCTGGCGCTGCCGATGAACTCGACAATCGATTCTGCTCCCGCGTAATAATTGATGGTATCGCTGTAGCCTGTGATAGGGGCGCTGTCGGTCTGGGGTTGCTGCTGAAAGTTGGCAGGGGTGCCAGTCAGGCGCACTTGCTGTAATTCATTGTCCAGATTGTATTCGAGCACGGCTATGTCACCGGTCAGCTCCACTTCGTTCTGACGAACGAAAACATTCTGCCTGAGAGTGATCACTCGCATGCCGTTGATGGTCTCGATCGTGGTTTCTCCGTCGGCACGATATTCATGTGCCCCTTCAGTCTGCTGGGCAGCGAAAAGTCCTGATGCGGGGCTCAGAGTCGTGCAGCCAGCCAGTACGAGTGCCAGGGCTCTGCCGAGATCAGGGTTGACTGCTTTCAACTTCATATCTGCCTCTGACCTGTGAGAGAAAAGTCAATTTGTCCTGGTTTATATCGGCGTGCATGCCCATCGCAGTCTGACGCAGATGCTCTGTTGACATGATGACCTCTCGGTCAGTGTCCATGGTCTCCGGGCCGGGGTAGATCGAGATGAATTCTGTCGCCAGAGTCATCCTGCTGCCCAGTTCGTCGATCTGAAACAACTCCACTTCGTCGCTGAGATCGAGTCGCTCGATATCGTCGCTCTCCGCGGCCCCGTGGATTCTGCCCGATCTGGCCACGATATTCCAGCGTGCACCCGAGTCCTGATACAGCCGCACGAATGGATTCGTCAATACCGTGGTGTTGTCGAGGTAGTGGATCTGCTCCGATGCTTCGAGGGTGTATTCGATGCGACCATCTGCGTTGTACAGCACACTGGTGATGCCAACGGAATAAGCATCATAGTTGATCTCGGTGGTCGGATTGGTGGTTCTGGATGGGGCTGGAGGTTCAAGCACCAGTTGCCGACCGGCAAAGAAGGCCAGGGCTCCGAGGCTGATGATGCCCCAGACCCGCCAGCTGCCGGGCAGGCCTCTGGCGATGTTCGGACTGCTGTCCTGTTCAGAGGAAGTGGGCGATTGCGTCGTCATACTTGTCCTGTGCCTGGAGAATGAAATCACATACTTCGCGCACTGCGCCGTGGCCACCGCTCTTCTGAGTCTGCGCATGGGCCGTCTTCTTCACACTGATGTGCGCATTGTCTACCGCGAAACTCAGACGCACGGTGTTCATTACCTTGATGTCGGGGAGGTCGTCTCCCACATAGGCTATGGCACCGGGTGGGACGCCGGTATTGCTGCACATCTCGTTCAGTGCATTGAGTTTATCCTCGCGACCCTGAAACAGGTGTTCGATGCCAAGATTTTCCGCACGCCGGGCGACCAGCGCCGATCTGCGCCCGCTGATGATTCCAACCATTACGCCTGCACTCTGCAGCAGTTTGATCCCCTGGCCGTCGAGGGTGCTGAACGCCTTGATCTCCTCGCCACTGTCGGACAGAAAAAGTTCGCCCGCTGTGAGGACGCCATCAACGTCGAGAACCAGAAGCTTGACGTCGCGAGCGCGTGCGATGATCTCACTGGGGTCTATGTTGAAAATCATGAAAGGGGCTTCCTGTGTGCAAGTGCTGCAGAGGGTTTCTTCAGTTGCATTAAACCACGTTCGCCTGCAAAAGGTCGTGCATGCGGATAATGCCTTTCAGGGCATCGGCATCGTCGACGACGATCAGGGTATAGATGCGGTTCTCCTGCATCAGGTGCACCGCCTCGGTGGCCAGGGCGTTCTCGCGGATTTTCTTGCTGCGGGTGGACATGACGTCGTCGATCAATGTCTTGTGGATATCCTTGCCGGAATCGAGCGTGCGACGCAGGTCACCATCGGTAAAGACGCCGCGCAGACTGCCATCTGTGGCCACCACTGTCGTCATGCCGAGCCCCTTTCGTGTGATTTCCAGGAGGGCATCGCTGAGCAGGGTGCCAGGAGGCACCTGTGGGATTGCCGCATCGCTGTGCATGACATCCTTGACCTTCAACAGCAATCGACGCCCGAGCCGGCCACCGGGATGAGAGAACGCAAATTCTTCGCGAGTGAAGCCCTTTGCTTCCAGCAGCGCCATCGCCAGTGCGTCGCCCAGCACCAGTGCCACCGTGGTGCTGGTGGTTGGTGCGAGTCCGAGGGGGCAGGCCTCCTCACTGACACTTGCATCCAGATGTACGGTGGACGTCTGCGCGAGCAGCGAGTTGCCATCGCCCGTCATGCTGATAAGCGGGATGCCCTTGCGTTTCAATACCGGCAGGATCGTGACGATCTCACTGGTCGTACCGGAGTTGGAGAGTGCGAACACCACATCGCTGTCCGTGATCATCCCCAGATCGCCGTGGCTGGCTTCGCCAGGATGCACGAACATGGCTGGAGAGCCGGTGCTGGAAAGTGTCGCGGCAATCTTTCGCGCGATGTGGCCGGACTTGCCCATGCCTGTCACGACGATTCTTCCCTTGCAGGCAAGCAGAATCTCGCATGCCTGCACGAATGCGCTGTCGATTCGCTGCAACAATTCGCCGACGGCGCGGTGCTCGATCTCGATGGTGCGTCGCGCGCTGTTGATCAGTGTATCTCTGTCAGTCATCTTTGACTCCGTTCCATTCATGTCCTGTTCATGTCTCAGCGATCATAGTAAGTCAACGCAACCTTTCACAGCTGTCGATACATGGTGAGGAACCAGCCACCATACATGAGAAGAAAGCAGACACCAAAGAATCGCCCGATGGTTTTTCCTGACTTTATGGTCCAGAAACAAACGCCACAAAGAGCCAGGGTCATGAGCAGCATTGCTGTGTAGTCTCGCGACAGCATGGCGGGCTCTATCACACCTGCTGCCAGCAATCCGGGGAACGGCAGGACGACCAGCAGGTTGAGTATGTTGGATCCGACAATGTTACCAATGGCGAGATCATGATGTCCGCGCAAGACGGCGGCAACGGTCGACGCGAGTTCGGGCAGGCTTGTCCCCATCGCCACGATCGTCAAACCTATGATGCCCGATGAGACTCCCATGCGAGTCGCCGCAGAGCTGGCGCCGGTGACCAGGGCTTCGGCTCCGGCGATCAAGAGCAGCAGGCCGAAGAACAGATATGCAGTTGCACGCCAGTTGGTGATCGCGGGAATTTCCAGATCGGCAATTTCATCATCGGCTGATGTCAGTGCGCTGGTCTTCGTGCGAAAGAGGCGATACGCGATAAACGCGAGCAGTGCAATCAGAACCACACTGTCAACAAGTCCCAGATACAGATCGGCGAACAGAAGACCGCTTACCACAGTGACGAGCATCAGGGCGGGCAGTTCCTGATGCAACAGCGATGCGGGAGGTGTCAAAGGTCTTATGATGGTGGCAATGCCGAGTGCGATACCGATATTGAAAATATTGGAACCAATGGCGTTGCCGATCGCAAGCTCCGGCTGATCTTCGATTGCAGCGACGGCCGAGGAA
>MGYS01000048.1:0-6956 GCA_001802565.1 Gammaproteobacteria bacterium RIFCSPLOWO2_02_FULL_57_10 | reverse complement strand
TCAGTGGAGCAACACCGAAGTTCAAAGCGACGGCGGACGCTCCTGCCACGAACTTGTCCGCTCCCCAGATCAGGCCCGCGAAACCAAGAGTGATGATGAGGATGTCCAGCCACATAAATCGGTCTTGTCTCAGGTCAATCGAAAAATGAGAGGGGCCCAATTAGACGGGGGATTATTATTGTTTGCAAGTAGTAATTTATTGCTGCACCCGTTTCATGTAAACTCCCGGCAGGATCAGCGGGTACCGGAATTGCTGCCTCTGCAGGGCTCGAACAGTCTCGATGAATCGAGGTCGAATACAGGTCAGGCAGGTAGAGAATCAGATGTCCCATTGCTGTCATTAGAGGAGATAGATCACGTGAATTCGCTCAGGAAGTTTGTCATGGGTTTGGCCCTGGTTGTCATGGCTCCGCTCTTGATGCAGGTCTCCATGCAGGTCTCTGCGCAAGCGCCCGAACTCACGGCCGTGGAGTCCGCCGAGCTCTCTGTCAATCAGCTGCTCGCCACCGTCGAAGAGCTGAAGCCCTATTTCGCCACGGATCGGGAAAGGTATTTTGCCGGTATTCAGGAATCGCTGACTTCCTTTGTAGATTTTGATGAAGTGGCCATTGGTGTGATGGCGCGGTTCGCCGAGCAGGCGACACCGGAACAGATTTCCCGCTTCGGCGAGAAACTCAAAGTCACGCTGACACGTTTCTATGGTGCCGCTCTGGTGGGATATGACGGCCAGGAGCTGGTGTTCATGCCGGCAGGAGAACCCTCACCGGATCCTGAAGTCAACACCAACGTCAGGATGCAGATCAGCGCCAACAATTCGACAGTCGAACTGCAGTACACATTGTTCCTCAATGAAAACAGGGAGTGGAAACTGAAGAACCTCTTCCTTGGTGGGATCAATCTGCGCCGGCAGTACTTCACACAGTTCTCTGCACTCATGAATCGTTATGGCAACGATATCGACCAGGTAATCGATAACTGGCAGTAGAGTCGGTTGCCGCACGTTGCGCACAGTTTTATTCAACACACAGGGTTGGCAGGTTTAGACATGGCAATAGATTCACAGCAGATTCAGCAGCTCCTTGATGCTCAGCTTCCCGGTTGCGAGATCGTGGTGCAGGGCGATGGCGGCAAGTTCCAGGTGCTTGCCGTTGGGGATGTCTTTGCTGGGCTCAATGCCGTCAAGCGTCAGCAGAAGATCTATCAGATCCTCAATCCGCACATCGCGACAGGGGCGATTCATGCTGTCAGCATGCGTCTCCTGACTTCCGAGGAACGGGCAGCCTCTGCCTGAGATTCCCGCTATCAATAAATCGAGACATCAATGGATAAACTTCTGATTCATGGGGGTATCAGCCTTAACGGCGAGATACGCACCGCCGGGGCGAAGAATTCAGCTCTGCCCATCCTGGCTGCGACTCTTCTGACCCGGGAGACGGTGCAGGTCTGCAATCTTCCTCACCTGTACGACATCACCACCATGCTGGAGCTGCTTGGCTGCATGGGTGTGGAAAACGTGGTGGACGAGAAGCTGAATGTGGAAGTGACGGCCGGTTCCATCACGCATTGCAGTGCTCCGTACGATCTGGTGAAGACCATGCGCGCTTCCATACTCGTGCTGGGCCCGCTGTTGGCTCATCATGGTCAGGCGGAAGTTGCCCTGCCGGGGGGATGTGCCATTGGCAGCAGACCGGTCAATCTGCACATCACGGCTCTTGAAAAAATGGGTGCCACGATCATTGTGGAGGACGGTTATATCAAGGCCACGGTTGCCGGTCGTCTGAAGGGAGCGCATATCTTCATGGATATGTGTACCGTCACGGGTACCGAAAATGTTCTGATGGCTGCGACACTGGCCGATGGGCAGACCGTCATCGAGAACGCCGCACGTGAACCTGAGGTGGTGGATCTGGCCAACTGCCTGATTGCCATGGGGGCAGACATCAAGGGGGCGGGCACGGACACCATCGTCATCAACGGCAAGACCAGTCTCCACGGTTGCAGTTATTCCGTCATGCCGGATCGCATCGAGACAGGCACGTATCTGATCGCTGCAGCAGCGACCCGAGGGCGCATCAAGATCAAGGACACACGCCCGGACATCCTGGAGGCGGTGCTGAGCAAGCTCGTGGAAGCGGGGGCCGATATCAAGGTTGGCGACAACTGGATAGAGCTCGACATGCATGGCAAACGACCGAAATCGGTATCGCTGCGCACTGCACCATACCCGGCGTTTCCGACCGACATGCAGGCGCAGTTCACAGCACTGAATGCCATTGCGTCCGGCACGGGCTCCATTACCGAGACAGTGTTCGAAAATCGTTTCATGCACGTGCACGAGATGTGCCGCATGGGCGCTTCGATGCACGTCGAAGGCAATACCGTGATCGTCAAGGGTGTGGCATCGCTCAAGGGTGCTCCGGTGATGGCGACCGATCTGCGTGCATCAGCCAGCCTCGTGATCGCGGGTCTGGTCTGCGAGAATGAAACCATCGTGGATCGTATTTACCACATTGATCGTGGCTACGAATGTATCGAGGAAAAGATGCAACTCCTGGGGGCCCGCATTCGCAGGATTTCCTGATCGCAGGCAGTTTCGCGTGGGGACAATTCAGGCTCAGGCAAGCACTCATATGACTTCCATGAACAGACAGAACACAGTGATAGCCCTTACCAAGGGCCGTATTCTCGAAGAGGTGCTACCGCTGTTCGAGAAGGCGGGTATTGCGCCGCTTGAAGACATCAACAGCAGTCGCAAGTTGATCTTTGATACCACGATTCCGCACGTGCAGATCATGGTGATTCGCGGTTCCGATGTGCCTACGTATGTAGAGTTTGGCAGTGCCGACATCGGTGTCGTGGGCAAGGATCTGCTGATGGAGTACGGCAGTGAAGGTTTCTACGAACCCCTCGATCTGCGCCTGGCCCGCTGCCGTCTGATGACAGCGGCCCCGGTCGGGGCAGCACCAGTGATGGGGCGCATCAAGGTCGCCACCAAGTTTGCCAACATCACCAAGCGCTATTTCGCCGAACAGGGTATCCAGATCGAGGTGATCAAGCTCAACGGTGCGCTGGAATTGGCTCCTTCCATGGGGCTGGCTGACATCATCGTGGACATCGTGGACAGCGGCAACACGCTCAAGGCCAACGGGCTGGAACCACTGAAGCTGATAGCGCCGATCAGCTCGCGTGTCATCGTCAACAAGGCCGCCATGAAAATGAAGCATGCCGTGATCCGACCCTTGCTGCAGAAGCTGGCTGAGGCTGTTGCGGCTGCCGAAGGTCTCTGAGGCGACGAACATGAGTCAGGAAAAATTGCAGATCACTCGCCTGGATACCCGCGATGCCGACTTCGACAGTGCGCTGAGGGGGATGTTGAATCGTGCCATTCTGGGTAACCCCGAGCTGAATCGTACCGTCGAAGGTATTCTGGCCGACGTGCGCCAGCGCGGCGATGCGGCCGTTCTCGACTATACCCGGCGCTTCGACCGCTTCGACGCGGACTCCATGGCGGGCCTGACCGTCTCGCGTGAGCAGATGGAGATCAGTCTCCAGCGTCTTCCGGCAGTGCAGGCCAACGCTCTCAAGGAGGCAGCTGCCCGCATCCGTGTCTACCACGAGAAGCAGAAGCAGGGTTCCTGGCAGTACCAGGAAGCCGATGGCTCCATCTATGGTCAGAAAGTCATGCCTCTCGACAGGGTGGGAATATACGTTCCCGGTGGAAAGGCCAACTACCCGTCATCGATGCTGATGAACGCGGTTCCGGCACAGGTTGCCGGAGTGAAGGAAATCGTCGCCGTGGTGCCGACGCCCTGGAGCGAGGCAGGCGATCTGGTCTTCGCCGCCGCAGCGCTTGCCGGGGTACAGAAGCTGTTCACCATTGGAGGTGCTCAGGCAATTGGTGCTCTTGCCTACGGGACACAGAGCATTCCGAAGGTGGACAAGATCACCGGGCCTGGCAACATCTACGTGACCATTGCCAAGAAGCAGGTCTTCGGAGAAGTGGGGATCGACATGATCGCCGGACCATCCGAGTTGACCATCATCTGTGACGGGGCAACCGATCCTGACTGGATTGCAATGGATCTGTTCTCGCAGGCCGAGCACGATGAACAGGCTCAATCCATTCTCATCAGCGACAACAGCGAGTTTCTGAACCAGGTGATGGCAAGCATCGAACGTCTGCTGCCCACCATGACGAGACGGGAAATCATTGGCAAGTCCTTGCAGAACCGGGGGATTTTCATCCTCACGCGGTCACTGGAAGAGGCGGCGGAAGTCAGTGACAAGATTGCGCCGGAGCATCTGGAGCTGTCCGTGGCAGATCCGCAGGCTCTGGCGGCCCATATCACTCACGCGGGAGCGCTTTTCATGGGGCGCTACAGTGCGGAAGCGTTGGGAGATTATTGCGCGGGGCCGAGCCACGTGCTGCCGACTTCTGGAACGGCCCGATTCTTCTCGGCTCTGGGGGTCTATGACTTTCAGAAGCGCAGTTCGATCATCCAGTGCTCTGCACAGGGGGCATCCACTCTGGCCGGGATTGCCTCCGAGCTGGCCACCAACGAGTTCCTCCAGGCGCACGCCGAGTCTGCTGCCTATCGCAAATAGGAAGGGTCGGATTTTTCCGCTGCCGGGGAATCAGTTGCCTGGCAGTTCCGGGATCCGATACTGCGCCGTGCCTGTCCCCAGTTGAACGGGAATCGTCAGATTCTCACCCTCGCGGTAGATGCCCAGATCCACCATCTGGCCGGGGGCCTTCCTGTTGATCTGATCGATGGCGCCAATCACATCGGTAATGACCACTCCATCAATGGAAGTCATGACGTCGCCCGCCTTGATACCGGCCAGTTCCGCGGGGCTCTCTTCATTCACCTGTTCAATCAGCAGACCCGTCACGTCCGGGCGGCCAAAGAAATTGAGGCTGGATTCTCGCGTCAACATCTCTCCCGTGAGTACGCCCAGGTAGCCCGGCGTGACTTCGCCGTAGGCAATCAACTGATCGACGACCACCATGGCCTTGTTGATCGGAACCGCGAAGCCAATACCGTCTGATCCGCCCGACTGGGAGTAGATGAAGGAGTTTATCCCTATCAGTTCACCGTTGGAGTTCACCAGCGCGCCGCCAGAGTTACCATAATTGATGGCCGCATCTGTCTGGATGTACTCCACCACCGGCAGCCCGTTCTGGGGGATACCCAGGGCGCTGACAATGCCCCTCGACACAGACTTCTGGCTGATCAGTTCCTGACTTGGAAAGCCGATTGCCAGTACCGTGTCGCCGACACGCACGGCATCCGATGAGCCTATGGGGATTGGTGAGGGCAACTCTGTGGCTTCGATCTTCAGCAACGCCAGATCAGTTCCAGGGTCGGAGCCAATCAGGCGTGCGGCGCCGATGAAGGTTTCGCTGCTCAGATCGCCAAAGCGCACTTCGATGTCCTCAGCGCCTTCGATCACGTGTAGAGACGTGAGCACGTGCCCTTCGTCGCTGACAATGACTCCTGACCCCAGGCTGTTGTAGGAGCGTTCTGCCGGAATGTTCTGCAGCAGATTGCGGAACATCGGCGGGATCTCTTCCGGTGGTGGCAACTGGATCTGCTGTCGAATCGTGGAGTGGATGCTGACGACGGAGGGCGCGGCTCTGTCCACGGCTTCAGCCAGAGAAAACGGTAAGCCCTCTTCATCCGCTGTGACCGGTGCTGCAGGTTGTTGCAAAAGCGCTTCGCCAAGCCGGTTGATTTGTTGATACTGGACCAGGATGACGGCGAACAGAACGCCGGCGACTGTAGGCCAGCTGATGAACTGGAGGAACTTTTTCATGAGATCTCGCGGCGGTTCAGGCCGCTGTGGTTGCTTCTGTTACCATGTGGGCCCATGGGGCGGACTGGTGTTGATCCGTGGCGGACAGCCGCCGAAATTGCACCCATTATGCGAGTTATCCTCTGTCATGTGAAGGTGAATTCTGATGTCTGTAACGCTTGATGAAATACTGATGGAGTTGAAAACACTGCTGCGTCCGGAGCAATTCAACGACTATTGTCCCAATGGATTGCAGGTGGAAGGGCGTCGCTTGGTCAACAGGATGGTGTCAGGTGTCACAGCGTGTCAGGCGTTGATCGATCGCGCCATCGCCGCAGAGGCGGACCTGCTCCTGGTGCACCATGGTTATTTCTGGCGTGGTGAGGACGCGGCGGTCACCGGGATCAAGAAGACCCGCATTCAATCCCTGCTGGAGCACGACATCAGTCTGCTGGCCTATCACCTGCCGCTTGATGCTCATGCTGAGCTAGGCAACAACGCGCAACTTGGCAAGCTGCTGGGATTCACCACCACAGGGGATATCGGCAAACAGAACAATCACAGCATTGGTCTGACTGGCTCATTGGAGGAGAGTATTTCTGGTGCAGCACTGGCGGCACTGATCGAGACCCGGTTGGGCAGGGCGCCGATGCATATCGCGGGGAGTGACAGAGAGATAGGAACAGTGGCGTGGTGCACAGGCGGAGCGCAGAACTACATCGAGCTGGCGGTCAAGGCGGGTGTTGATGCCTATATCACCGGAGAGGTTTCCGAGCAGACAGTGCACATCGCCCGTGAAACCGGGATCCACTTCTACGCGGCAGGTCATCACGCAACAGAGCGCTACGGAGTCCAGGCGGTAGCCGCTCATCTCGTTGCCAGGTTCGGCCTGCAACACCAGTTCATCGATATCGATAATCCAGTGTAGTTTTACCTCGTATGTGTCACTTCGATCTCGTTCTCCGACTGGAGGGTGCTCGGTGGCAAACACGCCGTGAACCCATCCATGGGGGCTCGGCTGCCGCCGTCCTGGCGGCAGACGGTTTGCCAGCCAGCGCCTCCCAACCGGCGAACTGTATTGGTGGTGACGGCGGGTGCAGTAGACTTTCAGGTCAATAACTGAGGGTCTGAGTGGCGTTGAAGTGACAATCGGGGAGTAA
>MGYS01000047.1 GCA_001802565.1 Gammaproteobacteria bacterium RIFCSPLOWO2_02_FULL_57_10 | reverse complement strand
GGAAATCGTACGTGTCCAAAAGCTCACGCACTTCCATCTCCACCAGCTCCAGCAGCTCGGCGTCATCCACCATGTCTGCCTTGTTCATGAACACAACGATATACGGTACACCTACCTGACGGGACAGCAGGATGTGCTCGCGCGTCTGCGGCATCGGGCCGTCAGCGGCAGAAACCACCAGGATCGCGCCGTCCATCTGCGCCGCACCGGTAATCATGTTCTTCACATAGTCCGCGTGGCCGGGGCAGTCAACGTGTGCATAGTGACGAGTGGCCGAGTCATACTCCACGTGGGAAGTGTTGATCGTGATACCACGCTCTCTTTCTTCCGGAGCATTGTCGATCTGATCGAATCCACGAGCCTCTCCACCCCAGGTCTCCGCGCACACGCGTGTCAGAGCAGCTGTCAGTGTCGTCTTGCCATGGTCAACGTGCCCTATCGTGCCTACGTTTACGTGGAGCTTCTTTCTCTCAAACTTGCCTTTCGCCACAATATCACCTCATCAAAACTAAAATTAACGGAGTCTGTCTACGCCCGGATTCAGACGATCATCAGGCGCCTTTGCTGGCTATGATGCTTTCCTTGATGTTGTTCGGAACTTCCGCATACTTGAGGAACTCCATCGTATAGGTAGCACGACCCTGGGTTGCGGAACGCAGATCGGTCGCATATCCAAACATCTCGGAAAGCGGAACCTCTGCATTGATCACGCGACCCATCGGGCTGTCATCCATACCCTGAACAGTGCCACGTCGACGGTTCAGGTCGCCCATGACATCACCCATGTTCTCTTCAGGCGTAACCACTTCCACCTTCATGATCGGCTCAAGCAGAGCAGCATCTGCCATCAGTGCGCCTTTCTTCATGGCCATCGAACCGGCAATCTTGAACGCCATTTCACTGGAGTCAACATCGTGGTACGAACCGTCGAACACGGTGACCTTCATGGCCAGAAGTGGATACCCGGCGAGCACACCGTTCTTCATCTGCTCCTGAACACCCTTGTCGATCGCAGGGATGAATTCCTTCGGAATCACACCACCGACAACCTCGTTGACAAACTTGTACTCTTCATCTGGCGGCAGCGGCTCAAGACGCAGCCAGCAGTGGCCGAACTGACCACGACCACCGGACTGCTTGACGTGCTTGCCTTCCACTTCCACGGATTTCTTGATGGTTTCACGGTAAGCAACCTGAGGCTTGCCGATATTCGCCTCAACACCGAACTCGCGACGCATACGGTCGACCAGTACGTCCAGGTGCAACTCACCCATGCCGGCGATGATGGTCTGACCGGACTCTTCGTCAGTCTCGACTCGGAAGGACGGATCCTCCTGAGCCAGCTTGTTCAGGGCAATACCCATCTTTTCCTGGTCAGCCTTGGTCTTGGGCTCGACGGCCACGGAGATCACCGGCTCGGGGAAGTCCATCTTTTCCAGTGTGATGATGTGGTCAGGGTGACACAGCGTCTCACCCGTGGTGACATCTTTCAGACCAATCGCCGCAGCGATATCGCCCGCGTAAACTTCCTTGATCTCGTCACGATTGTTGGCGCGCATCTGCACCATACGACCAATTCGCTCTTTCTTGGATTTGATCGGGTTGTACACGGCATCGCCGGAATTCAGGAAGCCTGAGTACACGCGGAAGAATGTCAACGTACCAACGTAGGGGTCTGTCGCAATCTTGAAGGCCAGAGCCGCAAACGGCGCCGAGTCATCAGCCTCACGAACTGCAGTGGTACCATCTTCCAGAACGCCTTCGATTGCCTTTACTTCGGTTGGAGCCGGCAGATACTGGATGACGGCATCAAGCACTGCCTGCACACCCTTGTTCTTGAACGCAGAGCCGCAGAATGTCGGGACGATTTCGCCAGACAGCGTGCGAGCACGCAGACCTGCAACCACTTCCTCCAGAGTCAGCTCGCCGCCGTTGAGATACTTGTCCATGTACTCGTCGTTAGCTTCTGCCGCAGCTTCCACCAGGTGCTCACGCCATTTTTCACAATCAGCCTGCATATCTGCAGGAATGTCCTGGTATTCAAATGTGGTGCCCTGATCAGCCTCGTTCCAGATGATGCTCTTCATCTTGATCAGATCGACAACGCCCTTGAAGGTATCTTCAGAGCCAATTGGCAGCTGCATAGGCACAGGAATCGCACCAAGACGGGACTTGACCTGGGCAACCACACGGAGGAAGTCTGCACCGGTACGATCCAGCTTGTTGACGAAAATCAGACGCGGCACTTCATAGCGGTTAGCCTGACGCCACACTGTCTCGGTCTGCGGCTGCACGCCGGAAGATCCGCACAGAACCACCACAGCACCGTCGAGCACTCGAAGTGAACGCTCCACTTCGATGGTGAAATCCACGTGGCCGGGGGTATCGATAATGTTGATACGATGCTCATCGAACTGCTTGCCCATGCCAGACCAGAAACAGGTTACGGCAGCAGAAGTGATGGTAATGCCACGCTCCTGCTCCTGCTCCATCCAGTCCATGATTGCGGCGCCATCGTGCACCTCACCAATCTTGTGGGATACACCTGTATAAAACAGCACGCGCTCACTGGTAGTCGTCTTACCGGCGTCCACGTGAGCGACGATTCCGATGTTTCTATACCGGCTCAAAGGAGTTTTTCTGGCCACAATCGTACCTTCAATAAATTAAATGATTGGAATTCGAAATTATCAGAAGCGGTAGTGCGAGAACGCTCTGTTGGCTTCTGCCATGCGGTGCACGTCTTCACGCTTTTTCACGGCACTGCCACGACCCTGGGCCGCATCGGAAATTTCACCCGCGAGACGCAACGCCATGGATTTCTCACCACGCTTGCGGGCGTGCTCAACGAGCCAACGCATTGCAAGCGCCGCGCGACGCTCGGCTCTCACTTCAACGGGGACCTGGTAGGTTGCGCCGCCCACACGACGGGATTTCACTTCGACCATCGGGGCGATTGCATCAAGGGCTTTTTCAAACGTTTCGAGAACGTCAGTGGTGGAGTGCTTCTTGACCACTTCGAGAGCACCGTAAACGATCTTCTCGGCGACAGACTTCTTGCCGTCTTCCATCACGTGGTTCATGAACTTGGCGAGCACTTTGCTGCCGTACTTTGCATCAGGAATAATGTCGCGCTTTGCGACAATGCGTCTTCTTGGCATAACTACCTCTTGTAGATTCAGGTTGTCTGGAATTCCCCGCTACGCGGAATGCGCAGCAGGCATCCAGCCTTACTTGGTACTGCGTACTACTCCGGCTCAGCCTCAATGGCAGAACCGGACAATCTCACTAAGACTTCGGACGCTTGGCGCCGTACTTGGAGCGACCCTGCTTACGATCAGAAACACCTGACGTATCAAGGCTGCCGCGTACGGTGTGGTAACGCACACCAGGAAGGTCTTTTACCCTGCCGCCACGAATCAGGACCACCGAGTGCTCCTGAAGGTTATGGCCTTCACCACCGATGTAGGAAGTCACTTCGTAACCATTGGTCAGGCGAACACGACAAACCTTACGCAATGCAGAGTTCGGCTTCTTTGGTGTGGTGGTGTACACACGTGTGCATACGCCTCTTCGCTGCGGGCAACCCTGCAAAGCCGGTACATCGCTCTTGGAGACCTTGCTCTGTCTTGGTTTACGCACCAACTGGTTAATAGTGGCCATTCATTACTCCTGCCTGCACTTGCTTCTATTTTAAATAAGCCGACGACCACTGGATCGTCGGATATCAACCCATTTTGCTGCCGATTGCTCAACAGACCTGAAAATTGCATTGTGCGAAAATCATGCTTCCACACACAGGCAAGGACACAAACCGCCTATTGAACAGCAGCGTGCAGCTTACCCAGAATAAAGGATGCGAGAGTTTAATGACCCCGCACCCCATAGTCAACTTCTAACTGACCGGCACCCGAAGGCTGGAAGCCTCAACCCCCAGTCTTCAATGCCTCAGTCAGAGCAGCCTCAACATCGCTGGCACTGACAGACGTGTTCTCTGCCGCTGCAGCTTCAGCCGCCATCTTCTTGCGTGACTCGTGGTAGGCCAATCCGGTTCCTGCAGGAATCAGACGACCCACTACAACGTTCTCCTTCAAGCCGCGCAGGAAGTCGCGCTTGCCGGTAACGGCAGCCTCGGTCAACACGCGCGTTGTTTCCTGGAACGACGCAGCAGAAATGAACGACTCCGTAGCGAGTGAGGCCTTGGTGATACCAAGCAGCATGCGCTCGAAACGTGCCTCGACCTTGCCCTGAGCACGCATCTTGTCGTTCTCTTCTGCCACCTGCGTCAGCGTGACCTGCTCACCCTTGATGAAGCCGCTGTCGCCTGTGAAGGAAATTTCCACCTTGCGCAGCATCTGACGGACAATCACTTCGATATGCTTGTCGTTAATGCGCACACCCTGAAGACGATAGACTTCCTGCACTTCATTGACGATGTACTCAGACAGCGCTTCCACACCCTTCAGGCGCAGAATGTCATGCGGTGAGGGCGGGCCGTCAGAAACGATCTCACCCTTTTCGATGTATTCGCCTTCGAACACGGTCATGGTTCGCCACTTCGGAATCAGCGTCTCGTAGAAGCTGCTGCCATCAATTGGATTCACACCATCTTTCGGCGTGATGATCAGACGGCGCTTGCCCTTGGTTTCCTTTCCGAAGGACACAGTTCCCGAAATTTCTGCGAGAATCGCAGGCTCTTTCGGTTTGCGCGCTTCGAACAGGTCGGCCACTCGCGGCAGACCACCGGTGATGTCTCGTGTCTTCGAACCTTCCTGCGGAATACGAGCGATTACGTCACCGATATTCAGCTGAGCGCCATCCTGAATAGCGATGATCGCGTTGGCCGGCAGGAAATAGTGCGCCGGCACGTTAGTGCCTGGAATGCACAGCTCCTTGCCGTCGGCGCCAAGCAAGGTCACCGCTGGGCGAAGTTCTTTCGCTGCTGAAGAACGCTCCGCCGGATCGATGACCGACAGGCTCGACAGACCAGTGATTTCGTCGGTCTGACGACGCACCGTGATGCCTTCTTCCATGTTGGCGAACGCCACCTTACCAGCCACTTCCGAGATGATCGGGTGAGTGTGCGGGTCCCAGGTCGCCACAATCTGTCCGGCTTCCACTTTCAGGTTCTTGCCCAGCGTGATCACTGCGCCGTAGGGCAGCTTGTACTTCTCACGCTCGCGACCACCTTCGTCGCTGACGAGCATCTCGCCTGAACGAGATACCACGACAAGATTGCCCAGAATATTTTCCACTGTCTTCATGTTGTGCAGCTGCACACTGCCCTTGGTCTTCACCTGGACATTGTCTGCAGCTGTTGCACGCGATGCAGCACCACCGATGTGGAACGTACGCATCGTGAGCTGTGTACCCGGCTCACCAATCGACTGTGCCGCGATGACGCCAATGGCCTCTCCGACGTTGGCAATATGACCACGAGCCAGATCGCGACCGTAGCAGAGACGGCAGATTCCGAAACGGGTTTCACAGGTAATCGGCGAGCGCACGTGTACTTCGTCCACGCCAAGTGCATCCAGTTTCTCAACCAGACGCTCGTCAACCATGACACCGGCTTCAACGATGACTTCGCCATCAGCCTCGTTCACAACGTCCTGAGTCAACACGCGCCCAAGTACCCTGTCCCCCAGCGGTGCAATGATGTCGCCACCTTCGATCACGGGACGCATCACCAGACCATCGGTAGTGCCGCAATCGTGCTCGGTGATCACGAGGTCCTGGGAAATATCCACCAGACGACGTGTCAGGTAACCGGAGTTCGCTGTTTTCAGAGCGGTGTCCGCCAGACCTTTACGCGCACCGTGTGTCGAGGTGAAGT
>MGYS01000046.1:84353-87987 GCA_001802565.1 Gammaproteobacteria bacterium RIFCSPLOWO2_02_FULL_57_10 | reverse complement strand
AAAAAAATAGAGTAATCGGGCTGTTTTCGGCAATGGCTCTCGTACCCTCGATCGCAGGCGCCGCTGAGCCGACAACCGAGCACCCTACCTACGCAAAGGAAGTCTCGCGCATCATCCAGGACAACTGCCAGATCTGCCATCAGCCCGGGCAGATTGGCCCCATGTCCTTCACCTCATATGAAGAAGTGCGTCCGTGGGCACCGCTGATTCAGTTGCGAGTGCAGCAGCGCGAGATGCCACCCTATCAGTACGATAATCACGTGGGCGTTCAAGAATTGAAGGACGACTGGCGCCTTTCGGATGCCGACATCAAGACCATCGTTGACTGGGTCAACGCGGGCTCACCACTGGGCAACCCTGAAGACCTGCCACCCCCCAGAGAGTATCCGGAAGTGGGCGAGTGGCGTCTCGCAGCAGAGCTTGGCCCACCCGATCACATCATCAAATCCACACCGTGGGATGTTCCGGCCAATGGTCAGGACCTGTGGTGGGAGCCGGACGTCGATACCGGCATCACCGAGACACGCTGCATCAAGGCCGTGGAGACGCTGCCCTCTGCCGCTGCACATGGTTCAACGCACCACGCGAACTCGAATTTCCTCGTGCAGGATGAAGATGGCAACTGGGTTACCTACGGTCGCCTGTCCGAGTACGCCTACGGCAAGCTTGGTGAGAAAACACCTGAGGGAGCCTGTCGTTCTGCACCGGCAAACTCCAAGGTGGAGTGGAGCATTCACTACTACCCCGATGGCAAGGCCGTACAGGACGATCAGGTAAGCGTGGGCATCTGGTACTACGACGAGGAAGATAACTTCGACGAGAAGACTGCCTATAGTCAGGATCTGCGTCTGTACTATCTGGACGGTGGCGGTGACTATCTCATTCCACCTCACGGCACATTGATGACGCAGGGATTCCATTCCTTCGATCATCCGGTCCGCATCGACAGCTGGCAGCCACACTTGCACCTGCGCGGCGTCGCGATGTCCATGGAAGTCTATTACCCCGATTCCGGCCGACGCGAAACAATCAGCCAGGCATCGAACTGGAATGCCGGCTGGAACCACAGCCACACGTATGAGGATGGTTTTCAACCGCTGATTCCAGCTGGAGCCACCATCATTCTGACGTCCTGGTTTGACAACACCGCCAACAATCCCCGCAATCCCGATCCGGATCAGTGGGTAGGTGCAGGCCAGAGAACGACTGATGAGATGTCTCACGCCTGGATCGCAGTCACTCACCTGGACGATGAAGGCTACGAGAAATTGCTTGCTGAGCGTGAAGAGCGCGATGAACGTACTGTTGTCTCTACAGGAGGTGCACAATGAGAAACTTCAAACGTCTGACAACCGGGATGATTGCGGCGACGCTGGTGGGCATGACTGTCGCGCCTGCTCTCCATGCGCAACTCCCTGAACATTTGCGTGCGTATCAGTTGTCAGCCCCGAGGGCATCAGGCGATGTGGTAGGCCCGATGTTCAATGGCTGGATCAAGAACAAGGATGGCTCGATCACCATGATCTTCGGTTTCGTGAACCGCAATCATGAAGAGATCGTTGATATCCCACTCGGCCCGAACAATCACATCGAGCCAGCCCAGTTTGATGGCGTGCAGCCCACACACTTTCCTGTGTACAACCGTGGCGGCTTCGTCGGCAGACAGGAGCGTGGCGCATTCGCGATCACCGTTCCGGCAGAGATGGCCGACACGGAAGTGGTGTGGACGCTGAATCACGCGGGTCACAGCTACTCGGTTCCTGGGCGGGCGAGTTCGCCAGCCTACGAAATGAGTCGCGATCCCGCTGCGATGGGCTCCTTGAATCCGGCTATCCGCTTCGACAAGAACGGCCCTGAGGAAGCCACGGATCGGGAAGGCATCTACGCAGATCAGATGAGTGCCAAGGTGGGCACCCCGGTCACATTGACCGCTTACGTTCAGGATCGTGGTGACCGCAGAGGCTTCGATGTGGATACGCCATTCTTCCCAGTGGGGACAGAATGGATCATGCATCAGGGTCCTGTCGGTGCCACTCCCGTGTTCGATAACCCAAAAGTCGACGCCCGCCAGCGCGGTGAGACGGATGGCGAGAGCATGACCAGTCGCGGCGATTGGTCCGAGACTTCGACGAAAGTCACGTTCTCGGAGCCAGGCGACTATGTCATCCGTCTGCGCGTCGACAACTTCGCGGCACCAGACAGCCAGTTCGACAATCAGTGCTGCTGGTCGAACGCTTACGTGCCCGTGAAAGTCACCGAATAGCACTTTCACAAGGCATCAAGACGAGCCCCGATTCAGCGTAATGAGTCGGGGCTCTTGTCCAGGAGAAAAGGCAATGACCAACAATCGATCTGGCTGGACCAAGCCAGCAAGAACTCTACTCACCTCATTGGTATGCACCGCAGTTGTCAGTCTTGCTTCACAGGCTGCCTATGCACAGGCAGGCGACAAGATCCGTGCGGAGTATCCGCAGCTCGCCGATCTGTTCAACGCCTTCGACGTCACTCAGGCCCAGACTTTTGAAGCCATTTCCACCATCAATGCGCAGCCAGCGTATGCGGATGTGCGTGCCGGGTTGCGCGAACATCTGGAAATGATGAAGACCATGACCATGACTGAAATGATGGTCGGCGGAATGATGAATCATGGCGCCATGACCATGAGTTCATCGAGCAGCCCGTATCCGGACATGGAGGTGGAGGCACGTATCAATCTGCTTGCAGTCATGCGAGCAAAACACACAGATGACGATGCACAGAACGCATATATCGACAATGCAGCTATCAATCGTCATATGGCCGAAATCCTGCGACACGGTCGCAATTTTGAAAACAGGCTGTTCGAGATTTTCATCGACGACAGCATCAGCGACAAACGTGAGGCAGTGAATGCTGCAATCACTGATTACCTCAGTGACGATCGTCACTCTGTTTCCACCTTCCCCAAGGAAAGCAAATTCCTGGTTGAGCACGAGCAGGCAACGGGATTCAAGACGGCGTTCCCGCGTCTGAGTGGTTTGATGTGGACACAGCAGTGGCTGCAGCTCGCATCTCTCGAAGCCGTCATCGCGGAAAATCTGGATACACAATTCAAGAACAGCGTGGACACCACACTGGAACGCTTCTGGAGCAAGATCGGCACTGACGGCGGGATGAGCATGTTCCCTCCTCCCAGCGAATTGCCGATGGCGCCCGCGATCGCTCCCGATCTGTATACCCTGTCACCCGACGCGGCCATCATTCTGGACAACCTGAACATTCTGGAGACTGTGGTAGCGGATATCCTGTCCTACCCGGACGAGGAGAATCGCGAAGCACAGATGGACGCCGCAGTTGCGCTGTTCACCAACAAGGAAGCAGACAACTCGAAGCCAGCGGAGTATCTGCTCTTCGCGCTGCGCGGTGGCATCTACAATCAGGGCGGTCCCGCCATCGGCGAGTTGACGCGATCGGAGCGCAATCGCTCACGCGATGCGATGGACATGCAGCACTCTGCGACCATGACCTCTGCGCGATAGCTCTGTGATGTCGATCTGCAATATCGATCTGCAACGTCGAAATGAAAAAGGGGCCTCCAAGGGCCCCTTCTCTTTTTTGCTTGTCTTTTCACTTGCCACTGTCAGCGCCAACTACT
>MGYS01000046.1:74883-84292 GCA_001802565.1 Gammaproteobacteria bacterium RIFCSPLOWO2_02_FULL_57_10 | reverse complement strand
CCATCTCTCCACCGTACAGGCTGATGCCACGGTAGGTGTAGGCGATGTCGAAGTCGGTCCACGCCTTGATCTGGCCGCCGATAATCGTCGGGTTCGGGTTGGTGTTGGCGAATTGACGGATGGCTGGAATGTAGTTCGTGCCATCCCAATCCAGCGCGCTCACGTAGTGGACCGTACCGGTCACCGCGTGGTTGGCCAAAGTCCAGCCCAAGCGCAGATTAGCCTTCACCTCAGGCACTGCAGGTGCAGTGGCCGTCAGCAGGTTGGTCTGGCCCAGACCTTCACGCACCGGTGCAGTGGCGTTGTCCTGAAACTCGAAGGAGTCCATGACCGTCGCCTGCAGATTGACGCGGAACATACCCCAATCGCCCATATCAAAGCGGTAGTTGCTCTGGATGTCATACGCTGTGATTTTGACGGCCGTGGCGTTCACATTGCCCGGAGAGCTGATCTGCAGCAGGTTGCCGAGGTCATCCGGGTCACGCAGGATTTCCGGGTTGCTCAGACCGCTGTTCAACCATGCCTGCAGTTGTGCTCTGCTCGGCTGGTTGGCTGCACCCACACCACTGCCAGTGAAGCCGGACCATTTCTTGAAGGCCTCGAAGTCATTGTTCATGACCTGCTGACCGGAGATGCCGACGATGCGGTTCTCGAAGTCGGTCTCGTTCCAGGTCAACGAGAAGTCGAAATCACCGAAGGCGAGGTCGAAACCCAGTTGCTTGGACGTGGAGAACTCGTTTTCCAGGTCCGGATTGCCGCCTGAACAGGCAGTTGTGAACGCTGAGAACGGGGAGAAGCGGTCAGACACCGTGGACAGACCACAGCTGACCGGATTCAACAGTTGCTCGAGCGATGGCGCAATGAACGCATCACCGGTCGTGGCACGCAGTGTCAGCCAGTCAGTTGTCGCCCAAGTGATCCCGAATTTCGGGTCAGTGGACTTCTGCTTGGTACTGAACTTCTCGTGACGCACGGCGGCTTCGATTTCCACTGTTTCCAGGACGGGAATCGCCAGTTCCATGAAGTAGGCATCCACCTCACGGGTGCCGGAAGTGACGCCTTCCGGAAACGGGCTGCCGATCCAGGTATCGCCACGTATTTCCTCAAGGGACGGCGTGTTGGTGTACTTGTCGTTGCGCCACTGGTAGCCAATTGCTGCACCGATCACGCCGCCTGGCAGTTCGAAGCCACCCAGGGGTACTTCACCATTCAGCACTATGTCGATGGTGTCCAACCAGTTCTGACTCATTTCACGTGAGCGACCCGCAACGGCATTCATCACGTCCTTGGTATTGTTGGTGGACTCATCCACGACGAAGAACGGGTTGTAGCAGGCGTCGCGGTCACGCCGTACGTCGCAGTTGAGGCCCTGCTTCATGGCCGAGATGCTGTAGTTCTGGTTCGACATGAAACGCAGATTCTTTTCACTTCTGCTGTATGCAGCCATGCCTTCCCAGCCTTCGATGAAAGGCACAGTGAAGTCAGCCTGCAGCATCAGGCGGCTGTTATGGTCGGAGCTGCCGGACAAGTTGTCAGCATCAGACGTGTGGCCATCCGATATTGTGTGCGTCTTGTTGATCGGACGCAGTGAGCGGGCGCGGACGTCTTCGTGCAGCAGCACGCCGTTGGGCGTGATGCCGGAGACGATGTAATCCATGCGGCCGTCGCGGTTGAGGTCCTGCGTGCCACGATCCGGGATGCCGTCGCCGTTGGAGTCAACCCCATAGAGTTGCTGACCTGCAGAGTTCCTTGCGAGGAAAGGGTTGCCAGGCTGCTCACCACGAATCGAAGGCAGTTCGCCGATGCGCGAGTTACCGGGGTTGGACGTGGAGGTATGCGATGTCTCGGCAAGGCGTGAACTGAAGTACTGAGCCTTCAGGACCAGATCGTCGCTGAGATCCCAGGTTGCATTCGCGAAGACCGAGGCGGTCTGGGTGGGCTCGCGATAGCTGCGCGTGTCGCCGTAGTCAAACCAGCAGGTGGTGCCAACACGCATACCGTAGGGGTTGTTCTTCTCGCCCGCCTGGTAGAAATCGCGCTCGGAGGCCGGCGCACAATTTGGATCAGTCGCAGCGGCGAATGCACCGGTGTACTGGCCGGCAGCGTTACGCACAGGCACTGAGTAGTTGCCCGGCGCGAGAGAAGAATAGTTCATACCGGACTGCGCCAAGTAGGGACGCTCGTCCCAGGCCAGACGGCTGTTGGTCTTGAACTGACCGGCCAGTACGACGTCGAGGCCGCCGATGTCGCCGCCCCACATCATCTGGGCTGACTGCTCGTCGTAGTCGCCCTCGCCGTCGCGTTCACCGTAGACTTCCATCTTCACGCCGTCATAAGAGGTGTAGGGGACGAAGTTGACCACACCGGCCACTGCCTCGTTGCCGTACAGCGCCGCTGCGCCGTCCGCGACGATATCGATACGCTGGATGGCGATGGTCGGCACCATCACCTGCACGTTTTCGTCAGCGACGCGCTTGCCGTCCACGAGTGTCAGTGTGGAGCGTGGCCCCAGACCGCGCAGGTCGATGCTCTGGCTGCGGGAGCTGGTGCCCTGAATGGTGTTGGTGGTCGATGAAGAAGGACCGCCTACGAACGACATGTTCTGGATGACTTCGCCGAGATTCATTGTCCCTTCGTCGGCAAGATCGTCAGCGCTCAGCTGGGTAACCTGGGAAGCCGCTTGAAAGCCCTCTGAGCGGCGGATATAGGAACCGGTAACAACGACTTCTTCTACCTCAGGCTCGGCCTGGGCAAATGACTGGTTGGCGAGAGGAAACAGTGAAAGAGAGACTGCTGTGCACAGTAGTCTACGTTTGTGGGGAATGTTGAATCGCATATATCACTCCTGAGTTGTTTTTGTTATCTGTAATCTATTGCGAATATATGGGTGTCAGAACCGGCTCAGAGAAACGCACCCCCTTTGCCAATACCAAAACCGGATACAACTGCGTATCGCTTATGGATCGAACGGATGTTCTCTCAGAAGAATTGAATTTGCAATACTTTGTAACAATTCTCTGAAAAGTCTTGATCCTCAGGAGCCATGATTGTGGTCACAAGACAATCATGTTTGCTGGATCCAGTTTTATTGAGTGAGCTCGGTGAGACGCCCTCTCAACATGTTCAATATCTGACCGAGCTCCTGAAAGTACTGATTCTCCGCAGAAAGCTCGTTGATCTTCGCCGTGAGTTGTTCGAATTCAGGCTGCAACTCCTTGATCAAGGCGTCAGAGCTCATCAATTCATCGGTTCCCGATCTGTAAGCGTTGGCATTCTCGCCACGGCGCTCGGAGACAAAATTGGGTTCGCAGCCCGTTTCGGGGATATTCGATCCCGTGGGGGTGAACTTCTGACACTCGATATCAAACTCATCGTCTTCATTGAGTGTGTTGAACACGCGGTAGAACTCGGTCTGGATCTTCTCGATTTCTGCGCGCAGTTGCGGGACCGTCAGGTCCTCGATCACGATCTGTTCCTCGGCACCATTGACTGTCTGTGTGGCTATCAGCGCAGTCAATGCCAGCGCGGTCAATGACCGACCAAGCAACCCGCCAAATACCATTTGTTGTATTTTCATTTCTTCTTCTCCATGGACTTGTCAGCACCTGCATTGATGAAACTGGACTCACCTGCGATTCAACTATATCTTCTGGCCATTCAGAAATGGCTCACGCCCCACTGCAACCGACCAAAGGTACTTTTTCTTGCAAATCATTCCCCAACCACTCTTTCCCAGCCTCGTCTGGTCAACTCTGTTCGATGACCGGGCGATTTTCAATGCGAAGTTGCTGGACCTGGCCATGCGCCTGCGCGAGAGCGATCCGGCTGGCGTCGACAATACCAACGTTCGAGGCTGGCAGAGTCCCAACAATCTACAGAATTTGCCGGAATTCGACGACATTAATTTGCGTATCCTGCAGGTGTGTCAACGTATTGGTGAGTCTCTGCATTTTCGCTCGGATCAAACTTACCAGCACCAGGCCTGGGTCAATATCAGCCCTCCTGGGGCGTCCAACAAGATCCACTTCCACGCCAACTGTCATTTCAGCGGCGTCTACTATGTCAGCGCGAAGGAGCCGGAGTGTGGCAGCATTTTCTTCCGCGACCCGCGGATTGCCTCGAGAATGATGACCTACCCCGTCGACAAGCCTACCGAGTTCACCGCCGAAGAGATACTGATGCGACCGGAAGAGGGTCGGATGTATGTTTTTCCTGGCTGGTTGGAACATGGTGTGGAGGAAAACAAGAGTGATCGCGACAGAATCAGCATAAGCTTCAATGTGCTGGCAACGCCTATCGGCTGAAATGCGCGCTGAAATACGGGCAGGAATCTCGGTGTAGTGCGGGTGTGATCCCCTATATACTAAGCACCGCTATACTGAGTCCCGACACAGCACTCCCTCCCAGAGACAGCAGATATGATTGCCCCTGAAATTCCGTTCGATGAAAAGCAACGTCTTGAGAAACTTCGCGCTCTCAAGATCCTCGACTCCGCTCCTGAGGAGCGGTTCGATCGCCTGACGCGCATGGCCAAGAGAATGTTCAATGTGGACGTCTCGGTCGTGAGTCTGATCGATGAGAACCGCCAGTGGTTCAAATCCAGGGCCGAAGAATGCAATCTCCCCGATGAAACCCACAGAGACCTTTCTTTCTGCGGACACGCCATCCTCGGAGAACAGGTATTTGTTGTCGAAGATGCCCTGCTGGATGAACGCTTCCATGACAACCCGATGGTGACCAGCGCTCCAAACATTCGCTTCTATGCCGGCTACCCGCTGAAGGTCAACAGTGGCAGTGCATTGGGGACACTGTGTATCTTCGATAGAGAGCCGCGCCGTTTCGACCCCGACGAGCTGCAACTGCTGCAGGATCTGGGCGCCATGGCCGAGCAGGAGATTGCCGCTCTCCAACTGGCAACGCTGGATGAGCTGACTCTGATCTCCAATCGCCGCGGCTACACCGATCTTGCCCGCCATGTCCTGAACGTCTGTCATCGCAAAGGTCTGAAAGCCGCCGTTGTGCTGATCGACCTCAACAAGTTCAAACCGATCAACGACCGATTCGGTCACGCGGAAGGTGACCGTGCATTGGTGGTCTTTGCCAATGCCTTGCGCAGTGTATTCAGGAAGTCCGACACCTGTGGTCGCATCGGTGGTGATGAGTTTGCCGTCTTCATGCTGGATGCCGACGAGCACGATGCACAGGAAGCCATTGGTCGTCTGCGGGATAATCTTGCGCAGTACAACCAGGCATCACAGCGTGGCTACGATATCGAGTTCAGCGCGGGTTACGTGATCTCGCAACCGGACGCCGATGAGCAGATCGAGGACTTGCTCAAGCAGGCTGATGCGCGCATGTACGCTGTGAAACCGGCGTCAGGGCGCTGACACTGACGAGCTGTTACAAACAAGTTGATACAAACAAAAAGGGCCAGTTCTCTCCAGACTCGAGAAAGAGAACGGCCCTTCTTTACTTCAGAGTCATCAGAAGCCCGGCTTACGGACGATAAGTCCTCACCGGTGGCAACTGCGAACCAGACAGATCATCCGGCACACTGGTTTCCACTCGAACGGTGTGCGTCAGAGTGCCAATGCCTTCGATGCTGGCACTGATCTGCTCACCATCGATCAGATAACCAGAGCCCGTGGCACGCTCGACGCGACCTGCGCCGGTACCACCGGATGTGCCGCTCTGCAGCACGTCACCGGGGAACAGCGTGATCAGCGATGAGGCGTACTCGATCAGCTCGGGGATGTTGTGGATCATGTCGCCCGCGCGGGCTTCCTGAACCGTCACACCGTCGATGACCAGGGTCTGGTGCAGACGCTCCATGGGGTCGCCGAAGAATTCCTTCGGCACGATCCAGGGGCCCTGCGGGGCAAAGGTGTCGTGTCCCTTGCCGACGAACCAGTCGGAACCGGCGCTGTAGCCACCGGGCGGACGGCCACCCCGGTCGGAGATATCCATCGCAACCATGTAGCCGAACACGTGATCATAGGCTCGGTCGGCAGCAACGTACTTGCCAGTGCGGCCGAACACGATCGCCATCTCCACTTCCCACTCGATGCGGTCGCGACCGAAAGGCATGATGATGTCATCGCCGTGGCCGATAACGGCACCGCGAGTAGGCTTCAGGAACAGGTAGGGGACACCGCGGTTCTCCTGACGCTCACGAATGCGACTCTGCAGTTCATCATCATTGCAGCCTTCGCAGGCGTGGGTGTAGAAGTTCACGGCAGCGTTCATGATCTTGCTGGGGTACTGGATCGGGGCCATGATGTCCACCGAGTCCACCGGATGAACGAAGCTGCGTCGATTGTTGCTGTTCAGCAGCTCCTCTTCCACCAGCCAGTTGACCACTTCGTAGATGCGACCTTTAAGGCCGTATTCGTACTGCTCGATCAATCCGAGCATGTCCTCAGGCATGTTGACGTCGGCATACTGCGGCAGCAGCTCCATAGCCCGGTTGGCGGCGGCCAGATCAACGATCAGCTGATCATTGCGCATGACGAGACCGACAGTCGGGACATCGTTGATGGCAAAGGTGCCGACCTTGAATGGCTCCACCACTTCGGTTGCCTGGGCGGCGACCTCGGGCGGACTGGCCACCATTATCAGGGCAGCCCCGAAGGACAGGCTATACAGGGTTTTTCTTATCATATTGTCTCCTGTGCAAGCACTTGCAGGTTGGGTAAGGTTACTACTGCTACTTAAGGCGTTGTATGACCTGTAAGAGACATCGAAGGTATCTCTCCGAAATCGAGATGTCCAGTCAAAAAAGACGGGAACCTTGCCTTGAGTAGACAGCTCCAGCAATACGCTCTACAGTCGGGCGACATGGCACCTGCAATCGCCACGCCCGCCAGTCCCTGTAACCAGACTTCCATTCAGGAGGCGCTTCCTCATGGGCAACCCCCTCGCCCGAATTTCAGCACTGCTCGCTCTGACGCTGCCATTGACGCTCACGGCGCAGACCATGCCCCAGAGTTCCGGCCTCTCTGCGCAGGTAGCGCCCATGAGCGAACAGCATCTGGCGCAGATCAATCGTTTCCGAACGCCACCGGCCAATGGCCGCCTTGTCAGTAACGGCGACAAGGTACTCCTCCTGCCCGCCCGTCCGATGGACTTCAGCGACCTGCGCTACGAAGTGGAGGATCAGGACTACTCACTGGACGACTACATGACGAAGACCCATGTCGGGGGACTGCTGGTGCTGCAGGACGGTGAGGTGCTTCTGGAACGTTACGGTCTGGGCAATACCGAAGACTCGGTGTGGATTTCCTATTCGATGGCCAAGTCGGTGACCTCACTTCTGTATGGCGCCGCTATCGCCGATGGCTATCTCTCCAATCTGGACGCGAAGGTGACCGATTATCTGCCCGCCATGAAGGGCTCCGCCTACGACGGTGCCACGTTGCGCCATCTGCTGCAGATGGCCTCGGGCGTGCAATGGAACGAGACGTACTCGGACCCCAATTCCGATGTTGGCAATTATCCCGGCGGCAATGTGGTCAACCTCATGCAGTTCCTCGGCGAGAAGCCTCGTGTCGCGGCACCTGGTGAACGCTTCAATTACAGCACCGGCGAGACAGATCTGGCCGGGGTCGTGTTGCGCGCTGCCATTGGCAACAATCTGTCCACCTACCTCACACACAAGGTATGGGAGAACATGATGGAATCTCCGGCCTGGTGGGCCACACACGGCTACGGTGGGGGCGAGCGCGGAGGTTGTTGCATCTATGCGACACTGCGCGACTACGGACGCCTCGGCCTCTTCGTCATGAATGATGGCGTCCTGCCGGATGGCACCCGCGTATTGCCCGAGGGCTGGATTGCCGAATCTGTCGCGCCCTCTCCGGCCTCGGATGGCTATGGCTATTTCTGGTGGCTGGAAGACAACAACATCTTTCGCGCCAGTGGGATCTACGGACAGGGAATCTACTTCAATCCGGCGAACGATCTGGTCATCGTACTGCTGAGTGCGTGGACATCAGCCTCCAGCGCCGAGAACGCCGCTCATCGTGCCGCGATGTATAGTGCGATAGATGAGTTTGTGAAGTAGCAACCGCGCTGGCGCACTGCACTTCAACACAACGCCGCACTGACGGCAGGAGTCGAGCATGAACGTTTCACGAAAACCTTTCCTCAATCTCAGCACCAGTTGTCTTCTTTTTGCACTGGGACTGTTCAATACGGCAGCACTGGCGCAATCGGCGGATGTCGCTGCAGCACTTGCTCATCCCGATCGCCCGGCCGAGGACGCGGCAGCGGATGCGGTGCGCAAGCCCGCCGAGGTGCTCGCATTCGCAGGACTGGAGACCGGCATGCACGTCCTGGAACTGGAGGCGGGTGGCGGCTACTACACAGAGATCATGAGTCGCGCGGTGGGCAGTGAGGGCAGCGTCATTCTGCATCACGCGCCAGGTTTGATGCAGTACAACGACGGCGGCATCGACCGACGCACCGCGAACAACCGGCTCACCAATGTGCGCGTGAGTCTGACCAATTTCGATGCGCTGGACGCCGCCGACAATTCCATCGATCTGGTGACCTGGATGCAGGGGCCGCACGAGCTGGGCTTTGCTCCACAGGGCGAGAGCCTGGGTGACCCGGAAGCCTCTTTCCGCGAGATCGTGCGCGTGCTCAAGCCCGGCGGTGTGTTCCTTGCCATCGATCACATTGCCCCTGATGGTGCTGGCCTGGAAGCGGGTGGCACCTGGCACCGTGTGGAAGAGAGTGTGACGACGGCGATGGCAGAGGCGGCAGGTCTGACTGTATTGCGTCGCTCCGACCTGTTGGAGAATCCCGACGACCCGCTGAACGTCAGTGTCTTCGCGCCGGAGGTACAGGGCAAGACCAGTCAGTTCATGGTGCTGTATCAGAAATAGGACTCATCGCTCGTGACCGACTATCTCTTTCTCACGTTTCTCTTCCTCTGCGCGGGCGTCATCGCCGTGCCCATCGCGGCACGCTTCAAGCTGGGCTCGGTGCTGGGCTACCTGATCGCAGGGATCGCCATCAGTCCGGTACTGACGCTCTTCAGTGTCGACGTCGTTTCCCTGCAGCACTTCGCGGAGTTCGGCGTGGTGATGATGCTGTTTCTGGTGGGGCTGGAACTGGAGCCACGGTTGCTCTGGCAGATGCGCTCGCGGCTGGTTGGCCTCGGTGGCTTTCAGGTCATTCTGACCGCAGCTCTGGTCATGATGGTGGCATTGCTGCTGGGCATTACGTGGTCGGTCGCATTGGCCATCGGGCTGGTGTTGTCACTGTCGTCGACTGCCATCGTGTTGCAGACACTGAATGAGAAAGGGTTGATGAAGTCCGACGGCGGGCAGTCGAGTTTTTCCGTGCTGCTGTTCCAGGACATTGCCGTGATTCCGATGCTGGCGCTGTTGCCACTGCTGGCCTT
>MGYS01000046.1:65707-74869 GCA_001802565.1 Gammaproteobacteria bacterium RIFCSPLOWO2_02_FULL_57_10 | reverse complement strand
GCCAGTAGCGCGGGCGATCATGGCCTGAGCCTCGTGGAGGGGCTGAACGGCTGGCAGACAGCCCTCGTCACACTCGCCGCGATTGCGGTGGTTGTCGTGGGCGGCAGTCGTCTGGTGTCACCGCTGTTCCGTTTCATCGCCTCGGCAAAATTGCGCGAACTGTTCACGGCGACGGCACTGATGCTCGTCGTCGGCATTGCGCTGCTGATGTCGCTGGTGGGCCTATCGCCTGCGCTTGGCACTTTCCTCGCGGGCGTGGTTCTCGCAAACAGTGCCTACCGGCACGAACTGGAAGCGGATATCGATCCGTTCAAGGGATTGCTGTTGGGACTGTTCTTCATGACGGTCGGTGCAGGCATCAACTTCCAGCTGTTGTTCGACAACATCACCACCATTTTCGCGCTGACCGCTGGATTGCTCGTGCTGAAAGCTGGCGTGCTGCTGGTGCTCGGCAACATCTTCAAGATGAGTGGCGCTGATCGCTGGCTGATGGCACTCGGTCTGGCGCAGGCCGGAGAGTTCGGTTTCGTGCTGCTCTCGTTCACCGTTGGCATTGCCGTGATTCCTGCTGCGATCGCCGATCAGTTGTTGCTGATCGTGGCGTTGTCGATGCTGCTGACGCCATTGCTGTTCATTGTCTACGAACGCCTCGTGGCACCACGCTTCAACAGGCAGGAGTCGCGCGAGGCCGACGTCATCGACGAGAAGTGCAAGGTGCTGATCGCCGGACACGGTCGCGTGGGTGGCATCACCAACAGATTGTTGCGCGGTGCCGGATTCGAGACGACAGTGATCGATTTCAGCTCCGCTCAACTGGAAATGCTGAGAGCCTACAACGTGAAGGTCTACTACGGCGATGCCACTCGTCATGATCTCCTGCATGCTGCAGGCATCGACGAGGCCGACGTGTTCATCATCGCCATCGATGACAAGGAGCACATCACGGCGCTGACAGAGTACGCAGTCTCCCACTTTCCGAATCTGCACGTGATTGCGCGCGCGGTGGATCGCCATCACGTTTATGATCTGTGGGCGACAGGTTGCAGGGACATCATTCGCGAAACCTTCGACAGCTCGCTGCGTATTGGCCGCTCCGCGCTGGAGGCATTGGGTGTCTCACGCGACGAAGCGACGCAGATGACACGGGAGTTTGAGGCACTGGATAGACGATTCATGTTCGAGATGGCACAGCTGTATCGCAAGGACACACCGAATCATCTGAACCCGGAGTACGCGGCCAAGGTGATGGAGTTGAACGCGGAATGGGAAAGGCAGATCAGGATGAAGAAGGCTGGCGCACCAGGAGATGGCGTCACAGAGACGGCGTCATAATAGCTTCACATACAGCGACTAGACTGGAAGAAAATTTCCAATCCGAACAAGGTCGTCTGTCATGTCCGCAAGATTTCCTGGTACTTTTCCTGTCTCGATTCCCGGCACTGCTTTCGGCATCCTGACTGTGGTGACTCTCGCCTCTGCTGCCGTCGCACAGTTCATGCCTGCCAACGCGCAGAATGAGAATGCAAACGAGCAATGGATTGCGGGCGACCATCACATCCACAGTCGCTACAGCGTGGGCTGGGACGAGACCCAGAATCCTCCAGCGCCGGTGATCGCCGGGGACGCAGCCTATCCCACTCACATGAACGCACTCATGGGCAGACATTTCGGTCTCGGCTGGATGGTGACGACAGATCACGGTGGCCCCAACCACAGTCAGGTCAATCTCGAGAGAGCCTACCCGGAACTGCAACAGTCTCGAAAAGTGGTGCCTGACATCATTCAATTCTACGGCATGGAGTTCGACACGCCCGGCGCGGATCACTCGAGCATCATCATGCCTCACACCGAAGACGAGGCCCAGCGCCTGCACAGTATCGAGTCACAGTTCTCCAAGCGCGAGCCATGGCCTTCGAACCCTGAGTGGGACACCGAACCCCGTATGCTCGAAGCATTGCGCTTCATGCGCGATCTGCCTGACAGACCCGTCGTGATCGCGCACCATCCATCGCGCTCTGCACCGGGTGAACGCCACTACGGACTGGATACGCCGCAGGAACTGCGAGGCTGGAACGATACGGCTCCCGAAATCGCCATCGGCATGGAAGGCGCTCCCGGTCATCAGGCATCAGCCCTGAATGTCGACGGCTCACTGAACTCGGAACGGCCGCGCGGCTACTACGGCAATCATCCGACCATGGGCGGCTTCGATCAGATGACCGCGATTGTCGGCGGGTTCTGGGACTCCATGCTCGCAGAAGGCCGCGACTGGTGGATCACTGCCACTTCCGATTCACATGTCCATTACTCAGAAGGTGGCGTCGATTTCTGGCCTGGCGAATACTCGAAGACCTATGTCTGGGCAGAGAAGAATCACGGCGCGATTCTTGACGGCATTCGCGGCGGACGCATCTTCGTCACGACGGGAGATCTGATCAGCGAACTGCATGTCACTACCACGGCTGGCGCGGAAAGCGCAGCGATCGGCGGCTCGCTCGAGGTGGCAACCGGCAGCGCGGTGGACATCACCATTCGCTTTCTGGACCCGGAGTCACGCAATCACGGTGACGACAATCCGACAGTGGCACGCGTGGATCTGATCATCGGGGAGATGCGCGGGCCAGCGCTGGAGAAATCTGCCGACAAAAGCCCGCATACGAAGGTCGCTGCGCGCTTCACGCAGGCAGATTGGCAGCAGGATGGCCAGTACAAGGTGATTCGCTATCGCATCGAAGCCCTGGAGAGCGATCACTACATTCGCGTGCGTGGCACCAATACGGAAGAACTGGAACCCTCACTCGATCCGTTGGGCGAAGATCCCTGGACTGATCTGTGGTTCTACTCCAATCCGGTGCGCTTGCTGGCACGATAGTCGTTTGCTGCGAGGATCAGGGACGATCCCGCTCCAGCTTGAACGTCATCAGGTAATCCCCATCCTCCATCCCGAGTGGTTCGTGTCCGCCGACGGCGATGGCAATGTACTGCTCACCCTCCACTTCGTAACTCATCGGCGTCGCGATCGCGGCCGTGGGCAAACGATGACTCCACAACTCTTCACCGGTTTCGACGTCTAAGATGCGCAGCGTGTTTTCCGTCGCGGCACCGATGACGATGAGCCCCGAGCCGGTCAACAGCGCACCACCCAGATTGGGAACTCCCCACGCAAAATCGGGAACCACTGACGGCGCCAGATCCCGGATCGTGCCAAGGGGAATATCCCAGAGAATTGTACCTTCGCGTAAATCCACGGCGACCAGGTTTCCCCACGGCGGTCTGGTACACGGCAATCCGAGTGGCGAGAGAAAGAATCTGCGTGCCATGAAGTATGGCGTGCCCGTCTGCGCGGAAATATCCCAGCCATCAAGCTCTCCGGAATCGCGCAGAGTCTGGAGGGCGTCACGCGGGATCAGCCTGACCAGTGCAGGAATCTGGTTCACATTGGTGATGGCTATCTGGCGCTCCTGATCGATGGCGACTCCGCCCCAGTTGGCCCCACCGGCATAGCCCGGCGAGAGAATGCTGCCCTCGAGAGACGGTGGTGTGAAGATGCCCTCGGAGCGCAGCTCCCGCAACACGCTCTGGCAGCCAAGACGATCGAACCACGCGATACCAAAGGCATCGTCTTCAGTAATTACACTCTGGTCTGCCAGAGGCGGAATACTCGAGAACGGCTGCGTGGCAGAAAGGAATTCACCTGGCACGTCACTCTGCGGTACGGGTCGCTCGGTGATCTCATACACCGGCGTGCCGTCATCACGCGCGAACGCAAACAGCATTCCGGTCTTGGTCACGACCACCACGGCATCGACTGCGGCGCCCTCCCTCTGAATCGTGGTCAGTGTCGGCTGCGAGGGGATGTCGTAGTCCCACACGTCGTGATGCACGAGCTGCTGATGCCATACCACCGCACCGGTATCGATATCCAATGCCACCAGAGAATTGGCGTGACGATTGTCGCCCAGACGTTCACCACCATAGAAGTCCGCACTCGGTGACGAGGTGGAGACGAACACCAGATTACGCTCCATATCCACGGACAGCGGCGGCCATGCGTTCGCACCCCCGGTGATGCTGGCGCTGTTGCCCGCCCACTCCGCCCGCAGCGGATCTTCTGGTGCGCGGGGAATCGGATCCCACAACCAGTTGAGGGTCCCGGTAATGACATTCAGCGAGCGCACAATGCCGCGCGGAGACTCGACCATGCGATTGTCACCGATGGACGAGCCAACGATGAGTGCACCACCCGCGATCGCGGGCGGCGACGTGATACCGTAGTGACCGAGCCAATTACCAGTGCCACCTGCGTCCACGCTCATGTCCACACGACCTGCGACACCGAAGTCCGTGCAGACTTCCCCCGTCAGCGCATCCAACGCATAAACGAATCCTGTCAGCGTGCCCATGAAAATGCGATGCGGACACGTCTCGACGTCACCATGCCAGATCGCTACTCCACGCGAAGCACTCTCCGAATAGTCGATGTCCCTGGGCAACGCGGGATCGAACTTCCACCGCTCTTCTCCTGACACTGCATCTATGGCAATGACCCAATTGGCACTGGTGCTGATATAGAGCGTGTTGTTCCAGAAGATCGGGTTGGCCTGAAAGCTGTGTGCCTTCTCCATGAATCCCTGATTGAGATCGCCGCTGCGATAGGTCCACGCGGGAATCAGGCGGTCAAGATTGCTGCGATTGATCTGCTCCAGCGCAGTGAACTGCTGCCCACCTTCGCCGCCGTACTGATTCCAGTCCGCCGCGTTTGCAACCGGAATGAGCAGCAGGCAAGTGATTGTGGCGTGGCGCAAGCGGAATCGTATGGTTGTTTCTCTGATCATGACCTCTCCGTCCCTCTAGCTTAGCTCGCCTTTACGGATATTGCTGCGCACTCACGGAAATAAATTTGTTGTGGGAGCGAGCCCTGCTCTCGATGAATGGGCAATCCAAATCGCGAGCAGGGCTCGCTCCCACATGGGATTCTAGATCACTCCGGCCACTGAGCCTCACGCGACCTGACCCGCCAGGGTTGCTCGACCAGTCTGTAGACCAGAACACTGACCATGATGACCGCTCCCATTACAACCCCGATTGCCAGCAGCATTTCCCACGCCGCAAGCTGAGGCACGCTGATGCCATCGGCACCGACCGCTTCGGGTCTTTGCAGAATCAGACGGATGAACTGATTCACTCCCCATATCACCGCCAGATGGGACATGTACACGGAGTAGGAGATCGTCCCCAGCCAGACAAGAAATCGTTGCCGAAGCATTCGATTCAGTATGCCGTCTCTCTGCACGACGAGTGTGAGCAAAAGCAGTGAAGACAGAAGGTAGATGAACGGATCGCGACTGGAGTCCGTCTTGAGTACGAGAAACAGAACCAGCATGACAAGCACAAGAGTCGACGCCCAGCTTGGCACGTCAACCTTCCAGCTCCTGCCCCGAGAATGTGTGATCGCGACGGCGACGAGACAACCGATGAAGAATCCAGCGATGCCGCGCAACAGATAGGCAGATTTGAAACTGGCACCTGTCAGAAGCCCCAGCGCAAGAATGGCCAGGACTGCAAACGCGATATTCCTTCCTCGCCCGCCCAATAGCGTGACAACCGCGAATATCAGGTAGGTATAGAACTCTACACTGATGGACCACGCGGGCGCGTTGAAGGTGTCGGCGTTCCCGGCAGGCCAGATCGCCTGAAACAGGAAGAGCTGCTGCAGTAGCGCGAGGAGATTGTTCTCCCGGAACGCTGCAGAGTTCGGACTCGTCAAACCAAACCCGCTCTCTGCCAGAAGCTTGGCAACCTCGATAAAGACAAACACGCAGAGAAAAAGCAGATGCACGGGATACAGGCGACCAAAGCGCAAGAACTGGAATCGCAGCAGATCACGGGCAGATGAAATTCTGTCGTGCCAAGCGTTGAAGATCACGAAACCGGAGAGCACGAAGAACAGATCGACCATCAGATAACTGTTATTTATGAGTGACATGTCCCGCAACGAATGCCATGGTGGAATGTGAAAACATACCACCAGCAGCGCCGCCAATCCCCTGACGCTTTCCAGCTCCTCAATCCTTTGCGCATGCCACTCTGACATCTACATCCACCTCTGCCTGGAATATCCAGTACCGCCAGAAAAACGGTACTTTAGCCAGTCTCTTTCACCGTGTCACGACATGCCTGGCTGCAGGTGCGCGGACCAAACAAGGAGGAGTACAATGCCGGTTGTAACAAAATGCCCCGTCGACCCGTCTATTTACCATGATTTGGCGTATCCACAGGCATCTCAGGCATTTTTAGCAAGCCACTTTTAAGACCGGATCATCAATGCAAAGTACCGAAATCAGCGCTCTACCTCAGGATCGGCAACGCATCCCGGTTCTCGAGCTCGTCTCTCCCCGTCACGCCGACAGCTGGACCCACACCCGTTCCGGAGACCCGCGCGGCTACATCGAGACGGAGCAGTTGCGTGAGCTCTGGCTGCACACCGGCAGCGCGTGCAACCTGGCCTGCCCGTTCTGCCTGGAGGGCTCGCACCCCGGGGACACACGCATTCCCCTGCTGAAGCTGGAAGACGCCAAGCCCTTCATCGACGAGGCGGTTGCTCTGGGAATCGAACAGTTTTCGTTTACCGGTGGCGAGCCCTTCGTGAACCGCGAATTTGTCAGTATTCTGGATTACGCCAGCCAGCACCGCCCCTGCTTCGTGCTGACCAATGGCACGCAGGCGCTGCTTGGCAGGGCGCATCAACTGGCTCCCTTGCGCCACAACCCCCATCCGATCCGTTTCCGCGTCAGTCTGGATTATGCAGGCGCCGCCCGTCATGACGAGGGCCGCGGCGAAGGCAGCTTCGCAGAATCTCTGGAAGGCATACGCTGGCTGCGCGCGCAGGGATTCGCAGTGTCCATTGCCCGACAGATGCTGCCGAATGAAGACGCGGCGCAGGTTGAAGACGAGTTTCACGCAGTATTCCGCGCGCACGACATTCACGAACGCCTGCCCTTCACCGCGTTTCCGGACTTTGGGACACCTGGCACTGAGGATGGCAGTCCGGAAGTCACCGAGAACTGCATGAAGAAGTATCCGACTCCCGAGAGTCAAGCGCACTTCATGTGCACCTACACCCGCATGCTGGTCAAACGCGGCAATCAGGTACGCGTCTATGCCTGCACTCTGGTGGACGACGATCCCTCTTATGATCTGGGCGCCACGCTGACCGAGAGTCTGCAGCCCCGCATCATGCTGCGCCACCATCGTTGCTTCGCCTGTTACCGCTACGGCGCCAGTTGCAGCGCGCCCTGAGCAATCAACCGTACACGATCGAGGAATTTCCATGCACGAACTGGTCAAGGATTATTACGGCAAACAACTGCAGAGCTCGGCGGATCTGAAAACCTCCGCCTGCTGCGACATCAGTGCCGTTCCCGAATGGCTCAAGCCTTTGCTCGCGAAGATTCACCCCGAGGTGCTTTCGCGTTATTACGGCTGTGGCCTCATAGCACCCGCCACTCTGGAAGGCTGCAGAATTCTCGATCTGGGCTGCGGCTCCGGTCGCGATGTCTACGCACTGGCGCAACTCGTCGGACCACGTGGCGAAGTGGTAGGACTGGACATGACAGACGAGCAGATAGCGATCGCGCGCACGCATCAGGCCTGGCATGCAGAGCAGCTCGGTTATGACAACGTGCGCTTCGTGCAGGGCTAT
Organism: Gammaproteobacteria bacterium RIFCSPLOWO2_02_FULL_57_10; assembly: GCA_001802565.1. GTDB lineage: Bacteria > Pseudomonadota > Gammaproteobacteria > Pseudomonadales > Pseudohongiellaceae > UBA5078. The sequence continues at coordinate 67,167 of MGYS01000046.1, read as the reverse complement.
ATGGAACACCTGGACGAGCTGGATCTCGAACCTGGCAGTTTCGACGTGATCGTCTCCAATTGCGTGTTGAATCTCTCGCCGGACAAGGATGCCGTTCTGCGTGGCGTGCATCGACTGTTGAAGGAAGGCGGCGAGCTGTATTTCTCCGACGTTTATGCCGATCGCCGCGTGCCGGAAAGTGTGCGACAAGACCCTGTGCTCTATGGCGAATGCCTCGGTGGTGCGCTGTACTGGAATGATTTCCTCGGCATGGCCCGCAAGGCCGGATTCAACGATCCTCGTCTGGTGGAAGATCGGCCGCTCACCATTACCGATCCCGAACTGGCGGCTCGCACCGGCACCATCGGGTTCTACTCTGCGACGTATCGACTCTTCCGCCTTGGCGCACTGGAGAACGACTGCGAGGATTATGGTCAGGCGGTGATCTATCGCGGCAGCATGCCCAATCATCCGCATCGCTTCGTCCTCGACAAGCATCACGACATCGAGACGGGTCGGGTGTTCCCCGTTTGCGGCAACACCTGGCGCATGCTGCAGGACACACGATTCGCCCCCCACTTCGATTTCATCGGTGACTTCAGTCGTCACTACGGGTTATTCGAGGGTTGTGGTGGGGGTCTGCCTTTCGATCAGGATATGTCTGCTGATGGAGCGGCCCCATGTTGCTGAGCACTTCGCCGCAGGATAGCGCCGCTCTTCACGGCAGCCCCGTGAAGGAACAACGCTTTCAGGTGTTGGTATTGTGCACGGGAAACTCCGCCCGCAGCATTCTGGCAGAAGCCCTCTTCAATGAAATCGGTGGCACTGTCTTTCAGGCCTGGAGTGCGGGCAGTCATCCCGCCGGTAGGGTGAATCCGTTTGCTCTGGAGTTGCTGCAGCAGAAGGGTTTTGATTGCAGCGGCTTTCGCAGCAAGAGCTGGGATGAGTTCGCGGGGCCCGATGCTCCCCATATGGATTTTGTGGTGACGGTATGCGGCAATGCGGCCGCAGAGAACTGCCCGAATTTCTCGGGCGATTTTCAGAAGATACATTGGGGACTGCCCGATCCTGCCGAGCTGACTGCCGATCCCGAGGCGGCGCGGCAGGCCTTCGCACAATGCTTCGACACACTGAAGTCGCGCATCACTGCCTTGCTGGAATTGCCCGAAGATCAGTTGAGCCAGTCTGCACTGGCGCAGCAGATGCGTGCACTGGCTGGCTGAGCGCCACCCAGTGCCTGCCCTCTCTTACTGAGCGGATGCCGCCAGACGCTCCACGATCTCGTAGTTCGCCCGCACAAATCGATACAGCTCGCTCTCGATGATGCGCTCCTGATCGCTGTGCGCGCCATAGCCCAGCGGCCCGTCTTCCGCATCGATTCCCGGCCCGATACCGTAGCACTGAATGCCACTGGCGCGCAGGTATGCCATGTCGGTCGCACCGGTACTCATCACCGGCAACACAGGTGCCTCGTAGAACTC
>MGYS01000046.1:64009-65664 GCA_001802565.1 Gammaproteobacteria bacterium RIFCSPLOWO2_02_FULL_57_10 | reverse complement strand
ACCTGCGGATCGTTGATCACATCGCGCAGCAGCCCCATGAACTGTTCGGTGTCCTCGTCTGGCAGCATACGCACATCAAGCGTGGCCGTTGCCTCGGACGGAATCACGTTGCTGCGATATCCGCCATCGACAATGTTTGGCGAAATAGTGCTGAACAGCACGGCTGCATTGCGGGGCTCGAACTCTTTCATGTAATTCAGTGCAGCTGTACCCTCCGGCGTTCCCGGGCTGAGCAGCGCACGGTAGCGGGCCGCCGCTTCCGGTGGAGAGATGGACGCCAGGCGGGAGAAGTAGGATGTCGTGGTGTCACTCAAACGGACGGGCGGCTGCCAGTCGGCGGCGGCGGCAACAGCCTTGGAGAGATGCACGATCGCATTGCTCTGCAGCGGGACGGAACCATGCCCTGCCACACCATTGCTGGTGAGGATTATCCCTCGCGGCAGCTTCTCCACGGTCTGCACCGATGCATAGATGGCCTTGCCTTCCTGCCGCACGACGCTGGCGCCTTCGGCTATGCAGTACTCGGCCTCGATGGCGTTGAAGTGCTCATTGACCATGAACTGGATACCAATCCTCGTGGCACCTTCCTCGCCGGACTCTGCAAGGAAGATCACGTCGCGATCCAGAGGCACATTGGCACGCTTGAGCATGACCATCGCCATGAGAGACGCCACGAGATTGTCCTTGTCGTCCACTGTGCCGCGACCATAGATCCAGCCGTTCTCGCGATGGGCGCTGTGAGGCGGATGTGTCCACTTCGCTGCATCGACGTTCACGGTGTCCTGGTGGGCCATCAGCAGCAGTGGCCGCTTGCTGCCATTGCCACGCAGACGCGCCACCACGTTGGGGCGATTGGGGTCCAGCGAGAACACCTCGTGTTCGATACCCTCGGCCTCCAGCACCGAGACCAGATAGTTCGTCAGATCGATTTCCCGGCCGGGCGGATCAGCGGTATCTGTCTGGATCATGGTCTGGAAGTGGCGCAGCACTTCCGCCTCGAAAGGGTCAGTTGGCATTTCCGCTGTCTGTGCGGAAACCGACCCCATGAACATGACAGCAACGTAAAGCGACCGACGGGCAAACGTCTTCACTGGAACTCTCCTTGCAAGCACCGGCTTGAGCTGAGTCTATTGTTGTTTCCGGAACATCCGGTCATGCCTGACTATCTGATCTGCAATCACACCTGATGATCATACTTCGCCACGACGGGCAGCCTGGATCAGATGATCCGCGGCGCGGAAGGCCAGTGCCATGATCGTCATGGTCGGCTGTCCACGTCCGGAGGTTACCATGCTTCCGCCATCCACCATGAACAGATTCGGCACGTCGTGGGAACGGTTGTAGCGATCCACTACCGAGGTAGCCGGATCATTGCCCATTCGGCATGTGCCAAGCAAGTGCACGCCACCAGTCTGACCATTCTCGGCGTAAGAACCCACCTTTTTGATCGCCCCGGCGGCGTCCATCAACTCCATGGAACGCTCCATAAAGAACTTCATGGTGGCAATGTCGTCAGGATGATTCATGAACGTGGTGCGCAGTGCCGGGCGTCCCCATTTGTCCTTCACCGTCGGATCAAGGGTGACGTTGTTGGAAGACAGCGGCAACGTGGTGCAGTGGCCATTGAACGACGCCGTGTGCGTGAACTCCATCAT
>MGYS01000046.1:56143-63997 GCA_001802565.1 Gammaproteobacteria bacterium RIFCSPLOWO2_02_FULL_57_10 | reverse complement strand
CAGTCGATGCCACCGCCGCCATAGAAACCCAGGCTCGGATCAATCGAGTAGAAGTCATGAATCACCCGCGTGGTGGGAATACTCTTGTGGGCATTCACGGGCTCCGCGAACAGTCCCGCCGCGCTGGAGGAACCATTGAACATCAGGTTCTTGCCGACCATGCCGCTGGAGTTGGCGAGTCCGTCCGGGAAGCGACTGGACTCGGACAGGAACAGCAGACGTGGGGTCTCCGCACCATTCGCACAGAGCACCACCGCCTTCGCTCGTTGCGCCTGTTCGGTGCCATCCTCTTCCCAGTACACCACTTCGGTGACGCGACCCGCGTCATTGGTGTTGATGCGGGACACCGTGCACCCTGTGCGCAGCTCGCAGTTGCCCGAGGCCTCCGCCAAGGGAATCATCGTCACGAGAGAGGAGGATTTTGCCGCCACCTCGCAACCGAAACCATTGCAGAAGCCGCAGTGTATGCAGGCAGGTCGGCCGTTGTGCGGTGTGGATAGAATGGCAACTGGCGCCGGATAGGGTTGATAGCCCAGAGCCTTGCCTGCGCGCTCCATCAACACGCCTGATGCCTTCACCGGCATGGGTGGGCATGGATAGTCGCGCGAACGGGGTGGGTCCCACGGTCCGGCGAGACCGGACACCCCGATCTCCCAGTCCACTTTCGTGTAATAGGGTTCTAGCTCCTCATAGGTGATGGGCCAGTCGGCAAAGTTGGTGCCCGCGATCGTGCCGCGAATACTCGCTTCCTGAAAATCGATCGGACGCAGCCGCCAGAAATTCCCGGAGTAGTGCGCGCTGCTGCCGCCGACGTTGTGCGCGTAGTTGAGCACAGCAGTATCGACGACTTTCGCCTCCTCATGCTCGTACTTGCGGAACGTCTGGGGGTGTCCCTTGCGACGCCCCCATGTCAGCTCTTCATTCTGCGTGTACGACCACTCGTCATGCTTGAAGTCGCCGGGGCGCAGATGCGGGCCCTGTTCCAGCACTACTACGGAGAATCCGGCGGTGGAGAGCTCCTTGGCCATGATGCCACCGGCAGCGCCAGAGCCGACGATCACGAAATCCACTTCTTCACGGGTAGGGAAAGATGCCTGAGCCATGATTATTCTCCCTTCGCTGCGTAGTCTGCGTCATAGAAACCGAACGGTGGCATCCACATGTGTCTATCCTCGAACCCGATCAGCTTCCAGCCAATCAGATTCCGGTTGCCGCCGTACTCGGGCAGCGCGAACATTCCAGAGATCGTCAGATAGCGCATGGTGTTGAAGAACGGCTCTTCCTCGATGATGGTGAGAAGCTCGTCCTGTTGTTCGGTGCTCAAGGCGCCAAATGTCTCCATCCCGTATCTTGTCGATGCGGTAGCCTGCAGATCAGCAAGACCTGCCCGCATCGGTTCCAACATCTCGGAGCGACTGCTGGCCAGTACCGTGTCAATGAAATAGATGACACCTGCTTCCGTAGCCCCCGGTGTTTCGTCCGTGGGAATGATGCGAGCTGCAATGGCAGCGAACTCGCTGGCTTCGTCGCTGCCAAGCACCTTGAACTCGGCGTTGACAGTCTGAGCTTCGGCCGCTTCCTTGCAGGCAGTGAGAATGGTGGGCAGAGACAGCACGATGAATGAGTTGCGCGCGGCCTCGCCGGAATAGCGAAGGAACGCACGACGGGAAAGCAGGTTGTCGGTCACAGCGAAACACTCCTGAGAAAGTACTGCGTTCTGGAAATATGTCTGGCCCAATTGCACGCCATCAGGTCAACGATGGTGCGCGCTGCGCCGTTTTGAGGCTGTGTCACGCACCAGCAGCGGCAGTCATCCGCCGCAACGGCAAGACAGATCGCGGCGTAGAGCACATCTGCTCGTTGCAATTGCCTTTACGAGGGATATGATTCGCACATTTCGTGCCATCTACCGGAACGACGAAACTTCATGATCAGTCAGACCACACCCGACCCCATTCTGGAGGCACGGCTCAAGGGCAACCTGACCCGGTTCGTCTATTTCCGACTTTTCTACAACGCCCGCTTCTACTACCCGATCTTCACCATCCTCTTTCTGGATTACGGATTGACCCTGGAGCAGTTTGCGATTCTCAATCTGGTGTGGGCGCTGACCATCGTGCTGGCGGAAGTACCATCCGGAGCTCTGGCGGATATCATCGGGAGAAAACGATTGCTGGTAACGGCCGCCGTCCTGATGGTCGTGGAGATGCTGTTACTGGTGCTGGTCCCCATGGGTGCCTCGCCTCTTCTTTTCTCCGTCTTTCTGCTTAACCGCATCTGCTCCGGACTTTCGGAAGCAGCGGCAAGCGGTGCGGATGAGGCGCTGGCCTACGACTCGCTCAAGGCCATGGGACGCGAAAGCGAGTGGTCGGGATTGCTGGAACGAACGACTACCACGGTCTCTGTGGGCTTCTTCGTGACCATGATCAGCGGAGCACTTCTCTACGATGCCGCACTGGTCAATGGCGTGCTCGGTTGGGTGGTTTCGGATCTGACTCTGTCGACGGAAACCATCGTCCGGCTGCCCGTCATCTTCACGCTCTGCAATGCCTGCATCGTGCTGGGGATTGCACTGGGATTCCGCGAGCCTCCGACGACAGTCGCTGTTACCCAGGAGCCCGGCCTCACTCTTTGGCGCAGACTCTTGAGCCCGTTCCGTCAGATTCTCAATGCGGCGCGCTGGACGCTGGGACATCGCTTCGTGCTGCTGGTGATTCTGGCCGCCCTCGCGCTGGACAGCGTGGCGCGGCAGTTCGTGGTGCTGGCAAGCGAGTACTATCGCATCATCGACATTCCGGTGGCCTGGTTCGGTTTCATCGGGGCCGCAATGTCACTGCTGGGAATTCTCAATGCGAAGCTCTCGCGTTACATGGTGTCCAGCCAGGCTCCGGTCAACAATTTCCTGTGGTTATCTGCGGCATTGTTGGTGGGGTTGGTCGGCATCACGCTGGTGTTGCCATTGTTCGGAGTGGTGTTTGCGGTGGCGGCGTTCTCGATTCTCGGCATGGTGAGTTATCAGTCGAGCTACTACATCAACAAGGAAGTGGACTCGGCGCACCGCGCTACGGTGTTGAGTTTTCGCGGACTCGCATTGAACCTCGGTCTCGGGCTGGCCAGCCTGTTCTACACCGGCCTGATTGCCACGCTGAAGGCGACTGACACATCAGGGCTCGCCGGTGATGCGCTGCGCGAAACCGTTTTCACGCGCGCTCTTCCCGCGTTCCCTATCTACTTCCTTGTGCTGTTCGTGTTACTCATGGCACTTGGCAGGCGATACTGGCGAGCCTGATACAACAGATGCGGCAATAGTGCATTGGCAAGCGCCCTGCGTGCGACGTCACTGGCATTCGCAGGTGGCTCAACGATCTGCACCTTTCTGCGCTCGAAGTCATAACAGGCGTGTACCGGGGTGGTGCCTGGCCTCAGTATCACCGCCTCGTTCCCCTGCATGAAGGCATAGTTGTCCTCGAATTGCATGATGGCTCTGCCCGCATCGGCCGCATTCGACATTGCAAGGTCTCTGCCTGGCATCGGATGCACGGCCTCGATCCCCATCAGTGACAGCGCTGTCACCGGCAGGTCCATCTGACTGCACACTGTGCTGATGCGACGTGGCTCGATGTCCGCACCCAGAATCAATGCGGGAATGTGGAAATTTCTCACCGGCACCAGAGTTTCGCCGCGCACCTTGATGTCGTGATCGGCCACGATGATGAAGAGAGTATCCTGCCAGTAGCTGCTCTGTCTCGCCCGCGCGAAGAACTGCCCGAGGGCATGATCGGCGTACTTGACCGCGTTGGCCTCCGTCGCCTTCTTCTCGTCATGCAATTCGATGCGACCATCGGGAAACTCGAAAGGGGAATGGTTAGAGGATGAAAATACCAGTTTGAAGAACGGCTTTCCCTCTGCGTGCAGTGCGCTGATGTTCTCATGCGCACGATTGAACAGATCCTCATCCGACACACCCCAGCTGCCCGTGAAAAGCGGGTCGATGTAGTCATGTTGATCGGTGATGCTCTGAAAGCCGTTGCCACGGAAGAAGCCATTCATGTTGTCGAAATGCGATTCACCACCGTAGATGAATTCGGTGTGATACCCCTGTCCCCCCAGAAGATCGGCAAGCGTGAAAAAGTCCTGCTGCGACAACGACAATTTCACTGCCGCCTGCGCGGGAGTTGGCGGAAAACCACTGACAACCGCTTCAATGCCGCGCACCGAACGCGTCCCCGTGGCAAACAGCCGTTCGAACCACCACCCCTGCTCCTTCAGTTTCTCCAGTTCCGGGGTGACGGGCATCCCACCCAGTGACTCGACAAACGTCGCCCCCATGCTCTCTTCAAGCACGATCACCAGATTCAGCGGCCTCTCGCGTTTGCGACTCGGCACCAGACGGCTCAAGCTGGGTCGATCCGCAATGCCGAGGAACGGCGCCATGCCCGGAGTTTCTGCACGTTCAACGCTCAGCTCCTCGATAACAGACTCCAGCGACATCTTTCCATACATCGCACTGGTCTTGTTTTCATGACGCAGACTGTAGAGAGCATGCAGTACCGACCACAGCGAGTTGAGGATCAGACTGTTGACCATCGTGTCTGCCGTGATGGCAAACATGGCAGGATTGGCGGGACGGTGCCCAAGTGTGGAACGAATTGCCAATACCAGCGCGACGACCACGACAGGCCAGGTAATCGTCGTCCGCAGATCGCTCCAGGTATTCTCTTGCAGCAGCCACGGTTCCATCATCTGACTCAATGCCCAGATGCTGAACGCCACCACCAGCAATCCGAAAACCACATGGATGCGAAATCCCTTCCACAGCATCGAGAACACTTCACGCGGATACTTCAGATATTCGACAAAGAGACGATTGGGACGAACGTCATACTCGGCGATGAAGCCAGGGGTTGCCGCCTCCAGAAACAGCAGCAGCGTGATACCTGCGATGACCCAGTAGTAAGTGAACAGCTCCCACTCGTCCCAGAGGCCATTGATTTCCGAGAGCGGCAGAAAAAGGGCCGGTATCACACAAAGAATGGACAACTGGATGACATCCACTCGCAGACCCTGCAGAAGCACCTGTGACCACAATCCACTGGCGAGCACTCTCTGTCGCTGCCATATCATCAAGGCTAGACGCGAGGAGGTAAGCAGAACGAGCCCCAGCCCAAACATGAATACGAGAGGTGCCAGAGCGCCCATATCAGATAGCGACAACCAGATATCACGAACCAGCATGCAGATTTTCTCTCCGAGCGAAATCATTGTTCCAGTTTTTGTCAGGCAGCAGGCTCACTGCACAGAGCGGTCAGGTATTTGACGACGAAAGCACTGGCAAGTTCAACCATGGCTGCAGAGCCGCCAATATTACAATTCGTCACGATTTGCCTTGTCTGACACTCAAAGAAACCGGGATTTAACGGCCATTTCGTGGTAATTTCCGCCGCGGTTCGGCTTGGCAAGATAGCCACGCTGTCATGAAAACCTTAAGAAAAGATTAAGAAGAACAACCAGAAATACCCGGAGAGTACCCAATGAGAGTGTCCCGATACATCAAGGCGGCTGCCTTGGCGGTGATTGCGGCGTTTCTGCCCGCACTGGCCAACGCCGCAGACAATGCCCACAGCGTCAACATTCCCCAACTGACCCAGGCGCCGCAGTTCAGCGATTTCGCCGGTATGGCACCCGCCACGGCACTCGCCCGCCAGATGGGCAAGATCGAAGGATTCGTGCAGAGGGAGCCGACCGATGGCGCTCCCGCGTCGCAGCGTACCGAGGTGTATCTCGGCTACGATCAGGAGCGTCTGTATGCGATCTTCCTGGCGTTCGACAGCGATCCTTCGCAGATCCGCGCCAACCTGGCCTCCCGCGAGAACATTGGCGGCGATGACACGGTCGAACTGACCATCGACACCTTCAACGACCAGCGTGCCGCCTACACCTTCCGCGTGACCCCTCTGGGCATGCAGTGGGACGCGCGCTGGACCGAGGGATTCTCCAACCGTGCCGGGTTTGATACTACCTGGGAAGCAGTCTGGGACAGCGATGGCGAAGTCAACGATCAGGGCTACATGGTACGTATTGCCGTGCCTCTGCGCGGTCTGCGTTTCCCGGAAACTGCCGAGCAGCAGTGGCGCGTGCAGGTGGGCCGACAAATTCCACGCATCACGGAGGAAAGCTTCTGGCCGCCCTACTCCATTACCCGCGATGGACGTCTGAATCAGGCGGCACTGCTCAACGGCATTCGCAACGTGTCACCCGGCAGCAATACCCAGATCATTCCCTTCATGTTCGCGCGCAGCGTTGACTCGGTGAATCCGAGTGCTCCTGGCGGTCCCGCGTTCGAGAGAGACACCGAATACGATCTGGGCGTGGACGCCAAATTCGTGTTCAACGATGCCTGGGTGCTCGACCTGACGTTGAACCCTGACTTCTCGCAGGTCGAGTCCGACGAACCTCAGGTGACGGTCAACGAGCGCTTCGAAGTGCAGTACCCCGAGCGTCGCCCCTTCTTCGTGGAGAACGCCGACTTCTTCGCCACCGCCTCTATCCTGTTGTTCACGCGTCGCATCGTCGATCCGGAAGGCGGTCTGCGTCTGACCGGTCGCCAGGGCAACTGGGGCTTCGGCACCATGCTGATGAATGACGAGGCGCCGGGCCTGAATCGCGCCGATAACGATCCGTTGAATGGCGAGAAGGCCAACATTGCCGTCTTCCGCGCATATCGCGACCTGCAGGGTCAGGACCGGGTCGGCATGATGTTCACCGACCGCGAACTGCTGGATGGTTACAACCGCGTCCTGAGCATGGACGGCAAGTTCCGCCTGAACCAGAACTGGGTCACCAACCTCGAGCTGATCGGCACCGATACCGAGCCGACGCTTGGCGGGGATTCCATCAGCGGAATTCAGCGCAACGTCCGCATCGATCGCGTGGCACGCACCTACAACACTCACATTCACTATGTGGGCACCGATGAGGATTTCCGCACCCAGCTCGGCTTCCAGAATCGCTTCTTCAAGTCGGATATCTCGGGCATTCACAATCGTCACGATGTGAATTTCTTTCCGGAGAATTCAATTCTCAACAGCTGGAGCGTGGGCGGGATGCTCGTCTATCAGGATGACCAGGCCGGCACCAAGGTGTACTCGGAAGTCTCTCCGTCATTCAACTTCAACTTCCCCACGAGTCGCATCACTGTGGGCATGCAGGATGTGACTGAAGTGTTGCGACCCAAGGATTTCGCAGGTTTGCTTGCGAGCCGCGTCTATGACTATGGCAATGTGAACCTGCGTTACCGTAATACTGCGCTGGCCTCTTTGACATTCGACCTTCAGTATCGGAACGGGACAGCGCTCAATCTGGTGCCGCCACGCGGCACGATGCCCTCGGTGGCAGACAGCGTCCGTTATGACGTCAGCGTGTTGTGGCGCCCGCTCGAACGTCTGCGCATCGACAACTCGTTCGTGTACTCCGAACTGGAAAGTCGTCGCGGTGCTGGCAAGGTGTTCAGCAACGAGATATTCCGCAGCAGCTGGAACTACCAGTTCACGCGCGAGATGTCGCTGCGCTTCATCGCGCAGTACGAACAGACGGATGCAGGCCCAGCCACACGCCTGACGGATGACGAGAACATGAACTTCGACGTGTTGTTGCGTTACGTGATCAACCCCTGGTCGGCGCTGTATCTCGGTTACAACAGCAACTCCAGCAATTTCGATATCGTCGAGGTTGAGGGGGAGAGAGAGATCGTGACCACCGACGATCTGAAGAAGGACGGCGATCAGTTCTTCGTGAAGTTCTCGTACATGTTCCAGCGCTGAACCGGGCTTTGTGGGAGCGGGCCCTGCCCGCGAT
>MGYS01000046.1:39749-56120 GCA_001802565.1 Gammaproteobacteria bacterium RIFCSPLOWO2_02_FULL_57_10 | reverse complement strand
ACAAGAGTCAATCGCGGGCAGGGCCCGCTCCCACAAACCTCATTCGAGCTCCAGCACCACCGGGCAGTGATCCGAGCCCACAATCTCATTCAGGATCTCCGCACTCTTGATGCGTTCCTTGAGCGCCTTCGACGCCAGAAAATAATCCAGACGCCATCCAACATTGTTGGCCCGCGCACCACCGCGCATGCTCCACCAGCTGTACTTCACCGTGTCCGGATGCAATGACCTGAACGTGTCGATGTAGCCTGCTTCGACAATGCGATCCAATCCGTCGATCTCCAATTGGGTGTAACCGGCACTCTTGTTGTAGTTGGCCTGCGGCCGCGCGATGTCGATGGGACGATGACACACGTTCAGATCGCCGCAGACCACCACCGGTTTGCGATTCTCCAGATTGAGAATGTAATTGAGGAACTCCTTGTCCCAGCGCGTTCGGTACTCGAGTCGCTTGAGGGCATCTCCAGAGTTTGGTGTGTAGACCGTGACGAGAAAGAAGTCCGCAAACTCCGCCGTGATCACGCGCCCTTCCTGGTCATGCTCCTCGTGCCCCATGTCATTCTCTACGCGCAGAGGTTTCTGTTTGCTGAAGATGGCTGTGCCGGAATAACCAAGCTTGACGGCGGAGTTCGTGTGCAGGTGATAACCCTCGAGAGCGGCAACAGCCTCCAGCACCTGATCATCCTGAGCCTTGGTTTCCTGCAGGCACAGAACATCGGGCTGCATTCTCTCGACAGATTGCACAAAGTCCTTCTTGATGGCGGCGCGAATGCCGTTGACGTTCCAGGAGATCAGACGCATGTTCCCTTCCTTGTATGTAGTGAAGATTTGTTCGCAGTGCTGCATTAAAACATATCGAGTTGCCCGGATGAATTGGCAGCAACACGCACAACTTGAGGGCGGCGAAAGTGTGAGCAATCCAGCTCTGTGAACTCTGCCATGCGGCCCTCGACGCCGGATTTCTTCAGTGCCGCGCGAAAGCGTTGCCGGATCAGCTCTGCCCATACACCCTGCCCGCGCATCCGCACGCCGAACGTGGCTTCGTAGTCCTTGCCGCCACGCATGTCGCGGATACGATTCATCACGCGCTCGGCGCGATCCGGAAAGTGCGCGGCCAGCCATTCCTGAAACAGGGGGCTGACCTCCCAGGGCAGACGCAGGATGATGTAGTTGGCTGCGACCGCGCCAGCAGAAAACGCTTCGTCCAGAATATGCTCGAGATCCTGATCGGTGACGAAGGGAATGACGGGCGCGACATTCACACTTACTGGAATTCCAGCCTCGGTCAATCTGCGGATGGTCTGCAGCCTGCGCGTGGGGGACGCGGCACGCGGTTCAAGTGTGCGGGCAATGTCATGATCGAGCGTGGTGATCGTGATGGTCACTGCCGCCAGCCGCTTCTGTGCCATCGGCGCCAGCAGGTCGATGTCACGCTCGATCAGCGAAGACTTGGTGATCAGGCCCACCGGCTGCCCGCACTCGTGCATGACCTCGAGCACACTGCGGGTGATTCGCCACTGCCGCTCGCACGGCCGATAGGCGTCGGTGTTCACCCCCAGCGCAATCGGTTCCGGGTGATAAGACGGCTTCGCGAGCTCGCGGCGTAGCAGGTCGGCGGCATTGACCTTGGCGAACAGGCGCGTCTCGAAGTTAAGCCCCGGCGAGAGCTCGAGATAACTGTGCGTGGGCCGCGCGAAACAGTAGATGCAGCCATGTTCGCAGCCGCGATAGGGGTTGAGAGAGACATTGAAAGGGACATCCGGGGACTTGTTCCAGGTCAGGATGGAGCGGGCCACTTCCTCGGTGACGACCGTCTGCAGCTTGCCTGTCGAGGGATCGGTGCCGTCAGTGTAACGCTCCCATCCGTCGTCGAAGTCTTCTCGAAGCTGATGCTCGAAGCGCCCCTGAATATTCGACACGGCTCCTCTGCCCTTGTGGGGTGGCGATGGTGGAATAGCAGGCTTCATTGCTTGATCTCGATACTGTATTAACATCCAGTAGTCTAGGCTGCACTGGCTTCGCTGGCAACTGCAAATCCAACTGTGGGAGCGGGCCTTGCCCGCGATTTCTCTCCGCATCGCCATTATCATCGCGAGCAGGGCTCGCTCCCACAGGATTGGTTGCTCTGCTAAAGAGATTGGTGGTAGTTTCGGGCAATCCTTCTGTCGTCCGGAACTTCGTCCATGTCAGCCCGCACTCGCTCATTAGCACCCGCTTTGCTGTTGCTCAGCCTGCTCGCCAACCCTGCACTCGCGCAGCCGCAATTCGACATCCTGATCACGGGAGGCAGAGTCGTGGACGGCAGCGGCAACCCCTGGATCTACGCCGACGTTGGCATCAACGATGATCGCATTACGGCGATCGGCAATCTCGACGGGGCAAGTGCCACCCTTGAGATCGACGCCACTGGACTGGTCGTCGCGCCCGGCTTCATCGATCCGCACACGCACGCCATCGATGGCATCTTCGACGTACCCACTGCCGACAGCGCTTTGCTGCAAGGGGTCACGACGCTCACAGAGGGCAACGATGGCAGTTCGCCGTTTCCCATCGACGAGCATTACGAGCGCATCCGGCAGACGCAGATCAGCACCAACTGGGCGGTGTTTGTCGGTCAAGGGACTATTCGTGAACAAGTCATTGGTGCAGAGGATCGTGACGCGACACCCGCCGAGATCGAACGCATGAAGCAGATGGTGGCCGACGCGATGGAACAGGGCGCGCTGGGAATCTCCACCGGCCTGTTCTATGTCCCAGGCAGCTTCACGCCCACCGAAGAAATAGTGGAATTGTCGAAGGTTGCCGCAAGCTACAACGGCATCTATATCTCGCACATGCGCGAAGAAGCGGACTTCCTGCTCGACTCCGTGCAGGAGACCATCAACATCGGCGAGCAGGCCGGGATTCCCGTGCAGATCACGCATCACAAGGTGATTGGCAAACAGAACTGGGGTGACAGCGTTGACTCGCTGCGCCTTGTCGATGAAGCGCGCGCACGCGGCATTGACGTCAGCATCGATCAGTATCCCTACACGGCGTCGCAGACCGGCATCACCGCACTGGTCCCGCAGTGGGTACAGGAAGGTGGACGCGACGCGATGGTTCGCCGCATCGAGAGCGCGGAAACACGTCAGACCATCAAGGACGCCATCGTCGAGAAGATTCTCTTCGATCGCGGCGGTGGCGATCCCAAGAACGTTTCCATCTCATTGAACACATGGGACCCGGAGATGGCTGGCAAGAACCTCGCGCAGATCACCGAGGAAAGGGGCATGTCGCCCACACCGGAAAATGCCGCCGACGTGGTGATGGACATCATCAGCAAAGGGGGTGCGACAGCCGTGTTTCACGCCATCGATGACAGCGATGTGGTGCGCATCATGCAGCATCCGACCACCGCTATTGGTTCCGACGGACCGCTTGGAGTATTCGGTGTCGGCGCGCCGCATCCGCGCCAGTACGGCACATTTGCAAGAGTGCTGGGACACTATGTGCGCGAGCGCGGCGTCATCAGTCTCGAAGAGGCCGTGCGCAAGATGAGCAGCCTGAGCGCGCAGCGACTCGGCATTCGTGATCGCGGTCTGCTGCGTGAAGGCTTCTTTGCGGACATCGCGATTTTCGACGCAGATGAAGTGAGCGACATGGCCACTTTCGAGGAACCACATCAGTATGCCGTCGGCATGCGCCATGTGCTGGTGAATGGCGAAGTTGTAGTGGAAGATGGTCAGCACACAGGCGCACGGCCAGGCAAAGTCTTGCACGGGCCGGGTTACCGCTAGTCCCGATTCAACCAAGCAGTTCAACCAAGGAGCGAAGTCATGCAGGCAGCAACAAATTACGCACTTGGCTCGCGCATTCTGCATTGGCTCATCGCTGCGCTGGTGCTGGTGTTGATTCCAGTAGGGCTATGGATGGCGTCCCGTGCCGAAATCGATCTGTTCGACGATCTCACCAACACCCTCTATGCCTGGCACAAGGCCATCGGTTTCACGGTACTGCTGTTGATGGTGTTGCGCATCATAGTCAGGGCTCGCAATACCGCTCCAGCCTACCCCGTCTCACTCCCCCGCTGGCAGGTGATCGCGGCCAAGAGCCTGCATCATCTGCTGTACGTGCTGCTGATTGTGACACCCCTGCTGGGCTGGGCGGGCGTCACGGCATTTCCGGCGCTGATCACGCTCGGTGGCTACGACCTGCCCGCGATGCCTTTCATCCCGCAGGATCAGGCGCTGGCGACGCAGTTGTTCGGCATTCACGGTGTGTTCGCGATCACACTCGCAGTGCTTGTCTCTGGCCACATCGCGGCGGCGGTGATACATCTGGTCATCAGAAAGGACGGCATATTCCAGCGTATGTGGTTTGGCAGATAAACAGCTAATTCCCGTTACAAGGAGTAGAATCAGCTGCGCAGAGGTCTGGAAGAACCAGGCTCTGGAATAAATTTGGATCAATCATCTAGTAAAAAGAGAAAACCATGAAACTGAAAAAAGGATTCGCACTACGTACCACAGGCTTTGCCCTCATGCTGGCACTTGCTGCCTGCACGCAGGAGCAATCCTCATCCACAGAAACTCCCGCACCTGAAGCCAACGCCCCGGTCACGCAAGTGGCGCCACCTGCCCCTGCTCCCGTCCTGGCCTGCGTCACCTGCGGTACCGTACGCTCAATAACTCCAATCACGCAGGCAGGCGCCACCACTGGCGCTGGTGCGGCAATTGGTGCGGTAGCGGGCGGATTGGCTGGTAATCAGGTAGGCGGCGGCTCGGGCAACACGATTGCCACAGTGGCTGGCGTCATCGGTGGTGCCGTGCTGGGTAATACCATCGAGAGAAACCGCAACGCGGGCACCCTCTACGAAGTCGTCATCGACATGGAGACTGGCGGACAGCAGGTCATCACGGTACCGGATGCATCAAGCATCAATCCCGGGACCAACGTGACAGTAGACGGCTCGAATATCTACCCAAGGTAGATCGCACCAGCCTGAATTGAATCAGGGCCGCGATGGCCCTGATTCAGAATATATCTCTCAATGCAGTGCGCGAGTAATCCTGTCCAGCGCCCCCATGGCGAAGGCCGAGACCACAAAGGTCAGATGCACGATCACGTACCACATCAGCTTTTCTGATTCGACGTTGTCCATGTTCATGAACATCCGCAGCAGATGAATCGACGAAATGGCTACGATGCTGGCGGCCACCTTCATCTTCAATGAAGACGAGTCCATCTTGCCAAGCCAGCTGAGCTTCTCGGTCCCCTCCGCGACATTCAGTTCGGACACGAAATTCTCGTAGCCGCTCATCATCACCATCACCAGCAGTCCGCCCACCAGAGAGATGTCGATCAGCGACAGCACGACCAGCACCACTTCTGCCTCTGTCGACGAGAAGATGTGCAGAAACAGATGCACCACTTCCTGAAAGAATTTGATCATCAGCGCGATCAGCGCCAGGCTCAGCCCAAGATATACCGGCGCCAGCAGCCAACGCGCCTTGAGCATAAGCGATTCAATTACACGTTCCATTCGTCTTACCTCTGGTTGGAAAAAGCCGCGCGAGTATAGCGCAGAGTCGAGTCAGGCTGCATCACTCGCCCACGTTGCGGCGCTCCAGCGTTGTGCCTGTCGCTGGCTCGGCAGTGAGATCGAGATAAGCCGCGCGGGAGTCGTCGCCCTTCAGATGCAGATCAAGAAAGGCGGTCGCAAAGTGCGCCAGGATGTTGTTGGTACGCACCTGGTCCCACACCGCGTCCATGTAGTGGCCCGCGCCTCGGCGATCGGCAGTGGCGAAGATCTCGACCGGCACGGGAATGGGGGCTGCCACGCTGTGCCCACCATTGATGAAGGTCAGCAGATAGCGGTCGCTGTTGACGGCGTGCTCGAAGATGCCGCGCGTCCCATTCTCGTAGCCCGCAGTGGAATCGACACTGCCCGCGACGTAGAACGTCGGCACCGTGATGCCCTGCAGCACATCGGCATCGAAGTAGTTGCTGTTCATGCCCCACGGAGCGATCGCAATGCCGGCCTTGATGCGCGGATCGAGATTGTCACGGAATTCGGGATTGGCCGCCGTCAGCTCGCGCAGCAGCTGATTGGGGGGCGAGATGGCACCATCGATCATGGCCTCGCTGTAGGAGGCACCCAGATTATTGAGCAGACCATAGCCGCCCATCGAGAAACCGATGATGGCGGTGTTGTCGGCGTCCGCCAATCCGGAGAGAAAGCTGCCCGCATCTGCGGACAGCGCCGCCATCTGCTGCAGCACAAAGCGCTGATCTTTTGCGCGGTTGTACAGCGTGCTGGCGATCGGTTGCTGGTTTCGGTAGGTGCTGTCGGTGTGATCGATGGAGGCCACGACGTAGCCCTTGCTGGCCAGATTCTCACCGAGATGACTCATCAGGTAGCGATTGCCGGGGTAACCGTGGGAGAGAATCACCAAGGGCCAGCTACCTTCTGAGGCAAGAGGTGCCGCGTCGCGCGCGGCAGACCCGTGAAGCGTGGCGATCACCTCAAGATTCCGCGTTTCGGTGGTATACGTGCCCCCATTGCGCTGCGCCACATCCTCCCCTGTGGGAGCGGGCCCTGCCCGCGATGCCAGCGCCGTCGATGCCAACATTGCCGGATACCATATCTCAACAGTCAGAGGCCGGTCGTAGATGACGTTGTCTTCACCCGCGACGGTGTTGACCACATCCACCCTGCCCGGATCGATCAGCTCCAGAGTCCGCACTCCGACCGCATGACTGCCGAAGGCCGTCAGCTCCGGCGCATCAGGTCGGATGATATCGATTCGGTTGCTCTGGGCGCTTGCGGCAATAAACAGGCTCATCATCAGGATCGCGGTGGTGGATAGTCGGGTGATGGTTTTCATGCTGGGCTCCAGTGTAGCTTTTTTCGTCAGGCAGACGGCAGCGGTCATATTACAGGTTGTATGTGACTGAGCTCAAAGTTCAGCAGGGCGAATTCCGGCTTTCCCGACTAAACTGCATACTTGTCAGACGAACAATTGCCAAGGATGGCCCCTATGCCCGAAATCAGCCGATTCTTCGGAATCGTCGTTCGAATGTATTTCGACGACCACGCTCCTCCCCATATCCATGTCGAGTATCAAGGGCAGAAAGCCGTGTTCGACTTTGGCGGCCACATCCTCCATGGCGCTCTGCGCTCCAGAATCGCGATCAGGTTGGTGCAGGAGTGGATCGCGTTGCATGTTGACGAATTGCACGCCGACTGGGAGTTGGCGCAGAATGGGCGCGAACTCAATTCGATCAATCCCCTGGAATGAGGCGAAACATGTGGAATCTCAACGAAGTCACCAGTATTGAGTACCGGTCGGGACACACCTACCTGATCACTTTTGATGACGGCGTGTCGGGAGTGGTGGATTTCTCCGAATATCTGGGTCGCGGGCCGGTCTTTGCGCCCTTACGAGATCTGGATTTTTTCCTCACGGCACGTATCGAAGGAGGCACCATTGCCTGGCCGAACGGTGCGGACATTGCGCCCGAGACCTTGTATGAAAAATGTCTGCTGGCTGCGGCCTGATTGTCCATAATTTGAGATTTCCCAAATTCCTGCGCAGTGGTAATCTTCCGCGCCGACGTCGAACAGACGCTCACGAAGCGCCCGGCGCCTACCTCTCCCTATTTTCTCCGGACACTCACGAATGAAAGACCTGACCCAGGGCTCCATCGTCAAGATCATCATTGCCATGGCCACTCCTGTCGCCGCCGGCATGATCTTCCAGACCCTCTATCTGCTCGTGGACCTGTACTTCGTCGCGGCTCTCGGCGATGACGCCGTTGCTGGCGTGGGCGCAGGTGGCACACTGATGTTCATGATCATGGCGCTGACTCAGATTCTCGGGGTGAGCGCCGTGGCGCTGATTTCCCAGGCGGTGGGTCGCAAGGATCAGCCCGCCGCGAATCTGATCTTCAATCAGTCGCTGGCCATCGCGATGATCTTTGGCGCCATCACATTGCTGGGCGGCTATCTGCTGGCCGACGCGTACCTGGCCAGCATCGCCTCGGACGAAGGCACCGTGCGCGAAGGCCGCACATTCCTGTTCTGGTTCCTGCCCGGCATGGCGTTGCAGTTTCCGATGATCGCGATGGCTTCGTCATTGCGCGCCACAGGACTCGTGAAACCGGGGATGGTCGTGCAGATGCTGACTGTCGTGCTCAACACGATTCTCGCGCCGCTGCTGATTGCAGGCTGGGGCCCCGGCCCCGCGCTCGGCGTCATGGGCGCCGGACTTGCCAGCAGCATCTCGGTCACCGTTGGCGTATCAATGCTGGTGTATTACTTCATGAAGATGGAGAAATACGTGGCGTTCGACACCGCGCAGTGGCGTCCGCGTTTCGACATCTGGAAGCGCATGCTGGGCATCGGCCTGCCAGCAGGTGGCGAGATGCTGATCCTGTTCGTGTATTTCTCGGCGGTGTACTGGTTGATCCAGGGATTTGGTGCCGAAGCCCAGGCGGGTTTCAGTATCGGCGGGCGCATCATGCAATCCATCTTCATGCCCACGATGGCGATCGCGTTCGCGCTTGGCCCGATCGCGGGTCAGAACTCCGGCGCGAAGCAGTATGACCGTGTGCGCGAGACCTGCTACAAGGGCATCATGCTGAGCAGCATCGTGATGCTGGTGACGACGATTCTGATGCAATGGAAATCCGATGTGCTGATGGCGTACTTCACCGACGAGGTGGCAGTGATCGAAGTGGGTTCAGTCTTCCTGCAACTCATCTCGCTGAATTTCATCGCGCAGGGAATCGTGTTCTCCTGCTCGGGCATCTTCCAGGGGCTGGGCAATACGCGCCCGGCGCTCATGAGTTCGATGGTACGCGTTGTCACATTCCTGCCACTGGCGGTATTCCTCAAGTATCAGCCCGGCTACACCATCAATCAGGTGTGGTACGTGTCTGTACTGTCAGTGACGGTGCAGGCGATCGTGAGCTTCCTGCTGGTCCGCCGCGAGTTCAGGCTGCGCCTGCAACCCACGCCTGCATGAGGCAGATTCTCGGCATTACGTCGTCAAGCGTCAGCGGCGCAGCCCACTCAGGGAAACATCGCCACTGCGCTCGACACGAATGCGACGCCAACGACTTCCAGCATCGATGTTGGCCTCAAGGTTGAAGCGCAGGCTGTCCCGACGCTGATTGAGCAGATCGGAAAACAGCGCAACGCTGCTGAGCAGGTCGGGGCTGGCCTGCAGCAACACATCGCCGGTGCCGTACGCGGCGATGATCGGCAATTCGTTCGACACTCCGCTCAACACGCGGTATCCCTCCAGATCGATCTGATAGGAAATTCCCTGCAGGCGCAGTTCAGTGCGGTTCGGATTGCTGATCTGCAATCCTATCTCGAAACGCGGCACGGCAGTGCCGGAAGGCACCATGCGAAAACTGGTGAGACTGACAGTGGGCTGCTCGAAACCGGACTGCAGGCCACTGCAACTCAACAGGCTCGCCATCAGCAGTGCGATGAATCCCGATCTGGCTAACCAGAATGTGCTGGTCATGTTGATACTCCTGGGGTTGGTACGTATGAGAGTCAATGGACTTCCCGTTGCACGAAGTAGAGCACGACTGTGGTCAGGAACGTGAGCGGCATTTCACATTTATGGATGCATGCCGCCCTCAAGAACGGGTAAGCTATGACGGCAATGCAGGGCAGCACTTGAAAGAACGGATTCGGCAACAGAAAGGGACTGCGGTCCATATTGTTGAGATACCCGACCCCCATGCAGCTGTTCCTCCGGATTGCACTGTTGTGCCTCGCCAGTGCGGCGTTCTCTCAACCGCTCGATGCGAGTGACTATCAGCGCAAGGAATGGCGCCACTGGGAGGACTTCGATGGCGATTGTCAGAACGCGCGGCAGGAACTGTTGATTGCGCAGTCGCAGTTGCAGATCGGGTTCACGAATACTCGCGGCTGCACTGTCGCGACCGGGCAATGGCTCGATCCCTACACGGGGCTGATGTTCAACAAAGCCAGTGATGTCGATATCGATCATGTCATTCCGCTGAAATACGCCCATGATCACGGCGGGGCAAGCTGGTCACCGCTTTTGAAGAAGCTGTTTGCCAATGACCCCGAGAATCTGCTGATCGTCGACGATGGTGAGAATCAGCGCAAGAGTGCGAAAGGCCCGGCTGACTACCTGCCACGCTTCCAGTATCAGTGTGAGTACGCAAACAAGTGGCAGGGACTGGCCCGCAAATACGAATTGCAGTTGGCACATCGCGATACGCTCGTCCTCGAACGCATACTGCTGAACTGCACTGAAACCTGACCGGGAATTTCGCGTGAACCAGATCTTCGCATCCATCAACGAATTCTTCGGTTTCATCCAGCCCATCTCCGACGCCGTGTGGAATTTCCCCACACAATTTCTCTGGTACTCGCAGATTCCGTTGCTTGGCAAGATGTCATTCGCCGTGGCACTGCTGCTCGGCATCGGTGTTTACTTCACGATTCGGACACGGGTCGTGCAGACCATGTGCTTCGCGCGCGCCATCCGGATAATGCAGCGCCGCAGAACATCGGTGCTCGGGGTGAGCCCGCTCGGATCGTTCCTGCTGGGACTGGCCATGCGTGTGGGACCTGGCAATATCGTCGGCGTGACAGGAGCCATCACCGTCGGCGGTCCAGGGGCTCTGTTCTGGATGTGGGTTGCAGCACTGTTTGGCATGGCAACAGCATTCATGGAGTCGGTACTCGCGCAGTTGTTCAAGGAGCGCAAGAACGATGAGTTCGTGGGCGGCATGCCGTTCTATGGGCAGCGCATTCTCGGTGGTGGGCGCATTGTCGGGATATGCCTGTCGCTGGCCTTCATCGTCTATGCGCTGTTCAATGTCCCCGCACAAACCTTCAACGTGTTCACCGGTATCGGCATGATCGCCGACACGGCGACCGGCGAGACTGCCGGACGTCAGTCGGGTCTCTACTATGGCATTGCGATCGTGCTCACTGTCAGCTGCGCCTGGCTGATTCTCGGCGGAATTCGCCGTGTGATCGCCTACACCAATGTGTTGGTGCCGATGATGGCAGTGGTGTTCTGCGGCATATCGCTGCTCATCATTCTGATCAACATTCCAATGCTGCCCTACTTTCTCGCCGAAGTGTTTCGCGGTGCCTTTGCGCCGGACGCGTTGTTCGGAGGCGCGATGGGTGTTGCACTGGCGGAAGGGGTGCGCAGAGGCCTGATGTCGAACGAGGCAGGACAAGGCACCATCACGATGGCCGCCGCAGTGGCCGACAATCGACATCCCTGCGAGCAGGGCTTCGTGCAAAGCTTTGGTGTGTTTGTCGATACGCTGATCATCTGCACGATGACCGGTTTCATCGTGGTGCTCGCCCACCTGTGGAGTGATTCGACTGACAGCGCACAGTGGGCGATGGACAGCGCGTCACGCATCGGCACGTATCTGCAATCAGTGCAGACGCTGGTGCCGGAATCACTGATGGCAGTCATCACGATTGTGCTCAGCGCCTGCTATTGCCTGTTCGCGTTCACGACGCTGCTGGGCATGATTTCCTTTGCGGAGATCTCTGCAAACTTCATCTCTCGCAGCGCGCGCTTCATTCTGCTGATTCGCGTGCTGGGCTCACTGGTGTTTGTACCATTTGGCGCTCTCACCGTGCTCGCGGGACTGGAGCTGAGCAACCTCTGGGCGATCACCGACCTCACAAACATCATCATGGTGTACCTGAACATTCCCATCCTGCTGCTGGGTGCACCACTGGTGTACAAAGTACTGGAGCACTATCGGCGCACAGACGGTGATCGCTTCATCTCCAACTCGCTCGGTATCGAGACGGACTACTGGACAGAAACACAACAGCGCTCTGAAGACAAAATGGAGTCGAAGCAGCCATGACGGAATCGCCCTTGCGAACAGCCAGAGTCCCCTCGGCACTACATGCACTGCTATGCTTCGGCGGCAACTTCCTGATGATCTCGACCGGACTGTTCCTCTTCCAGATCAGCCTGCACATCGTGCTGTTCTTCTGCCTTTTGTGGACCGCTCTGCACGCGTGGCTGCTGGGCAATGATTTCGCCGCCATACGCACGATGATGAATACCGGCATCAGTCATGCGCTACCCGCGATCTATATCTTCATTCTCATCGGCATGGTCATCGCGTCATTCATGCAGAGTGGCACCGTGGCAGCCCTTATCTTTCACGGGCTGAACCTGCTCAGCCCCGGTTTCTTTCTCGCCGCCGGATTGATTCTGTGCAGCCTCATGTCTGTGGCAACCGGCACCTCATGGGGAACGGCCGGCACGCTGGGAGTGGTGCTCATGGGCATCGGGGGAGCAATGGAGATTCCGCTGCCGCTGGTCGCGGGCATGGTGGTGGCAGGAGCCACGTTTGGCGACAAGTTGTCACCGGTATCCGACACAACAAATCTCGCCGCGATGAGCGCTCACACCAATCTGTATCGCCACATCGGTTCCATGTTGATCACCACGACGCCCGCTTTCGTTGTCACGCTGGTGATTCTGATGGTGCTGGGCATGTCCTTCAGTGCCAACACATTGCCTGTCGCAGCTATCGAGGAGATGCAGCGCGCACTGGCAGGCAGTTTCAATCTTGGCTTGCTCGCGACCCTGTTGCCACTACTGGTGATGCTCACCCTCAGCCTCAAACGCCTGTCTCCGGAGATCAGCATGAGCGCCAGTGTGCTCACCGCCGTGGCGGTCGCCGTGCTCTATCAGGATCGCGATCTCGTGACAGTGCTCAACAGCCTGTGGAGCAATACGCCGGGCAACACCGGCATTGCCAGTCTCGATGACCTGCTCGGTCGCGGTGGCATCACCAGCATGAGCTGGACCCTGTTGCTGTCGTTGATGGCACTCGCGCTCGGCGGCATTCTCTACAATGCGGGATTCCTCCAGGCACTGCTCGAAGGTATCATCGCCCGCGTGCGCAGAACCACGACGCTGATCGCCACGACAATCGGCTCAGGCATCATCGGCAACATGGGCATGGGCGAGGCCTACATCAGCATCATTCTCAACTGCCAGCTGTTCCGCAAAGCCTACGAAGACAAGGAATTGGACAACGCCGTGTTGTCACGATCGGTGGAAGAAGGCGCGACGATGAGCACGGGGTTGATTCCGTGGACAACCGCCGGAGCCTTCTACGCAGCAACGTTGGGCGTGCCGGTGCTGGAGTACGCGCCTTACGCCTTTCTCAACTATCTGAATCCATTGATCTCGATCGGCATGGCTGCGCTCGGGATCGGGCTCCTGCGCAAAGTGGTGCGCAAGACTGTGCGAAAGTAGCTGATCGGCGTATATTCCGGCATGTGGGCCGCAACCCCGGCCCCACCAGAACAAGAAGAGGTCACTCACCATGTCAGCGTCACGCCGCCAGTTCATGCAGCTTCTTTCGGCATTGCCGTTCCTCTCTCCTGCCCACCTGTTCGCGCAGAATCAGAATCTCACCGACAGAGCCAATCGCATTGCCAGCGTGATCAGTGAATTCTCCAACCAGGGCATTCATCGCACCGGCACCGATGTCGACGCGGGATGCGCGGAGTGGCTGGTGCATCGCCTGCGTGAGTACGGCGTGACCGGCAGACTCGATCCGCTGCAGCTCGAGCGGATCGAAATCCTGGCCGCCAGCTTCGAGTTCGATGGTGTGAAGATGGAAGGCATTCCCCTGTTCGATTGCACCTACACCGACGAAAATGGGATATCCGGCACTCTCGGCCCGATCGGCAGCTCTGCTGATATCGGTGTGATCATGCTGCCTCCTTCCACGGCGAGCCCACTGCACTCCCAACTTGACGAGGCGCGTCGCAATAACAGTCACAAGGCGATGATTGCGGTGACCGACCTGAGTTATCCGAGGGAAGGCATTGCCGTCATCAACGCCGAAGATTTTCGCGAGCCGGTGGGACCGCCCGTGCTGCAGATTGCGAACACGCACTGGGACGCGCTGCAACAGGCGATGAACGCGAATCGCACTGCCACTGTCGTCGCGCAATGCGAGCGCGTCCCGGCAACAGCCTACAACGTCAGCGCGCGAATCGCGGGCAGAAATCCTTCATTGCCGCCCATGGTAATCATGACGCCGAGAAGCTCCTGGTGGGAATCGGCGTCAGAGCGTGGCGGTGGCATCGCGATGTTTCTGGAGCTCGCTCGCGACCTGGCCGCCAATCTTCCCGAGCGTGACATACTGTTCACAGCCAACACGGGTCACGAGTTGAGTCATCTGGGACTGAATCAGTATCTGCACGAACGTCAAACGCTGATTCAGGACGCATCGGTCTGGATTCATCTGGGCGCAAACTTTGCGGCGAGAGGATCCTCGATCCGGTTGCAGTATTCCGACGAGCGGTTCCGTGAGGTGGCACAAAGGCGCCTGGGGGCTCTGAATCTGCAACCCGGTATCGAGACACCGATCGGACAGCGACCTCTGGGCGAGGCTCGCAACATCTTCGACGGCGGCGGTCACTTCCTGTCGATACTCGGCAACAATCCACTGTTCCATCATCCACATGATCTATGGCCTGACGCCGTGGATCTGGACACGACAGCACAGTGGACTGCGGCCTTCTCGGTGATCGCGCTGGAACTCAGCAAGGCTTGAACGAGGCGGGAACTATTCGAACGTGATCTTCGCGAGCGCGATACCGCTTTCGCCAGCGACAGAGTAAAGCAGATAGACCTCTCCGTTGTCTTCGAAGATCGCGGGATCGCGCAACTGGTTCGCGCGCACGGTGATGTCGCCGCGCACGGAAGGCAGCAATGGCAGGTCGGCGCCTTCCCAATCGTGCTCGGGTCGCAGCAACTCAACCGCTGCGGATTCCGTCCACTGTGTCCACTCTCCCTCCATGATGATTGCCGACACCATGATCTTCTCAGGTACGTGTCCTACCTGGGTCCAGAACACGTAGAGAATGTTGTCTCTGACCAGCAGCGCAGAATGCCGCATGTCGTCATTGAAGAAACGTGGCCCCTCTTCGAAGTTGCTGATGCCATCGCGAGAACGATGGAGAAACCCTGGCATGGCAAGCCCGTAATAGTAATCCCCGTGCTTGAAAACGCGGAAATACGGCCGACCGAGAATTTCCGGATTGGCGTCGAAATGCAAGCCATCCTTTGACACGGCAACACGCGTCACCTGCACTTCCGGTTCACGCCCGTGCAGATACATCACGATCTCCTGTCGATCTTCCCGCACATGCACATCAGGAGAGGCAATATGGGCATACGCTGGCGCAGTGCTGCCAGCAGGAACGGAACAGGGTGGACACGTCGTGGGGAAGTGCGATTCTTCGAGGGTCAGCGTGCCAGGGCTGTAGATGGTCCACGGACCTGTGACAGCATCTGCGTAGGCGAGGCGGATGTACTCGCCGCGATGTTCCGCGAAGTAGAGATAGTATTTGCCGAGAGGATTCTCGACCCAGTCCGGTACCCGGATGAGAGAGGGCCCCTGAATATTCGAGCCCATGCGCTCGTCCATGTCCGGTACGATGATGGGGCCATCCAGCAGGCGAGTCGCGACTATATCTTCCAGGTCATGGCGCTCGACGCTCTGAGCCTGGAGTGCAGAGTGCAACAAGAGAGCGGCCAGAACGAACATCAGTTTGATCTTCATGGCACGCTCCCCGATTCAAATCAATTATGGAACGGCAGTGTTCAATACCCTGCCGCGCCGCTGTCGCCTACCCGCGAATCCGCGCCACCCATGAAGAGCCCGTTCTCGCGATCGTGATAGACACCCATTGCGGAACCCTGACGACCACGCACGCGCGTCTCATGCCCCATCGCTTCGTAGAGATTGATGGTATCGGGAGAGAAACTTCTCTCTTCCATGCTCGTGACGTCCGGTAACCACTGGTGATGAATGCGACCTGCCTCCATCGCCTCGGCGATGTTCATGCCGTGATCGATCACGTTGAGAATCAGCTGCATCGTTGTATTGATGATCGTTCGGCCGCCGGGGCTGCCGATCGCCATCAATGGCCTGCCATCCTGCGCAACGATGGTCGGCGACATACTCGACAGCATGCGCTTCTCCGGCGCAATCAGATTTGGCGGCGTACCGATCTGGCCATCACGATTCGTGACACCCGGCACCGCATTGAAGTCGCCCATCTCGTTGTTGAGCAGATATCCACCACCCTCAGCGACGATGCGGGAACCATAACCGTTCTCCAGCGTGTAGGTCAGCGACACCATGTTGCCGTCCTTGTCGACGACGGAGAAGTGAGTGGTGTCCTCACTCTCGTAGATGTTCGCGAACTCGCGCTCATCACTCACGGAGGCGCGGTTCGGATCGATGGAGGCGCGCAGGGTTGCGGCGTACTCTTTGTCCAGCAGATGATCGAGCGGCATGCTTTCGTTGAAG
>MGYS01000046.1:37833-39735 GCA_001802565.1 Gammaproteobacteria bacterium RIFCSPLOWO2_02_FULL_57_10 | reverse complement strand
CCCAGATGTTCCGCGCGATCGGCATAGGCGCGGCGCATGGCTTCGGTCAGCAGGTGCAGGTACTGCGCGGAGTTGTGCCCGGCGGCCGCCAGATCGAATCCCTCCAGGATGTTCAGCATTTCCACGAGTGCGACACCGCCGGAGCTGGGAGGAGGCATGCTGATGATCTCGTAACCACGGTAGGTCCCACGAATGGGTTCTCTCTCGACCGCTTCGTATTTCGCGAGGTCTTCTTCGGTAATGATTCCACCGTTGGCCGCCATGAAATCGGCAAGGCGCTTGGCATTCTCGCCCTTGTAGAAGCCATCGTGGCCCTGCGTCTGAATCAACTCCAGCGTTGCCGCCAGATCGGGCTGCACCCAGGTGTCACCCAATTCATATGGCGACCCATCGGCCTTCAGGAATACTTTTGCGGAGGAAGGATACTGATCCCAGAACGACTGGTTCTGACGGAAGCCAGAGTAAAGTGCGTAAGTGATCGGGATGCCATCTCTGGCAAGAGCAACAGCGGGAGCCACCAGATCTGCCCAGGGCAACGAGCCCAATTCCTGATGCGCCTTGTAGAGGCCGGCAACGGTGCCAGGTACACCCACAGAGAGCAGAGTGCGGTGGTTGGCGTTGTTCACGACCAGGCCGTCCATACCCAGATACATTCTCTCACTCGCAGCAAGCGGTGCTTTCTCGCGGAAATCGAACGTCGTGGCATGGCCGTCCTCGCCGTGATAGACCATGAAACCGCCACCGCCGATGTTGCCTGCGGTCGGCCAGGTCACTGCCAGCGCGAAGGCAGTGGCTATCGCCGCATCCACCGCATTGCCGCCCTGCTTCATGATATCGACGCCAATCTGCGAGGCTGTCAGTGATGCACTGGCGATGACGCCATTCTCGACCCGCAGGGGGGTTCGGCCACTACTCGCGTACAGCGATGTGGACAGTGCCACACACAGCAACAACGCGATACTTCTCTGGAACAGTTTCATCTTCATGGGGCTCTCTCTCGTTTCACGACTTGAATGCCAATCACCAATGGTGGAACTCTTTTGGGACTTACGATTCCCTTCCAGCTTCATCGAGCAACATCTGCACGTACATCGCTCGCAGTCGCTGCGCTACCGGTCCTGGTTTGCCACTGCCTATCTTTCTGCCATCTATGGAGACAATCGGCAGCACCAGCGTGGTGGCACTGCTCATGAAGGCTTCGTCTGCCGCGAAGGCTTCCTCCAGCGAAAAGGTGCGCTCTTCCAGTGCAATACCGTGGTCGTGTGCCATCTGCACGATCACTTTGCGACGAATGCCAGGCAGTATGGAATTGGACAATGCCCGGGTAATCAATGTACTGCCCTTGACGATGAATGCCGACGAGGACACTCCCTCGGTCACATGATCGTCCTCGATCATCCAGCCCTCATAGGCTCCCTGCTCCACTGCAGCCTGCTTCGCCAGACACTGTGCCAACATACTGACCGACTTGATGTCACGTCGCTTCCAGCGCAGATCAGGAATGGATACGATAGCGACACCGGTTTCGGCCAGCGGGTTGTCGATGATCTTGCGCGGAGACGCCCAGGCAACCAGGCTCTCCTTGACGCGCTCGCCATTCGTGCTTCTCGGGAAGGCAAAGTCACGATCTGCAGCGCCACGAGTCACCTGAAGGTAGACACTGCCTTCCGTGACAGTATCCAGATTCAATAATCGTTCCAACACTGCAATCAATTCTTCTCTGGTGCAGGGCCAGGTCATGCCGATGGCCGCCAGACTGCGGTCCAGCCGTTGCATTGCATGCTGTTTATCCACCAAGTGACCCCGCACAACGGGGATGACTTCGTACACGCCATCGCCGAACAGAAAGCCGCGATCGAACACCGAAATGCGGGCATCTTCTGCCGCAACAAACTCACCATT
>MGYS01000046.1:35252-37800 GCA_001802565.1 Gammaproteobacteria bacterium RIFCSPLOWO2_02_FULL_57_10 | reverse complement strand
CGAGCAAGCTCGCTCCTACAAAAGGCAAAAAAAATCCCGCTGGCGCGCGTGGCACCAGCGGGATTCCTTTTACGTCCAGTCAGAGACTCAGATCAGGGAGGCTTCGTACTCAGCCTTGTCCTCGTCCGTGATCTCCTTGATGCTCAGCTTGATACGGCCACGGGCATCCAGGTCAGTCACTTTCACGAGCACTTCCTGTCCTTCCTTCAGATACTCGTTGATGTTCTCAACGCGATCGGAGGAAATCTGGGAGATGTGCACGAGACCATCCTTGCCGGGCAGAATGGTGATGAAGGCACCGAAGTCCACGATACGTGCCACTTTACCCTTGTACAGCTTGCCCACTTCCGCCTCGGCGGTGATGCTCAGTACACGGGCGATCGCTGCGTCACGTGAGCCAGCGTCTTCACCATAGATGCGGATGTTGCCATCGTCATCGATGTCGATGGATGCACCAGTCTCTTCGGTGATGCTGCGGATCACGGCGCCGCCTTTGCCGATCACGTCGCGGATCTTGTCCGGATCGATCTTCATCATGGCCATGGAAGGAGCATTCTCGGACACAGTCGCGCGCGGCTTGTCGAGCACCTTGTTCATCTCGCCCAGAATGTGCAACCTGGCTTCATTGGCCTGGTGCAACGCGATCTCCATGATCTCTTCTGTGATGCCCTGGATCTTGATGTCCATCTGCAGTGCGGTCACGCCATTGGCAGTACCGGCCACCTTGAAGTCCATGTCGCCCAGGTGATCTTCATCGCCAAGGATGTCGGTGATCACGGAGAAGCGATCGCCTTCCTTGATCAGACCCATCGCGATACCCGCTACTGGAGCAGTGATCGGCACGCCCGCATCCATCAGTGCCAGCGAGCTGCCGCACACGGACGCCATGGAGCTGGAGCCGTTTGACTCGGTGATCTCGGAGACCCCGCGGATCGCGTAGGGGAATGATTCTTCGGATGGCATTACTGCCTGCACTCCGCGCTTGGCCAGTTTGCCATGGCCAATCTCGCGACGCTTCGGTCCGCTCATCATGCCAGTCTCACCAACGCTGAACGGTGGGAAGTTATAGTGCAGCATGAACGCTTCTTTTCTGGAACCTTCGAGGCCTTCGATGAGCTGCGCATCACGCACGGCGCCCAGCGTGGTGACTACCAGCGCCTGCGTTTCACCACGGGTGAACAGCGCAGAACCGTGAGCCTTCGGCAGCACGCCAGTCTCGATGGAGATCGGACGTACTGTACGGGTGTCACGACCATCGATGCGTGGGAAGCCGTCGATGATGCGGTTACGCACAACTTTCTTCTCTATGGAAGCAAAGACACCTGCCACTTCGTCTGCAGACACGCCTGTATCTTCAGTAGCGAATTGCGCCTGAGCCTGCTCCAGCAGTTTGCCGAGCGCGTCGTAACGCTGCATCTTGTCGGAGATCTGGTAGGCGGAACCGATGCTGTCGGCAAATGCCTGCTTCAGTCCATCCTGCAGCGGCTGATTGACAACCGCTTCAGCTACTTCCCACATGGGCTTGCCAGCTTCGGCCTTCAGCTCGGCGATAGCATTGATGACTACCTGCATGGCTTCGTGGCCAAACAGCACCGCACCTAACATCTGGTCTTCGCTCAGTTGCTTGGCTTCGGACTCCACCATCAACACGGCAGATTTCGTACCGGCCACCACCATGTCCAGCGCTGACGTTTCCAGCTCCTTCACATCGGGGTTCAGCACGTAACCATTTTGAAGATCGTAGCCCACGCGCGCTGCGCCTACTGGCTCCAGAAACGGAATACCTGAAATCGCCAGCGCCGCAGAGGCACCGATCAGGGACGCGATATCCGGGTCCTGATCCTTGGCTGCAGAAATGACCGTACAGACAACCTGCACTTCATTCAGGAAACCTTTGGGGAACAATGGACGGAGGGGACGATCGATAAGACGGGAGACCAGGGTCTCTTTCTCGGTAGGACGACCTTCACGCTTGAAGAATCCACCGGGGATCTTGCCTGCTGCGTAAGTCTTTTCCTGATAATTCACTGTCAGCGGGAAAAAATCCTGTCCCGGCTTGACGCTCTTGCGGCCTACGGCGGTGCAAAGTACCTGGGTGTCTCCCATGGTGACGATCACTGCGCCTGTTGCCTGTCTTGCTACCTTTCCTGTTTCCAGTGTCACGGTATATTTGCCGTACTGGAAGGTCTTCCTCACTATATTGAACATACTCTATTCCTGTTTTTTATTTTGACCCCGGCACCATTGCAATGACATCCCTGTCAATCAAGGTCTTGCTTTCATCTCTTCATCATTGAACTACTATTTCTTGCACCTGTATTTCTTGCACGTACAGACGACGCAATCAGCGACGCAGGTTCAGCTTCTTGATCAGCGCTGTGTAGCGGTCTGTGTTCTTGCTCTTCAGATAGTCCAGCAATTTACGACGGCTGTTGACCATGCGGATCAGTCCACGACGTGAGTGGTGATCGTGCGTGTGCTCTTTGAAGTGTGCCTGCAGGTGGTTGATGTTCTCGGTCAGCAGTGCGACCTGAACTTCGGGAGAACC
>MGYS01000046.1:22527-35219 GCA_001802565.1 Gammaproteobacteria bacterium RIFCSPLOWO2_02_FULL_57_10 | reverse complement strand
GATTGCTGCTTTCTGTTCTGCGGATAATGCCATTTTCTTTCTCCTAATATGCGTTGAGTAAAATAACCGGCCACGCCAATCGTGAACCAGCCTTTCTTGCCGACATCCTTGCCGAACCCGTCCTTGGCAAACCAGAGTCACCATGCATATTTATAGTGATCTGGACCTTTCCTTACTAAGTCGTGAAGAGCCTGCGTGGTGCCACTCTACCGTCATCGAGAATAGTCCCTATTCCGATGAACTCATCCTCGTCGTACAACCTGACGAGACCTGAACTCGGCAAGTGCCTGACCAATACAGCCTGCCCCTGCTTTACAAAATCGGCCGTCATCGACGGCAGTACCACACGGGGCAACTCTGCCACCGCCAGGTCCGGCGCGAACAGGAACTCGTCCAACCCTGCCAGCCCCGCACTTTCCTTGACCTCTTTGAGACGCTCAATGGTAACACACTGAGCTTCCACGAAGGCACCCGCCTGGAGGCGGCGCAGCCCGATCACATGGGCGCCACATCCGAGAGCCTCGCCCAGATCGTCTGCAATGGTCCGGACATAGGTCCCCTTGCTGCAGTAAATCTCCAGTTCCGCCGTCATCAGACCGTCGACATCACTGAAATCCAACAACTTCAGCTCATGAATTGTCACTGGCCGTGCCTTGCGTTCCACTTCCTCACCGGCACGAGCCAGTTTGTACAACGGCGTGCCCTGATGCTTGAGTGCCGAGTACATCGGCGGCGTCTGTTCGATGTCACCGCGGAACTGCTCAAACTCGGCCAGAACGTGCTCCCGGGTAATACCAGCGACAGACCGCTCACTGATCACACTGCCCTGGGAATCGGCACTGTCTGTTCTCTGCCCCAGTCGGATCAGCGTTCTATAGCGCTTGTCCGAGTCCAGCAGAAACTGCGAAATCTTGGTGGCCTCGCCGAAACACAGCGGCAACACACCCGTGGCTAACGGATCAAGGCTGCCTGTATGACCCGCCTTCTCCGCCTCGAACAGCCGCTTCACTTCCTGGAGGCAGGCGTTCGAACTCATTCCCTGCGCCTTGTCGAGCACAAGAATACCGCTGATGTCCCTGCCTTTCGGCCTGCGCCACTGAGTCACGCCAATTCTCCCTCGCCAGAGCCGAAGCTCAGGGCTGGTGCTCGCTGTCGGCCGCAAGTGCACGATCAATCAGGGAAGACAGGTACTGTCCGCGGGCCACACTCTCGTCGTAGTGAAACGTCAGTCTCGGCACTATTCTCAACTGCATTCGCTTGGCGATCAGCGTGCGCAGATAGCCTGCGGCACTGTTGAGAGCCTTGATGCTCTCTTCGATCTCCAGCTTGTCCAGAGCACCTGCCTCCTTGAGTTGCACCCCCGGGGCGAGCCCGGAGACACCATCCACGGAACCCATGACAGTGACGTAGACATCCGCATAGGCCAGATCCCGACTCATCTTCACACCGGTCACGGACACCATGCCAACACGCGGATCGCTGACCTCGAGCTGAATCAGCATCGCGAGTTCACGCTGCAGCTGATCGGCGACCTTCTGTACTCTGGGTGATACTTTTGCCATTCGTTATTCCAGCGTTCTCGCCACGGCGGTAGTCTGGTAGACCTCGATCTTGTCGCCAATCTGCACGTCGTTGTAGTTCTTGACGCCGATACCGCACTCCATCCCCATGCGCACCTGAGCCGCCTCGTCCTTGAATCGACGCAGTGACTCCAGTTCGCCTTCGTAGATCACCACGTTGTTGCGCAGCACTCGAATCGGCTTGCTGCGGTACACAGTGCCTTCGATCACCATGCTGCCGGCGATCTGGCCGAACTTCGGTGAGTTGAAGACATCGCGCACCTCGGCGACACCGAGAATCTCTTCGCGCATTTCCGGTGACAGCATGCCTCCGAGAATCGCCTTGGCATCATCGATCACGTTATAGATGATGTTGTAGTAGCGCAGCTCCAGCCCTTCGTTCTCGATGATCTCGCGCGCACTCTTGTCCGCACGAACGTTGAAACCGATGATCATGGCCTTCGAAGTGGCCGCCAGGTGAGCATCCGTTTCCGAGATGCCGCCCACGCCCGCCGATACGATGTTGACCTGTACTTCTTCGGTGCCGAGCTTGTGCAGTGAGGAAACGATCGCTTCCAGAGAGCCGCGTACGTCTGTCTTCAACACGACATTCATCACGCCCACATCGGCACGACCGATACCGGCAAACATGGATTCGACCTTGTTGGTCTGCTGCATGGCGACCTTGTTGTCCTTGTGTCGCTCACGACGCAGCTGTGCGACTTCCTTCGCCTTCTTCTCGTCAGCCACAACCACGAATTCGTCGCCCGCTTCGGGAACTCCGTTCAAGCCGAGAATTTCCACAGGAATGGAAGGACCGGCGGACTTCACGGATTGGCTCATCTCGTCGATCAGCGCGCGAACACGGCCGAACTCGTGACCAACAAGCACCACGTCGCCCACTTTCAGGGTGCCGTTCTGCACCAGCACGGAGGCAACCGGACCGCGACCCTTGTCGAGTCTGGATTCGATCACGACACCTTTGCCTGGCGCGTCCACGAATGCCTTCAATTCCAGCAACTCTGCCTGCAGCAGAATGGCCTCCAGCAACTGATCGATACCCTGACCGGTGTGGGCAGAGACTTCGACGAACTGTGTATCACCACCCCAGGCGTCGGAGATCACATTCAGTTGAGCAAGTTCGTTGCGCACGCGATCGAGATCGATATCGGGCTTGTCCACCTTGTTGATGGCAACGACCATAGGCACACCCGCAGAGCGTGCATGCTGAATGGCTTCTTCGGTCTGTGGCTTGACACCGTCATCGGCCGCCACCACCAGTACCACCACGTCAGTCGCCTTGGCACCGCGCGAACGCATGGCACTGAAAGCTGCGTGACCGGGCGTGTCCAGGAAGCAGATCATGCCGCCGGGAGTCTCTACATGATACGCACCGATGTGCTGAGTGATGCCACCCGCTTCATGCGATACCACTGTTGCCTTGCGAATGTAGTCGAGCAATGACGTCTTGCCATGGTCGACGTGTCCCATGACGGTGACAACCGGCGCTCTTGGCGCGGAAATGCCGCCGCCGTCGTAGGAAATGGATTCGTACAAACTCTCTTCCAGTGCATCCTCGGATACGAATCGGGCCGTGTGTCCCATCTCTTCAACGAGCAATGTCGTCGTGTCCTGATCCAACACTTGATTGATGGTCGCCATCACGCCCATCTTGAAAAGCATCTTGATGACTTCAGCGGATTTGACCGACATCTTCTGCGCGAGATCGGTCACCGAATTCGCTTCGCCGATGGTGATCTCGCGGGAGATGAATTCGGTCGGCTTCTCGAAACCGTGCTGTTTCGTGGCGCGGGACTTCTTGCGACCACCACGACGACCTCGCGGACCGTCACCATATTCACTGTCTTCCAGCACAAAGTCGTCGGTCGCAACGCGGCCCTTGGCACCCTGTTTTCTGGCAGGCGCCTTGTCCTTCTTGCGGAATGCGTTCTTGTCTTCGTCCTTGTCGTCGCCGTCCTTTCGCGCGCCTTTGGGAGGCTCGCTCTTGGGCGCTATCGTTCCACGATTGCGCGTGTCCGCCGCTTCAGCAGCCTTCTTCTCAGGGTGCGCATCGGCAGCGCTCTTCTCGGCGGGAGCCTTGCCTTCTTCACTCGGGGCTGCGCCTGGAGTCGCGCTCTGCTCGACTGCAACTGCTGCCGGTTCCACCTGCGCGGTGAATTCCTGCTCGTTGTTCTGCAGTTCTTCTATTTGCTCCGCAGAATCCGCACCACTCGCCGCATCTGTCTGCAATTCGCTGCGCTTCACATAGGTGCGCTTCTTGCGCACTTCCACAGCAACGGTCTTGCCGCGGCCATGACTGGACGCCGACTTCAGAGTCTCGACGGTCTTGCGCTTCAGTGTGATTTTCTTGGGAGCAGCATCGGTTGCTTCCGTGTCGCCGTGACTGCGGCGCAGAAACAACAAGAGTGTATTCTTGTCCTCATTCGAAATGGGATCATCCGCCTTCGTATGGGGCAGACCTGCTTCTTTCACCTGGGAAAGAAGTCTCTCCACTGAAACTCCAACCACTTTGGCGAGTTCACTGACTGTTACATCTGCCATTCAAGATACTCCTTATTACACTTTCCGCTAAACTCGATTATCAGCCTTTCCGAACGCATCACACCAGGGCTCGCACTATCTTGCCCTTATTCGAACCACGGCGCTCGAGCCGTCATAATGAGTTTACCGGCACGCTCTTCATCCATGTTGTCGATATCCATCAATTCATCCACCGATTGCTCGGCGAGATCTTCCATGGTCAGAACACCCTTTCTGGACAGTGCCAGTGCGAGTGTTTCATCCATGCCTTCCATATTCAACAGGTCGTCTGCGACATTGGCGCTGGACAGCCCTTCTTCAGAAGCAATCGCCTGCGTCAGGAGTGCGTCCTTCGCACGGTTGCGCAATTCATTCGCAATATCTTCATCGAAGCCATCAATGTTGAGAATTTCATCCAGCGGCACGTAGGCGATTTCTTCCAGCGACGTGAAACCCTCGGCCACCAGAATTTCGGCGATGTCTTCATCCACATCCAGCTTCTCGACGAACAGTTCGATGAAACCGCTGCTCTCCTGCTGTTGCTTTTCCTGCGCATCGGCAACGCTCATCACATTGATTGTCCAGCCGGTCAATTCGCTGGACAGACGCACGTTCTGACCATTGCGGCCAATCGCCTGAGCCAGATTGTCTTCCTCTACTGCCACATCCATTGTGTGGCTGTCTTCGTCAACGATGATGGACGCCACTTCGGCAGGCGCCATGGAATTGATGACAAGCTGCGCGGGATTGTCGTCCCAAAGGATAATGTCGATGCGCTCATTCGCCAGCTCGTTGGAGACGACCTGCACGCGAGAGCCGCGCATACCAACGCACGCGCCCACCGGGTCGATGCGTCCGTCATTGGTACGCACAACGATCTTCGCTCGCGAGCCAGGATCACGCGCGGCGGCCTTGATCTCGATGACTTCTTCGGCGATTTCCGGGACTTCAATCTTGAACAATTCGATCAACATTCCTGGCACAGTACGACTCAGGAACAATTGTGGGCCACGCGGCTCCGAGCGCACATCCAGAAGAAATGCACGAATGCGATCGCCTACGCGGAAATTCTCACGCGGAATCATGTGTTCGCGTGCCAGCAATCCTTCTGCGTTGCCACCCATGTCAACCAGCACGCTCTCTCGCGTGACTTTCTTGACCGTGCCGGAAATCAGCGTACCGATCTTGTCGAGATATTCCGCGATGATGATGTCACGCTCGGCTTCACGCACTTTCTGTACGATGACCTGCTTGGCTGTCTGCGCAGCAATGCGACCGAACTCGATGTTGCCGATCTTCTCTTCCCAGATACCGCCAATCTCCAGCTCAGGATTCTTTTCCTTGGCCTGCTCGAGAGTCATCTGGAAGCCCTTGCCAACAAACTCTTCTTCGCTGACAACATTCCAGACGCGGAAAGTTTCATACTCGCCGGTCTTGCGATCAACACGAACGCGACAGCTCATATCTTCACTTTCGTAAAATTTCTTGGTTGCAGTAGCCAACGCGGATTCAATGGCTTCGAAAATTACTTCGCGTGAAACGCCCTTCTCGTTGGAGACAGCGTCTGCAACCATCAGAATTTCTTTACTCATCATAATCGTGTCACCTTACTCAAGAGGTCATCATTCCATTTGCCGAGCAACTCTGTCCAAGCTGCCACAGTCGAACCAGGTTTGCATTCAAACCGGTCAGAACACCAGGTTTGCCTTATCAATGGTTGACGCAGGGAGCATATATTCCTTGTCATCAACCAGCAGGCAGACTGTGTCCGCCTCGACTTTCTGTATTACACCTTTGAACTTTCTTCTTCCTTCGAGCGGCGCACGCAAGCGCACCGTCACCACGCTGCCAACATAGCGTTCGAACTGCGACAGTTCGAACAACGGCCTGTCCATTCCGGGGGAGGAAACCTCGAGCGTGTACTCCCCTGCTATTGGATCTTCCACATCGAAGATGCCACTGATCTGACGGCTGACTTTCTCGCAGTCTTCAATGGTGATGCCATCACCACCTTTATCGATATAAACCCTCAGCACGCTGAAGCGCCCCTGCACAATATGCTCCACGCCCCACAGCTCCACGCCCAGGGCGCTGACTGTTGGTCTGATCAGATCAGAGATCAGGGTTATGCTGTTGCTCAATACAAACTCCACTGCTTGCGCTGATCAATGCCGATCAGAGAAAAACCAAATTGCAGAAATAAAAAATGGGCCTGCGGCCCACTCCTGAAATACAAACTTGTAGCATCGGAATCAATAGCACAGACTCCGATGTGGAGCATAACAGCCCGGCACTGCAACGCTGATTTCGCGCCTAATAAAAAGCCCCTGATGGGGCTTCTTATTTCTATCGAGCGCCTCATACGAGGCACTACTGTCTAAATTGGTAGCGGGGGCAGGATTTGAACCTACGACCTTCGGGTTATGAGCCCGACGAGCTGCCAGACTGCTCCACCCCGCAACGAATCATGAAACCTTGTGACTCAATGCTGTCCTGCTCCTTGGACACCGTCAATGAACTGGCTTGTTTCACTGACATCCCCGCTCTATTCACAGGGGCACGAATTATACTGAGCTGCCACCGCTATGGTCAAGCAGAAGCTCGGTATTCATTCGAAAGTCCGGGATTTCGAAAGGAAATCAGATCGACAATCTGTTCCTTTCTCAAATTGGTGCCGAAGGCGAGACTTGAACTCGCACGACCATAGGTCACTACCCCCTCAAGATAGCGTGTCTACCAATTCCACCACTTCGGCGCACTTTGAAATCTGGGGCACTTTCATGCCCCTCCCTTCACGATCCTTATCAGGGGGTCGTTGCCGGGGTACTTGCTGTATCTTCCGGCACAGCAGGAACGTCCGCTGCATTGGAAGTACTTTGTCCCGCATCCACCTGAGGAATGTCAGATGCCGGAGCTACTGGCTGGGTAAGCAGGTCAGGATTCACAATCGGCAATCCGTCCACTATCCCTGCACTGGTATTCTGCTTGGCGAAAATCGCCAGCGTAAGACTGGTAATGAAAAACACTGTCGCAGCAATGGACGTCGAGCGCGTCAGGAAGTTACCCGATCCCGAGCTGCCGAATACGGTTTGCGACGCACCACTGCCGAACGCAGCGCCGGCATCAGCACCCTTGCCCTGTTGCAACAACACCAGACCCACTATGGCAATAGCAGCGATCACGTGCACCACTACAACAATTGTTTCCATCTTCAGCTCACACTCTTACAAATCGTTATGAATTCGTCGGCCTTCAGTGAAGCACCGCCCACCAGCCCGCCATCTATGTCAGGCTGGACGAAAAGCTCTCTGGCATTCGCGGCATTCACACTACCGCCATAGACGATACGGATCTGTCCTGCCACCTTGCTGCTGCGCCGCGCAATCAGATCCCTGATGGAACGGTGCATTTCCTGCGCCTGCTCCGGCGTCGCAGTACGACCTGTACCAATCGCCCAAACCGGCTCATATGCAATAACCGCATTCGCCATCGCGGCAACACCACACTGCTCGAGAACAGCGTTCAGCTGGTCGGCAACGACTCGTTCTGCCGCACCGGACTCACGATCTTCGAGTCTTTCTCCAACGCACAGTATCGGCGTCATCGCCTGCGCCTGCACAGCCACAAACTTCTGCACGATTTCAGCATCCGTCTCACCGAAGAGCTGCCTGCGTTCCGAATGTCCCACGATGACGTATCGCACGGAAAAGTCGGCCAGCAT
Source organism: Gammaproteobacteria bacterium RIFCSPLOWO2_02_FULL_57_10 (assembly GCA_001802565.1). Lineage (GTDB taxonomy): Bacteria > Pseudomonadota > Gammaproteobacteria > Pseudomonadales > Pseudohongiellaceae > UBA5078. Next base: position 27,398 of record MGYS01000046.1, on the reverse strand, counting down.
AGAGGCCGCCACTTCGCCCGTGAAGGCTCCGAATGGCTGACTGTGGACGTTCTGCGCACCCAGAATGATTCCTGTGCCACGCAACGTGTGCTGACTCATTTGCAGATAGGGGGAGGAAGGACATACCACTACCTCCGCATCGCTGAGCTCTGCACCAACACCTTCCACCAGCTTCTTCAACAGCTCCGCAATACTCGGTATGGAGCCGTGCATCTTCCAGTTTCCAGCGACTAGACTTCGGCGCATTCATAATACCTGTGCAGAGGAGTTCGTCTGACATCGGGAAAACGGGGCGCCAATATAACCAAGTTGCCCAGTGCTTGCAACCTTCTCAGGAGCCCCGTGAAATTTACGCGGAGACCTGTGCCGCCACGATATCCGCAAGCTCCTGCGCGAGTTGCACGACGAGCACGCCGTCCTCACCTTCGACCATGACACGAACCACAGGCTCTGTGCCGGATGGCCGCAGCAACACCCGCCCCTTCTTGCCGAGTCGCGCTTCCACAGCCTTCACGGCATTGCTGACGGCGGCGTTGTCGAGCAGGTTCTGCTTGCCGGACACTCGCACGTTGATCATGGTTTGAGGGAACTTGCTCATCTTGCTGCGTAATTCGTGGAGAGTGGTCTCGCCGCTGACGATGGCGTAAAGAGCCTGCAACGACGAAACGATGCCGTCGCCAGTGCTGGCAACGTCCAGGCAAATCACATGACCGGAGGACTCTCCGCCAAGCAACCAGCCCTTCTGCTGCAGCCCCGCCATGACGTAACGGTCACCCACGCTGACTCTTTCGAAGGGAATATCCAGAGCTTCCAGCCCCAACTGCAGACCAAGATTGCTCATGACCGTACCGATCACACCACCGAAGTCGACTTTGCGACGCCTGCGATCCCGGGCAATCAGATAGAGAATCTCGTCACCGTCAACAATGTTGCCAAGGTGATCGACCATGATCAGTCGATCGCCATCACCATCAAAGGCGACCCCCAGGTCAGCTTTGGTGGCAAGCACCTCCTCCACAAGCCGCTGCGGCGAGGTGGAACCACAATGATCATTGATGTTCAGCCCATCGGGTGACGCGCCAATCGTCCGCACATCGGCACCCAACTCCATGAAGACGTTGCTGGCGATGTTGTAGGTGGAGCCGTGAGCGCAATCGACGACTATCTTGAGTCCACTCAGTTTGATATCCGAAGGAATCGTGCTCTTGCAGTATTCAACGTACCGTCCGCCGGCATCGTTGATCCGCAAGGCCTTGCCAATGAACTGCGAGTCCACGGTCGTGATCGGGCGATCCAGGTACTCTTCGATGGCAAACTCGACTTCATCCGGCAGCTTGGTGCCGTCGCCGGAAAAAAACTTGATGCCGTTGTCGTGGTACGGATTGTGGGAGGCGCTGATCACGATCCCGGCCTGGGCCCGAAAGGTTCTGGTCAGGTAGGCTACGGCTGGTGTCGGCATCGGCCCGAGGAGGTTGATGTCGACTCCTGCAGATGTCAGTCCGGCCTCAAGGGCAGCCTCGAACATGTAGCCAGAGATGCGCGTATCCTTCCCTATCAGAATCTTGCTGCGACCGCGCTCCGTCTTGGCAAAGACCTTGCCCGCAGCCCAGCCCAACTTGAGCATGAAGTCCGGGGTGATGGGATACTCGCCAACACGACCCCGAATGCCGTCGGTCCCGAAATACTGCTTCTGCGGTTTTGTTGCTTTTGTCATTCCGACACCTTTTTATTTTTGGACGACAGCACTGTGAACCTTGATTGCGTCGACTGTCGCAGCCACGTCATGAGTTCTGATAATCGCTGCGCCACCGATCAACGCATGCACAGTGGCAGCCAGAGTGCCTGGCAGTCTTTCGCTGACATCCCGGTTCACCACGTTGCCAATCATGGACTTGCGGGAAATCCCGACCAGCAGCGGGAGACCCAATGTCTTGAAACGAGCGAGATGTCGGAGCAACTCATAGTTATGCTGCAACGTCTTGCCAAAACCGAATCCAGGATCAATCAGCAATCGGTCCAGCCCGATCCCGGCCTGTAAGCAGATTGCCACACGCTGCTCCAGATATGCGTAGACCTCGTCCACCACGCTGGCATAAGTCACATTGTCCTGCATGCTGCCCGGCTCGCCGCGCATGTGCATCAGGCAAACTGCTGCGCTCGTGTGTGCTGCAGCTTGAACGGCCCCGCTTCGGCTCAACGACCGCACATCATTGATGAGCCCGGCACCTGCGGCAATCGCCATCGTCATGACCTTCGGCGAACTGGTGTCTACCGACAAGGCGACATCCAGCCTGCTTGCGATGGCTTCGATCACCGGCAAGACGCGATCAAGCTCCACCTGCTCAGACACTTCGGGAGCTCCAGGCCGGGTTGACTCGCCCCCGACATCGATGATGACCGCGCCTGCGTCGACCATGGCCTCGGCAACCTCGAGCGCCTTGGCGACGGACACGCGAAAACTCCCGGCCCCTTTCCCTTCATGGAGTCTGCCTCCATCGGAAAATGAGTCGGGAGTGGCATTCAGAATGCCCATGACCCTGGGAGTGGAGAGGTCGATGATCCGATCACCGACCCTCAGTGAGGTATTACTCAATGCTGACACCAGAACTTTCTTGCTTGGTGGCCGAAACGGTCAGCAGTCGATCAATGCTCACTCGCCGGACCACCAATCGTGCTGTCGGTGGGTTTGCTGTCAGAAGCCCTGGTGCGCGTCGATCCTGAATCCGAGTCATTGCTGGTCCAGTCTGCAGGCGGACGTGGGCGACGACCCGCCATGATGTCATTGATCTGGTCGGCATCGATCGTTTCGTATTCCAGCAGAGCATCCTTCATCAGCTCGAGCTTGTCGCGATTCTCTTCGAGAATACGTTTTGCACGACTGTAGCAGTCATCAATGATGCGCTTGATCTCTTCATCAATGATCTTCGCCGTTTCCCCGGAGTGAGCCTTCGAATGTGACCCGGCAGAGCGCCCAAGGAACACTTCACCATCATCTTCGGCATACATCAGCGGGCCCAATTTTTCGGACAGGCCCCACTTGGTGACCATGTTGCGGGCCATATCGGTGGCGCGCTGGATGTCGTTGGACGCACCCGTCGTGACACCTTCGGTGCCGAGCGTCATCTCTTCGGCAATACGACCACCGTAGAGACTGCAGATCATGCTCAATATGCCCTGCTTGCTGAGACTGTAACGATCCTCTTCCGGCAGGAACATGGTCACGCCCAAGGCGCGACCACGGGGAATGATACTGACCTTGTAGACAGGATCATGCTCGGGGACCACACGACCGACGATGGCATGGCCGGACTCGTGGTAAGCGGTGTTGAGCTTCTCCTTGTCGGACATGACCATGGACTTGCGCTCGGCGCCCATCATGATCTTGTCCTTGGCCTTCTCGAACTCTTCCATCGTCACCAGCTTGCGGTTGCCACGGGCTGCGAACAAGGCCGCCTCGTTCACCAGGTTGGCCAGATCGGCACCGGAGAAGCCAGGCGTGCCGCGGGCAATCACGGACGCATTGACGCGCTCGTCGATCGGCACCTTGCGCATATGCACTTTCAGTATCTGCTCGCGACCACGAATGTCGGGAAGTCCCACAACCACCTGGCGATCGAAACGGCCCGGGCGCAACAGCGCGGGGTCGAGGACGTCAGGACGGTTGGTGGCGGCGATGACGATGATGCCGTCATTGGCCTCGAAACCATCCATCTCCACCAGCAACTGGTTCAATGTCTGCTCGCGCTCGTCATGTCCGCCGCCAAGGCCTGCGCCACGGTGACGACCGACGGCATCGATCTCGTCAATGAAGATGATGCAGGGCGATTGTTTCTTGGCCTGATCGAACATGTCACGGACGCGAGACGCGCCCACGCCGACAAACATTTCCACGAAGTCAGAGCCGGAAATGGAGAAGAATGGCACCTTGGCCTCACCCGCAATGGCCTTTGCCAGCAGTGTCTTACCAGTACCGGGCTGACCAACCATGAGGATGCCGCGCGGGATTCGACCACCCAGGCGCTGGAACTTGTCCGGCTCACGCAGGAAGTCCACCAGCTCCTTGACGTCTTCCTTGGCTTCATCGACACCAGCGACATCGGCAAAGGTCACCTTGATCTGGTCTTCGCCCAGCAGTTTGGCCTTGCTCTTGCCAAACGACATGGGACCACCCTTGCCACCGGCACCGCCGCCCTGCATCTGGCGCATGAAGAAGAAGAACAATCCTATGATGATGAGAATCGGGAAGCTCGCCACGAGCAGCTGGGACCAGATGCTCTGCCGCTCCGGCTCCGATCCGACGATCTCGACGCCGTTGTTGAAGAGGTCGTCCAGCAGCTGATCGTCACCGATCATGGGGATGGTAGTCGTGAACTGCGTGTTGTCCATGCGACGACCCGTCACGGAAATCCCGGCAATCACCACGGAGCGGACCTGTCCAGCCCGCACTTCCTTGACGAAATCGGAATAGGTAACAGATGTGCTGCTGGTTTCCTGGTTGATGTTGTTGAACACCGTCAGCAGAACAGCCGCGATCACCATCCATAGAAGTAAATTTTTTGCCATATCATTCAAGGGAATATCCCCCATCTCAGTTAACACGTAGCGGTGGTGGTCAACAATAGTCTGTGACCTGAAGATCCGGAGTCTCTACCAGGCGGCCTGGTCATGAAAACCAGGCATGCAGCCAATGCCTTCCTGCCAAAGACCTCCACGAACAGAGTTCCATTGCAGTCCGGCATCAAGAAGGTGTCAGTTCTCACCCCGGCCGCGCAAGGAAAATTGATTGTGGCTGATTGATTTCTCCCAGTAGTTCTCAATATTGGGAGTTGCAATCGATATTACAAGATGAAGCCTGCAAATGTCACCTGTGG
>MGYS01000046.1:0-22519 GCA_001802565.1 Gammaproteobacteria bacterium RIFCSPLOWO2_02_FULL_57_10 | reverse complement strand
GCCCGCGATTCAGTGCCCTGCTGAACCGCCGTGAGGCACTTGATCGCAGGCAGGGCCCGCTCCCACAAAATTCCTTCGTGTTGTGTATTTCTCGCGCTAGGCTACAATGTCGCCTCCCGCAAATCTGGCATGCTGCTGACAGCACTCCGTCAGGGATGCTTATCAAACGACCTGACTACCTGACAAATCATCATGAAATTGGCAACTCAAGACAAGAAACACTTCCGCACTATCGCCCACAATCTGTCCCCCGTGGTGACCATTGCCCAGAAGGGACTGACAGAGAGTGTCAACGAAGAAATCGAAAGAGCCCTGAGCGAGCACGAACTGATCAAGATCAAGATATTTGCCGCGGACAGAGAGTCCAGAAGAGACCTTACGCTGCAGATCTGCGAGACCGCAAAGGCCGACCTGATCCAGAGCATTGGCAACGTGGCGGTGATCTTCAGGGCGGCAGAGAATCCGAATCCGCGGCTGTCCAATATTCTCCGTCATAAAGCAGGCTGAGACGGATCGCGGGCGAGGCCCGCTCCCACATGTGGGAGTTGAGGCACCCGTTACAGGTGCTCCACCGCCTCGATTTCGTAATCGATATCGCCCGCAGGTGCCTTGACCACTATCTCCTCGCCCACTTCCTTGCCCATGATGGCCCGGGCAATGGGTGAACCGACAGAAATTCGGCCAGCCTTCACATCAGCCTCATCCTCACCAACGATCTGATAGACCACCTTCTTGTCCGTCTCCAGATTCACCAGAGTCACGGTAGTCCCGAATATCACCCGACCGGTGGACGGGATCGCCTTGATATCGATGACCTCGGCGTCAGCCAGCTTGCCTTCGATTTCATTGATGCGTCCTTCGCAGAAACTTTGCTGCTCGCGCGCCGCGTGGTACTCGGCGTTCTCCTTGAGGTCGCCATGCGCACGCGCCTCGGCGATCGCCTGGATGATCCTGGGCCGACGCTCGGTTTTCAGTTCGTTCAACTCGGCACGCAGACGCTCCGCGCCTGCCACCGTCATGGGGACTTTTCTCATAGCTCTGCGTGCAACTCCTGAATCGTATAGACGGACAGGTTATCACCGAAGAGCAGCGCCTCGCAGACCGCAAGCGCGCCAGCAATCGTTGTGGTGCAGGAAACATCGTGGCGCAGCGCAGTGCGACGGATGATTGAAGAGTCGGCAATCGCCTGCTTGCCTTCTGTGGTGTTGACGATCAATTGCACCTGCTCGTTCTTGATCATGTCGACAATGTGCGGCCTGCCCTCGTTGACCTTGTTCACCGTGGTGACCGGCAGCCCCGCTTTCATGATCATCGCGGCAGTTCCCTGCGTGGCAATCATGGTGAATCCGAGGTTGTGCAGCTTGCGTGCGACTTCACCGACGTGAGGCTTGTCGGCATCACGAACGCTGATGAACACGGTGCCACCGGATTTGATCTCCTCTCCCGCGCCCAATTGGGATTTCGCAAAGGCTTCGGCAAAGGTTCTGCCCACGCCCATGACTTCGCCAGTGGATTTCATCTCTGGCCCAAGGATTGGATCGACACCCGGGAACTTGTTGAACGGGAATACCGCTTCCTTGACCGCGAAATTCTTCGGCACGATTTCTTTCTCGAAGCCCTGCTCCTTGAGCGATTGTCCAACCATGCAGCGTGCTGCCACCTTGGCCAGGGACACGCCGATGCATTTGGAGACAAATGGCACCGTACGGGAGGCGCGCGGGTTCACCTCGATCACGTAGATTTCACCGTCCTGATAGGCCAGCTGCGTGTTCATCAAGCCGATCACGCCAAGCTCCACTGCCATCTTTGCGACCTGCTCGCGAATCCTGTCCTGCACATCGGCCGGGAGATTGTACGGAGGCAGCGAGCACGCGGAGTCTCCGGAATGTACACCAGCCTGTTCGATGTGCTGCATGATCGCGCCAACGACAACCTGCTTGCCATCACTGACCAGGTCGACGTCGATCTCGATGGCGGCGTTCAGGAAATAATCCAGCAGCACCGGGCTCTCGTTGCCCACCTTGACAGAGTTGCGCATGTAGCGACGCAGCTCTTCTTCGTTGTAGACAATCTCCATGGAACGACCACCCAACACATAGGATGGGCGCACGACCAATGGATACGTGATTCTTTCTGCTGCCGCGATACTCTCTTCAAAGCTCTTGACGATGCAGTTCGGAGGCTGCTTCAAATCCAGCTTCTGTATCAATTGCTGGAACCGCTCACGATCTTCGGCGCGATCAATCGCATCAGCAGAAGTTCCAATGAGAGGGACACCTGCGGCCTCAAGGCGCGTGGCTAGATTCAATGGCGTCTGGCCACCGAACTGCACGATCACGCCAAGGGGCTTCTCCAGCGCCACGATCTCGATGACGTCTTCAAAGGTCACCGGCTCGAAATAGAGACGATCGGAAATATTGTAATCGGTGGACACGGTTTCCGGGTTGCAGTTGACCATGATGGTTTCGTAGCCATCTTCACGCATCGCCAGTGCCGCGTGCACGCAACAATAATCGAATTCGATGCCCTGACCGATACGGTTCGGACCACCACCCAGCACCATGATCTTGCGACGATCAGAAGGGAGCGCCTCGCACTCTTCTTCATACGTCGAATACATGTAGGCTGTTGCGGAAACAAACTCGGCGGCGCAAGTGTCAACGCGTTTGTATACGGGCCTGATGCCCAGCGCATGACGATGCTTCTGCACAGTCAGCTCGGGCAAGTTCAACAACTTGGCCAGACGCGAATCAGAGAAGCCCTTCTGCTTCAGTTTGAACAGCGTGGACTTGTCGAGATCTTCGAGCTTCATTGCACTTACGCGCTGCTCTTCCTGAATCAGATCTTCAATCTGGACCAGAAACCAGGGATCGATTCCAGTGAGCTCGCTGACAGTCTGCACTGTCCAGCCCTGACGGAACGCATCACCGATGTACCAGATGCGGTCGCCACCAGCATCCATCAGTTCACGCTTGAGCAGATCCATCGCATCGCTGAGACCTGTATCGAGGATCGGATCGAAACCGGACACACCCACTTCAAGTCCGCGCAGTGCTTTCTGCATCGACTCCTGGAACGTGCGACCAATCGCCATCACCTCACCCACGGATTTCATCTGCGTGGTGATTCGATCATTGGTCTCGGGGAATTTTTCGAACGTGAAGCGTGGAATCTTGGTAACGACGTAATCAATCGTCGGCTCGAACGATGCCGGTGTGGCGCCACCGGTGATTTCGTTGCGCAGTTCGTCAAGCGTGTAGCCGACGGCGAGTTTTGCGGCGACGCGCGCAATCGGGAAACCGGTAGCCTTGGAAGCAAGTGCAGACGAACGCGACACGCGTGGATTCATCTCGATGATGACGATGCGACCATCTTTCGGGTTCATGCCGAACTGCACGTTCGACCCACCAGTCTCAACGCCAATCTCACGCAGTACGGCAATCGCTGCATTACGCAGTACCTGATATTCCTTGTCGGTCAACGTCTGAGACGGCGCCACGGTGATCGAGTCGCCTGTGTGCACGCCCATGGCATCAAAGTTCTCGATGGTACAGACGATGATGCAGTTGTCATTGCGATCGCGCACCACCTCAAGTTCGTATTCCTTCCAACCAATGAGTGACTCATCGATCAACAATTCACTGATGGGAGAAAGCTCCATCCCGCGTGTGCATATCTCGATGAACTCTTCCTTGTTGTAGGCGATGCCGCCGCCGCTGCCCCCGAGTGTGAACGAGGGGCGGATGATGCAGGGGAAGCCAACTTTTTCGAGCGCCTCGAAGGCCTCGTCCATGTTGTGAGCCATCCCATGGGCAGGAGTCTCGAGACCGATTCTCTTCATCGCATTGTCGAACAGCTCGCGATTCTCGGCCATGTCGATGGCATCGCAGCTCGCGCCGATCAGTTCCACGTTGTACTTGGCCAGTACGCCATTCCTGTTCAGATCAAGAGCGCAGTTCAACGCAGTCTGTCCACCCATGGTGGGCAGAATGGCATCAGGTCTCTCCTTGGCAATGATCTTCTCGACAATCTCCCAGGTGACCGGCTCGATGTAAGTCGCATCGGCCATCGCCGGGTCCGTCATGAGGGTGGCGGGGTTCGAGTTCACGAGGATGACGCGATAACCTTCCTCGCGCAGCGCCTGACAGGCCTGTTCTCCGGAGTAGTCAAACTCGCAGGCCTGACCGATCACGATCGGGCCCGCTCCAAGGATGAGGATGCTTTTTATGTCTGATCTTTTTGGCATATGCAAACCGTAGGTCTAGTCGTTGCCCGCGCAGTCAGACTGAGCAGGCAGCTGGTTTAGTTTTCGCAATCCGGAAGCCCCTGCGGCTCCGGACATGGCTTGGTTCTAGCGACTGACTCTTGCTTTCATCAGGTCGACGAAATGATCAAAGAGTGAAGTGATATCGTGCGGACCCGGGCTCGCTTCCGGATGACCCTGGAAGGCAAACGCAGGCTTGTCCGTCCGTTCGATTCCCTGCAGCGAACCATCAAACAGCGAACGGTGCGTCGCCTTGAGGTTGGCAGGCAGCGAGGCCTCATCGACGGCGAAGCCGTGGTTCTGACTGGTAATGAACACGGCACCATCGCTGATACGCTGCACGGGATGGTTGGCGCCATGATGGCCCAGCTTCATCTTCACTGTGTTGGCACCGCAGGCCAGCGCAAGAATCTGACAACCTAAACATATCCCGAAGATCGGCAGGTCGGTGGCAAGAAATTCACGTGTCGCTGCAATCGCATAATCGCATGGCGCGGGATCACCGGGGCCGTTGGAAAGAAAGACACCGTCGGGATTCAGGGCAAGCACATCATGGGCAGGCGTCTGAGCGGGCACCACAGTCACACGACAGTTGCGCTCGACAAGCATGCGCAGAATGTTGCGCTTCACACCGAAATCATAGGCCACCACATGGAAGGCCTTGTCCTGCAGATTCTCGCGATGCCCTGCCTCGCGATCCCAGACACCTTCATTCCATTCGTAGCTCTCGCTTACCGTCACTTCCTTCGCCAGATCCATGCCCTTCAAACCGGGGAAATTCCTGGCTTCGGCAATTGCCTTCTCTTCACCGTGCTTCACCAGCGCGTCGCCGGTGAGCAGGCAGCCATTCAATGGCCCCTTGTCTCGCAGCAGACGGGTCAGACGGCGAGTATCGATCTCGGCAATGGCCACAACGTTGTGCGCCTTGAGGAATTCATCGAGGGTGCGCTCATTGCGCCAGCTGCTCGCCATGCGCGAAAGATCGCGGATCACCAGGCCCGAGGCCCACACATTGTCGGACTCGTTGTCCTGGGAGGTGGTGCCGGTATTGCCGATGTGTGGATAGGTCAGTGTGACGATTTGTCTGGCGTACGAAGGGTCTGTCAGTATTTCCTGGTATCCGGTCATGGAGGTATTGAACACAACCTCGCCACTGGAAATACCGTGGGCTCCGATGGCCACACCGCGGAATATACTGCCATCTTCCAATGCCAGTACAGCTGGATTAATCAATGCAATCTCCCGATAAAACGCAAAATCCGGGTGAAAAAAAGCGGAATGAAACTGCCGCTTCATTCCGCCCTTCTGTGAATCCCGTTATGTGCTCAGTGTTTAACATACTGAGGCCGCATTGTACGGGATTGGCCCAACTCGTGTCTACGAAGGGTTTTGTTCAATGCGGGTCAATCGCCGAACAAGACATCATCAATTGAGTACAGACCCGCCGGTTTTCCCTGCAACCACGCGGCCGCACGCACAGCTCCCTTGGCGAAGGTCATGCGACTGCTGGCCTTGTGGGTAATCTCGATCCTCTCACCAAGTCCGGCAAAGATGACCGTGTGATCACCGACAATATCGCCTGCCCGCACAGTGGCAAAACCAATGGTCTTGCGGTCGCGCTCCTCACTCATGCCTTCCCGGCCGTACACGGCGACTTCACTCAAGTTGCGGCCCAGCGCTCCGGCAACAACCTCGCCCATGCGCAGAGCAGTTCCCGATGGAGAGTCCTTCTTGAAACGGTGGTGCGCCTCGACGATCTCGATATCCACTTCATCACCCAGCACTCGCGCGGCCATATCAAGCAACTTGAGACAGAGATTCACACCCACGCTCATGTTGGGAGCAAACACGATGGGGATGTCCTTGCCCGCTGCCGCAATCTGCTGTTTCTCCTCATCGCTGAATCCGGTGGTACCAATCACAATTGCCTTGCCATGGCGTCGACACATTTCCAGGTGAGCGAGCGAGGCTGGACGGGAGGTGAAATCGATAAGCACATCGAAGTCCGCGATATGAGCGGAGATATCTGCCACAGCGCTGGTGCCCAAGGCCTGCACGCCTGCGAGCAGACCGAGGTCAACACCCAGCGCAGGATCCTCCGCCAACACGGTACCAACCGTCACCTGCAGTCCGCTATCACTCTGCACTACAGCCTCGACGAGGGTCTTGCCCATTCGTCCCGCTGCACCGGCAATCGCAATTCTTGTCATCGTCTGTCTCAACTCATGTCTCGGGGGGCGGAATTATAGCCCTCGTCACCCGTCCCGGCCAAAGTAAAAGTGTCTGTTTTCGGCAGATTGCAGGCATGGCCGTGGGTGCCTGACCACGCCATGGGGAACTTGTAAATCGCTTGCCGCCCATGGGTTAATTGGGCAAACTCCTCTCTCGACTGGCACCCCCAGGAAATTTCAATCCTTTCCAGATGTTGCGCTGCCAGAAAATCCACCAGCCATTGTCATCTGGTACCCCGAAAAGAAATGAGCGATACCCCGGTCTTGGACGATAGACTCAAGAAGGAGCGCTATGAAGCGCTGGTCGACGCGTTGTATCAAGACGTGTATCGCTATGCCTATTGGCTCTGCAAGAACAGTGCTCTGGCCGAAGATCTTGTTCAGGAAACTTTTTTGCGTGCATGGCGGTCTTTGGACAGTCTGCAGAATGACAAGGCGGCAAAGGCCTGGCTTTTCACCATTCTGAGGCGCGAGAACGCCAGGCTTTACGAACGCTACCGACCCGATATCGTCGATATCGAAGATCAAAGCATCGCCGACTCCGACGAGAACGAACCGGATCAGCGCCTTGATCGACGATTGCTTCATGAGGCAATCGCCAAGCTTGAAAAAGACTACAGGGAACCCTTGCTGTTGCAGGTCATTGGAGGATTCAGTGGCAAGGAAATCGCCGAGATTCTTGATCTCAACAACAATACTGTCATGACGCGCCTGTTCAGGGCGCGCAGCAAGTTGAAGCACATCTTTGTACCGGGCAGTGAGTCCGGCGATGAAGTTCCTGAGGGAGATGTCGCAGAGGATCAGGACTGAAGCCGTGCGTCATGGCATGCCCGAACAGAAAATGGCGAGATCGTAACGGCAAGACAATAATCGCAAGACAACCCCAACAAGGGTCCAATGAAGATGGATGATCTAGAATTCAGAAAACGCGCACTGGAAAATCCGCACGACACCGATGCGGACTTCGTTGCTGCCACTGCCTCATCGGCTTCCCGCCAGCAGCTGGTGCAGGAGCTCAAGGCTCTGGACAGCAAACTCAAGGAGATCGTGCAGTCAGTACCGATCCCGACGGGTCTTGCCCAGAGACTGAAGTCCCGTGAACCGAAGGCCACTGCAGCAAAGACTCCCACGGTGTTCAGCCGCTATTACGCGTTGGTCGCCAGTCTCATCATCGCCGTGGGTGTGACCCTGTCGGTGGGACTGCAGAGCGCCAACCCGAGTGCCGCCGATCTGAAGTTTCACGACGATGTTCTGAACCATGTCTATCGCGAAGCGCCGCGCTACCGCAGCGATCTGGAAGACGTCAGCTGGCAACAGATCAACCAGGTGGTGGCAGAGGCCGGTGGCCATCTGCGCGAAGATGAACGCATCAAGACCCTGCACATCAAGTTCGCCAACGACTGCAACATCGTGCCTGCCACCAGAGGCGCACACATCGTCCTGGAGGGAACCAAGGGCTCGGTCTCGGTGATCATCATCAACAACTCTCCGGTGACCACCAAGTTCGACGTCAATGATCCACGCTTCGCGGGCAAGATCATTCCGTTGGGAGTAGGCAATCTCATCATCGTCGGGGAAAAGGAAGAGCCGCTGGAGACCTACGAGGCACTCATCACCGATGCCTTCGAGTGGGTCATCTGACCACCATGCCAGACGCGGATCAGAACTGATCCGCTTCCAGCGCCATCAGCACCGCACTCCCGCCACGTATCTCCTCCACCAGAGACTTGTAGCCCGGCAGAATGCGAGCCAGGAAGAATCGCCCTGTCTTGAGCTTGGCATCATAGTAACGGGAATCGCTCGAACCGGTTTGCAGACCCGCCAGAGCCGCCTTTGCCATGCGCGCCCACACATAGCTGTAGAGCACCAGAGTCATCAGCCGCAGATAAGGGACGGAGGCGGCACCAACCTCGTCCGGCTCTCGAGCAGACACCTCCTTCAACCAGCGCGTGACGTCGAGCAGAGCGTCCAGCGCTACAGTCAACGGGACGACAAACTCCTGCATACGTGCCTGCGAACTCTGCTCCTTGATGAATGCACTGATCTCGTCGGCCAGTCCTTCCAATAACCCATCGCTGTCCCTGACAATCTTGCGACCAGCAAGGTCGAGCGCCTGAATGCCATTCGTCCCCTCATAGATCTGGGCGATCCGGGCATCACGGACGTTCTGCTCCAACCCCCACTCGCGGACATAACCGTGACCGCCCAGCACCTGTTGTGCCAGCACGCAGTCCTCGAATCCACGGTCGGAGAACGCAGCCTTGGCCACTGGCGTCAGCAGAGCAACACGCTTGGCCGCATCGGCACGCACTGACGAATCCTCGTGAAAGTGCGCAAGATCGAGCTGGCTGGCAACGTACAGCGCCAGCGCCCTGCCCGCTTCGATGTTGGCGCGCACCGTCAGGAGCATGCGCCTGACGTCAGGGTGCACGATGATGGGGTCTGCTGCGCTCTGCGGATTCACTGGCCCATTGGCAGCGCGACCCTGTATACGGTCACGCGCGTAGGCGGCTGCAATCTGATAGGAACTTTCACTCAAGCCCAGCCCCTGCAGACCAATGGACAGGCGCTCATAGTTCATCATGGTGAACATGCACGAGAGACCCTTGTTGACCTCACCGACCAGATAACCACGCGCTCCGTCGAAGTTGATGACACAGGTCGCGGAAGCCTTGATGCCCATCTTGTGTTCGATGCTGCCACAGGAAACGCCGTTGGCTCGACCAACTCCACCCTGACCGTCGGGAAGTTCACGAGGCACCAGAAACAGGGATATCCCTTTTGGGCCAGGAGGAGAATCCGGCAACTTCGCCAGCACCAGATGAATGATGTTACGAGTGAGGTCGTGCTCGCCACCGGTGATGAAGATCTTGGTGCCGGAAATCAGGTAGCTGCCGTCGGATTGTGGAAGTGCGCGGGTCTTGATGATGCCGAGGTCTGTACCGGCATGCGACTCAGTCAGACACATGGTGCCCGACCACTCACCGCTGTACAGCTTCGGGAGATACAGTGCCTTCAGCTCCGGTGTGGCGTGACGTGCAATGGCAAGCGTCGCTCCTGCGCTGAGAATGGGGTACAGCGCGAACGAGCTGTTGGCGCCCATGATCATTTCTTCGAAGAGGACCGCCAGCATCTTCGGCATGCCCTGACCACCGTGCTCGACATCTCCTGACAGGCCTATCCAGCCGCCTTCCGCAAAAGCCCGATACGCCTCGATGAATCCCTTGGGGGTTATCACGTGACCGTTATCGAAGCGGCACCCTTCCTCGTCTCCACTGCGATTCAAAGGGGCGAGCACCTCCTCGGCAATGGCCGCCGCACTTTCCAGAATCGCATCCATGAGATCTGCCGTGACTTCCGCCGTGCCAGGCATGGTTGCGAAAAGCGCCTCAGCTCCCATCACTTCGTGGAGAATGAAACGCATGTCTCTGATGGGAGCCTTGTATGTAGTCACTGCACGATCCCCTTTTACTTGTCTCGAAGAGCCAAGTTACCGATCGACCGCAACCAGGTCAATTGCCAGTTGTGGGAGCGAGCCCTGCTCGCGATGAGGAAGTTCAACCAGGCAGAAAACTCTCGACGTCAATCTGACCCGCGATACTCTCGATCACATCCCCCACCCTGTCAGTCATATCACCCTGGTGAGGTATGCGCGCCAGGCAAGGCGCACCAATTCGCGATTCGATCGCGGCAATATTCTCGTCGACGAATGCCATCTCCGGTTCCAGCACGTTGGCCACCCAACCCGCCAGCGGGACGCCATCACCGTGAATTGTCTGCGCGGTCAGCAGCGCATGATTGATGCAACCGAGCCGGATGCCGACCACAAGAATCACGGGCACCTTGAGTGCCAACGCGAGGTCGGAGAGAAAGTGGCGGGCATTGAGCGGGACTCGCCATCCCCCCGCCCCCTCGATGACTGTGAGGCCTGCACGCTGCATCATCGACGCGCGACAGATTCCCTCCAGACGAGAAAGATCAAGACGCTTGCCTTCCTGCTCGGCAGCAATGTGAGGCGCTACCGCCAGACGCAGGCTCACCGGATTGATCTGCTCGTAGAGCAATGGCAACGATGTGTATTTCTGCAGCAACAATGCATCGTCATTGCGCAGTCCTGCGGGAGTTCCTTCGCAGCCGGCGGCAACCGGTTTCAGTCCGACTGTCGTCAATCCATGACGCTGCGCCGCGCAGAGAATCGCGGCGGACACGAGGGTCTTGCCAACACCGGTATCAGTACCGGTAACGAAGAAGGTTCTGGGTTTCACTGCTGACATCGGCACTCACTCTTTCCAGGGCATTGATCAATCGATCCAGATGCGCATCAGTATGCGCGGCACTGAACGTGATGCGCAATCGGGATGTGCCAGCTGGCACGGTCGGTGGACGTATGGCTGAGACATGAACGCCTTCCTGCGCCAGTGTCCTGCTCGCTCGCATCGCGCTCTCCACATCCCCCAGTATCACAGCTTGAATGGGTGAAGTGGAATGACTCAACTGCAGATTCAACCCTGCTGCTCGATCGCGAAAGCGTGTCACCAGCTCTTGCACGCGAGCCCGCCGCCAGGGCTCTTCTCTGAGCAATCGCAGACTGGTGCGGGTGGCTTCTGCCACGGCCGGTGGCATGGCCGTGCTGTAGATGTAGGGTCTGGCGAACTGAATCAGATACTCGATCATCTCGCTGTCACCAACGGCAAAAGCGCCAGTGCTGCCGAAGGCCTTGCCAAGCGTGCCTACAAGAACCGGCAGATCGGCTTGCGTCGGGTCGCAACCTGCCGAGGAAAATGCCTCGACAATACCGCGACCGGAATCACCCAGACAGCCGATGCCGTGAGCGTCATCAATCATCAGCCAGGCGCGATGCTGTCGCGCCAGTTCAATCAATTCCGGCAAAGGCGCCAGGTCTCCGTCCATGCTGAAAACACCATCGCTGACGATCAGATGATGCGAGGCATTGCTGTCGCTCAGCATCTGCTGCAATACGCTCATGTCATTGTGAGGATAGCGACGCGACTCGGCCTTGCTCAACCAGCCACCGTCGAGCAATGAGGCGTGGTTGAGTGAATCCTGAAGGACCAACCCTCCGGTATCAGTCAGTGCATTGATGATGCCGACGTTGGCCATGTAACCGGTAGAGAACAGTAGCGCTCGATCGCGCCCCATGAAATCGGCCAGCTCTTCTTCCAGCAACTGATGCGCAGCACAGTGGCCGGTGACCATGTGTGAGCCTCCGCTGCCGAGCCCATAGCGATCGACAGCGGACTTGAAGGCTTCTCTTACCTGAGGATGACTTGCCAGCCCGAGATAGTCATTGCTGCAGAACGATACAAAGTGCTGTCCGGCAATTTCCTGCTCTGGCGTCTGCTGCCCCTTGCGAGCAACACGTGTGCGCATCAATCCTTCTCGTTCGCGGGTACGCAGTCTCTCCTGCAGATGCGGAAGCAGAATGCTCAATTCACCGCACCGGACGGTGCAGCATGTCGCGATGTGTACTGGTCAGCGGAATAGAAAAGAGGCTCTCGATTCTCCAATTCGCGCTCCGCGTGCAAGCTTTCCTGTTTTGAATTCCCTGCATCCAAAGTCTCCGCCTTCAAACCCAGTTTGGCAAACAGTGCCAGGTCAGCACTCTCTTCCGGCAACGGAGTCGTCAGCAGTTTCTCACCATAGAAAATCGAGTTGGCACCGGCCAGGAAGCACAGGGCCTGCATCTGCTCATTCATGGACTGACGTCCTGCAGAGAGACGGACATAGGACTGAGGCATCAGGATTCTGGCCACTGCAATCGTGCGAACAAACTCGAAAGGTTCCAGATCTTCCACATTCTCCAGCGGAGTTCCCTTGACCTTCACCAGCATGTTGATCGGCACACTCTCCGGATGAGAGGGCATGTTCGCCAGCTGTTGCAGCAGACCTACTCGGTCGGCCGCGCTCTCGCCCATACCGACGATGCCTCCCGCGCAGACTTTCATGCCGGACCTGCGCACCCGCTCAAGTGTGTCGAGACGATCCTGAAAGGTGCGGGTGGTGATGATGCTGTTGTAGAACTCCGGGGAAGTATCCAGATTGTGGTTGTAGTAATCGAGTCCCGCCTCGGCCAGTGCATCGGACTGGTCCTGATCAAGCGCGCCGAGCGTCATGCAGGTTTCCATGCCCAGCGCCCTGACCTGCCTGACGATCTCCAGGACGTGAGGGAAGTCCTTCGCGGACGGATTCTTCCACGCCGCGCCCATACAGAAACGTGACGCGCCATTGGTGCGAGCCAGCCGCGCCTGCTCGAGAATCTTCTCCAGAGCGAGCAGTTTTTCCTTTTCCAGACCGGTGTTGTAGTGGCCACTCTGCGGGCAGTACTTGCAGTCTTCCGGACACGCTCCCGTCTTGATCGAGAGCAGGGTGCTCATCTGGACTTGATTCGGATCGAAGTGTTCGCGGTGGACGGACTGGGCGCGAAAGACCAGGTCCATGAATGGCAAATCGAACAGGGCCTTGATCTCCAGTCGGGACCAGTCGTGACGAAGCCTGCTTTGTTGTTGTGAGTCCATCAGGGCGGGTGAGCTATCGACTGACATGTGTGTCTTCCTTCTGATTGATTGACATCCCCAGCGATCCGCGACCAGCCGCTATACTGGAAAGCGGCCATATTCTATGGACGGTTCGATATCTGTCAACCAGATACTATATTTAAGTCAACCAATGGATAATTTATGAGCATATCGGATATGCTACCCCAGCAGTGTGTACTTTGCGGTGGGGACCTGATTGGCCCGGCCTCCCTGTGCCTCTCTTGTCAGGACGAACTGCCTTGGCCGTTGCACCCTTGTCATCGCTGCGGAATAGAGCTCGGCCTCCAGCCCCCGGACCACGGCCACTGCGGCAGCTGTCTCAGCGACCCGCCCGCTTTCGATCGCTGTTTCGCCCCGTTCCGTTACGAGTATCCGGTGCGCGAGCTGATTGCCAGCTTCAAGTTCAATGCCCGGTTCGCAGAAGGACAGGCACTGGCGCAGTTGCTGGCGGAATTCGTCACCAGCGTTTATCGGCCAGAGGACAGGCCAGGCTGCCTCCTGCCTGTGCCGCTGCATCCGCAACGACTGCGTGAGCGAGGTTATAACCAGAGCATGGAGCTGGCACGCGCCATTGGCAGACGGTGTCGAATTCCTGTGGTGACCCGTTATTGTCAGCGCACCCGCTCGACACGCTCCCAGAAGGGATTGTCGGCTGACGAACGCGCGGTGAATCTGCACAATGCGTTCGCTCTGAACCCCGGCGCGCTGCCCGCTCTGCCGGATCACGTCGCCATTGTCGATGATGTCGTCACCACCATGGCGACTGTCAGTGCTGCCGCTCGCCTGTTGCGCGGTGCAGGACATCGCCGTATCGATGTCATCTGCCTGGCACGAGTGAGCTGAGGCAACAACAGCGCTATCCACGCAAGCGCGGTGGCGGTTAACATCGCCGCTTTCATTTTTTCCGGTTTGAGTAATCTCCATGTCCGAACACCTCCACCCGACTCAGCTTCTTGCCTTTGACCGGGAACACATCCTGCATCCATACGCCTCGATGACAGCGCCGCTGCC
Source organism: Gammaproteobacteria bacterium RIFCSPLOWO2_02_FULL_57_10 (assembly GCA_001802565.1). GTDB lineage: Bacteria > Pseudomonadota > Gammaproteobacteria > Pseudomonadales > Pseudohongiellaceae > UBA5078. Next base: position 8,456 of record MGYS01000046.1, on the reverse strand, counting down.
CAACCAACTGGTGACATCGGCACGTGGTGCAGAGCTTCATCTGGCCGATGGCCGCACCCTTATCGACGGCATGAGTTCATGGTGGTCGGCCATACACGGTTACAACCATCCCGTGTTGAACGCGGCGGCGACAGCACAGCTCGGCAGAATGTCACACGTGATGTTCGGCGGCTTGACTCATGAGCCTGCCATCGAGCTCGGACGCAGGCTGCTCGACGTCTGCCCATCCGGACTGAGCAGGATCTTCTACAGCGATTCGGGTTCAGTGTCCGTAGAAGTGGCCATGAAGATGGCTGTCCAGTACTGGCAGGCGCAAGGCAGGGAGAACAAGTGCAGGATGCTGAGCCTGCGCCGCGGCTATCACGGCGACACCTTTGCCGCGATGTCGGTCTGCGATCCGGTGACCGGGATGCACAGTCTTTTTGGCAACAGCCTGCACCGCCAGTTCTTCGCCAATGCTCCCACCTGTCGCTTCAGCGATACTTGGGACCCCAACGACATCGACAGCCTGCGTGAGCAGCTGGAACTGCACAGCGAGCAGATCGCGGCAGTGATTCTCGAGCCAATCGTGCAGGGCGCTGGCGGGATGTTCTTCTATTCGCCGACCTTTCTGCGTGAGGCCAGAAGCCTCTGTGACCGCTTCGACGTGCTGCTGATCGCCGACGAGATTGCTACCGGCTTCGGGCGCACCGGCAAGCTCTTCGCCTGCGAGCATGCGGGCATCAGCCCCGATATTCTGTGTATCGGCAAGGCACTGACCGGGGGTTACATGACGCTGGCGGCCACGCTCACCACCGACAGGGTTGCCGAAGGAATTTCCGGGGATGGCGGCGTCTTCATGCACGGCCCGACGTTCATGGCCAATCCATTGGCGTGTGCCGTGGCCACTGCCAGCCTGGATCTTCTGTTGTCCACCCCGTGGCAGGACCGGATCAATGCCATCGCCAGCCAGTTGCAGCGCGAGCTGAGCCCCTGCAAGGCATTCGCGGGAGTGGCAGATGTCCGAGTTCTAGGTGCGATTGGGGTAGTGGAGCTGACTGAACCGGTCGACATGGCGAAGATTCAACCCGCCTTTGTCAGCGAGGGTGTCTGGATCAGGCCTTTCGGGAAGCTCGTCTATGTAATGCCACCCTACGTCATAGGCAGCGAACAACTCTCGCGGCTGACGAGTGCGGTGGTAAACGTGACGGGGAAAATCAGAACTGGTACTTGATCGTACCGTAAGCGACGCGGCCGCTTTGCTCGATGGCGCCGGCGCGGCGCTCCTGCATCTGCTCGGGTCTGGAGTCAAACAGGTTGCGGACGCCCAGCGAGAACACTGCCTGCCCCTGCTTGCCAGCCTTGAGATTGTAGCCGTATTGCAGATCGAGGGTGGTCATGTTGCCGACCAGCTCGTTGAGCTGTTCGAGATTCATGTTGCCGAGCTCTTCAAAGGAGTCGAAGTAGTGAGTCACGGCACTGGCCGTGTGATTACCGATCTGCCAGGTCAGCATCAGACTGCTTTGCAGATCCGTGCCCTTGGGCAGAAGGTTGCTCTCGGTAACGGGGACTATTGCACCATCCAGCACACTGCCCGGGGTTGCCGTGTCGTACAGGTAGGTCGATTTGGTGCTGACAATGAACTGGCCGAAGCGTGGCGACTCCCACACGTATGACGCGCTGAGGTCGATACCGTGGGCCTGTTGTCCCGGCGTCACAGTGCTCTTGACTGAAGGAGTTTCCAGCATACCGGCATAGAGATTGGAGTCATCTATGAAGAGGCCAGGCGCGGAGGCGGAAAACAGCGCTTCCGGCATCACTGCCGCTGCGGGCATCTGCCCCTGAACGTCGACCCGCCAGGCATCTGCGCGCAGATCCAGGCCTTTCACGGGAGAGAACACCATCCCAAGGTTCAGGTTGCTGATGTATTCGCTTGAAAAGGGTGTCTGCACCGCATTGCGGGTGACATTGAAACCATTGTCTTCTGTGCTGAGCAGCGATGGGGCGGGGACCTGAACGGGCGGCAGACTCTGCGCAGCAGCGGGCACGGCGACAATCAAGCCGTATGCCAGTCCTGCCAGCCCTTTCAGAAAAGCCGATCTGAATTGCGAGTCGATCACAATCTGCCCCTTGCAGCATGGTCGGTTGTCGTGTTCTGCAACGACATACCGCATCTGTTTGATGCCTGTTTTCCGTCTCTTTATTTCTTTTGCAAAGCAAGACAGTCCCGCTTCAGCGGGGTGCATCTGGCCGTAGTATACACCCCGAATCACAAAGTGACAGAGGGGGCAAAAATATTAATGCGCTGCACATCACGCTCCGGTCGCCCCTCAATTTGCGTGGCATTGAGCAGAATCTCGACCGGCAGATTCTGACCCGGCACGATATATCCCGGTGCGATCTCAGCCATGGGAGCAAGCACGAAAGCACGCTGTTGCAGACGGGGATGCGGCACTGTCAGCGCAGACGTCGTCAGTTGCAGCGCTCCGCAGATCAGCAAGTCCAGATCGAGTGTGCGAGCTGCATTCTGCACGTCACCGCGAACCCTGCCGAACTCCCTCTCGATCTGCTGCAGTTGAGCAAGCACCTCGTCAGCAACCTTCTCTGACGAATCATGACGACAAGCGGGGAAAAGCGCGGCGACTGCATTGACGAAATCAGGTGAACCGGGAGGGCAATCCACCGGCGCCGTTCGCCACAAGGACGAGACGATCAGAGGAAATTCACTCAACTCTGCCAGGGCGACGAACGCCCTGCACAGAATCATGGTTGAGGTTTCATCAGTCGTGCCGAGATTTGACCCCAGCCCGACAAACACAAGGGGAATGCCCGTGTTCTGCGGCAGCTCAGCGATCGTGCCGCTGATGATATTGCTGGGAGAGTTCATGTACCGACTCGATGAATACCGCAACGTTGGCCGGGTCCACATCCGGCGTGATGCCGTGCCCCAGGTTGAACACATGGCCAGGGCCGTTGCCGTAGTCGGCGAGGATCCTGCCAACCTCGGCGCGAATACTTGCCGGAGACGCATAGAGGATGGACGGGTCCATGTTGCCCTGCAGAGAGACCTTGTCGCCGATCCGGGCACGGGCGCGACCGATATCGATGGTCCAGTCCAATCCGACACAATTGGCGCCGCCGCTGGCGATATCTTCCAGCCACAGGCCACCGTTCTTGGTGAACACGATGACAGGCACCGGGCGCCCCTCGGACTCACGGGTCAACCCGGCAACGATCTTGTTCATGTAGGCCAGGGAAAACTCGCGGTACGCGGGCGTTGTCAGCACTCCGCCCCAGGTATCGAAGATCTGCACAGCCTGGGCACCGGCCGCGATCTGCGCGTTGAGGTAACTGGTCACGGCAACGGCAAGCTTGTCCAGCAACATATGCATGGCGCGCGGTTCGTTGAACATGAATGCCTTGGCGTTGCGGAAATCCTTGCTGCCGCTGCCCTCGATCATGTAGGTGGCCAGTGTCCAGGGGCTGCCGGAGAAACCAATCAGTGGCACGGAACCATTGAGTTCGCGACGGATAGTGGCCACGGCGTCGACCACGTAGCTCAAGTCCTTGGCCACGTTGAGAGTGGGCAGATCCTCCACGTCCTTCTCGGTACGCACTACCTTGCGAAAGCGTGGCCCCTCGCCTTCCGTGAAGTAGAGTCCCTGCCCCATGGCGTCGGGAATGGTGAGGATGTCAGAGAACAGAATCGCCGCATCCATGGCATAACGACGCAGTGGTTGCAGCGTGACTTCACAAGCGAGCTCCGGCGATTTGCACAGACTCATGAAGTCGCCAGCCTGCTTGCGAGTGGCACGATACTCGGGCAGATAACGTCCGGCCTGTCGCATCATCCACACCGGAGTCATGTCGACATCCTGACCCATCAGTGCCCGCAAAAATCTGTCGTTCTTCAACGCTGCCAAAGCAATTTCCTCATTCAGTGGTGCTGATTCTTCATCAGAGATGGTGTTCGGTGATGCAGGAACTACGGCATGTCGGCAGCTCCGGATCAGAAGGCCGGCCATTCTACACACCCGTGAGAGTGAGAACAAACCCGAGAGGACTGCCCCGGACAGCTGCCCGGGAACCCTGCTGGAAACTCAGTTCTGTGCGCGAATGTCGTTCTGCACATCACTCACGCTGCGCACCCAGGGCTGCAGATCGCGCAGCTCGGCGGGCAGGTTGGCGACCGCAGACTGGGCGGCGTTGCGGGAAGCATAGGCGCCCTGAATGATCACGAACCAGGGGTTGCCGTTGTTGCGAGTCTCATACCAGGCTAGCGAACTGGCGGCATGACGGGCGACAAACTCTTCCACATTGGTGCGCGAGGAAGAGCCCAGCACCTGCAGGGTAAATTGTGTTGCAGGCAACGCCAGTATCCGCTCCCGCTGCGTCGTCGGCATATTGGTGGCAGGTGCCGGATTAGCGACAGAGGGGCGGTTCGGCTCCGGAGCAACGACCCGGGTTTCCACAGGAGCTGCCGGAGCGGCAGCGCCAGCTGTTGCGTTCGCTGCAACCGGGACCGCTGGGCTATCTGCAGTGACTGGGGTTGCTGAAGCTGCGGGAGTAACTGGAGTTACTGAACTTGCCGGGGCTACTGAATCAGAACTCGCAGTCGTCACGGCCGTCGCCGCACTATCCACCACCGGCTCCCCTGCGGAAGCAATCTGCACAGCGTCGGGATTCTGACCAGGCAACGCAATCGGAACATTGATGGTGCGTTGCGCGCTCTGCGGCACCTCACCCTCTTCTCCTCCACCGGAAAAGAAGGCAATGATCAACACGGCCAGCAGGGCAATCACGGCAAGTGCGTACTTTTTCGGCACCCCATTCAACAGGGCGAGGACAGCCGCACCATTCTGTGGAGCGCTCAACATCTGTGCCGCCAGGGCATTGATGGCACCCGGCTGGCCATCCGACTGCTTGTGAATCCTGTCGATCTGTCGAGCGCTGAATGGCAGTGGTCGCGACTGGTCGGCGCGACCGAATCCGACACAATTCAGGCGGTAACGCAGATAGTCCCGCGTCTCTTCCAGACTCAGCGCAGACAAGTGCAGGCTGCGGAACTGCTGGCCTCCATTCTTGAGCGGGCAGGTGTAATCCAGCATGTCGAAGAGCTGCGGCTCTCCCAGAAGAATCAGATGAAACGTGCCATCCACGTTGTCAGTCAGCGCCAGCCTTGCCAGCAAGGCAAAGGCATCATCACCCAGCTCGTGCGCATCGTCGACGATCAATACGACCGTGCGGGACTGACGGTGCACTGCGGCGAAATACTCCAGCAGGGCAGACTTGAGATCGGCGAGCGAGGCCTGGGGAGGGAAGTCGAGTACGAACGCCTTGAACATCTCCTCCAGCAATTGCGATGGAGTGGTGAGAAGGCTGGCCCGAGCGCGCGCGACAATCTGGTCTCTGGCCGCCTGACGCGCAAGGAAATCCCCAAGCAGGGACTTGCCACTGCCGGAAGGCCCCATGAGTGCGATAATGTCATTGGTGTCACGCGAGAGGTGCAACAATTGGTCAAGTGTCGCGCGGCGCATGGCACCAGGAAAAAGAGTTTCCATGGGCGTCGTCGCCGCAAACGGCTCGGCCGAGAGATTCAGGGCTTCCAGTGTCTCATTTACCCTTGGCACAGTCCTTCTTTCGCCTCCAGTGTCTGCTGCAGCAATGCTGCATCGATACCACTCTCTATCACGGCCTGACCGAGACCTCGCAACAGGATAAAGCGTATCTTGCCGCCAAGCACCTTTTTATCAAAGGCCATCAGACGGAGGAAGTCATCTGTGGTCATGGCTGGTGGTGGCGAAACTGGCAGCCCGGCGCGCTTGAGCAGTGCCTTCGCACGCTGTGCTTCGGCAGGCGAGAGCCAACCCAGACGACAGGACAGATCGGCAGCCATGACCATCCCCGCTGCAACGGCCTCGCCATGCAACCATGTTCCGTAACCCATGGCCGTTTCGATGGCGTGACCGAACGTATGCCCCAGGTTGAGCAACGCCCTTACACCCCCTTCTTTCTCATCTGCAGCGACAATGCGAGCCTTCTCTTCACAGCTCACCCTGACTGCTTCGGCCAGCAACGCCATGTCACCGGCAACCAGTCCGTCGATATTGTCCTCAAGCCATGCAAAGAAAGACGGATTGTCGATGAGTCCGTACTTGATGACTTCGGCGATTCCGGCTTTCAACTCCTTGTCCGGAAGCGAGCCCAGCACTTCGGTGTCGGCCAGCACGCACTGTGGCTGATAGAACGCACCGATCATGTTCTTGCCCAGAGGGTGATTCACCCCGGTCTTGCCACCCACGGAGGAATCCACCTGCGCCAACAATGTTGTTGGGACCTGCACAAAATTCACGCCACGCTGATAGGTAGCCGCCGCAAACCCGGTGAAATCGCCGATCACACCCCCGCCCAGCGCAATCAGAGTGGTGCTGCGCTCGTGTCGATCCGCGAGCAGCTTGTCGTAAATACTGGAGAGAGTCGCCAATGTCTTGGTGTGCTCACCATCGGGAAGCACGATGTGGTCACATTGAACGTCGCTCAGCCCGGATTTCAGTTTCTCGAGATAGAGCGGCGCCACCACTTCGTTGGTGACGATCAGAGCGCGTTTACCGTGAATGTGAGGACGGATCAGACTCGCCTGACCCAGCAGGTTGGAGCCAATAAGAATGGGGTACGTACGTTCTCCGAGATCGACTTCAACCTTGATCATTGTGCTGATTCCATTGCTGTGCCACCGGCCGCTGCCCGGTATTCTTCAATCTGCCGCAGGATTTCTGCCGTGACCGAGCGCGGACTGCGACGGCTGGTATCGACGGTGACGTGGGCCGTCTCGCGATAAAGTGGTTCACGGATCTTGATGAGCTCCTTGATCTTGGCAAGTGGATTATCAGTCTGCAACAGCGGCCGGTTCTTGTCCTTGCCGGTGCGCTCCAGCTGCTGCGCCACCGAGGCTCGCAGATAGACCACAATACCGCGACTGTGCAGATTACGGCGACTCTCCGGAGCCAGTATCGCGCCCCCTCCAGTAGCAAGAATGATCCCTTCACGCTGCGACAATGTATCGATCATTCGGGCTTCACGAATGCGAAAGCCCTGTTCGCCTTCCACATCGAAGATCCAGGGAATGTCTGCGCCCGTGACGTACTCGATCTCACGATCGGAATCGAAGAACGGCATGCTCAACTGGGCGGCCAGCAAGCGACCTATGGTGCTCTTGCCGACGCCCATGGGGCCAATGAGAAAGATATTGTCCGACGTGTGCATGGAAGCCCATTCCTCAGCAGGATGTCCTGAAAAGCTCATTACCAGGGTTTCCGCCGTCAATGCGGAAAAGGCTGCCATTGTAACCTTGCGGGAGGGGCAAAATCACTGCTGATGCGCAGAACCTTCCAATCTGTGGGAGCGAGCCCTGCTCGCGATCTCTGCACCATCGCAAGTGTAGAGATATTCGCGAGCAGGGCTCGCTCCCACAGATTCAGCGCGTATTGATCTCCGCAAGGATTCTCGGAGTGATGAAGATCAGCAGTTCAGTACGACGGTTGCTGTTGTTGGTGCGCTTGAAGAGACGTCCGAGGTAGGGAACGTCGCCGAGTACCGGGGTCTTGGTCTCTGTGGTCGTGGTCTCCTCTCTGAAGACACCGCCCAGCACGATGGTGTCGCCATTCTCGACCAAGACACTGGTTTCAATCGAATTGGTGTTGATGGCGGGCACGTTGCTCGTGCCAGGTGCAACCGAATCCTGATGGATGTCCAACTGCATGATGATCCTGCCATCCGGTGTGATCTGCGGAGTCACTTCCAGAGACAGAACCGCATCGACAAACTCCGTGGTCGATCCGCCCGCCGTTCCACCTGCCTGCGCCTGATAGGGAATGCGCACACCGGAAGAAATAGTGGCAGTAACCTTGTCCTGGGTTGTGACCTTTGGACGGGCAATGACTTCACCGTTGCCGCTGCTCTCGAGCGCGGAAAGCTCCAGTTCGATCAGCCCGCTGTTGCTGGTAAAGCCAACCGAGAACGAGGAGGCGCTTTCGTCCTGCACGCCCAGATCAATGGCCAGGGCATCAGGGAAACTCGTCGTACCCACAGGGATGGGAATTGCGGCAATTGCCTGCGCGACGATCGCACCAATCAGGCTGGGATCAGTCCCATTCTGCAGCGCTTCCACTCTGGCGGCCTCACCGGCGGCCAGCGCCTCTTGAATCGCGATGCTTTCCGCGACGCGATTGTTCTGTTGTTCTATGGTCGCGGCCTGGCTGCCGCCGTAACGGAAGCCGTCACTTGAATCGGTCCTGCCGGCACCGCCCCAACGAATGCCGAGATCTCGTCCAAAATCGGTAGACACGTTGACGATTCTCGCTTCAATCAGAACCTGACGAACCGGCACGTCGAGGCGACTGAGCAACTCCCTGACCTCTTCCAGCTTTTCTGCGACGTCCCGAATGATGATGATATTCGTGACGTCGCAGAAAAGCTGG
>MGYS01000045.1:115273-125445 GCA_001802565.1 Gammaproteobacteria bacterium RIFCSPLOWO2_02_FULL_57_10 | reverse complement strand
GAGTGCCAGCGCGGAATAGCCAAGCGCACAGGCCTGTGTCACCAGCTCTTCCGGGGAAGAAGCGCCGTGCAGGAACGTGAAATTGCTGCGGCAATGCAGCTCGGCATAGTCGGGGGAGGGCATCGGGGCTCACGCAGGAAGCACTGTTTTTATGTACAGTATTTCCTGTATTCGGGAGAGTCAAGCTGATTCCCCTGCGCGCGATGATAGCGCCGCACTGTGGGAGCGAGCCCTGCTCGCGATGATTTGTGCGACACGACCTATCGCGAGCAGGGCTCGCTCCCACATGGGGTGATGCAGACAGGCGTGATGCAGACAGGCAGGTTCAGCCGGGATACTTGTCCGACAGCAACTGCCCGGACACGCCCCAGTTCTCCTTCTTGACGTCTTCGATGACGACATAGATCGAGTCTTCGGAGCACCCGGCAATGCGGGCGGTTTCGCGCGTCAGTGTCGCCACGAGCTCGCGCTTCTTGTCGATCGATCGTCCTTCAAGCATTTCAACACGAATGATGGGCATAGGTTTCTCCAGAATGGATTGCAAGATCTTGCACAGGGTGTCGCCTCAGGGCGTCAGCAGGAAACGTCACGTCAATCTCCAGTCTGTGATTCGGGAAGCACACCGAGCTGTGTCAGCACACTGCGCACGACAGACAATCTCGCCGCGCCAAAGGACTCATCCGGATTGTTGGCCTGCAGCACGGAAGCAAACATGAAAACATCCGAACCTTTCTCCACCCAGCCCACCCACCAGCCGGTGTTCTCGCCACTGTCGAGCATGGCCCAGCCGGTCTTGGCTCTGAGGGTGTACTGCGGCGTCTGCTCCACGACCATCATGTCGCGCACGGCAGACATCGCGTCGGCAGAGAAGGGCAGGTCGTTGTTGTACAGACGTGTCAACAACTCGATCTGCTGGCGTGGCGAAATGCGCATGCCGCCGGTCAACCAGAACGTGTCGATGCCGCCGGAAATATCACGATTACCGTAACCGGCTGCATCGATGAAACCCTGCATGCTTTCGGCACCAATGGTCGTCACCAACTTTTGATAATGCGGCACGGAAGAGAGACGAAACGCAGACTGCAGATCCAGATCGGTATTGGTCTCCGCACGTCCACGAATCACTCCATCCCATTTGATCACGGTGCTCTTGTCGGCAATCACTCCGGTTTCAAGCGCAGCAAGAGAGCTGAAAATCTTGAAAGTCGAAGCGGGCAGAAAAATATCGTCCACACGCTCGGCATGACCGGCCATGTAAGTGTTGTTGTGCAGATCGTGAATGAGAATGGCGCCCTCGAAACCGGTGGCATCCACTACGGCGCGAGCGGAATCCACTTCAATGACTTCTGCCTGCATGACATCTGCCTGCGCATTGGCTGCAGGCGTGACGTGAAAAAACGGTAGAGAGAACAACAACGCGGCGAACGATATCCTGTACAACACATTCACCTCTTCAATTTTTCGCCAATGCTTCGAGCGCACTGCCAGTCAGACGATAACGAATCCATTCATCCTGAGGTTCGGCACCCAACGATTTGTAGAACTGGATGGCGGGCTCGTTCCAGTCGAGCACGCTCCATTCGAAACGACCGCAATCAGTGGCCACCGCGACCTGCGCAAGATACTTCAAGAGCGCCTTGCCCGCACCCTCGCCACGATACTCCGGAGACACGTACAGATCTTCCAGGTAGAGGCCCTTCTTGCCGAGCCACGTCGAGTAGCTGGAAAAATACACTGCAAACCCGACAGGCACATCATCGATACTGCATATCAGTGCGCTGGTTCCGGATTTCTCATCAAACAAGGAGGCACGAATGATCTCCGCAGTGGCGACCACTTCGTGTTCGGCCCTTTCGTAGATCGCAAGCTCCGTGATGAACCGCATGATGAGAGTGGAATCTTCGGGTGTGGCTGGACGTATTGCTATCGATGACACGTGCTGCTCCATGAATTTTATCGGTATCTGTCAATGAGGGTTTACGACTGGGGAGTGAAAATGATCTTGAACTGATGGCCACCCACTTCAATCACATCACCGGAAACTATCTTGTTGCGCTTGCGCGTCTCGACCATGCCATTGACCATCACCATTCTGGCATCGATCATCGCCTTGGCTTCGCCACCGCTGTCAGCAAGCCCTTCGAACTTGAGAATCTTGTAGAGCTCAACGGGCTCCTTCGTGATCGTGATGTCTTTCATTACCTGTCCCTTGCCAACTAAATTTTCACCCAGCCACGGAATGCCCGGGCGCCATAGTAGGATTGTGCACCGTTGTGATAGACAAAGACATGGTCGTAACGACGATCGCAGAAGAGGGCGCCACCGAGCTTGCGGATTGCGTCAGGCGTCTTCACCCAGCTGGACGTTTTCAGATCGAAATTCCCCAGCGTCTGCAAATACTTGTACTGATCTTCGTTGAGCAGTTCCATGCCCATGTCTGTCGCCATGTCGATGGCGGTGTTCTCGGGCCTGTGCTCTTTCCTCGACTCCAGACCCTCGCGGTCGTAGCAGACACTTCTGCGACCTGCGGGACTCTCTGCCGAGCAATCGAAGAACGTGACCTCTCCTGTCTTACTGTCATGCGCAACAACATCCGGTTCGCCCCCGGTGCTTTCCATGGCACTGAGTACGCGCAGCTTATCCGGGTGCGCCTCGAGCCTTGCCTGCACGTCGGCCCACTTGATCCCCTCGTGACGCCGCATGTTTTTCTCGAAGCGGGTTTGCAATACTGCCAGTAGATTCCCGAGTGATTCTGCTTTCATTCACGACTCCTGTCTGTTGGCTTTTCTGGTCTGTGTGGTCTTGACTGCTCCGCGATGTATAACCTACGCGAAAGGAGCAAGGTCAGGAAAGTACCACGGCTCCGCATGTTCGGGAATTTCCCAGCGCAGCGGCGACTTGCTGCTGGTCTCGCTCAGCAACCCCTCACTCTTCAACTGACTCAGCAGCCGTCGCGCGCTACGTTCAGGCATCGCGCACAACTCCAGCGCGTGGGCACGATCAATTTCGCCGTGGATGAACGCGGTGTAGAGAATCAAGGCGGCAGTGTTCTTCAACGGCTCAGTCACGCCCGTCACGCGAAAATCGTTGCGCGCCTGCACATAGCGCTCAATGCGCTGGCGCAGCCTGGGCAGATCCAGCAACGAGCTCATGTAGGTCACCTGATCAATGGCAGTGTCGAGCATGTAGTCGCAGAACTGTATCAATCCTTTTTCAGTCAGTGCACCCCGCCCGTCCAGATCGCCCTGCCGAGGACTGTCCGCCAGTGCCAGGAGGCTTTTGTATTGAGTCGCCGACTTCGCCAGCCCGCGACTCAGACACCACGCTCCATAGCTGTCGAGCCCGGCCGCCTTCAAGGCTGCGTCAGTCAGCAGGCGACCCACACGCCCATTGCCATCCACGAACGGGTGAATCCATGCCAGCCGATGATGTGCTGCCATGATAGCCAGCACCTTGCGATCACCGCTGTAGCGCCTGGGGTGGAAGTTGTCGCAGAAGGCGGTCATGAGACCAGGCAAGTCTTCCGCGTGGGGTGGCACATGTTGCCCCACACGAACTGCGCGGGTTCGCCATGCGCCCGGCACCACTTGATCAACCAGGTTGCCCTGCGCGTCCTGTATCTTCCAAAGGCTCTCGGGCACGCGCACATAGAATTCGTGATGCACCTGCAGAATGAAATCCGGGCGGTACAGCGTGTCGAGATCAGGCCGCTGCTCCCGTATCCACTCCTGCACGGCCATATGCGCCAGCGACTCCCGCTGCAGGTCCCGCCTGGCAGGGTCTGCATGGTAGTCCCCGCGCTGGGCTGCACGGATCTCGTGCGGCCGCGTGGCGTTGCCTTCAATCAGATTGGAGTAATAGGAATTGATCACCGCCATGTGGCGCTCAAGCGTGGCCTGGGTCAACGGCGCGAGCTGACCTGCCAGGCGAGCGGAGAGGTGAACCAGCTGCATGGCCTTGTCGGGCAGAGGCGATTGCGCCAACGCGCTGTCAGCGGGAATGAATGGCGCGAGATCGAGGATCGAGGTTGCCATAACGGTGCTCAGAGTGCTCAAAGAGTCGCAGGACTGCCATTTAATGGCCGGTTACGTGGCCGGTTATCAATACAACTATCCATATGATATTAATAACTTTTAATTTCAATAAAAGCAATAATTCAGTGATTAATGGCCGGTTATATGGCCCCTTGATCCACGAAGCATGACTCAAAGCACCGCATTCAGCCTCTGAATATCGGCCTCCTGCCGAATGAGCTGCCACAGCACCTCCGCTTCGGGGTGGCGCTGGCGCAGGTAGTTGACCCACTGACGGATGCGACCGATACGATCGCGCGGCGAGAGCACGGCGCTGAGCTGGCGCCAGAAGTCACTCAACAGCGGCTCAATACTGGTCCACGGCGATTCGAGTGGGGAGTTGTTGCGGATCTGCTGCGCCAGCGATGGCATGCGCACGGCGCCTCTGCCGAGCATCACATCGATGGTGCCCGTGGTGGCCACGCAGCGGTGATAGTCCTCCACCGAACAGATGTCGCCATTGGCAATCAGCGGAATGCGGATGTGCTCGCGAATGCGCGCCAGTTCGTGCCAATGTGCGGGAGGCTCGTAGCGCTGCCGACGGGTGCGAGCATGCACGGTCAGTTCGGTGGCACCAGCGGCCTCGATGGCGGCCGCGTTCTCCAGCATCAGCGACGTGTCATCGAAACCCAATCGCATCTTTGCCGACACCACCACGCTCGCTGGCAGTGCTTCGCGCACGGCACTCACTACGCGATAGAGACTGTCGGGCTCCTGCAACATGATCGCGCCGCCGTGGCGACGATTGACTGTCTTGCTCGGACAACCAAAGTTGATGTCGATGCCATGCGAACCGAGCTCGACGGCGCGCACCGCATTGGCAGCCATCGCCCCTTCATCGCTGCCCAGCAATTGCACGCGCACAGGCGTGCCCGAATCCGTGCGTCCACCATTCTTCAATTCGGGACACATGCCGTACAGCACCCGGTCGGGATAGAGCCGATCCACCACGCGCACGAATTCCGACACGCTCCAGTCGAAGCCGCCCTGAGCGGTGATCAGGCGGCGCAGATGGACATCGGCGAGGCCTTCCATGGGGGCGAGAATAATGCGCATGGATATGGTCTCTCAGATTGGATCGCCAGGCGGCATTGCCAACGCTGGTTCGGGAATTTCGTTGCCGGAGCGCTGCTGCCAGCGACGGATGTCTGCCGCCGCGCTCACTTCGTAGGGACTGGCGTCGCGCACTTCTTCCAATTCACTTGCCAGCCTGTTCAGACGATCGGCAAGAATCGCCTTGACCTCGCCCGAGCTGTCCTCGCTGCTCGCCTGAATCATCATCTCGTTCGCGGTGACGCGCTGCACCACACGCAGAACCTGCGCCTGATATTCATCGTTCGGCACCTGCGCACCCCACGTCACTTCCAGCAGACGGTCGATCACTTCTTCCAGATTAGGATAGTCACCCATGCTGCCATAGGCGACCAGCCGCGCCATGCGTTCCGGATGCAATACAGACTGAACGGTCAGGTTTGCGGAACCCTCGGCGGCCGCCAGCGCATCGAAAAGCAAACCCGTGCGACCGGGAAACGCTTCGCCCTGATTGCGTCGATACGCCGTGGGCGGCAGCAGCGCGAGAATACTTTCCGGCAATGTCAGGAAATCCACGCTGAGAGTGGAGAGCACGGTCTCCAGAGCGTCCCTCTGCTCTTCGCCATCGATGATGGCAAACGGCGTCTGCCCGTCTCCACGCAACGCATAAAGATAATTCGCGCCGCCGATACTTTGCGCCGCAGAATTCAATTGAAAGCGATGATGCATGTACAGCGGCAGCAGCACGAACTCAAGATCGGACATGGGTTCGTTGTTGCGGATCATCGCTGCGCTGAAGTTCGCGAGGCCAATGCGCCGCACCTCGATCTCGTGCTTCAGGTGCTCGACGAGATTCTCGCCGTTGTCCCACACGCCCGCGAACTGATGGCCCGCACCGATGAAGCTGTTATTGTTGTTGTCCATGAACAGCAGGCCTCTGTCCAGACTCTCCTGCACGATCTTCGCTAGCTCTTCCGCTTCGTCTGCACCCTCGGGAAACTGCGTGTAGGTGTAGCGCACCGCCAGCTTGTCGTATTCACCGATCTGCTGCGTGTAGGCATTGGAGAAATCCAGTTCGCCATTATCAGTAATCTCCACCAAAGGTGCCGGGTAGTCCATGACACTCTCGCGACCTATCGCACTGCCGATGTAATTGTGAGGAAACCCAAGGGTGTGGCCCACCTCGTGCGCGGAAAGTTGTCGCACACGATCAAGCGCCATGTTCACGGAGTCTTCGTTGTCATCGGCCAGCGTTTCCAGATATTCGAAACCGGGCTTCATTCCCTGCCCGAGGAGATAATCCTGGCGCAAGCGCAGACTGCCCAGATTCACATTGCCCTTGATGATCTCGCCAGTGCGAGGGTCCATCACGGTTGCGCCATAGGAGTAGCCACGCGTGAGACGATGGGTCCAATGGATCATGTTATAACGCACATCCTGTGGGTCCGCCCCTGCAGGCAATTCCCTGACCTGAAACGCGTTGATGAAGCCGGCAGCCTCGTATGCCTGATTCCACCAGCTCGCGCCCTCGATCAGCCCGCTTCTGATGGGCTCCGGTGTGCCGGAATCCACGTAGTAGATGATAGGTTCAACAGCTTCGGAGCGCTCTGCGGTCGGGTCTTTCTTCTCCAGCCGGTGCCGCGCCGCGAGACGCACATGCATGTCGTTGCCGATCGCGGCACCATAGTTCTGGATGGTGGGGCCATTCGTGCCGATTCGCGGGTCCGCGAGACGCGTCTTGAAATTGGCGTCAGGTAGCTTCACCAGCGAGTGGTGCTGGCGCAGCGTGACGGACTCGCCTGACGCGGCTACCTGATTCACCAGATTCCCGGGATTCCTGCTGGCGAAGGTCAACATCACCTCAACCTCGATGTTCTCCGGAAAGGCTTTCGTGTTCTCCAGATAAAAGGCGCTGCGACTCTTGTCCAGCGTATAGGTGCCCTGATTACGATCCGCGATATTGCCGATCACATCGCGTGCGTCGCGCATGAAAAAGTCCGTCGCATCCACCAGGATGCTGTCGCCGCTCGCCGCGATGATATCGAAGCCCCAGAGCACCGAGGGCGCAAACGCGTCTCTCACAGCCTGCTGCTCCAAAGGGTTGTCGCTGATCGCCTGAAAGCGGTAATTCGGTTCGATCAGCAACACTCTCGGCCCTACGCGTTGCGCCTCCAGAACGTAGGTGCCTCCGAGTTGACCGCGATCGATGCCGACGGGGTTGGAGCCCAGACCGGAGCCCATTGAGATCGCGTAGAGAAATTCCGTGTCGAGCTTGTCGATCTCCCAGTACATCTTGCCACTGGCTTCTTCCCAGTAGAGATTGAAATAGCCTTCCATGCGGTCTGCATTCGCAACCTTTTCAGCAATCGATGGCAGCTCCTGCGCGTGACCCGATGCAGTGAAAGAGAACAACAGGAAGACCAGAACCGTGCCTGGTGAAATGCCGCGCAGTTTGCCAAATACCATGTCGATTACCTCGGTCGTGTCGATGACCATATGGGGATGGAATGGAGTGCATGTGTTGAGGAAGCCAGTCAGAGGTTAGCATTGCCACAAGCCTGATGGGAAATGGCAAACGTGGGGAGTCGAGTGTCAACTGATAGGTGAACTGCCTGCCCGGCAGCGGCGCTTCACCAAAGTCGGCGCATCTTCGGACTCCGGGTATCGACGGGAAAGATATACGCCAGATTGGCGCCTGAAGTCGAGAGCCATCGTTTTCACCATACTGTCATCTGCCCTGACTAACATGACTCACACAGTTTTCCCAAGAGTCATGTTGTGAACAAATTCGTACCTCTTTCTCTGCTGTTGTGCGCCTTGCCTGCGGGTTTGTCGCTACGCGCGCAGCAATCGATGGCGCAGGGACGCTGAGTGAAATTGTCTTCAATTGCTGGTTGAAAGGATGTCTCATGAAGAGCTCTGTTGCGCCGCTGGTCATTGCATTGGCGGTAATGTTTCCGGTGACCGACGTTCTTGCCGCCGACAATCTGCTGCTGATCACCTTGGACGGCCTGCGCTGGCAGGAGCTCTACCGAGGGCTTGATCGTACCTTGGCGACTCACGAAGAATATTCGCCACGCAGTGAAGAACTGCTGAGTAGATTCTGGCGCGACGACCCGCAGGAGCGGGCACACGCATTGATGCCGTTCATGCACGATGTGGTGTTCGCACAGGGCACTCATGCGGGCAATCGCGATGCTGGTTCGTGCGCGCGAATCAGCAATCCCTGGAACTTTTCGTTCCCGGGCTACAGCGAGATTCTCAGTGGCGTGGTGAATGTCGATATCAACACCAATGGCAAGATCGCAAATCCCGAGAAGACACTGCTGGAATTGCTCGACGCGCAAGACGAGTTCCGTGGTCGCACGGCGGCCTTCGCCTCCTGGGATGTGTTTCCCTGGATATTCAATGTCGAACGCAGTGGGCTGCATGTGAATGCACTTGGCACGGCAGTCACGCCGACAGACGAGTTCGAGAAGGTGCTGCTGCAGTTGAGTACCGACATCCCAGCACCCTGGGAAACGGTCCGCCACGATGCGTTCACCCATCACTTTGCTCGCTCATACTTGCAGAATCAGAATCCCCGGGTGCTCTACATCAGCTATGGCGAGACGGACGACTTTGCTCACGATGGGCGCTACGACGAATACATTCTTGCGGCGCAACGCACAGACCGCTTCATTCGCGAAATGTGGGAGCTGGTGCAGAGCACGGACGGTTACCGCGACAACACTGTCATGTTCATCACGGTCGATCATGGTCGTGGCGAAGAACCAATCGAAACCTGGCAGTACCACGCGAGCAAGCTGTCAACAACCGGCTACATGCAGTCGCTGGCGCAATACGAGGATGGCATCGTTGGCTCGGAGAATGTCTGGATGGCGGCGATGGGGCCTGGTGTCCCCGCTTCAGGTCTGCTTGCGGTTGGCGATGAGAATTGTCTGACTTCCAATCGGATCGCGTCGACTGTGCTGCAACTTCTTGGTGTGGACTACCGCTCACTCAATCCCGCCATGGGAGCGCCCATGCAGGAATTTCTTCCGTGAGAAGACAGCTTCTCAAAGCGGTCGTTCTGTCGCCGACTCTGCTGCTTCCGACCACACGCTCCTTTGCGCAGCAGAGAACCCGCATCGCCTTCGGTTCCTGCGCCCATCAGGACAAGCCACAACCGATCTGGACGCCGATTCTCGCCGATCATCCGGACATGTTCGTTTTTCTCGGTGACAACATCTATGCCGACACGGACGACCCAGCCGACATTCAAGCCTGCTACGATCGACTGGCGCAAGTGCCGGGATTCCAGCAACTGAGAGCGAACACTCAGGTATTTGCGACGTGGGACGATCACGACTACGGCCTGAACGATATCGGACGCGAGTACGTGTCCAGGCACGAATCGCGACGCATCATGCTGGACTTCTTTGGGGAACCTGCGGACTCGGAGCGCCGCACACGCCCGGACGGCATCTACACATCCTACGTCCATGGCGCACCAGGCCGACGTGTGCAGATCATCCTCCTCGATCTGCGCTGGAATCGCTCATCGCTGGTGGAGCTGAGTGATCCTGCACAACGTGCTTCCCGCATCGCAGAGCAAATGGGGCCTTACGACGTCAACCTGGCACCTGATGCGGTGCTGATGGGAGAAGCGCAGTGGCAGTGGCTGGAGGAGCAACTGCAGGTGGAAGCGGATGTGCGCATCATCGGCTCCAGCATTCAACTGCTCGCGGAGTTCACCGGCTGGGAAACCTGGGCCAACTACCCTCATGAGCGCACCCGCTTGTTCGAGTTGCTCAGACAACATCAGCGAGAACCGGTGGTGATCATTTCCGGTGATGTGCACTGGTGTGAGTACAGCGAGATTCGTGACAGCGGCTGGCAATGGCCTTTGATGGAGCTGACCTCCTCCGGCCTCACAGAAACCTGGACAGCCATCAGCCCGAACAGGCACCGTGTCGGCGAAGCATTTGCCTTGGCCAACTATGGGTTGATCGATATTGACTGGTCTGTTGCAACACCGACGTCCACACCTGCGGTCACCTTACAGGTCAAGGACGCGAGCGGCGC
>MGYS01000045.1:101130-115267 GCA_001802565.1 Gammaproteobacteria bacterium RIFCSPLOWO2_02_FULL_57_10 | reverse complement strand
CTCGCTGACAACCAACCTCGGACTAGAACGAGGCTTTCAGCGAGAGGAACATCTGACGGGGAGCACCAGGCAACAGCGTCTGTGCCGTACCCGCCACATCGGAGTTGCCGAAACCACCACTTCCCACAGTAGAGATGTAGTCTTCGTCCAGCACGTTGGCGATATCCACCTGTGCAGTCAGTTCCTTCAACATGCCAAGATCACCGAAGTGGTAACCCGCGCTGAGATTCAGCACGCCAAAGGCATCCACGTTGCCTTCGTTCAGGAACGTGTATTCACGATCGCCGGTGAACTTGAAATGCAGCTTGGCGAAGAGTTGCTCTGTCTCGTAGCTCACTTCGGAGTTGAACATCCACTCGGGTGAATCCACCACAGTCTTGCCGGAAGTGTTCACACGAGTTGTGCCACTCATGTAGTCATCCTCAATCTGCGAGAGATTGTAGCTGGCAGAGTTGTACCAGGTCATCGAGTCGGAGAACGTCCAGTTCACGCCGGTTTCTATGCCCTTGGAGGTGACGCTGCCGACGTTGGCGAGTGCATTGAACGCACCGATGATGGCCGAGCCCTGCTGAATCGCCAGCAAGCGGTCATCGAAGGTGACGTGGTACGCACTGACCACGCCTTCCAGCGTGTCGGTGCGGAAACGCCAGCCCAGCTCCAGCGTGGTCGCTGTTTCCGGATCAATCGTGTCCTTGATGGCATCGAAACCGGCCTGCGACGCAGAGAACGGTGACGTGCCGGTTGCAGAGCCAATCAGCGCACGGACGTTCTTCGACGCGGCGCCGAACAGTTCATTGGTCTCGTTCAGGTCGTACACGAAACCGATCTGGGGCAGGAAGCCTTCGTCGGTGTCGATCTTGCCTGTCTTGTTGTCGCCGACGATGGTGTCTGCTTTCACATCCACCTGAACGCTCTTGAATCCGAACTCCAGGCGCAACTCATCAGTCGCCTGCCAGATGTCCTTGACGTAGAGCTGAGTCGTTTCGGTATTGAACGCGTACTCCCACTGAGTCAGCAGCGGATTGCTCTGGAACTTCAGGAAGTCCCGGGTCGGAGCGGCAGCGGAAGGTTCGCCGTAGAAACGGCGGGCCTGTTCGAAGTCATTGTCTTCCATCCAGATGCCGACGCTGAACGTGTGAGCATCCATCTCGAAAGAGAGATCGGAGATGAAACCGCTGCGATCAATCACGTACTCGGTGCTGCGGACGGTCAGTGGTGCGCCGCCAGGAGTTGGGACATACGGAGTGCCCCACAGGCCCTGACCTTCGTTGTCATGGAAGTAGGCTGTCGCATTCCAGTTGACGCTGTCTGACACTGGCAGATCCAATGTCAGATAGGACAGGTCATCCTTGCGCAGACCGGCCGCGTTCCAGTAGGCATCGTCCAGGCTGGTGACACCGCCAGTGAAGTTGCCATTGGCGGCAGCCACGGCGCGATTCCAGTCCGGGTAGTAGTTGTCCCAGTCCCGACCCAGGCGGCGAATCATGTCCTTGGACATGTCCTGGTAGTCGTTCTCGGCGCGATCGGAATCGCTGTAGTAACCGGTCAGCGTTGCCGCGCCGATTTCCTGTTCCACTTTCAGGTTGATGTAGTCCTGCTCCTGAGAGCCACCACCCTTCCACTTGTCGGTTTCCTGCGTGGCGGCGCTGAAGAAGAAACGGGTGCCAGAGCTGAGCGCTCCGCTGTCCACACGCAGGAACAGGCGCTGCGCTGCGTCACTGCCCACTGAGGCGTTGGTGGTGATGCCGAATTCGTCATCCGGTCTCGCTGTGGAGAATTCCAGCGTGCCACCGAGATTGCTGGTGGAGGCCGTCCGCAGTGCACCGGCGCCCTGGGACAGAGACACTCGCCCCATGTTTTCCGACATCACCGCGCGGCTGATATGCAGACCATTGTGGTTGGCGTAGGACATGTCGCCGAGGGGCACGCCGTCCAGCGTGAAGCCCATCTGGTTCTGATTGAAACCACGTACCACGATACGGGTAGACCATTCGTAGGCGCCGTAGGGGTCTGCGGATTGGAAGTTCACGCCGGGCAGTTTCTCGATGGACTTGAGCGGACTGGTGCCCGCAGGAAACTGCTCCAGCTGAGCGGCAACCAGACTCTGTACCTGGCGAGTCTCGCCCTGACCGAAGACACTGATTTCCTGTATTTCGGGTTCTGTCTGTGCCAGCACAGACGTAGTTGAAAAACCGCCCATCGCAGCAACGATGGCCACGGACAGACGTGAGGCAAGATGCTGTGTTATAAACCGAGGCGTGGGGCAGCTTGCGGAATTTCTTATCTTCATTGATGTAACTCCCGAGATTGAGTTGACTGCCGAAGCAGCGCTTTCCACTTGCCCGCTGTGGTAGCGTTGGGGGCAAGCCTCGCGAGTCTGCGGGAGATATATGTCAGGCGTTCTACATCCGTATGACAGTTTTAATGCAGATTCTTTACGGGCGCCACTTCCGTGCCAGGAGACCAATCATGAACATCCCATCGTTGCAGACATCTGTTTGCGCCCGAGCAGAACTTAAAGCACTCACAGCCATCGGTCTTATGCTGCTGGCGGCCTGCTCTCCCGAACCTGCCTCATCTCCAGCCATGTCGGAATCCACCGCAACTACGCCCACTGTGACCGCGCCCGCAGACCCCACACTCCGCACCATCGCCCAAGGCGACCTCAACGGCTGGATACAGGACAACGGCAGTCAGGCCTGGAGCAACATTCCCTTCGCCCAACCGCCAGTCGGCGATCTGCGCTGGAAACTGCCGCAGCCAGCGCAACCCTGGAACGGTGTCTACGCGGCAACCGAGACCATTCAGCCGTGTCCTCAATTCGTATCGGGGCTGAGTGCAGGCATTGCCGACCCGGACGGCGACGGCATCGTCGGCAGCGAGGACTGTCTGTACCTGAGCGTGTACGCTCCCGCTGATGCCTCACCCGAGAGTCCACTCCCGGTGATGTACTGGATCTTCGGCGGTGGCAATAACAGTGGTTATGCGGGCGACTACAACGGCGGCATCCTCGCCGAGTCGCAGGACGTCGTGGTGGTCACCGTGAACTATCGCCTCGGATCGCTCGGCTGGTTCCTGCATCCAGCGATTCTCGAGCCGGGCGCCGAAACAGGTGCCAGCGCCGCTGCCAGTGGCAACTGGAGCACCGTCGATACCATCGCCGGATTGGAGTGGGTGAGAGACAACATCAACGTATTTGGTGGTGACCCAGACAACGTCACGATATTCGGTGAGTCCGCCGGGGGTGGCAACGTGATGAGCCTCGTGACCTCGCCAATGGCCGAAGGCTTGTTTCATGGCGCCATCGTGCAGAGCGGGGGCATCGACACCACACCGATGACGCAGGGCACCAACTACATCGACGACGATGTGCCAGGTCACGCACACAGCTCTCGCGAGATCATCAACATGATTCTCGTGCGTGATGGTCTCGCGGCAGATCGTGCGGCGGCCAAGGTCCTGCAAGCGTCGATGAGCGACGAACAGATTCGCGAACTGCTCTACGCACAGGATGCCGCCGCGTTTCTGAAACTCTACAACCCCAACGCGGCGCGCAATTATCCGGCGCCCAAGAAATTCACCGACGGCGTGGTGTTTGTTGAGGAAGAACCGTTCGAGCAACTCTCATCAGGGAACTACAATCAGGTGCCCATCATCCTCGGCACCAACCGCGACGAACGCCGTATCTATATGTATGGCGCCTGGGCCGACACGATTCGCGACGACCCGGCAGAATACATTCGCGCGGCTCACTACCCATCAGTGATGTGGAAGTGGCGCGGCGTCGATGAACTGGCACGGCGCATGTCGCCGCATCAGCCCAACAATGTGTTCGCCTTCCGCTTCGATTGGGATGAGCAACAGACGACTTCACGCGGTGTAGACATGGCCATTGCAATCGGCGCAGCACACTCCACGGAAATGGCTTTCATCTTCCGCGACTGGGACGTGGGCTTCCTGCCCGCAGCGACGCTCTATGATCCCGCGAAGAATCCAGGCCGCGACAAACTCTCCGACGCGATGATGTCCTACTGGGGTCAGTTCGCCCACACAGGAAATCCGGGGGCAGGGCGGCAGGGTGAGCTGCCGCAGTGGCAGGCGTGGCAGAACGGCGCGGGCAATCCGAAGATGATGGTGTTGGATTCCGAGGCAGATGGTGGCGTGCGGATGTCCTCAGACGAAGTGACACTGGAGAGCATCAAGGCGGCATTTCTCGCGGAGGAATTTTCGAAGCCGGAGAATCGGTGCTCCACTTACCTGGATGCATTCGGTGGGACCGCGGCGTTTGATGCGGAGGAATTTGCTGGGTTGGTCGAGGGCGGGTGTCAGCGGTAGGCTCACTAGCGCTCAATTCAACCAGTTGGCAAAAATCCCGCAACACTTTGATTGGTGATTTTCATGAAAAAAGACAGTGTCAGTAAAGTCAAAGACAATTTGGTTGAACTTGCGGACCAGAGCTTCATAGCCAAAGAGGCAATGAGTCAGTTGGAACATAACCTCCGGACTGCGGATAAAATTTCCGAAACAGCTCAAGTATTACGAAGCCGTGTGAATGCGACGCAACTGAATGCAGATGAAATCAGCCGGTTCAAAAGCCATGGAAGGGAATGATCGAAGCGGACGCCAACTTTTTTGCACGCTGATGCGGACACACATACAAAATGAGAGCTCTGTTCATGCCAATCATGCCGCTTTCGAGACACCTCTCAACCCTGTTGATTCTCGCATCAATACAGGCAACGCCGGCACAAGCCCAAAAACCCTCAGCTCTCAACGACTGCAACACCGGCAGCTACACGCTGACCGATGGTTCAATGCTGGATATCAGCACGGCGCCCGCCGGAGACTGGCGCTGGCGAACTCTCGACGGACGCTTTGGTCCGGTCAACTCGGCAGAGCAAATTCCCACCCACGCGAACGAGGTGAATCTGACCATTCAGGCGCAGACCTGCGAGTCGATCAGCGTCTCGTCTTCCGAGTCAGGCGAGCAACAGGGCAATCGACTTGCGTTCGAGCAGATCGAGTCCGAATTCGCTGGTGATAACGAACGACTGACAGGTCGTCTCGTGCTGCCCCTGAATGTTGAAAGATTGTCCATCGTGGTGATGGTACATGGCTCGGAAGCGACATCGGCAGTGCAGTTCAACGCGTGGCAGAGATTATTGCCCACAATGGGCGTCGGTGTCTTTGTTTACGACAAGCGTGGCACCGGCGGTTCGACCGGCGAATACACACAGGACTTCCGTTTACTGGCCAATGATGCGACGGCTGCCGCAGAAGAGGCGCGACGACTCGCGGGTGACAGACTCGAGTCGTTGAGCTTTCTTGGCACCAGCCAGGGCGGATGGGTTGCACCACTAGCCGCCACGCAAACACCCGTGGATAGAGTGATTGTCGCCTACGGACTGGCGATCTCGCCCAACGATGAAGACAGAGAACAAGTGCTGCTCGAAATGACAGCGCTGGGTTATGCCGATGCAGATCTTGCAGAAGCCGACGAAGTCGCGAGGGCCGCTGGCGTGTTGATGGCAAGCGGTTTTCGCGAAGGTTTCGGCGAATATGCCCGTGTCAGGAAAGCGTATGGTTCACGACCATGGTTCTCGCAAATCACCGGCGAGTACACTGGCGACATTCTGGGCTACCCGTCACCTGTACTGCGACTGCTGGCCCCCATCGCGCGTCGTGTCGGCAATCAGGGCACAACATGGGATTACGATCCAATGCCTGTTCTCAATGCGCTGACCGTGCCGCAGTTGTGGGTGATTGCCGGTGACGATACCGAAGCGCCACCTGCAACCACTTTGAGCAGGCTGAGTGATTTGCAACGCGAAGGCAAACCGGTGACCATTCTGGAATTTCCGAACACCGATCATGGCATCGTGGAATTTGTCGAGATCGACGGCAATCGCGTTTCGACGCGTGTGGCTGATGGCTATCTGCGTGCGGTGGTGGATTTTGCGAGGGTCGGGGAGTTGATGGAAACGGATTATGGAGCGGCAACTCGGTGACGTTTCGATAATCCCTGGCGATTATTTTTTTGTGAAATCCTGGTTGAGGCCGAGTTCCTTCTGCCTGTATTTCGGCAGGCCTGAAGAAACAATACGGTGGGACTCACTGAGGTAGTACTTGAGCTCGTCATCTGAATTTTCAGGACCGTCGTGTTGCTGTATCCACTTGAAGCCCCGCGAGGCCAGGTAAGGGGCGGGCCTGTATCCCGGCTGGTCGCGCAGGATCTCGAAATTGAGTTCCGATGCCTTGAAGGTGAATGCCGGTTTGCCGGTTTTCTGCCAGCCACCGATCGCAAACACTTTTCCGCCGACTTTCCATACCTGTGAATCTCCCCACTGCACGACATAGGATGTCGCGGGGAGGGAGCGGCAGAAGTTATTGAAATCATCGTAGGTCATTGGGGTTACTTGGCCGTACTTGCATGCAGCTTGAGCCCGAGCGCCTCAACCACTCTCATGATCGTTGCCAGTTCGGGATTACCAGTTGGGGACAATGCCTTGTAGAGACTTTCACGCGCCAACCCGGTGTCACGAGCCAGGGCCGTCATGCCTTTCGCCCGCGCAATATCACCCAGCGCTGCAGCCACCAACGCAGGATCACCTTCATCCAGCGCGGCCTCAAGGTAAGCTGCCATGTCTTCTTCGGACTTCAGATGCTCCGCCGGGTCCCAAGGTACGGTTTTGGTCCTTGCCATATATGCCTCTTACAATTCACGAGCCAAGGCCTTTGCCTTGACGATGTCGTCAGCCTGCGACGACTTGTCGCCGCCTAAGTGTAGATCTCAACCATCGTTTCAGCCAACCGCCTCTGCCCCCGCTTCCACTCGCTCCAACAACTCCTCCGAATCAATGCGCCCGTTGTTCACCTTCGTGCTTATGCAGGAGGCGTCAGACATAATATGATGAGCGCGGCGCGCGATTCACCTTGAGCAAATCAACTCAAACAACTTCGATCCAGTTTCAGAGAACAATCATGAAAGTAAGCATAAGTACTGCACTGAAGAAACGTCCAGCCCTTTTGGTCGCGCTGCTACTGGGAACATCCTTTCTACTTACCCATACCGCCGTAGCCCAACCCGACCAATTCCAAGGTGTCGAACTCTCCATCGTTCCGGTGGCGGGCAATGTCTACATGGTGCAGCGACCCGGCGGTGGCGGCAATATCGGGGTCTTCGTCGGCCCCGAAGGCGTGCTGCTGGTGGACTCCCTGTTTGCCCCGCTTGCAGATAAACTGGTGGCGGCCGTGAAGACGGTGACTGACAGCGAGATCCGGTTTCTACTGAACACTCACATCCATATCGATCACATCGGTGGCAACGAAAATCTGGCGAACCTGGGCGTGTTGATTTTCGCCCATGACAATACGCGCCTGCGCTTTCTCGAAGAGCGCAGCCACTTTCCACGGCAGGGAGGAACTTTCGCGCCCCAGGCACCTGTTGATGCGCGCCCTGTCATCACGTTCAACGACACCATGAGTTTCCATCTCAATGGAGAAGAAGTGCGGGCCTTTCTGGCCCCGCCGGCCCACACCGATGGTGACATCTTCGTATACTTTCCCGAGTCGGATGTACTGCATCTCGGTGATGTGTTTCGTACCAGCAGCTATCCGATCATCGACAAATATAATGGTGGCACTTTGCGAGGCACGATCGCGGCGCTTGACCAGGCAATTGCAATGGCCGGCCCAAATACCAAAGTAATACCGGGGCATGGACTCAGTGTCGTTGGTCGTCCCGAAATGGAGGAATTTCGCGCCATGATTCTCGATGTCCGTGACCGGGTGCTCTCGATGATCAGGGATGGCATGCATCTCGACGAGGTGATGGCGGCGCGACCGACTGCAGATTACGACGCACAATGGGGACAGGAGGCAGGCTGGACTGCGGACGATTTTGTTCCGGTGGTCTATTACGAACTTGGTGGGGCTGGACGGCTGGTGGATCGACAGTAATCCTTTTCACTACTTGGCCCCGGCGTGATTTGAGTTCTCGCAAAGGCGATCACCTCCTGCGCAGGATCGGAAATGAAATACGGTTGGCGCACTACAACGGTAACTCTGACAACTTGATCACGTTGACATTCACCTTCGTGATCTTCTCCCGGCGCCGCAATGACAGCAACAACCAATACCGGGAGAAATGAACGCTACTGCAGGCGATCATGAGTATCGGGCAACAAATGGGGCTCAAGCTCGATCCGGTGCACGCGACGACCACTCAGTTCAATCAGCCCCTGGTAACGCGCCTCACCTGTCGAGGTAAACTCGAATTCATAACGCCTGCGCAATTGCAGCGAACCAAAATCACTCCGACGTGGCCACACGCCCTTGAGCACAATGGTCTGATCCAACAACTGCAAATCCTGCTCACGGAAATACTGATGCAGATGTTGCAGCGCAAGGCGTTTTATCATGTCACCCTGCCACCAGAAACTGATGAACGCGATGGCAAGTGAAGTCCAGACGATGGATGAGAGTGTCAACATAGTGTAATTGTGACTCGTAACGGTGTTTTGAACCTATAAATCTGACTGATAGGTTATGCTTCCTCCGACTATCGTCATCACGTTTTCACTGGTGAGAATTTCCTGCTCTGGAATGGTCATCAAGTCGCGATTGAACACAGTGAAATCCGCATACTTGCCCACTTCCACAGTGCCGCGCAGTTGCTCCTGAAACGCGCCGTGGGCAGGCCAGATCGTCAGCATCTTCAGCGCTGTCTCACGGGATACCGCGAGCTCCGGATGCCAGCCCGGACCCGATGTACCATCCAGACGCTTGCGGGTCACTGCCGCATAGAATTCAATGCGCGGGTCTCCTGCTTCGACAGGCGCGTCGGAACCGGCAAGAATCATCAAGCCACGATCAACCAACTGCTGCCACGGGTAGGCATAACCCAAGCGATCCGGCCCCAGCCGGTCCGGCGCAAAATTCAGGTCGCCAATGCCGTGACTGGGCTGCATGGATGGCAACACGCCGAGTTCGACAAACCGTTGCTGATCCACCGGTGGAATAATTTGCGCGTGCTCCATGCGCCAGCGCAGATCGGTGCTCGCCCACTCGCTGCGCGGAACAGCGGCATAGGCTTCCTCATACCAATCGAGCAAGGAACGCACAGCTCGGTCGCCAATGACGTGAGTTTCGATCTGTATGCCTTTGCGCAGCGCTTCATGCAGGATGGGGACCAGCTCTTCCTTGGTGGTGCGATTCATGAAGCCGTTGTGATCGGCATCAGAATAGTTTTCTATCAGAGCCGCACCGCGCGATCCCAGCGTGCCGTCGATAAATACCTTGATACCGCGCACGTCGAACATATCGTCGGCGGTGGTCTCGCGCCCCCGTTCAATCATGGTACTTGCTTCGTCGACAGGGACGGCCGCATACACGCGATGCGCCATATTGCCTTCGGCATGAATCTGCTTCATGAGATCCACAAGCTGATACGACATGCCGGCATCCTGAGTCTGAGTCCAGCCCATCGCTGCATTGGCGCGCAGACCGCGCTCCAGATTGTCCTTCAAGTATTCGTTGGTGTCTGGCGGGATAATGCTTGTGAAATAATTCATGGCGTTGGCCAGCACATAACCGTTAGGAGTGCCGTCAAGATCCCGCTCGAAGCGCCCCCCTTCCGGGTCTGGCGTATCGCGGGTGACGCCAGCCAATTCCAGCGCCTTCGAATTCACAAGCGCTGACACACCATCCGCGCGCGGCATATACAGCGGTTTGTTGGCGGTGAAAGCGTCCACGTCGAACTTGTTAAGGAAGCGCTGCTCATCGGTCCATTCACGCTCGATCCAACCGCGGCCCAACACCCATTCTTCATCCGGAACTGTGGCAGCCCAATCGGCGATGGTTTGTACGGTTTCTGTGAGAGTGCCAATGCCAAACAGACTCAGCGTCTTTGTGCGACGTCCGACACCTTCCAGGTGCTGATGGCTGTCTGTAAAGCCAGCAAAGACCGTCTTGCCGCTGAGGTCAATCACAGTCGCGGAGCCGCACATGAAGCGCGCGGCATCCGCGTTGCTGCCTACGAATACAATACGGCCATCGCGGCTTGCTACGGCTTCTGCCGTCCATTGAAGGTCATTGGCGGTGTAAATCGTCGTGTTGTGCAACACCAGATCGACGGGCTCACACGCGGGTTGAGCAATGACAGCACCGGTAGTCAGGCAGCTCAACGCAGTAAAGAATGCAGCGCGGTACTTCATGTAAAACCTCGAATTCAATGAGTAGATATCAATGTCTGCCATTCGCTTGGTGAACAGGTGTTCCCTGAATTCCTTCGATTACTCCCAGCTGGTCTTGAGCTCCTTATGCGTTGCTGCACAATCTCTCAGATAAAGATTGATCAAACTTTGATATGGAACGCCTTTCGCCTCGGCCATATTCTTGAAGTAGTCGATTGTCTCTTCGTCTATGCGGATCGTTATTTGCCGTTTCAGCTTGTTGGCATATGGGTTTTTGACAGATTCGGAAAAGTCGTATGATTTACGCATATCTATGAGCCTCGTACTGCGCCCGTTCAGATTTATCAGCCTTTCTGGCGGAGAGTGGAGTGTAGTTATATCGTAATTACGCGTCAATGATCGTGAAAAGCACCGCAATTGTCGCACCAGTGGTGCGACAATTGGATCGTCACAATACGCCTCGTAAAACTGGCGCCGCATTCTCGGAGCAAGTTTCCGATTTGCAGCTAGAATTGAGTCATCCATCAGCACTCATCAACACGAGGCGAGGTCCCCGAATGGGGGCTTGGTCGCCAACAACCATAGGGGCTACAATGACCACATCTTCAATTGGAGGCTATATGCCGACCGACAACACTCTTGAGCGTCTCCGCTCGCAAGCACTTCAACTCTCAGAGCAAGAGCGCTCCGAACTCGCGCACTCGCTAATCCAGAGTCTCGACGCGCCTGCCGACGACGGCGTCGAGGCCGCCTGGGATATCGAGATCGCAAGACGCATAGCAGAAATTGACAGCGGTCAGGCAAAGCTTCTGAGCCGAGAAGAGTTTCGGCAGAAAATTCAGGCGCGCCTCGGTACACGATAGTGCTCACTGTCAAATCCGTGGAAAATTCACTGGTGGCGTCAAAAGTTCGATGGCTGACATTCCTAAAATTATCATCATTGCTGGGCCTAATGCGCAGGAAAAACGACGTTTGCTCGACCCTATACTTTTGGACTGGAGCGACAACGAGTGAACAAGCGACCCATCGAAGATGGCACGAGATCCTGATATTCGACTTTCTGGTGTAGCACTCAAGCGTGCGGCGAAGCGCGCTCATGAGCTGGCCGCGCAAACGGGCACTGCAATTGTCGTTGTGCGAGATGGGACCATTCAGCACATATTGCCCACTGCGCCGAAAAAGTCTGATCGGATTCATGAACATCCCACGCAATACATGCAGTCGGTAAAGCCGCCTGTTGGCAAATGACCTCACAACAGGCTTCTACAGACATCAATCCTCACCCCGCCAGGTGATCCAGATCAGGGTGCCGCTCCTAGACGGACCACAGCCCCGCGCAGGCATCAGACAACACATGGAGCGCATGCTCTGCCGTCACGTCGGCTTGCCCGCCGCCTCTTCGGAGCGCGCATTGAATGTCATAGCTGGCCTTGTCGTCGTTCCACCAGGCCGGGATCAACCCCCAGCGCGCACCGATCAACTCGATGGCACCGTCGTGCGCCTGCACCAGAATCGGCACCTGAGTGGTAGATTCACTCCGCCAGCTTCAACAAATCAAACACCACCCGCGCAAACGCCTTTGCCTTCGACGGATCGGAGAGCAACTGCATCATCTGGTTCTGATGCGCGTCGCCGCTGTCCATGATGGCGTCATCCACGGCTCTCGTGAAGTCACCGAGCATGGCCTGCTCTGTCGTGTTGTTGGCGATCTGGGTCATCACCGCCTTGTTCTCGCTGACCTTGTCGCGAATCGTGTAGGCGTAGTTCACCAGATCCTTTTCGGTGAGCTGATCGGTGACGAACAACTCGTTCAGTCGCTCGATGATCTGCGACAGGAACTCGGATTTCTTGTCCTTGGCCGCCGCGCTTCCCATACCTTCGCCTGGCTGCAGCTTGTAATCGGCTGCATCGTCCTTCAGTTGCAAATCCTGCTGACGAATCTTCGACAGCCGATAGTGGCTGAGCAGCACATTGCCAAGATCAATGTCGTCTTCTTCAGTGATGATCTCGCGCAACATCGGCCTCAGGTTGCGTGCATAGAGGCTCAGCTTCTCCAGATTCTTGTCGTCGTAGTCGACAATCTGCGACATGAATTCATAGAAGCGCACGAAGGTGCCAAGATCCTTCTTGAAGATGTCGAGCGCATCCTTTTCCACCTTGCACGCTTTCAAACTATTCTCGGCATTGGCGATCAACACCGCGTCACCGGTTTGCTTCGTGCGCTCGAACATCTTAAGTGCCAGTTGATAGGCTTCGGTCGCGGATTTGTAGCGCCTGCTCCAGCGCTCCACGGCCGGCTTGCAGATGTTGGCGATGGCGGCATTGCTCTTGTTCTTCACAAAAAAGGCGGCGCAGAACTGCTCCACTTCGCTCCAGGTGAAGATGCCCGCCACACGCAGCTTGTCGTAGAGATCGAAGATCAGATTGGGGTCGGAGACATCCGCGAGTTCCGCCGTCTGGTAGTACGGTTGAAACGAATCGAGAATCTCCTGCGGGTCATTGAAGAAATCCAGAATGAAGGTGCCGGTTTCCGCCTTGCCGGGGAATGTGCGATTCAAGCGCGACAGCGTCTGCACGCATTCCACGCCACCGAGTTTCTTGTCGACATACATCGCGCACAGTTTTGGCTGATCGAATCCGGTCTGAAACTTGTTGGCGACGATCATCACCTGATAGTCATCGCTGTCGAAGGCTTTGCGCATGTCCCGGCCTTTCAGGTTCGGGTTCATGTTGTTCTCATTGAACTTGGTACCCAGCAGCGCGCTGGCGTTCGGGTCCTTGTCGCTGAACTCCACTTCGCCGGAGAATGCCACCATCGCGTGAATCTTCTGATACTTCTTCTGCGCGATGTAGTTGTCAAACCCCAGCTTGTAGCGCACCGCTTCTTTACGCGAGCTGGTCACCACCATGGCCTTTGCGTGCCCACCGAGCAACCCCATGATGTTGGTGCGGAAATGTTCGACGATCACCTGCACCTTCTGCGCGATGTTGTAGTCGTGCAGGCGCACCCACTGGTTGAGTTTCACCTGCGCCTTGCGGCTCTCCACTTCCTGATCCGCCGACTGAATCTTCTGCGCCAGGTTGTAGGCTACCTTGTAGTTGGTGTAGTTCTTCAGCACATCGAGAATGAATCCTTCCTCGATCGCCTGCCGCATGCTGTAGACATGAAACGCCGCGGGCTTGTTGGTCTTCGACGGCGCTTCCTTCGGATTCGGCAAACGCCCGAACAATTCCAGTGTCTTCGTCTTTGGCGTGGCGGTGAACGCGAAATAACTCAAATTGTGAGAGGCGCGACGCGAGGCCACGGCGGCATCGAGAATATCTTCGCTGCTCAGCTCCTCTTCGCCGTTTTGCGAGCCGTCGATCATCAGCACTTCTTTCAACTTCTGGGCAGTGGACCCGGTCTGCGAAGAATGCGCCTCGTCGGCGATGATCGCGTAGCTGCGCTCCTTCAAACTCACGCTGTTCTCGATGGCGCGCAGCACGAAGGGGAAGGTCTGAATGGTGACGATGATGATGGGCTGCGAGTGCTCCAGCGCCTTGGCGAGTTTCTCGGATTTGGAGCCATCGCCTTCCTGATTGTTGATGCGGCCCACGGCGCCATCGACATGCTCGAACTGATTGATGGTGTCCTGCAACTGCGCATCGAGCACCGTGCGGTCCGTCACCACGATCACGGAATTGAACCGCTTGTTGCCCTGCTCGTCGTAGAGCGAGGAAAGCTGATGCGCCACCCACGCAATCGAATTGGATTTGCCTGAACCAGCACTGTGCTGGATCAAATACTTGTGCCCCGGCCCTTCGCTGCGCGCCGCGTTGATGAGTTTGTTCACCACATCCCACTGATGGTAGCGCGGGAAGATCAGCGATTCCTTGCGGTACTTGCGTCCCTCCCAGTCTTCGCGCTCCTCGATCTGCAGGTGCACGAAGCGGCCCAGTATCGA
>MGYS01000045.1:94341-101079 GCA_001802565.1 Gammaproteobacteria bacterium RIFCSPLOWO2_02_FULL_57_10 | reverse complement strand
TGTTGGCGCCTTCGAGGCGCGTGGCCATATACACCTCGTACTGGCTCACGGCGAAATGCACCAGCGCGCCGCGCTTGAAGGTCAGCAGCGGCTCGGCCTTTTTGGTAACGGGATCAGTCGGCGGGCGTGTGGTCTTGTATTGATGAATCGCCTTGTGAACAGCCTGCTTGAATTCGGACTTCAGCTCCAGCGTCGCCACTGGCAGACCATTGACGAACAGCACCAGATCAATGCGCCAGGCCTTCGCCCTGCTGCCCATCTCCATCAAATGCTCATCGCTGGCCCACGGGGAATACACCAGCTCCGGCACCACGCGACAGCGGTTCTTGGCATAGCGAGCCAGCGTATCGGGGTTCAGATCATGCTCGGGTTTGAACTGGCACAGACTGAAGCGCACGCCTCGGTCGCGCAGCTCATGGCGCAACACGCCCAGCGTGCCGAAGGTGCGCATCTCGCGGTTCGCGGCATTGGGGTCGGATTTGTTCAACTGCTCGGCAACCCGCTCCAGCAACTTTTGCTCTGGGTTGTTGGGGTAGAGCTGGCAGAACTTCTGCCACTGCACGTCCTGGGTGTCCTTTACAAAGCCTACGAGATCTTCCGGATACAGAGCCAATGCGCGGTTGTAATCCTCAGCTTTTCCCAACAACCAGCCCTTGGCCAGCAGGTGTCTGATCATGTCGTTTTGAAATGCCAGCTCCGCGGCGATATCGGACATTGCAATCTTCCTGTTGCGTTCTTCTTGTGAGTTTGTGTGCCTGAACCGGAGCCTACGCGATAGGGGGGAGGTCTGGGAAGTGTCGATGATGATTATTCAACCCGATTGATCTCCGACTCAAGCTCAGCCAATACCTGCAGGATTGATTCAAATGCAGGCACCTCGCCGAAGAACATATTGCGCATCTGTCGGTAGTCGTTCTGCACTGCAGCCAAGACATGGCCCTCCGGCAGCAGCCGAAAACCTCCGGGCGTGGCCCGATCATACCTGGCCCAGCCACGAGGATAGAATCGCTGCTTGTACTCGACGACATTTGCCAACAGCTCCAAGTCGAGCAAGGCCTCATTCTTGATTGCCGTGCGAGCCAATCTTGCCAGATCGTAGTAGTGACGCGAATAGCCCTTGGGTTGCGGACTATCTGCAGGGCGATGCGCTTCGTGATGAAGAATCGTGGCCTTGTCCCAAAACGTCCGCTTGGCACTGATGACATTGACGTGGCAGTTGGGCTGATCGAAAACTTCTGGGAATGCTTCGGCGGCATAACACGAAATACTGCGCCGCTCGGAAGGCAGCCATGCGGACAATGGCCCAATTTCCAGCCGCACCTCAGGCTTCAGATAGGCATCAGGAAATGCAGCGGGGTAATGCAAGAATATGCTGCCGGGATCGTCCTGGATTTCGCACGTGCAGATTCCCTCTGTCAGCGTTGCGATGGCAGGCAGTACTTCCGACGCGATGTAGGCAAATGCTTCGTCCCGCATTGCTTCGTTGAACTTTGCCTGTTGCGTATTCGACCGCGTTTCCAGCGGATCGCCGGAACCCAGCTCGCGCCAATCCAGAATCAAGTCGATGTCTTCCGAGAAACGCTGGATGACCTTGTAGACTTTCGACAGACTGGTGCCGCCCTTGAAGATGAATTTCGGGGCAAGAAATTCATCTTCGAATATTTTCTTCAGCACCCAGCTTACCCAGAAGTCCTTTTCCACCACTGCCGGATTGGTGCCCAGACGGGCGGCGGTTTCGGTGAAAATCTCGTTACGTTCCCTCGCAATCAGTCGTGCCACTTTTTCCATGTGACGCTCCTCGTTTCCGTTGATACAAAGTCAGTTGCTGCAAATTCTCTTGATATACGAGTAGACCCATCCCGTGACTGTACGAGTGTCCTTCAGGATGCGGGCCTTCTCCGTGGTGCTCCAATGGCGACTTAAAATCTCGATGACCTGATCATCTACCAGCTCTTTGCCGAGCGCCTTCAGCGCCTGCACCAGCAGACCGCTGTCATGCTGCGTGAACCCCAGATCCTTGAGCGCGGTCTTGCGAAAGATCAGGCTCTGCATGCCTATCTGATATTCCCTGTCCGGGCCATCCGAAAGGTATAACCAGTTTGCAGGCACCTGTGTGGATAGCCCCAGCAGGTTCAGCGCCACGTCGCCAGAGGGATACATGCGCCAGTTGAACTTGCGAGAAAGGGCTTGCGCCACCTGATCGAGGTCCGGGCTGACAGGCTGCTGGAGTAATTCACTATAGCGAGGATAGTCGTAAACGCCCCTGAGAACACGACGGATGCGACCGCTCTTCTCCAGTGTAGAGAGCGATTTATGGATATTGGTTTCGTCAAAATCGGCGACGAAATCGGTCTTGGTGAAGGCCCACCCCCTCCCGCGCCCGTATATCCGTGAAATTATCTTATTATCAACTGGTTGCAAGATATCTTGATTTCCATTTTTTCAGGAAAAAACCAATATTTTCCGGAAATTCAGAATACGCTGGATTGGGGGGAATTGGCAAGATCAGGAGAACACAAGGCAAAAGCATTACAGACAATGTAGCAGCATGGCCATCAAGGCCATCAATCGTCGCTCTCGACCACCTCAATGTCATCCCATCGTAAACAGACGCTGGTAGTCCGCATGGAAATTCGCAGGCAAGTCGGAGATGTACTTCCAATAGTCGCAAAGCGACTGAATAGTTTTCATATCGGTATGGCCGCAGTCGAGCATGATTTTCAACAACGCCAATGTGGGCATTACCTTGGCATCGAAAGCATGTGCCAGTGCCGTCATATCCTGGTCGTCTGTCACCAAAGGAATATCCAGCTCCAAGGCACAGGCGATGTACAACGCATCTACTCTTGACGGGCCTGGCAGTTCGGACTGTACGTGATCCCAGAGGTAGTCGAAGGTTTGCTGAATTGCGCGCTTTTGTACTCTGCTGATGCTGGGGAAGTGCTTGCGGTTATCCGCATACTCTTTTTCTTCCACCCAATGGAACTTGCTTTTCAGGTTGCGACTTCTCAGCTCTGCATTCAGTTCCGGCAAGATGTAGAGGCAATACTCGTTGTCGCCAAAGGGTGAGAACAGCAAGGGGCGAATTGTCTTGGCCAGCCTGAGATAGGCATTGGTATCGACGAGTATTTTTGCGTGGGGCATCAGGTCAACTCTGCGTGGATACTCCTCGCATCAAGTAGTGGCATATCCAGCACAGTTTGAACAAAGCCAGGCCCTTTGTTGTGCTGCTTCAAATACATTTTCAACGCTTCAAAAAATGGCGTTTCAAAGACTTCTTGCACCCTGTCGATATACTCGCGCGCACTGGGTTTCCCCTGTTCATCCAGCTCGGCGCCACCGAACAACACCTCGCTCGATTTCTTGTAGCCCTTGTTGAAATTGGTGACGGCTCCATTGAATTTGGCACCCAGCTCGATTTCTGCTTTGGTGTATTGCTGTGCATATTTGTTCACCTGCGCAATGACAGTATAGGGCGAAATCGTCAATTCGTCGGCCAACTCCAATACGCGCGTAATCTTTCCGGCCGGGGTTGCCTGGGCGTTGATGGAAGTGTAGGCATCCATTGCCAGCTCATGCGGAAACAGCAGGCTGGCAGCAAAAGCATCGGCAAAATCCTCAGCCTCTTCGCCTTCGAGGTTTGGAGACAAGCAATGGCCTAGCTCATGCGCCATCCAGAACTTGAAGTCATGAATATTGGTATCGAGATTGAGATAGACCCACGTGCTCAACGTGTCCGGTAGGAAGATATGTACCGCATTCCCATGAGTATTCCTGGCACCCCACATTACCGGCACGACGACCGCCTGCAGCTCAGCAAAGCGTCGAACCAGGTGCGGAAAATCGACAGGTTCCGTCGGGTCCAGATTGATGTCGCTCCGGACTTTGGCAGTGACCTGGCGAAGATAGTCATAATCGCCAGTGGGTGCTCGCAGCACCGGCGGCATTTCAAGCTTGTCGAATGGCAGATATGGCACCACGTGACGTAATAGCCGCCCCATGTCCTGCGCCTTCTCGATGTGATGATCTTTGGTTTTGGTCCCTTTCACCTTTCGAAAAGCTACTTTGGGGGCAAACGGCTCTTCCCGCACCACCAGTTCATCGAAAGGGAGATTCAGCAGCTTGCCGAGTTGCAGGAGCTTATTGGGGCGTGGGAAATACTTGCCGTTCAGCCACTGAGACACGGCTTCCTTGGATACAGCCAGGGTGTCGGCAATCGCGGTTTGAGTCAGGCCTGCTTTCTCAATCGCCAGCTGCGCCTTCTCGGTGTTGAGTCTTTTTTGCATGCGCGAAGTATAGGCCGGCGTCAAGTTATGTCAAGTTTAAATGCCTTCAATCGTCGTCCTCCACCACCTCAAAGTCCTCCGGCTTGATGTTCGCGAATCCCCGCCGGATTGACTGCAGAAACTCGACCTGAACGCCTATCCGCTTGTTCCACTCATCGAGTTCGGCAAAGAGGGCTTCGCACTCACTGTCGGAATCCCAGTTGATCGCCAGGCGCTTGCCGTGAATCAACTCGTTGCGGTATTCCAGCAGCTCGCGCAATTGCTGTGCGTGGCGAGCCTTCATTTCAGGATCGAAGTCGAACTGGATGTGGCCTTGCATCGTGATATCGAACATATCCGCGATCAGCGGCTGACGTGGGCGACTGCCATGCAGGGTTTCTACCCAGGT
The DNA here is from genome assembly GCA_001802565.1 of Gammaproteobacteria bacterium RIFCSPLOWO2_02_FULL_57_10. Taxonomy (GTDB): domain Bacteria; phylum Pseudomonadota; class Gammaproteobacteria; order Pseudomonadales; family Pseudohongiellaceae; genus UBA5078. The sequence continues at coordinate 96,405 of MGYS01000045.1, read as the reverse complement.
GTTGATCGCGGCCCCGAGAGTGAACCCCAGCGCTTTCTCGATGTGCTTTTCATGGTCGCGTTTCACTTTGGAGATTGATCCAATGAGAGGCTGAATCGTCGCGAGCGCTTTCACGTGTTGTTCCAGCCGCTGAAAATTGATGATGGTGCGGCCCAGGTTTTTCAGCGCGGCGTCTCGTGGGTTCAGCTTGTAGTCCATTGGGATCACTCCTTCTGCGGTGACATCGTGCATAGCGGCAAGTTGTCGCGCATTCAGGCGGCTTCTTCATTGCGGTGATCTGGCGTGGGAGGGACCCAATCGCGGACGTCGATCTTGCCGGTGACGGCGGCGGAGATCAGGGCGGTGCGGCGTTCTTGAAGAAACGTCACAGCGTTTTCTGATATCTTCTGAAGCTCATCAATACGATCTAAAACATACTCTAAATGCGAAACTATTTCCTGCTGCTCTTGCAAAAGCGGCACGAATATTCTCAATGATTTTGCCATTTCCACATTGAAATGTTGCTGTATCGCTCCGTCCGATCCGGCAGAAATCTGGATCTTCGCAAACTCTGAGTTCAGCTGAAGCTCCAAGAATTTCGACATCAGTTTAGGACTTTTCCTGATGATGATGAGATCGATGCAATTGCATCCATCAAGGTCGTCGCTTATCAAGGAAGCTGTTCCTGGCTGCCCAGTGCGAACCACTACCACATCTCCTGCAGCCAACTTGGATTTGGACAGCAAAGCGTTACTCATTTCAGATATATAGACGAAATTCTCCTTCTGCAAATATCCGGCTCTGACATTCAATGAGCGTAGGCATGGGATACCTGAATCGACATAATATTTCGCAGGAGTGACAACTATACCTACAGTAACCTCATTCGTTAAAAACCCTAATTTTGAAACCTCCCAATGCTCTGGCACCTCACCCAACCACTCAACACCCGAGTCGCGCATTTTGGCATTGGGATTCAAGCCTTTGGTCACGGCATGGCTGATCACGGCCTGACGCTTTTCCTTTAGCAGCTGGATGAGTTGTTGTTGCTTCTCGATCAGGGTGTCGATCTTGGCAGTTTCGTAGCTCAAGAAGGATGCTATATCTCGTTGTTCTTTAATTGTGGGAAGGACTAAAGGAATGTATCCAAACTGCTCGTACGAAATTGACTTCCCGTCTCGCAGGCTATCAGTAGTTGATTGCAGCGCAATAACGTACGGAGTGCTCTTAAAAAAATATCGAAAGAAATCAGCATATATCTGCTTCTCCGCTCTCAACACTGTGTAAGCTGGAGAAACACATCCCTTGTATGCACTGTGCTCAATCCCTCCTTCGAAACTTCGCAGACTAATTACGAAATCATCCTTCTCGACATGGCGAAAAGAAGTAGTTCCTTTCAACGCCAACATCACCTTCGACTCAGTCTTTTCCATCATAAGTGACTGTGGAATGACACCATACTTTTGACTAGCCGCGAGCTGCTCATCGCCCTCCATGGACGCTGATCTTTCGTTGGAAAAGACTCTCTTACCATCAACCAAATTCCAATGTTGCGGAATCTCTCCCAACCACCCCGCTCCCGAGTCCTTATACTCCGGATATGCCTTGTACCTTCCCCCCATCACGAATGCACCTCGCGCAACAGCTTCATGATCTCGGCACTTACAGCATCCAGATCGGCGTCGATCTCGGCGAGGTCGCGCGGCGGCTGGTACTGGTAGAAGTGACGATTGAACGGAATCTCGTAGCCGACGATGCCAACCTGCTGATCCTTGGCGTCGGTCTTGCTCGCGTCGATCCATGCATCGGGAACGTGTGGCTGCACTTCCTTGATGAAGTAGGCTTCGTTGACGGCATTCACGGCGCGTGACGGATCGAGGCTGACATTCTCGTAATCGCGCAGCTCACTGTCAGCCTGATACTCGATGATCTGGCCAGCCACATTGAACAATCCGTAGAGCGGATTGGCTTTGCCTTTGTGAATTTTCTTGAACTTTTTCGGCAGCGGGATTCTTCCAGCTCACGGCGTCGGTGATCTGCTTTTTCTCTTTGGCGTCGAGCGTGATGCTCTGCTTCTTGCACGCG
>MGYS01000045.1:74204-94322 GCA_001802565.1 Gammaproteobacteria bacterium RIFCSPLOWO2_02_FULL_57_10 | reverse complement strand
AGCCATTCATGTCGTCGCACTGCGTAGTGCCAAGTGCCTTTTGCAGGGCGCGAGCCTTGAGCAGGATGCGCTTCTGATCGAGCCAAGTATTGCGGTCGAGCAGATCCTTGATCTGCTTCTCCTTCAGGGAATCGAAGTGCGATTTGCAGTAACGGCGAATGGCGTCTTCATGTTCACTCAACTTACCGTAGTACGGGCAGTCTTCGGCATCGCTCCATGTCTTGTCTGTTTCTGTCGCGTATTCACCGTATACCCATTGCATGGCCGCATTCAGCGCACCGGGCGCGAAGCGACATGCGGCAATACGTTCGTCGCTGAACTGATAAGAGAGGCACAGCGGACGTTCGATGGTGATGCGGCGGTAACCAAATTCGTGATTTTCGAAAATCTTGCTGGCAAAAGTTTTGGCAACTTCCGTTTTGACATTGGCCGACTGACGACCGCGATTGCTTTTCTGCGCAGCCTGCTTGTCGAGTGCATAGGCATCCACGGCCTCGAAATGGCCGAAGGTGCGGATGATGACGGCGATGTCGTCGTCCGCCATCTCGTTGCGTTTGGAGCCGAGCGACTTGCGCATCTTGCCGCACAGGTTCACGCCGTTGATCAGCTGCACCTTGCCACGGCGCTGCGCTGGCTTCTTGTTCGAGAGCACCCAGACATAGGTGGCGATGCCGGTGTTGTAGAACATGTCCGTGGGCAACGCGACGATGGCCTCCAGCAGATCGGCCTCCAGAATGTAGCGGCGGATCTCCGACTCGCCCGACCCGGCACCGCCGGTGAACAGCGGCGAGCCATTTAGGATGATGCCAATGCGTGCGCCGCCGTCAGTGGCATCTCGCAGCTTGCTGATAAGGTGCAATAGAAAGAGCAACGAGCCATCGCTGACACGCGGCAGACCCGGCCCGAAACGGCCGTTGAATCCCTTCTGCGTGTGCTCGTCGATGATGTCCTGCTCGATCTTCTTCCAGTCCACGCCGAAGGGCGGATTGGAGAGCATGTAGTCGAACCTGTCGGCGTAGAGCTGATCATTCGAGAGCGTGTTGCCCAGCTTGATGTTGCTGACATCCTGCCCCTTGATGAGCATGTCCGCCTTGCAGATGGCGTAGCTCTCCGGGTTCAGCTCCTGCCCGAAGGCGCGCATCCTGGCCTGCGGATTCAGCTCGTGCACGTATTCCATGCCAGAGGACAGGAAGCCACCCGTCCCCGCTGTCGGATCGTATATCGTGCGGATGATGCCCGGCCGGGTCAGTGCCTCGTCGTCCTCGACAAACACCAGCGACGTGGTGAGGCGCACGATGTCGCGTGGGGTGAAGTGTTCGCCCGCGGTCTCGTTCGAACTTTCTGCGAAGCGACGGATCAGCTCTTCGAATACCAGACCCATGTCGTGGTTGGATACCGCCGCAGGACTGAGGTCTGTTACCCGCACCTTCTGCACGATTTTGTAGAGAAGGTTGGCATCGTTGAGCAGCCCGAGAAACTCATTGAACTTGAAGTGCTCGAAGATCTCGCGCGCATCGCGCGAGAAGCCCTGAATGTAGGACTCCAGATTGGCCTTGATGCCCGCCTCACCAAGTTTGGAAAGGTCCATCTTCGAGGTATTGAAGAACTGGAGGCCGTTGGTGGCGCGCAGCAGTAATTTCTCCTGCGCCTCCTCGGGGAGATTCATGGTTTTAACTTTTTCGTACTCTGCCAACACCTTGGCCTTGCTCGGCTCCAACACACACTCCAGGCGTCGCAGCAGCGTGAACGGCAGAATCACTCGGCCGTACTGGCTCTGTTTGAAGTCGCCGCGAAGGAGATCGGCGAGGGTCCAGATGTAGGTGGCTAGGTTGTTGGAGGTTTGGGACATGAGGGATGGAGACCTTTCAGCTACTTGGATTTGGAGGGGGGATGATGCCATAGATTGAGCAACAGGCGGGAGGGTAGGTCTTCGTTTTGGGCTATAGACTTTGACCATGTTGAACGCGGCCTTGATAGAGCCGGGCCAATTCCGGCGATCGATGCGCCAGTAGCGTTCTATTGCTGCTTCATTTTTTGGGGGGGCGTAGCGGCCGCACATGGGGGCCTTCTCCAAAAACGTCCGGCAGTACATCTGAAGTGTCGATGAAACAGAAGAAACCTCACATAATCTTTCCGAGCGCCTACTGAATTTGGGGAAATTTATTCAGAATATAGCGAGGTTATCGCTTACGTTTGTCCACATGAACACCAAGTGATCGCCAAAACATAGGATGAATGTAAAAATGAGAAGATCTCTTGATTTCGCTCTCGGTAACAATTGGACTATCTAATGAGGACCATATGGCGGACTCATGACCATCTCTCTTGATTCCGACTATTCCGACCACATAAAAGATAGCTATAAATCGGTTGAGTAATGTGGAGCGAGAGATCTCTTTATTCAGATAGGATTCTACAGACTTCGATATCTCACCGCCTTCCTTAAGATCTAAGAGCAGTATGGAGTTTGCCGACTCATCGATCGCGTCCCTGTCTACTTCCGAATGGGTAAACCCATTCTTCTTCCTCTTTAGAAGCCCAAGACAAACCTCAAGCTCAGGATAATCACCAGCCCATTCCTGACAAACCGCTCTAAATCTTTCGCCAGAGTATGAGACTTCCATATCCCGAATGTTGGTTGCTGTAATATTTGAAGTTCCCGCCGCCCTATCAAGACAGAGATTGACATATACAATAATATCTCTTGGCCTCATAAGTGATCGGCTTATTAACCACTCCAATGTACTTTCGGCCCCAACACGTCTTGGAAGAAGATCAAACAAATCCGCGCTGGCTTTTTCATACTGGCGCTGGTATAGGTGCGCCACTCTTCTACTTAACATTTCCTGTAAATCTTGGCTTGTCCATCTGACATTCAAAATATAATCGCGATACTTATCTTCTTGGAAACCTTTATCTCTAGTTTTGTCGAAAACCGACTGTAGCAAATCCAACCTCATTGCCAATGCAAATTTTACAGACCTAATCTTTCGAAAAGACTTGATAGTTTCGATTAGCGCTCTAATTAACTTATATCTCGTACGGTCCTCAACCCAATTCTCGTCAATTTTATCTATTACCACATAGAATTTTTGTTTAGGATCTGAAAATATATTATCTCCAAGGATTTTTATTACTCTATGGAGCTCCTGAACTTGCACGGAATCTACAGCTGCCTGGACCTTGCTCTTAATTTCCTCCTTTTCCTCTTTGGAAAGAGTTTCTATTTTTGCATTTCGTTCTTTCATTGAGAGGCTTGCATTAAGCAGTCCGGAAACAACACTAAGCTCTCCTCCTGCCTGTAGGCCTTCAGATAATTGCGCTTCAATTTTCGTTGTAATCTCTCGAACTCTTTCTTCAACAGGAAGCCAAAATTTGTCGTGCCACTTCGTCCAATAACCAACCGCCGCGTCTTTACTCCGATCCTTCTTGAAGATGTCTGCCAATCCATCAATAAATCTTTGATATCCAGTGGCATCACTTATCTGGTATTTGAACTTAATAAGCTCCACGGCGAAAACATGCTTCCAAAGGAGTTGGTAAAAAGGATCCAGATTAACCCCACAGCTCTCTAGAAGCGCAAGTATATTTGAATGGGAAATGTAGTTTAGCGCTAATTCCTCTGGATTAATTTCTATTACTTTCTCTTCTCTGTTTTTGATCATCTCTATGAGCGCGGATTTTCCGCAACCAGTTCGACCTAGAACGATACTTCTATCATCTTCTATATCAACTAGAGTTTCGTAGTCGCCCGTATCTATAAAGCACTCCAGCAAATATTTTTGATCATTTTCAGCGGATATGCTTCCAATAGTAAGATGCTTTCTAAGTTTGATTTGATGAATGGCTTTTTCGCTCATTTATGAACCATGGTTTCCTGGATGGAAAATACGATGAGAATTCCTTACAAGTCTTTGAAATCTAGTCAATGGTTGCGTCGAGTAGAGATAAACCTTGCTACCACCTAACCCTCACATACCTCTGCAACTTCCTCGGCGCCGGCTCCCCCCCATAAATATTCCCCGCCGCATCCACCGACACAAACTCCGCGCCATTGCCGGTGGTGTCACGCGGATCACCATCCGGCAATCTGATGAAATAATTCACCCACCCCAGATGCGCATCACCAATCCGAATCCCCATCTCCCAACCGGGGTTCTGCACATCGTCGGACTCGGAGTCTGCCACATAGATGTTGTCATGCGCGTCGAAGAAGATGCCGCTTGGGCGGCCGTATTGGGTCCACTGGGCGAGGAAGGTGCCTTCCTGGTCGAAGAGTTGGATGCGGTTGTTGGAACGATCGCCCACGAATACGCGGCCGCGCTGGTCGATGGCGATGGTGTGCAATGTGCGGAACTCGCCGGGGGCGTAACCGGTCTGGCCCCAGGCTTTGATGAAGGTGCCATCTGGCGCCAGTTTGACGACGCGGTTGTTGCCGGTGGCGCCGTGGCCGTCGGCGATGAAGATGGAGCCGTCCTGGGCGATGACGACGTCGGCGGGCGCGTCGAACTGGTTGTTGCCGCTGCCGGCCTGGCCGGGGGTGCCGAGTGTCATCAGTACTTCGCCGGTGGGACTGAACTTGACGACCTGATGGCCGCGCGTGTCGCCACTGGGGATGCGTCCGCTGGCGGCGGCGTCTGTGACCCAGACGTTGCCCTGGGCGTCGACGTCGATGCCGTGGGGCCAGATGAACATGCCGCCGCCGAAGCTCTCGACGACGTTGCCGTCGGCGTCGAACTTGAGGACGGAGTCGAGATCGGAATCCACGCACTCGTCACCGAAGCGGTCGGGGGCGGTGGCGTCGCAGCGGATGATGGCCCAGATGTGCACGCCGTCGGGGTCCACGTCGGTGTCGCCCACGGCGCCCATGGTGCGGCCGTTGGGCAGCGTGGACCAGTTCTCGACGGTCATGTAGGGGTTCGGGTAGGGCTGGGCGGTGGCGGTCAGTGGAGCCAGCAGTGTGAACGAGAGCGCGGCGGCGCTGAGGGCAAGAGCGGTAATGAGCTGGCAGGTTCTGACGGTGAAGGCGTTGCGGAACGGCGAGCGCGGGGTGTGCATGGGGCGGCTCCTTTGTTGTTGTTATTGTGGCCTTGGTCGTATGGGGTGGTTGTTATGACATGACCGGAGCATACCCGGGTTTGGGGAGAGGAGCCACTATTCTGGTGGGTTGAAAGCGGGGTTTTATCGCGATGGCACCTTTCCTGTGTTGTGTGTGGGAGCGGGCCCTGCCCGCGATTGATTGATAAGGGCAATCGCGAGCAGGGCTCGCTCCCACAGGGTGACAGGCGAATATGGGGAGGTGGTCTATATTGAATTGAGGGGGACGACAGGAGCAAAATCAGCACAGGGGATACAGGACGTATGCCACCAAAAGTCAGGGAATTGATACGGGATTTGGAGCGCGCGGGGTTTTATAATCGCGGCGGTAAAGGGAGCCATCGGAATTTCAGGCATCCGAATCTGTCGGAACCAGTCACTCTGTCTGGCCAGCCCGGACAGGACGCCGACCGGTACCAGATTCAGCAGGTTCGAAACGCAATACGGGAGTCCCAGAAATGAAAGAGAGCGCAAAGTACGCCAAGATCGTGGAGTGGTCTGACGAGGATCAGCATTACATCGGCTGGGTGCCCGGGCTCTTCTACGGTGGCTGCCACGGCGACGATGAGCAGGCCGTGTTTGCTGAGCTGTGCGAGATCGTTGAGGAGAACATCGCGCTGTACCACGCGGATGGAGTGCCTCTTCCACCGCCTACTATCAATGGGAATTTGCCGAAGGTGCTTGGGGAAAGGGCCGAAGGCTTTTATGGAGCAGAACCTCCACACTCAGGAAATAATGAGATTGGAGAAGGGAGCCGCAAACGGGCTTGATTGAAAATTAGTAGCCGACGGGTCCACATCCAGGAGGCCAGAAAATGAAAGAGAGCGCCAGATATGCAAAGGTCGTGGAGTGGTCCGAGGTAGATCAGGTCTACATCGGCACAGTACCGGGGCTTTTTTACGGCGGCTGCCACGGCGACGATGAGCAAGCTGTGTTCGCCGAGTTATGCGAGATCGCGGAGGAAAATATTGCGATTTATCACAAGCGCGGTATTCCGCTGCCTCCTCCCACTATCCATGGGAGACTCGAAGATGCCTTGTTGAATGGGGATAAGCGAATCGGGGCATTCAATTCCGGACGATAAAGTGAAGGGGGTTTGGTGATTCCTAAATCACCGCGTGCCGCACCTTAGCCGACACCCACTCCGACACAATCACCGTGCCGAAGATCAGCACGAACACCGTTGCCACCTGCCCCCACGCGAGATTGTTGATCGCTGCGTTCATCTGCAGGCCGATGCCGCCCGCACCCACCAATCCCAACGTCGTCGATTCGCGGATGTTGATGTCCCATCTATAGACTGTGATGCCCGCGAACGCGGGCATGATCTGCGGCAGCACCGAGAACGCGAGCACCTGCATGCGGCCGGCGCCGGTGGAGGTGATCGCTTCCACTGGCGTCGGCTGGATCTCTTCAATCGCCTCGTACAACAACTTGCCGACGAAGCCGATGGAACGCAGCGCGATGGCGATCATGCCCGCGAGCAAACCGGGGCCGATCATGGTGACGAGAAGGATCGCCCATATGAGCGCGTTGATGGAGCGCGAGCTGACGATGATGCCGAGGGCGAAAGCACGGAGTGCCGGATGCGGCGTGGTGTTGCGCGCGGCGAGGAATGCGAGCGGGAATGCGATGAGTACGCCGAGCGCGGTGCCGACGGTGGCGATGTTGATGGTGTCCCACAATGGCAGCATGAGCGAGCCGGTGATCGACCAGTCGGGCGGCACCATGCGGCCGATGAGGCTAGCGGCCTGAACGTGGGCGTCGGTGAGGAATTCCCAAATGGTGTTGTCGGAGATGATCTTGAAGCACAGCAGGAACAGCATGACGCCGAGGAACCAGCCGAGCCAGATGGCGTATTGTCGCGCTGGGGTGCGGCGCTGCCAGACGGGAGCTGTCATCTGCACCCCCTGTGGGAGCGAGCCCTGCTCGCGATTGCATTCAGTGTGGCACAAATCGCGGGCAAGGCCCGCTCCCACAAGGCGATCAGTGCAGCGTGTAATTCAATCGCGAGCAGGGCTCGCTCCCACAGGGATGGAATCATCATGCTGTCCACTTCCGTACGTAGCCTGAGAGGTATTCGCTCATCAACACAATGCCGATGATGATCAGCAACACCGCCGCCGACGTGTCGTAATCGTAGCGATTGATCGATGTGTTCAGCGTGGCACCTATGCCGCCCGCGCCGACGATGCCTATCACCGCCGACTCGCGGAAGTTGATGTCGAGTCGATACAGCGACAGCCCGATCAGCCTCGGCATCACCTGCGGTTGCACCGCGTAGTTGATCCACTGCAGCCAGCCAGCGCCCGTTGCACGAATCGCTTCGAGCGGTTCGTTCTGCGCGTCTTCAATATCTTCTGCGAGCAGCTTCGCCATGAATCCGATCGTTGCGAACGCCAGCGTGAACACGCCCGCCAGCGGCCCGAAGCCGAACATGGCGACGAACAGAATCGCGATGATGATTTCCTGAAACGTGCGCGACAGCGCGATGATGGTGCGACAGAAAAAATACACGGGGCGCGGGGCGATGTTTCGCGCGGCGCCGAGGCCGACTGGAATGGCGAGCGCGATGCCGATGACGGTGGCGACGAAGGTCATCGTCAGGCTCTCTCTTAAACCAACGGCAATCTCGCCACCACGCGTGACGAAGTCCGGCGTGAAGAACGAGCCGACGAAGTTGATCGCGCGATCCATGCCCTGGGCGACACGGGCCCAGTTGATGTCGACGCTGTAGTAGACGAGCACGATGTAGGTGAGTGCCGCGAGATTCAAACCCCAGCGCAGGTTCCTGTTGCTAATGAGCGGTAGCGGGCGCCAGCTGCCTTGCTTTGCTGCGGCGATGCGCGCGTGATCCACCTGGGCATTGGATGCACTCACGGATGGCCTCCGAGCAGTGCGGCTTCCACATCTTTCTTGTCGGACTTCTCTTCGTCGTCGCTGTCCTTGTGCGTGGTCGTCCAGTCTTCTTCGCCGTAGATCGTCGTGAGAATTTCCGGCGTGAGACCCTCGGGCGGGCCGTCGTACACGATGGCGCCAGCGCGCAGACCGACAACGCGATGCACGAACTGCTGCGCGAGTGCCACGTCGTGAATGTTGATGATGGTGGCGAGGTTCTGTTCGGTGCACAGCTCGCAGATCAGCCGCATGATCTGCCGTGACGTTTTCGGGTCGAGACTCGCGGTGGGTTCATCGACGAGCAACAGTTTCGGATTCTGCATCAGCGCACGCGCAATACCGACGCGCTGTTTCTGCCCACCGGAGAGTGCGTCGCCGCGCTTGTCGATCATCGTCTCAAGACCCACGCGTTCGAGAATCCTGAATGCCTGCGCGATGTCACTCTGTGGAAATTTGCGGAAGTAACTGCGCCAGAAACCGACATAAGCCAGCCGACCGGACAACACGTTCTCCATCACGGAGAGTCGCTCCACGAGCGCGTAATTCTGGAAGATCATGCCGATCTGCCGACGCGCCTGGCGCAGTCTGTTGCCGCGCACTTTGGTGATGTCGTCGCCGTCGAGTTTGATGGTGCCGGAGGTCGGTTCAACGAGTCTGTTCACGCAGCGGATCAACGTGCTCTTGCCAGCGCCTGATGGACCGATGAGTGCGAGCACCTGACCGGCGGGAACGGTGAGATCCACATTATCGAGAGCGAGATCGCCGGTGGCGTAGCGTTTGGTCAGGCCTTTCAGGTCGAGCATGCAAACCTCGCTGTTGTTCTTGTATGACTCATTCATTGTGGGAGCGAGCCCTGCTCGCGATTCAACGCTCCGTTGAGCTGCAAACTGGCACTGAATCGCGAGCAAGGCTCGCTCCCACAGGGCGACAGCAGATTCACGCACACCGCATTCAATCGCAGTTGTATACGGTGTTGGTAGCCTCGTCAATCTGCCGCACCACCGACCAGTGCTCCTGGTAGCTGATCGGGATGAACTGCTCCATCGCTGCATCCGCAAACTCACGCTGCAGCGCCGTGCCTTCCCAGTCAAACGTAAAGAATGCCTCCCGCACCTTTGCCGCCACATCAGGATGCAGATCGTGGGACACCCCATAACCAGTGGTAGGAAACGAGCCCGACTTGTAGATGGAAATGAACTGTTCCGCCCGCACCACATCACGTGCCAGCATGCGGTGCAGCACTTCGTTGGCGATGGCGGCGGAATCGTAGTCGCGGTTCACCACACCCAGTATCGAATTGTCGTGAGAGCCGGAGTACGCAGTTTTGTAGTCACGATCTGCCACCATGCCGAACTCCGACTCCAGCAGCGCGGAAGGTGCCTTGAATCCCGAATTGGACGTCGGTGCCGTGAACGCGAGTGTGCGACCGGCCACGTCGGCTATCTCGGTGATGCCGCTGTCGGGCCACGTGATGATCTCCATCTGGTAACCGTAGCTGCCGTCCTTCGCCGCCATCATGGTGAAGGGCACGAAGCCAACACAGCTCACGGCAATCGGCGTGGAACCGGTGTTGAAGCCGGCGATGTGCAGACGTCCCGCGCGCATCGCTTCAAGCTGTGCCGCGTTGGACTGCACGGGAAAGAAACGCACTTCCTTGCCGGTGAGTTGTTCGAGGTGATCGATGAACTCGTCCCATACCTGCGAGTACATGGCCGGGTCTTCCACGGGCGTATAGGCGAAGATGAGAATGCGCGGATCGCGCCAGCGGGATGGGTCGGTGGGAGTGTCTGCAACGAGGTCGCCATTGGCGTCTTCGTAGCGGGGGGACAGATCGGCGTGGAGCGTGGGAGATAGCAGCAGAAGGGAAGCCGACAACCACCTGTGGGAGCGAGCCCAGCTCGCGATTGAACTGAGCACAAAACTCAATCGCGGGCAGGGCCCGCTCCCACAGGGGTGGTTTGTCATCGGAGTCAGCCTCTCTTTTATTCAGCCTTCGGTCCGTGCGGCTTCTTGCGCTTGCCCTTGTCCTTGTCGACGCGCTTGCTCTTGGCCTTCACTTTCGCGGGCTTGCCTGACGCATCAAGGTTGGCCTTGAGCGTCGGGCGCGGCGCGCGGCTGCCTGGAGCCTCCATGCTGGGGAAGCGCTCCAGCACTTCGCGCGTGATGTCTGTGCTTTCTACGCCACGGAACGCGGGTCTGGATTCACCGTCTTTCGCAAATTTTTCGCTCTTGAAGCCCGGTTTTTTGAACTCTGGCTTCTTGTACTCTGGTTTCTTGAATTCGGGCTTCTTGAATTCTGATTTGCCAAGCGCTGGCCTTTCGAAGCCGGGCTTTTCAAATCTGGGTTTGTCAAAGGAGCGCTTCTCGAACGCAGGCTTCTCGAATCCGGACTTCTCGGCACCAGGCTTTTTATACTCTGGCTTCTTGAATTCTGGCTTCTTGAATCCTTCCTTACTGAAAGACGGCTTGCTATAGCCTTCCTTGCGGAAACTGTCCTGCGCTGCGCCTGAGGATGGCTTGAACCCTTCTTTCTTGAATCCGTCCTTCTTGAAGCCTTCTTTCTTGTAACCGTCCTTGTTGAAGGACGGCTTCTGGAATTCGTCCTTGCGGAACGATTCCTTCTTCACGAAACCTTCCTTGTTATAGCCCGCTGCATTGCCGCCTTCGCTGCGCTCCGCAGGTTTGTCATACGAGGTCTTGCTCACCGGCTCGATCATCAGCGGCTTGCTGCACACGTGCGTCTTCTTGAGAATCTGCATCACCTCGGGCGGCATGCCGCCAGGCAGGTCAACCGTGCAGTAGTCGTCATAGATGCGGATGTGGCCGATATAACGGCCTTCGATCTCGGCTTCGTTGGCAATCGCGCCAACCACTTCACGCGGCGTCACGCCATCCTTGTGACCGACGTGAATGCGGAAGCGTTCCATCTTGATGTCCGGATAATCGCGCAGCGGTTTTGCGCGGCCATCGTCGGCCGGATTGTGCGAGGACACGTAACCCGGAGTCTGACGTGGTTCACGTGGCACTCTTGGCTCGTATGAGCGCGGCACATCTTCACTGGGATCTTCGTCGGCAAGGATCTGTTCGAACATCGTTTCGGAAGGCACGCGTTTCTCGCGCACAGGTTTTTTCGGGGTGTCATCAAATTCATCGTTGTCGAATGTCTCGGCCTGCACGCGCGACACCGGAGCAGGTCGTTCGGTTCTGGCTGGACGCGGAGACTCCTCACGTGGGCGACGCGGCGCCCTGTCACTGCTGCTTTCGCGTGAACCGCCTTTCGGCTCTCCGTAGGCAAACCCTTCACGATCACTGCGCGGCGACTCATGCCCCAATGTTGGCTCCAGCGGACGATCCTTCTGCAACAGATACGCCATCGCCGCAGCGACGTGCTCGGGCGTGCACTCGTGTTCCTTCACCAGATCGGAGACCAGCTTGTGGAAGAAATCCAGTTTGCCATTTTGAATCGTGTCGGCAATGCCTTCCTTGAATGCATTGCTGCGCTTCTCGATGAGTTCGCCGCGTGTCGGCAACTCCATCTGTGTGATCTTCTTGCGCGTGGTTTTTTCAATCGACTGCAGCAGACGACGCTCGCGCGGGGCCACGAACAGAATCGCCTTGCCGCTGCGACCGGCGCGACCGGTACGACCGATGCGGTGCACGTAGGCTTCATCGTCGTAGGGAATGTCGTAGTTCATCACATGACTCAAACGCTCCACGTCGAGTCCGCGCGCAGCCACATCGGTGGCCACGAGAATATCGAGCTGACCGTTCTTGAGTTGTTCAACCGTGCGCGTGCGCAGCGTCTGATTCATGTCGCCATTCAAGGGCGATGCAGCGAAGCCACGGGCACTGAGTTTCTCGGCAAGATCCACGGTGCTGGTCTTGGTACGCACGAAGATCAGCATGGCGTCGAAGTCTTCCACTTCGAGAATGCGAGTGAGTGCGTCGAGCTTGCTGGTGCCCTGCACGAGCCAGTAGAACTGTTCGATGTCTTCGTTGGTGGTGATCGCGCTCTGGATGCGGATTTCCTGCGGGTCGTTCAGATATTTTTCGGCCACCTTGCGGATGGGCGGCGGCATGGTGGCGGAGAACAGAGCCACCTGGCGCGTCTTCGGTGTGTTCTCGAGGATCGCTTCCACGTCGTCGATGAAACCCATGCGCAGCATCTCGTCGGCTTCGTCGAGCACCAGCGTGTTGAGTTTGCTCAGATCGATGGTCTTGCGATTGAGGTGGTCGAGCAAACGGCCCGGTGTCCCCACAACGACGTGCGCGCCACGGCGCAGACCGGAGAGCTGACGCCCCATGTCCTGGCCACCGTAGATCGGCAACACGTTGAAGCCGCGCATACCGGCCGCGTAGGTCTGGAACGCTTCGGCGACCTGGATCGCGAGTTCGCGAGTCGGACACAGCACCAGCGCCTGGGTGCGGGCCTGGGTTACATCGATCTTGGCGAGGATGGGCAGTGCAAAGGCGGCCGTCTTGCCGGTACCGGTCTGGGCCATGCCGACCACGTCCTTGCCCTGCAGCAGCACGGGAATCGTGGCCTGCTGGATCGGCGAGGGTTTTTCATACCCGACTTTGTTCAGGGTGTCCTGAAGGAATTGGGGTAGATCGAGCTCAGCAAAGCTGAGTTCCGGACGGGTACTGGATGACATTATCGGGCCTTGTACTAGGTGACACTATTTAGAGGAGTCGTATGACACAGAATGCGGAGAACAGCTGCAAATTCAAACGGGCGGCGATTATACGCCAGAAGGCGGCTGGGCGTATAGCGATGTCGTACTGCCTGTGGGAGCGGGCCTTGCCCGCGATTGAATGCCACGATGAAGTGCAAACTGGCACTGATCGCGAGCAGGGCTCGCTCCCACAGGGTTATTGTCTGCCCCGCAGGTAGTCAACCGCGCGGTCCGGAAAATCGGTGAACAAGCCATCCACGTCAGCCGTGAAGTAGAACAGCTCCAGCATATGCTCAAAACTGTCCGCGTAGGCAGGCACCTGGCCTTCGTCCGCACGGAATGTGTAGGGGTGCACCTGCAGGCCGTTATTGTGGGCAAACCCCACCAGGCCGCTGATGCGCAGGTTGTTCTTCGTGGAGTCGCGATCAATGATCATGCCCTTTTCCGGGCCAAGACCATCGGCGTATTGGGCGATCTGCGCCACGCCATCGGCCGTCTGCATCCACGCGTTCTCGTCGCCGCCGTCCAGCAGTTGCACCAGTCTCAGCTCCACGCCCAGCTCGGGCAGGATCTCGTCGTGGAGGCGTTTCAGCTCTTCAAACTCGAAAGTCTGCACGTAGGCCAGATCGTCCTTGCTGGTGTAGCCGTACTGCTTGAGCACTGACACAACGGCACGGCCGAGGTCCTTGCCCTCACTCAGATGGAAGGCCGGTGACTTGATCTCGGGATAGATGCCGATGTTCTTGCCGGTGCTGTGGTTGAGGCCCTGGATCATCTCGATCTCTTCAGCGAGGGTGTTGATGCGGAAGGAGGAGGCGAACATCGGGAAGCGATTCGGGTAGTTGAGCTGCTTCTCGCCGGTCTCGACGTTGAAACCCTCGGTCACGCGCAAGGTCATGATTTCGGCCAGAGTGAAGTCGACGACGTAGTGGCTGCCATCGGCGCGGGCGCGGCCGGGGAATTTTTCGGCGACATCGGTGGTGCGATCCAGCGTCGTATCGTGCAGCACGATGAGCTGGTCATCCTGCGTCATCACCACGTCCTGCTCGACGTAGTGTGCGCCCATCGCGTAGGCCATGGCCTTGGCGGGCAGCGTGTGCTCCGGCAGATAGCCGCTGGCGCCCCGGTGCGCGACGACGACCTTGTCGGCGGCAGACTGGGCATGAGTGGAAGAGGGCGTGAGCACGGCGCTGGCCACCAATGTCATGGCAATGGCTCCAAGGATCGTTCTGGTGAGGAGATTAGCGGGCATGAGGATTTCCTTCGTCATCTGTTGTTATGGAGGAAATCCTATCCTCTCGCATTTTCGTGACATTCTAGTGCAGGAGCCCCTGTGGGAGCGAGCCCTGCTCGCGACTGTGGGAGCGGGCCTGCCCGCGATCAATTGCCCCATTGAGCCTCAACAAGGCACACAATCGCGGGCAGGGCCCGCTCCCACAGGGCAGTGCGATGTCAGCTGCCCAAACGGTAGCGGAGTTTGAGGACCCAGTTGTCCACCAGCTGATCACTCCACGCGTGCTCGAACATGCCGGTGTAGTCGTCCTCGAACGTACGGGCCAGGTTGCCGCCTCGGGTGTAGACGAAGAACAGGTCGGACAGCGGCGCGATCTCCCAGCGGTAACGGGCCTGGAAACTCATGCGGCTGACGGCAAAGTTGTCACTGCCCGCCGTCACGTCGCCGATCTCGTTCAGGTGCTCCACGCGATTCGGGTTGATCTGGTAGAAACGATCCTCGAAGGCCTTGATGCCGGTCCACTGCAGGCTGAAACGCAACTGCTGCTTGGCGTTGATGAAGTAATCCGCCGACAGACGCGGCGCCCATTCATTCGCCTCGAATGAGGTCAGGCGGCCATTGCCCTGATGAATGAGCCACGCCTCGCGGTCGACATACTCCAGGTTGGCGTTCATGGACAGGCGGTCATTGGCATTCCAGGTGACGCCAGCCGAATAGCTGTAGTTCTGCTTGCCGAGATCCTCCTCGGTGCTGCTCAGAGAGACCCGGTAGGCCAGCGGTCGCGCCTGATCGCTTCGCCAGCTGGCATCCACGGCCCAGCGATGCGGAATCTTGAAGGTACCGTTGCCACGGCTGAGCGTGTCATCCACGCGAGGCGGGAAGTAACGCAGGTTGGTGCTGAGACTGGAGTTGTCGAGGAAGTTCAGGTTCTGACTGAAGAACAGCCCCAGACGCACCGGCCTGCCGTCGGTGTTCCACTGGTTCACGATGTTCAAACCACGGGTGCGCTGACGCAGGCCTGGAACGTCGGAGTCGGTCAGATTGAGACGGTAATCGAGCTGCACATGATCATTGCGCTGCACGTAACCGAGGTCGTTGAGCTGCAGCTTGTCGTCCATGTAGGTGCCGACGACGCTGTGCTGGACGCCGCGCTCGGGTCGGAAGGTGCCGTCGAAGAACATGCCGCTGCCGACGACGTCGTCCACGTCGCTGCGCAGCAACTGTCCTTCCCAGATCCAGCGGTTGTCGGCGGAGAAGTAGTGCAGGTCGATGCCGTTGACGGTGGCATCGCGATTCGCCTCGGACACATTCGTGCCCATCCAGCCGATCGCGCGCCGTCCGCCCTGGGTCGTGTCCTCATACAGGACGCGTCCGATTGCATAGTCACGTCCCTCGGCTTCGAGCGCCACACGGCTGCCATCGGCACGGTAACCGCGCAGCTCGGAATCGTCCTCGGACGCCATCAATGTTCCATAGCGCCACTTGCCATTCTGACCCGTGAGCTTCACGGCACCCAGCAAGTCGGACGGAGCACTCCGATCTGTTGCAGGAACAGTGATGCCGGCTGGCACATCCAGTACACCGGGCCGTCCGATGCGACGAGTGTGCAGCATGGTCGTCGGGCCAAACCCGCCGCCGCTGCGCGGCGAGGTAACAAACACATCCTGTCCTTCCAGGAAGAAGGGTCGCTTCTCCTCGAAGAAGGTCTCGAAGGCGCCGAGGTTCACCACCACGTCATCGGATTCAACCGTGCCGAAGTCCGGATTCAGCGTACCGGAGAACTGCATGTTGGACGTGGGTCGCCAGTAGATATCGGCGCCGGTGCGGTACTTGGTCTCGTCCTTCATGTCATCTAAGGTCGCAGAGGCATAGGGGTAAAACGTGAACTGCGTGGCCGGGTTGACACCGGTCAGCTCGAACTTCTCGAAAGCCGAGAGATACTCCGCATTGGTGTCGGGCAGCGCGGGCCAGGAATAGGTCTCGCCTGCGGAGGCCACCATGCGTTCGGTGTAGATGCCGATGCGACGCGTCTCGCCGGACTGCGGCAGTGACATCATCGACCACGGGATGAAGTACTCGGCGACCCAGCCGTTCTCTACTTCGCGGGTGACCGCATTCCAGGAACCGTCCCACTGCCGGTTGATCTGGCGCTCTGGCAGAATCGTGCCGTCGGACAGCGTGCCGCCCAGATTGATACGCATCATGTAGCCGTACAGCCCTTCACCGGAAGGATCGATGGACAGCACATAGCCGTCGCGCTGCACGCCGACATCGCGTGAACTCATGCGTGCCACCAGAGTTGCCGGGTCCTGATAGTTCATCACGCCGACATACAGACCACGGGAGTTGTAGAAGATCCTGGTGTGGGTTTCGACCGGCGCGGGTTCGAGGGTGTCGGGGTCAATGACGCGCATGCCATCGATGACGGGTACGTTGTCCCACGCAGGCTCATCGAGAATGCCGTCGAGGCGAATGCGGGCCTGCTCGGTGGGAATGCGGGTCAGTGTCGGCAATTGCTCCTGCGCGGTGGCAGGCAGGATTTGCAGTGTGGAGCAGGCGAACAACATCAGAGAGGTGTATCGGGGTAAGGCAGGTACTGACATGAAGCATTTTCCTGTGGGAGCGGGCCTTGCCCGCGATTATCAATTTCTATTGTGGCGGCAATCATTGTGGGAGCGAGCCCTGCTCGCGATTGAGATTGGCGCAAGTTCAATCGCGAGCAGGGCTCGCTCCCACAGGGGTAGTGCCAATATCAGCTGCCCAGACGGTAACGCAGTTTTATCACCCAGTTGTCGACGATCTGATCCGACCACGCGTGCTCGAACATGCCAGTGTAATCATCTTCGAACGTACGGGCCAGGTTGCCCCCTCTGGTGTAAACGAAGAACAGATCGGACAGCGGCGCAATTTCCCAACGATAACGCGCCTGGAAACTCATGCGGCTTACCGCGAAGTTGTCGGTGCCAGCTGTCACATCTGCCGTTTCGTGCAGGGATTCCACGCGATCCGGATTCACCTGATAGAACTTTTCTTCAAACGCCTTGATGCCGGTCCACTGCAGACTGAAACGCAATTGCTGTCGCGCGCTGATGAAGTAGTCCATCTCCAGACGCGGCGCCCACTCGTTGGCCTCGAACGTCGTCATGCGGCCGCTGCCCTGATGAATCAGCCAGCCATCCCGGTCCACATAACGCGCGTTGAGATCCACCACGAAACGATCGTTGGGCTGCCATGTGACACCGGTAAAGTAAGTCCAGCTTGGCTCGCCGAGCTCCTCCTGCGAACTGTTCAAACCCACGTTGTAGGACAGCGGGCGCGAAGCATCGCTGCGCCAGTTGATATCGGCCGACCAGCGATCGGGAATCTTGTAGGTGCCGTTGCCGCGGCTCAGGCGATCGTCCACGCGCGCCGGAAAATAACGCAGCGATGTGCTCAGGCTCGTGTTGTCCAGATAGTTGTGGGTCTGATTGAAATGCACACCGAGGCGCACAGGACGCCCGTCGGTATTCCACTGATTGATGAAGTTGATATTACGAAATCGTGAACGCAATCCGGGCAGATCGGAATCGTTCATGTTGATACTGTAGTCGAGCTGCACATGATCGTTGCGCTGCACGAAGCCGATGTCGTTCAACTCCAGCGTGTCATCCATGTAGGTGCCGGTGAAGCTGTGCTGCAGGCGACGATTGGGACGGTAATCCAGATCGAAATACGCACCCGCACCGGTGACATCCTGCACCTTGCTGTGCACGAGCTGTCCATCGAACACCCAGCGGGTGTTGGCGGAGAAGTAGTGCAGATCCACGCCGTTGACCATCGCCTCGCGATCCGGATGCGAGAGATTGCTGCCGAACCAGCCGAGTGCGCGGCGGCCACCGTTGGTGGTGTCCTCGTACAACAGACGTCCGATGGCGAAGTCACGTCCCTCTGCTTCAAGATGCACACGCGAACCGTCGGCTCTCGTGCCGCGCACCACCGAGTCGTCCTCGGCGGCCAACAGAGTGCCATAGCGCCAGTTGCCGGACTGTCCCGTTACCTTGCCTGCCGCGAGCAGATCGCTGGGCCTGCTCAAGTCGGTCGCTATCACGCTGACTCCGGAAGGAATATCGAAGGAGGCCTGGCGCCCTATGCGACGGGTATTGAGCAGCGTGGTCGGACCGCCACCAAACCCATTGCCGCGCGGCGAGGTGATGAAGATGTCCTGGCCTTCGAGAAAGAACGGCCGCTTCTCCTCGAAGAAGGTCTCGAATGCACCGAGGTTGACGACCACGTCATCGGACTCGACCGTGCCGAAGTCGGGATTCAGTGCCGCAGACAACTGCAGATTGGAGCTGGGGCGCCAGTACAGATCGGTGCCCGTGCGATAGTCGGTCTCGTTCTTCATATCGTCGAAGGTCGCGGACACATAGGGGTACAGCGTGAATTGCGTGCTCGGATTGATCCCCGTGAGCTCGAACTTCTGGAAAGCCGAAATGAACTCCGCGCTGTTGCGCGGCAGTGCGGGCCACGACCAGGTCTCGCCCGCTGCAGCCAGCACGCGCTCGGTATAGATGCCGATGCGGCGTGTCTCACCGCCCTGCGGCAGCGCCATCATCGACCACGGAATGAACAGTTCGGCAGACCAGCCGTTCTCCAGCTCCACCGCCGCACCATTCCAGGGCCCGTCCCACTGCCTGTTGATCTGGCGCTCCGGCACGATGGTGCCGTCATTGAGTGAACCTCCCAGGTTGACGCGCAGAAAATAGCCATAGAGACCATCGCCGGAAGGATCAAACGCGAAGCCATAGCTGTCGCGCTGCACCTGAGCATCGCGCGAGCTCATGCGCGCCACGAGTGTCTCCGGGTCCTGAAAATTCATGACACCCACATACATGCCGCGCGAGTTGTAGAAGATGCGCGTCTGGGTCCTCTCCGATGCAGGATCCATGGTGTCGGGCTGAATCACGCGCATGCTGTCGTAGACGGGCAGCGTTTCCCAGATGGCCTCATCGAGTGCGCCATCGAGGCGGATCTGTGCCTGCTCTGCAGGAATCCGTGTGAGCGCAGGGGCACGTTCGGTGGTCTGTGCGATGACCGCACTACCGGAACAACTCAACAGGAAAAGGGAAACGCTAAGGCATTTTCTGGCGGGGTGGAGAAATTTCGTCACTGGGATGCTCTTGTAATTTTCATGGTTCCGGATTCTAGCAGCATTTCCCGTTTATCGGGCAAAGGCGGCATCAGGTGTGTCGCCGATCAGTGTCTTACGCAGGGGCCGCGCCACATTTCATCAGAATTGCTCGGTGGATTGCCACGTTTGCCTCATCGCGATGTCCTGGCGCTTCGTTGTAATAAGACATCACTTCCAAGTGACCTTATTGCGCAGGCATTACTTACAACTATCTACTTGCAACTACCGGGACAGCAAATCATGAGACTATTCGGACGTCGTTATAACCCGATCTTCATCGAGGAGGAATCCCGCGACTGGGGTAAACGCAATCGCTCGGGACCCAAGGTCCTCTTCGTCATCATCACCTTCGCCATTGTGATCAGCGCGCTGTATCTCTTTCTGCAGTAGGCCCTGTGGGAGCGAGCCTGCTCGCGATTGAACATATATCTGCACGTCACTGCAGCACACAATCGCGAGCAAGGCTCGCTCCCACAGACATCAGGATGAGAGTCAGCGGGCTTTCAGGATCACATCCACCGTCAACAGTTCATCGTTGCGGCGTATCTGCAGTTGTACTTCATCACCCGGCGCGGACGCACGCAGCAGATTGGAGTATTCCTGCATGTTGGCGATCGGTGCCCCGTTGTATTGCAGCAGTACATCACCCGCCTGCAGTCCAGCCTCTTCAGCGGCACCGCCGGGTGTGACGCCGGAAATCTGCACACCTTCGCCCGCGTAATTGAATTCCGGAATCGTGCCCAGTGATGCCGCGCGTTCGCCCACCACTGCGGTCGCTTCGCGCACGGGCGCATTCGCCAGATTCACGCGCAGTGGCTGATCGCGATCTGCGAGATACACCATCGCTTCTTCCACCCACAGCGCGATATCGGACATGCCGACGAGGTCCACCTTGTCTGACGTGTCACTCGTGCGGTGATAGTCGGTATGCAAGCCACTGAACAGATGAATCGCCGGAATGCCTGCCTCAAGAAAACTCACGTGGTCACTACCGGCAACGGATTGCGCGGGAAACTCCGATGTCACGCCAATCGTGAAACCGA
>MGYS01000045.1:71852-74187 GCA_001802565.1 Gammaproteobacteria bacterium RIFCSPLOWO2_02_FULL_57_10 | reverse complement strand
GGCCACTCGTACGCGCTGTCACTCGCGAACACCTGCAGCGTTCTGCCTTCGAGTCTGCCGACACTGTCAAGGTTGATCATCGCGAACAGATTCTGCGTGGTGAATGGCGCAGGGGGATTCGCAACGAAATGACGCGAGCCGAGTAATCCGGATTCCTCACCGGAGAACACCACGAAGATGATCGAGCGTTTCGGGCTGAAGGACTTCTGCATCTTCTTTGCGACTTCGATCAGAATGCCGACACCCGATGCGTTGTCGTCGGCACCGGCGAACACGACCTGCTGGCCGCTGGCATCTGTCTCCATACCGAGATGATCGTAGTGAGCGCCGAGAATGATCGGAAAGTCCTTCAGACTTTCATCGGTGCCGGGCAGCACACCGACGACGTTGGAAATCGCAACGCTCTCACCGCTCTGCAATTGCGTGTTGAACGTCTGCAGATAGGAATTACCTGGCGCCTCGAGTCCGATCTCCGCGAACGTCTCTGCGATATAGGCTGCCGCGCGATCAATGCCTTCTGTGCCCACACCGCGGCCTTGCATTTCCTGTGTCGTGAGTGCGTCGATGTGTGCTGCGAGCCCATCGGGCAAATACTTCGGCGGCAATTCCGCGAGTGGTTCGCTCACTGGAAGCAAGGCCAGTTGCACGTCGGGGGCAAGTTCGGGTTTGCGCCACTGCAACGGCGAATCGGGACTTTCCCACTGGCCCTTCACGTCATTGGTCGGTTCACTGCCAACAAAACTGAGATAGGAATAGCGACCATAGTGAGGAAGTTTCTCCGTCAGACCCGGCATCGCCTCGGGCGAGTGCGCGTGAATCCAGCCGATTGTCAGTTCGGGATCGTCGGGGTGCGATGCGGTCAGCACCGTGCTGCGATTGGAGAAGGGCAGTTCACTGCCAAGCAGTGAGAGACCGGAATCCGAGAAACCCACGCCGTAGAAATTCACGGCATTGGCAATGATGTCCGCCGCAGGATTGTTGTTCCCCATGATCCACACCGACTTGTCGGCAGGCAGCATGCGGAAGTCTTCGACCATGACGATTTCGCTCTGCACCTCTGTGCCCGCGACGAAGAACTCTGCCATCTCCAGCCACAGTTGACGATTCTCTTGCGGCACCACGAAGACGATCTGCTGTGCACCAAACATCTGGCGTATGGTCGGCGGCAACTCCGCCACATCGAGGCGACGGAACACATCGAAGAACGGATCGACCTGCACCGCCTGCAGCGTCTGGTAACGCGGCACCATGATCTGTGCCTGCGCGCCGCTCATGGCGACATTGACGATCTCGGCTTCTGCCGCGCCTTGGTAATAAAGGGCAACAGGCACGTTAAGGTCATAGGCTTCGCCCTGCTGCAGTTGTTGCAGGGTGATCTGCGCATTGTCACCCACCGCACTCACGCTCACGGCGAGCTCAGGAGCACCGGCACGCTCCACCCACTGCGCAAAGAAACTGCCAAGGTCCTTGCCACTGACACGCGAGAAGATTGTTTCGATATCGGCGAACGATGTGCGTGTGAAGCGTCGCTCGGTGTAGAGCGTGCGAAGCGCCTCCAGAAATTTTTCATCACCCATCTCCACGCGCAACATGTGCCACAGCATCAGCGTCTTGCCGTAGCCGATGGCCTGCGACGCCGCCGAGTTGCGAGAAGTGAACTGTGACAAGGGGAAATCTGCTGCATCGGTAACAAAGCTGCGATAGCGGCCGAGCATGTCCTTGCGGTACTCGCCTCCTGCTCCATTCATCTCCTGGAACAGATGATCGGCGAGGTAGGCGGTCAGACCTTCGCTCCAGTTACCCGTCTCGTAATCCGGATAGACGGAGTTACCCCACCAGTTGTGCAGAATCTCATGCGGATAAGAGGACTCGAGAATGAAAGGGAAGCGGATGATCTGTTCGCCGAGCAGCGTGAAAGACGGCATGCCGTAACCCGTCTCCCAGAAATTCTCGACCAGCGCAAATTTGCTGAACGGGTAGTCGCCCAGCAACGGTTCGTAAAGTGCCAGATATCTTTCTGTCGCATCGAGATAACGCGTGGCGAGATTCACATCGGGTTGACGCAGATAGGCCAGCGTTTCGGTGTCACCACTCTGCGCACTGTAGACAGTGAAATCAGCAGCAATCAGATAGACTTCTTCCATCGGTTGCTCGCTGACCCAGTAATTCTCTCTGCCTTGTGAGTCACCCTGGCTGACTGACGTCCAACCCTCTGCAGTCGGCGCAAAATCCACTGCCATGGCGAAGTTCATCAGACCGACTTGAAAGTCCGGCACCCACACGCTGCTGTGATCGAGATAAACGCCTTGTTCACCGATGATTCCGGTGGTGGACG
>MGYS01000045.1:49273-71846 GCA_001802565.1 Gammaproteobacteria bacterium RIFCSPLOWO2_02_FULL_57_10 | reverse complement strand
CTCTGCGCGTACTCGGCAGTCAGCTGCTCCGCGTCAGTGTAGACCTGGCCTTCGTAGTTCAGCGTCACTTGCGTGGAATCATCAGTCAGGATAAGCCGGTACTGTTTGCTGGGCGCGATCTCGCGACCTGCATCTGCGGCGCTGTTACCGAGAGTGGTCGTCACTTCTTCGATGCGGTAGTTGTCGCCCTGCAGGCTGGCAAGGAGCAGTCTCTCGTTGAGACTGAAAGTGAATTCACGCTGACCCGCTGTTTGTGGCACCAGGGTAATCGTGTCGGTGACGGCGATGGAGTTCTGCGCGGGGTCAAGAGTCACATCAAGATCGTGATGCAGCAATTGCTGGGCGTGCGTGGTTGCACTCCAGAGCAGCAATGCGAAAGGGATGACTACTCTATTCATGATTGAACTCCGCCTTCCCTCTGTGTGGGAGCGGGCCTGCCCGCGATTCCAACGCCCTATAGAACTGTAACCTGGCACTTGAATCGCGGGCAGGCCCGCTCCCACACAGAGGCATTGGTTGTTACAGGCCCAGAAGCTCCAGCGCACGCTCGTGATTCCAATCGGCCATGAAGATCTGTGACGTGCCGTCTGCGGTGCGCGTGCTGCTCCACGCCATCTTGTCGCCCTGTGGGGTGAACACAGGCAGGATGTCAGTGCCTTCCGTGTTGGTCACACGAATGGGATCTTTCTGTCCCAGTGTATCGACCATGAACAGTTCGAAGTTCGCATGGCCGAGCACGTTGCTGGAATAGATAATGTAGTCGCCACTTGGATGGAAGTACGGCCCCCATGACACCATCGCGGAGTCGGTGAGCTGACGCTGGTTGCTGCCGTCGGCATTCATGGTCCAGATCTCGGCACTGTTGCCATCCGGATTGAAACGGCGCCACACCACCTGCTGATCGTCGGCGCTGAAGAACGGGCCTCCGTCGTAACCGGGCGAATGGGTCAGCTGTCTTACATTGCTGCCATCGGCATTCATGATGTAGAGATCCATGAAGTACGAAGCGTCGTCCTCGAACAGACGCTGCTCGGCCATGCTCAGCGGTCGATTGTAAGCCTCGCGATTGGACGCAAAGATGATGGTCTGACCGTCGGAGGAGTAGGAACCCTCTGCGTCATAACCACGAGCATTCGTGAGGTTCACCAGATCGCTGCCATCGCCGTTGGCCTGATAGATCTCGTAGTGCTCGTCGTAGTCCCACGAGTAGCCGCGCTCGACGCCGCTCTCGCGCATGGCGATCTCACGCTGCTGCTTGCCGATGGCATCCGGGTCGTCATGGGTGGAGGCAAAGATCACACGGTCTTCGATCGGATGAATCCAGGCGCAGGTGGTCAGGCCACTGCCAGGTGAAACCTGAGTGGTCGCGCCAGTCAGCAGATCGCGCACGAAGATCTGATAGAAGGGATTGTCGCCTTCCAGTTCGGCCTGATAGATCAGGCGATTGCCGTCGGCGCTGAAGTAACCCTCGCCAGAGCGTTTGCCTTCTGTAATGAGCTGATAGGTATTGAGCAGCAGTTCGCTCTCATACAAAGGACCTTCTGCAGCGACAGGCGCTGGCGCCGCGGCCGTGGCACCGGCTGCGCCATCGTAGGCTTCCGCTGCTTCCTCAGTCGCTGCCGGGACTGCGGCCGTGGATTCGGTGGAACCGGTTTCCTGGGGACTGCAGGCAACCAGCCCCAGAGTGGTAATGAGGAGTGCCAGCCATTGGTTCTGCGTCATGATTGAGCCCACTTGAGAATGATTATCGGGAACCACTATATCGCCGAGAGGGAAC
Organism: Gammaproteobacteria bacterium RIFCSPLOWO2_02_FULL_57_10; assembly: GCA_001802565.1. GTDB lineage: Bacteria > Pseudomonadota > Gammaproteobacteria > Pseudomonadales > Pseudohongiellaceae > UBA5078. The sequence goes on along the minus strand of MGYS01000045.1, from coordinate 70,069 downwards.
TCTCGTCGATGAAAATCTTGTTTCAGTTCGTGACGTCCGGCCGGCGGACATTGAGGACTCACAAAATAAAACGGGCGGCCCCGAAGGGCCGCCCGCACTGCCTCACATCATTCCAGGAGGGAGAGGTTCCTAGAATGTCTTGCGCAGACCTAGCTCGAATGTACGTCCGAGCGGGTTGCCGATCCGAGGATCATAACCCATCTCCTGACGTGACTCGGGCGGATCTCTGTCTTCGATATTCACGATCGAAGCCGTCAGGGTTGCCCATGGCAGATCCACGGTGTAGTGGAAGTCCGTGGACACCCAATCCTCGCCCTTGATGCCGAAGTAGCTCGGACCGAACGGCGTTGTAGTGCCAGGCTGGAGGCCAGCGGGAGTCAGCGAGGCTGCACCCAGCAGTTCACCGGTCGTTTCATTGAAGAAGCGCTCATCGTTCACGCCACTGACATAGTTCATCACCAGACGGAAGTTGTGATCTCCCTGGGTGTAGTTCGCTGTCATGCTGCCGCGCCATTCGGAGGCCGCGTTTGCAATGGTGGCGAAGTTCAGTACGCCCAGACGATCCTCTCCTGCCCGCAGCTGGAATCCGTCAAGACTCAAGGCAGTGAACTCGAACTTCTGGATCTTGGTGGCTGTGATGCCGACACTGAAATCGCCACGATAAACAGGGAAGCTGTACGTGGACTGGATGTCGTATCCAGCAGTCAACTGGCCAGGACCGTTACCGAAGTCCGTGCGGATTGACGAGAAGGTGTTCGCCGTTGACACACCCTGCACACAACCGCCGCCGTCGAATGTCACGCGCGGAGCCAGAGGGTGAGAGCAGTCCGCGAGCGCCGTGCCATTGTTGGACACTGAGCCACCAGGAGTCGCCGGGATGCTGAACACCGCGTTGGCGATGTCGTTGGCAGAGGCCAGCAGACCCAGCTCCTTCTCCGTCTCGATGTTGAAATAGTCAACGATCAGGCGGAAACGGCTGCCATCGGTGAAGCCTTCCGATTGCCAGATGACGCCAGCGCCCCAGACATCTGCGGTCTCCGGCTCGATGCCCGAGTTGGTGACTGTCTGTGCACCTCTCCAGTTGCCTCCTGCGCGGGTATAGCTGTTCACCCCGTTGTTGACTTCACCCGGTATGATGCCAGCACCCGGCGCCTGGTAGTTGGTGCCATAGGACCCGCGGAACGCCAGGTTCTCTGTCGCATCCCACTTGCCCGACACCTTGTACACCGTGGCATCCAGACCGCCAGTGAACTCTTCGTAGCGTACGGCTGCAGACAGATACAGGGAATCCAGCACTGGCAGACTCAATTCACCGAAGAATGAAGACTGATCCTGGAAAGTGTTATCCGGCACGTTCGTGCCAAAGAACTGGAACGGACCGGGACGATCAGGCGTGCAGCCTGTGTAACGAGGATCCGCAGGATCGAGAGGCAGCTGACCGGAGTCGTTCGGCCACTGACATGGCTGGCTGCCGTTGTAGAGTGGATCATCGATGCTTTCGCGGTTTTCCGTCTTGCGCCACTGTGCACCGGCACCCCAGCCAATCGCGCCGCCTGGCAGCTGCAGAGGAGTCTCGCCACTGAACACGATATCGACCGTTGCGTTCCAATTCACGCTCTCGTTCTTGCGGTCGTTGAACATCCAGCGGATCAACTCATCAGAGTTTTCGGCGCCAGGAACGTAGCTTGGATTCGTCAGACCGAGAACAGGCTGACTGGCAAAGTTGGAGGCGAACGGGTTGTACCAGCTGCAACCGGCGCTGCCTGCCATTCCGGGGTTCTGCGTACCGTAACGGTTCGGATCCAGATCGGGGACATTGCAACTTTCACCGCCGAATCCATTCAGTGCCTGCTGCATGCGCGCCAGCATCATGTCGGGGCTGTCCGAGTACAGATTAGACTGGTTGTAAGTCAAACCAAAATCGAAACTGATGTCATCGGTCAGGTCGCCATTGAAGCCAGTGGAGACATGCGTGAACTTGTTGCGGATATCACTCGGTGTACTGTACTTGCCGCTCTCTGCAAAGGTATCCAGACCGCCGTGCGCAAACGCACGATAGGTGACCGGAGTGAAGCCCTGAGTCGCCGCATAGGCCGGTGAATTCGCGAAGCCGGTACGCGTCGCAAAGTCAGCCACATAGGGGTTGGTCTTTGGCACATACAACTGATACGTGGCACCCGTGGCTCTCGCGGGACCGCGGATCACCGGCTGTGAAGGCGAACCGTACTGATAGGGAGTATCCACGAGCGAGTACGCTGCGCGCAGATAGAAGTTCAGGTTCTCGGACAATTCCGTATTTACTTGCCCATACAAGCGATAGATGTCGTTGTCAGACACCACGTTGTAGTACGGAATGTAGTTATAGGCACACGTGAAGGAGTTGACGTAAGTGCCGCCAACGGCTTCGCAGGAGCTCTGTGTATAGTCAGAGACAATACCTGCGACTGGATTACCCCACTCACCATTGGCGGTGTTGTTCGGTACAGCGGGTAGAGCGCCCCTCGGCAACCAGCCTGCGAGGTTCGTGAGCGTCGACCACGGTGCCGGGTTAACGCTGTAAGGCAGATCGGTGAAGCTGCGATCCACGGCATCAAGACGCGAACGATGCTCCCACTGCGCAGTCATCAGCACATCGGTGTTGTCCGTGCTGAAACCGCCGAGAATGCTGCCGTTGTAATCGCCGTCCGATCCATCGATGGCCTTGTAGGCGCCGGAGATCTCGATCCCTTCGAACGCATCGCGCGTGATGAAGTTCACGACGCCACCGGTAGCGTCAGCACCATAGGTGACGGCAGCACCGTCCTTGAGGATTTCCACTCGTGCAATCGCTGCAGAGGGAATGACGGATGTATTTTCTGTCACCCTTCGCCCATTGAACAGGGTGAGGGTCTTGTCGGCACCGATACCGCGCAGGTTGTAGCTCACGCTACCTGTATTGCCTGCACCGCCGAAGTAATAGGATTCACCTGTCGTCGCTCCAGAAACACTGAGACTCTTGGCAAATTCCAACGCAGTAGGCGCTCCCGACAGTTCCATATCTTCTGCGGTGTAGACTTCTACAGGAAGAGCGGCGTCGAGTGGTGTGCCTCTGATGAGAGATCCGGTTACGATGACTTCTTCGATTTCCGGAGTGTCGGTGTCTTGCTGGGCAATGACAGACAGTGGAGTTCCAGCGAGCATTACTGCAACAAACAATGCCTTGCGTCTGCCTGGAATGGCATGATTCATAGCGACCCCCTTGGTTGTACTTATTGTTTTTGCCATCTTCCTCGAATACAAATCCGTGTATTCAAGGCTATTGGCAATTCAGGATGTCGACTGCAGAAGCAATTCGGGAATGCCCGTTTTGCATCAGACGCTTTGGAGTGTAGTGCAACAAATTTCACTATTCAATTGCTGAATTGTTTAATTTACCGTCAGTTCCAGAGCTATAGAATCAAAGCTTATATCAAATATCATCTAAATCAATTTCGATATAAGCGGGGAGATCACGCGAGGACAACACAGTTTCGCCCCGATCCTTTGGCGTTGTAGAGAGCTGAGTCGGCCGCACTCACCAACTCATCCCAGTCCTGGCCATTGTCAGGAAAAACTGCCACACCGGCGCTGACCGTCAATTCGACACGCTGGCCTTTCACCACGAAACCGCGTTCCTGAATTGCCTGACGCGCGCGCTCGGCGACCTGCGTGGCCACCTCGCCAGCAATATCCGGCATGATGACCATGAACTCTTCTCCGCCAAAGCGACCCACGCTGTCGTGTTGGCGCACCACCTCGCGCAGTGTCACCACCAAGCCTTGCAGCACCGCATCACCAGTCAGGTGACCATAAGTGTCGTTGAAGCGCTTGAAATGATCGATATCGAACATGACGACCGCGAAATTTCCTTGATTGCGTCCACATCGGGAGCGTTCATGCTCGAACGAAGAAAGCATGGCGTTACGGTTAAGCGCACCAGTAAGAGGATCATTCATGGCCATCTGCAGCAGATCTTCCTGCTGCCGCTCCACCACCATCCAGATCACACCCAACGTCACCAGCACCCACAATGCAGTAATGCCCTGCATATAAAGGATGTCAAGCAGGCCCCCGGCCAGCACATCTTCGCTGCTGCCCAGCACAACGGCTATCACACGCACGGTTTGGAGCAGAGCGTAGATAGCATAGACAGCACCAGTGAAGCGCTGGGAGCAACGCGCAGAAGGTAATGCCCTGATGCCCATCAGCCAGGCACAGCGCCACATGATGATCCCTACCGAACCGGAGACAACGGCCGTGCGTGTTCCAAGACTGACTATGTCGACCCGCCACAGCAACACTGTGAAAATCGTTATTCCGACGAGGATCAGACCCGGCATATCCCGGGTCGATTCATGCCGATAAACAAGTAAGCTGCGATACATCAGCACCATTCCGTACACCAGCAGGGTGCTGGCAATCAGAACGCCAACCATGGCTTCCGTATTGTTGCGCACTGCCACCAACGCCAGACCCAGCGACATCACAACAGTGGCCACACCCCAATCACGCACCGACCGGTAACTCATGTCCTGCGATCCAAAATAGATGGCGGCAACGCCCGCAGTGAAGGACACCGTGACGGCGGAGAAGAACAATGTCTGTATATCCAGAGCCATGAGTGACAAGTACACTATCCTGAGGTTTGCGGGGCCAACTCCGCAGTTTACGATGCAAGCATCAAAGGATAAAGGATAAAGTTCAAAGCAACTGACTATAGGAAAACACAATGAAAAATGTAATGTGGCTCGCTACCTGGACGGCAGGATTTCTCCCAATGCTTGCACACGCTCAGGGTGGTCGTTACGACACCATGACGCTCGAAGAGAAGGTGGCCGCTGGCGCCGGGTATCATGACGATTCCGCAGAGGTCATAGAGCCGTTTCGCATTCTGGGCAATATCTATTATGTCGGTGCAGCAGATGTGTCGTCGTATCTGATCACCACTTCCGAAGGACATTTCCTGGTGGATTCCGGCGTCAACGAAATGCCCGTTGGCATTCGCACCAATGTCGAAAAGCTGGGATTCAAGATTGAAGATGTGAAGATACTACTCTCCAGTCACGCGCACTTTGATCACGTGCAGGGTCACGCCGTTTTGCAGCGCATGACCGGTGCACAGGTGATGGCGCTTGCCGCCGATGCCGACGCGTTGGAAGCTGGCAAGGATCTCTCGCCACTCAGTTTCGAAGGCTGGGAACCAGTGAAGGTCGATCGCCGTTTGCAGGATGGCGAGAGCATCACGCTCGGCGACACAACGATGACCCCGACGTGGGTGCCAGGTCACACACCTGGATGCACGACATGGAGTCTCGATACCATTGATGATGGCCAAAGAATGAATGTGGCGATCTTCGGTTGCAACGGACCCAACGCAGGCGTGCAGATCACCAACAACCCGCGCTTTCCCGATCTCGCTGAGCAGACGATGATCGGCTTCGACAATCTCGCAAAACTCACGCCCGACATTTATCTGACCGGACATCCCGAGGCACCGTTCGCCAACATCGAACATCTGATGCGCGTGCAGGTGAGACCGCACCCATTACTACAGCAACAACCGTGGGCGGAGATGATTGCCGAGAGACGCGCGGCGATGGAGCAGAGGATTGCGGAGGAGGGGAGGTAGCTTTACAGTCTTGCTGGCCTCTCAATCCGAAACTGCGGTAGCGGTCCGTTCCGTAGATTGCATGTTATTTGTCGCGCTCCAAAACCCACCTGGTGACCGCCTGATGAAAATTGAGCGGCCCAGGTACCGTATTATGTGTCTTCAGATATTTGAACCCCGCTCGTTGCAGCGTTCGATTAGGTCCGACGTTGAATGCATTGGGTTCACAAAAAAGGCGTTCGAGCTTGAGCATGGCGAAATACAACTGTGCGGATTTCACCACACATGCTGTGCCGCACCCCGACCTTCTATCTTCTGACTTCAAAATGTGGAGGTGCATGTTTGCGTGGCTTCCAAACTTGATCTTGTCGGCAGAAGAGAACCCTATCGGAGCATTGTCCAGCTTCCAGATGAGCACCAGTGCTGCGCGCTGCTCAACTGGCCTGGAATACTCCATCGCGTATCGCTCTCTCCAGACTGATGCTGAAGGCAGCCGTGTCGGATCGACTCCCAACATCTCCAGATGCTCCGGTGTAGCATCGTGGAAATAGTCGATGACCAGCTCCAATTCTTGAGGAAGCATTTCCTGGACTGATAGGTTCATTGCAAATTTCCCTCCTTTCATCGGCACTTATTCCCTGAACATCCTCACCCGCTGGGCGACGCCCTCAGCGCGGGCGCGCAACTGACCGCAGCCGCCATCCACATCTTGCCCGGCGCTGTTACGCACCTTGGTCAGCACATAACGACTGTGCAGGTATTTGACGATCTCGCGGATGCGTTCGGCATCGGGGCGTTCGTAGCTCACACCGTTGCCAGCATCCAGCCCCGTGCCTTCGAGACTGTTGAAGGGAATGATGTTCAGCACCGCGTACTTGTCCTTGAACAGGCGCAGGATTTCGTCGAGTTCGTCCTGCCCGTCGTTGATGCCCTTGAGGAGCGTCCACTGGTACTGAATCGGGTAACCGGTCTCGCGTGCGTACTCCTCGCCCAGTTCCATCAGTTCCTGCGGCGCGATTTTCGGCGCACGCGGCAGCAGGTGTTCGCGCAGCTCGGCCTTGGTGGTGTGCAGCGACAAGGCCAGCGCAGGCCGCACGCGTTGCTGCGGCAGCAGTTCGAACACACGGCGGTCGCCGACGGTGGAAAACACCAGATTCTTGTGGCCGATGCCGCCTTCGGTGCCGAGCAGATCGATGGCCTCCAGCACGTTATCGAGATTGTGCGCCGACTCGCCCATGCCCATGAACACGACCTTCTTCACCGGGCGCAGACGGCGCGCGAGGACGACCTGCGCCAGGATTTCCAGACTGCTCACTTGCCGAATCAGGCCACTCTTGCCGGTCATGCAGAAGCGGCAACCAACGGCGCAACCGACCTGGGTGGAAACGCAGAGCCCGTCGCGCGGCAGCAGCACGCTTTCTATCATCTGTCCGTCGGCCAGCTTGACCAACAGGCGCATCGAATCATCAGCACCCGGATGTTGGGAATGAATCTGCGCAACTGCTCCCAGCTCTTGGCTGAGTGCAGGCAAGCCATTGCGTACCGACAGCGGCAGGAAGTTTTCCTGCTTCTGGTGGCTTGGACCTGCGTCCAGCGCCTTGCCATTCAACCAAGCGCGCAAGACCCGTCCACGGTGGACGGGCAGAGCCTTGAGGTCGGACAGGCGTTGGTCGAGATCGGGAAAGTTGAGAAGCGGCATGGGGCGGAATGCTAGCACCTGCGTCGCATCAGTGCATTAGAACAGCTACTGGTGACAGCGTAATGTGAACTATATTTATCCAGGATTTTTGGTGTTGAACGTTGACGGGTAGGATCAGTTGTGCACGCTAATCATGATCGTGGTCATCCTCAAAAAGATCCAATCTCTCGCATACATAATCCATGATTCGGTCATACTGCATTTCTTCGATTTTTCCAGCGACTACAAAGCAAAACAAATACGAGGAAACAAAGTGAAACTTGTACTGCTCCTTAGATTTCGCGTCGAGAGACACGTCAGCGGCAACCTGGTCATCTGATGCGTCGATCATTTCCTGAAGAAGCTTCTCGTTTCTCATTTTATGCGCTTCGGAGTACATAATAGGCGCAAGCATATAAAGGTTCTGAAGCGGAATACTTCCACCAGTCGCTTTTGCGATTGCCTCGTCTAGAGAGTGGCGAACTTCAATTAGCCATTTTTCCATGGGCTTACTCGATGCTGACTAGCGCATAACGCCTTTCTTCAGCGGCCAAAGCATAATGGCGTGACATTTGCGCAAGCAAAAGGCATGACAGCAGGTTTTGATCCGACTGCACGAACTTGTTAGCGCATATTGAAAGCGCTGTATATGGTGATAATATACCGCTCATGATTCATTTAATTCAACAAGTTGACGGCTTTGACTGGGATTCTAGCAATTCCGAGAAAATCATCAACAAACACAACGTGTTGCCGTCTGAGGCAGAGCAAGTGTTTTTCAACGAGCCTCTCTTGTTAATGGATGATGTAAAGCATAGCCAAAAGGAAACCAGATACCACGCCCTTGGTATTACAGATGATCTGAGATTGCTGCATGTAACTTTTACCTTTCGCTCGAACGGGACACTTGTGCGAATTGTTTCTGCCCGAGATATGCATCGCAAAGAGAGAAGAGTTTATGAGCAAATTGAAAAAAATACCTGAATTCAAAAGCGAATCGGAAGAGCGCGATTTTTGGCTATCTCACGACTCCACTGAGTATGTGGACTGGAGCAAAGCAAAGCTCGCCAGGTTCCCTAACTTGAAGCCTTCTACCAAAACCATATCCCTCAGATTGCCCGAGTCGCTTTTGGATCGAATCAAAATCGAGGCCAATAAACGGGACATGCCGTATCAATCTCTTATCAAGGCCTGGCTCGCCGACGAGGTGAATAGCGCTCATCGCAGGCAATGACCAAGCGCTAACGCCCTTGCTCAACGGTCAAAGCCCGCTGTCATGCCTTTTGCTTGCGCAAAAGCCACGCCAGCGGGCTTTGGTCCGATTGAAGCAGTTTGTTACGCGCGTTATTGCGCGCTGATGACAGGCCTGAGCTCATACACACGTCCGTATTGTGCTGCTGCTTTCAGATCTCCAGCCTTCAATGCTTCCCTTACATCATGCAATTTATAAGCATCTTCCAGGCTCATCGTCGGCGACCAGCCTTGCTCCGACTCAGTAACCTCAATGGCCACCTCGGCAACATACTGTCCTTCATGCACGAACTTGATCTTCTGACGCGGACTCATGACTTTAACCTCATACGATACGTTCGGTCCCACCTTCCAGGGTCTGGGCGGTAGGCAGTGACTAAAACGACGGGTTCATCATAGCTCTTTGGAATGCCCCAGACCACATGTACAGGTCCGCTTTTGGAGTCTTGCTGCAGGAATAGGACGCATGGGCCTTTGGCGAAGTCTGGATACTCCTCTATGAGAATCGCGGCTGGGACTCCTGCCAAGACCTCACGGACCGACAGACCATCTTCTGCCAGCTCGTCATAGCCGTGCTCCGAAATACGAACCTTGCGCTGGGTAACCAGGCGCTTAATTTTTTCTTGAAAGGCTTCCAATCCTTACCTCGATCTTGTCGGCAGGGGGCGCATAACGCCCCTGATCTGGCGCGAAAGTATGTTGGCGTGGCTTTTGCGCCTTTTGCAGAAGGCATGACAACATGCTTTGGTCGCTCTGAAGCGGATTGTTAGAACGCATTAGGAAAAAAGTGCTGCATAAATTTTCGTTACCAGTGCTTGCGACAACTTGGGATGACGTTGTTGCCACTGCCTTTCCTTGAATTTTCCTTTAGCATCGATAACCGTGGCGCCGTTTGAGACAGCAACAGTGCTTCTGGCAAACCCCCCATGAACCTTTTCGAGAGTCAGGGAAGTTCCTTCCATCTGATGATTTTCATCAATTGATCCATCGGCCTTTACTCTGAGCCTCATAGAGTCAAGACGAATGATCTCGCTCGGTTTTCTATTCTTCAAGGTGTAGATGGCCATTACCACTGAAATCGTCTGATTCGCGTACTTCGTTAAGACACAAAGGTTGCGTGAATAGAAGTCATCGAACATCTTGTGAGAAATTCTGACAAGGTGGCCGTCGTTAACGATGAAAACTCGATACCCTAAACTCACGTTTACCCCGAATCTGGCTCATGCCGATACCACGATGTTGAACCGATGCCCCACAGCTCTCGGGCCCATTTAGCTCGACGTCACGCTGAACTTGGATATGCGTTCTAACGCCGTGCACAGCGGCGCGACCGAAGGTTGCGTCCGGCGCCGACAGGCGCGAACTGATGCACCTTGTTATGCGGAAACATAGCAATTGCGGTCCATGGTCCCCTCAATAGAGTCGTGCCTCTTCGTCGTCCTTGATTATCGCTTCAACTACCTCCAGTGGCGCTGGAATTGAGGCTGCGTCCTTCATGGTCTCGGCTAAAGTCGGCAGCCCCTCAAGGGACGGCCAGTGCTCGGGCATCCAGAGATGCGATCGGATCACGCACTTTGCGCAGTGGAAGAACGCCTCCTCCACATGTACGGCAATGGCCAGAGCAGGGACCTTACCATTGATGATCATGCTTTCGAGCAGCGCGGCATCACGTACGACCTCTGCTCTACCGCTGATGCGAAGTGTTTCTCGCTTACCTGGGACCAGAAAGATCAAACCTAGTCGGGGCGACTCGAAGAGATTCTTGAAGGTGTCGAAGCGTTGGTTTCCTGGTCGGTCTGGAATAACAAGCGTAGTGCTGTCCAATACCCTTACGAAACCAGGAGCATCGCCCTTAGGGGAAATGTCCATCCGGCCTTCTCGGTCACTTGACGCAACGAGCACAAACGGCGCGCGGCTAATAAAGGCGAGGCAATGCCGATCAAGTGCAGAGAGCGCCTTCTCGACAACAGAAGGCGCAATTGGTTTACCCATTAACTCCCGCAATTCCGCCTCAGATCGAACGATGTTGCTAAATTTCATTCTTCTCTCCAACCGACCTGCGAGCCGGCATAGTGACGCACGATGGCGCATAACGCCGTTCCTCAGCGGCAAAAGCATAGTGGCGTGACTTTTGCGCCTTTTGCAAAAGGCATGACACTATGATTTTGTCCGTCTGTAGGACTTTGTTATCCAACTTTCCATTCCTGTGGCGCTTCCAGTCGATGCCCCTCAAACAGGAAACCTCCGTGAACTGACAACAGATCGTCGGCTAATGCAATTAGGTCCCCAACCTTGCCTCGTGCAAATACAGATTCAAAGGCCGACTCAAACTTGCCCGCAAATGTTTCGTCAATTCTGCGCAGCTGCCTGGGAATAGTTTTACCTTTGGCGGACCACAATCCTTTGCTGCGAAAGAAGTGATTTGCAATTGTATTGTAAAGCTGAATGGCGATTGCATACATTTCACTTTGCGAGCGAGGCTCTCGCAGATCTTCAATAAGATCGGAGATTATGTAACGCGAACTGTCAATTTCTTTCGCTGACCATCGGGCTGGCCCTGCTTGCAGGAAGCCATTTGCTATGTCTTTTAGGCGTTGACTTAGCGCTGTTACCAACGGCAGCTCTATTCCTTCTGACACCATGGCAGCTAATGATGGAACACCACTTGGTGCATCTACTTTCTGGAAAAAATATTCAAGCGTTTGAGGATCATGGACGAACGCTTCAATGGGCCAGCCACCATAATAGTAAGAATCTCTATAGGCATTTGGCAGTGCTTCATGGACTATGACTATATCCAGATCAGACGTCTTCGTTCCTTCACCACGCACGACTGAGCCGGCCAGAAATATGACATCTGCGTCTGGGTACTTCTCCATATGCAATCTGGAGATAAGACTTCTCAATTCATCCATGCTCGGGCTCATTCTGGATAACGCCCATATTCACGCGCCTGCGAAGCGGGCCGCGTGCAATTGATTGTTAGGCTGCATTTGCGTTTCTGTTGGTTCTACGATGCGCAATGCTAGCTCGGACCCCTTGGGTAGCTAAAAGTATCATTGTCGCATTCCAGATAGGGAGGGCAGTTTCTGAAGGATAGTTCATGGACAATGTAGTGAATTCGCCTATCGCGATGAGGAGCCCGAACACTGAACTAATTATGCCAAACTTGTAAACACGCCAAGCAAAAAATACAAGGATCGCCAAAGTAATTAGGTATACATTTTTGTTAAAATCTAATCCTGTGGCTCCTGCTTCTATCTGCAGGTAGACCTCGTCTAGTCGAACCATGTATTGGCCAAAGAAACATATTAGGGCAAAAATGCCTTCGTTTCTGGCAAATCGTCTGCCATATTCCGTGCTAACGTCTGGCCATAGAAATTCAAATTTATTTTTGGGTGGTTCAATTAGTTTCAAGACGCTACCTCTTTTGTTCTGAGCAAGCTACTACATTATTGGGTGCAGTGCCTACTACGGTTATTATTGGACTTGCTGCTATGCGCCTGCTCTCCTTACGTACTCAACGCCATAGCCTTGACATGTATCGCATGTGTTATTTTTTTTAGACCCTGATCCATTGCAACCAGTACACTTTTCTAATTCACCTTCTAATATTGAGAATAAAACACCTCTACAACTTGAGCCATCTGCACGGCGATTTAGACATAAATTATTGGAAAAATTCTGGCTGAAATTTCCGCATTTCCTACAAATAGAATTTGGTTGAGAATTCAACGCTCGCTCTCCTTTTGCTGCCTAACGCTCCTGCTCAGGCGCCAAAGTGTGCTGGCGTGACTTTTGCGCCAGCAAAAGACATGACGGCATGCTTTGGTAGTTCTGGAGCGGATTGTTATGAGTGGGCTGACGGTACACTTGAAGTTCCCAAAAATTTAGTTGCTACTTTATGAGAGATAAAACTTGTCAATACGAATGCTGGTAAATGCCACCACCAAGACGACAACAATATATCTAGTACTTCAAGCGGGGCCCCAATGATTAAGCCCATTCCCAATATGGCACCAAAAGGAACTGGGATTGCGACAATAGTGGCTGGCGCCCATGAAGGAGTTAAAAGCAACGTATAGAGCACAGTACAAAATTTGACCCGATTCTTCGCAGGAAGCCGCGCTGCCACATGCGTTACGATCGCTGCAATACCCAGCATAAAAAGTACCACTGGCAAAATAAACTGTAGCACTTAACCTCCTAGCTCATAACGCCTGGCACACGTGCCAGTTTGGAGCTGCGAAGCAGTGGAAAATTGGTCACTGTGGTGCCACTGGTTATGGGCCAGCGCTCGGTGCCCAATACAGCGCACATTGCGGAGCAACAGCGTAGCCAGTGGCAAAACGAAGCGACGAAAAAGTGTGACAGCGCTTACGTACGCACTGAACTTGTAAATGCTACTTAGAACGAAACTGCCGGAATCCATGTTCACTCCCTGACTTGAAGGGGCACTGAGAACGGAGCCATCTGTCTTGTTGTTGCCCACCACGCTTGCCGACTAAACAGCGGCGTTGAACGAAGCTGCTAAAACTACCGCAATCAACTGCACTGGAAAGTGCCAAAGCCTGACGCTACCAATTTCTTGCTACTGGCACCAGCCCTCTGTCCGAATTTATCCACAGGCTACAATTTCGTGGTACGTCCTGGCCTCATAACGCCGCCGTAAGCGGCGGCAACGTAGTTGCCGTCCGAGCCCGAAGGGCGACTTGACGGCTTTGTTATCCAGTTTTCCATTCCTTTGGCGCCTCTAGCCGATGCCCCTCAAATAGGAACCCCCCGTGAGCTGACAAAACATCATCAGCCAGTGCAATTAGGTCCTCAGTTTTGCCCTGTGTAAACACAGACTCAAAGGCCAACTCAAACTTGTCAGCAAATACAGTGTCAATTCTGTGCAGACGCCGAGGTATAGTTTTGCCTTTAGCAGACCACAACCCCTTACTGCGAAAGTAGTGATTTGAAATTGCGTTGTAAAGCTGAATGGCCACAGCATTCATTTCACTTTTGGACCTGGGCTCGCGCACATCTTCAATGAGATCTGATATTAGGTAGCGTGAGCTATCAATTTCTTTGGCTGACCATTGAGCTGGCCCTGCCTGCAGGGAATCACTGGCTATTTCCTTTAGGCGACGACTTAACGATGTTGCCGACGGCAACTCAATTCCTTCCGAGACCATAGCAGCTAGTGATGGAACTCCAGTTGGTGCATCAACTTTCTGAATAAAGTATTTTAACGTTTGAAGGTCATGGACAAACGCTTCAACTGGCCATCCACCGTAAAAGTATGAATCTCGATAGGCATTTTGCAAAGACTCGTATGCCACAACGATATCCAGATCAGATGTTTTGGTGCCTTCGCCACGCACAACAGAACCAGCCAGGAATATTACATCTGCATCTGGGTATCTTTCCCGGTGTAATCTAGTTATTAGACTTTTCAACTCATCCATGTCTGGGCTCATTCTGGATAACGCCCCTGCTCAGGCGCCAAAGTATGTTGGCGTGCCTTTTGCGCAAGCAAAAGGCATGAAAGCATGCTTTGGTCGCACTGAAGCGGATTGTTATGCATTATTTTCCTTATTTATCTCTTTCTGCAATTCACTCGCAAACTCCTTGATCGAAGAAATGGCGTTCGATAAATCACTACTTGAAATATTTATACATTCACCATCTATTGTTTTTCCATTTCTATGAACAATGTGATGCCTAAGATCTGTTATTTTGCTTACTTTGGAAATATCTACATTTAGCTTTTTTCCTAGGACCTGTTCATAGATTATTTTTACCTTAGGAATATTGTGAAATAAAATGTCCGACACTTTTCGAATCGCCAAGGTTTTTGTATCCGAACTAGTTTTAGCGAGATCCTTTAAAGAGTATCTAGCCTTTTTCAATTCGTCGATGTTAGAAATTGCATTTTCAAGAAGTTTTTCATTTTCATTTAGCAATGATTTTAAGGTATCCCCTAAAAATGCTTCTAGAAGTGCTACAGAATGAGCAAAAGCCATTTTAGCAATAAGTTGTGAATTGAATACGAAAGAAAGCTTTTTCTCTTTTTTCAGGCTTTCATCTATTATCCTTTCAAGAGCATTTAATTCATCGATAAAGAACTTGTGTATTTTAGAAGAACCGTTTTCCTTCAGCCAACGAAGTTCTTCTTCATGCTCTTCTTCCTCCAAAAGGTAAATTTGATAGTCATAAAACTCTTGAAGCAATCCCTTCCACTCGTCGGAGTCTTCGTCCAAATCCTTATCGGAAAGTCTGTCCTGAATCCATTCTTCCGCTGCTTGATTCTGCAATTCGATGAAATGGTCTTTTAATCTACCCAAATCATACTCTCCTGAAGTAGAAACTGGCGCGATGCATAACGCCCGTGTTCACGCGCGAATTTGGTGACGCAAAGCGGCATCAAATTTATCGCCGCACAACCGATTGTTATGCTTCTTGGCTACTTGTCTTCATTCAATATTTTTACATTCTTATCAAGCTTGGGCTTAAAATCGTTAGTTACCATTACGACTCTCTGAGGCGTGGCATCAAGATTTGGCTGCTCAGTTTGACCTTGTGACTGAGTGGAGCTTCCCTGTTCGGTGTTTCCGCTGTCTTTGGTACTCATGAATGCCCCTGGTATATTAGATTGCGATAATGAAGAGTAGCGCGAAAAATGACGCCAAGATTAACCATGCTGACAAAGCTATGTCCGTATATGATAGACGCAAAAGTTCTAACTTTTTATCTATCGCTTTCCTAGCTAACAACGTTCCTTCTTGGCAGGTTTTGGACAAGAGATAATGGTTTGTTGCCAGGTTATGCGCCTCTATGTTCCTAAAAGTCTCGTCGTCCAAAGGTAAGCGTGGCATTTCAACGAAATATAGAGATCTGAATATCAAGCTCCAAGAGGAAGCCAGCGCAAGCAGAGCGAATAGAACTACAATTGTGAAAACCCATTCTGTTACCGAGTCTGGAGGAAGATATTGCTCCATAAAATAGGTTAATCCCCCGCCGTATGCAGCTATCGCTATCGAGAGCAAAGAAATAAACTTGCTAGCTTTCTCTTCTATACTTTTAAATCGATCAAGCTCAGCATCGAAAGACGACTTCGCATGAAAGAAGAGGAGCTCATATTTTTCATTCTTGGCATTCATGGATAGCTACTGGGTCTTGGAAAACATATAGCCTTGCAACGCAGCCCAAGAAACGAGCTTCGGTTGCCAAAGGCGAGAACTCCTGCATTTTTTGTGCTTTTCATAGAGGCTCGATTGTGGCATTTTCATCAATTTTGTTCAGAGCAAATGTTGCTGCCTTGCAATAGGCATCTTCCCTGGTACTTGCCACTTCATTCTGTGCAGTGATAGTGCCAACCTTCGAGTACAAAACTGTTGCAACCCAATAGCCGCCAGTTTGTTGGGTAATAAATATTTTGTAAGTATTACCCTTAGTTGTAATTTTCCTTTCTTCCGTTTTTCCGATGAACGACATAGATGTTCCTCAATTTTTGGCAGCAAGAACAATTTACTTTTCCGACAGGACCATACCCAATGAGGATCTTATCGCTTCATCCAAAAGGCGGTTTAGTCTTTTAGCCATTATAGGTGTCAGGACAACGAAACTCCTATCGTCAAATTTTACACAGATGTTGCCTTCCTCATTCGGATAGGCATCACCATCTGAGAAATTTAGTTCATCATATTTTGTAAAGAGTGTGCCCCTGATTTCTTCTTCCATTCTGTCACCTTGCTCTGATAGATGCATAACAGTCCGTTAAGGAGGCCTGTGGCCTCCTAATAAATCTTAGGAGGTGGCCTTTTAATTCTGGCCTGACGATTTTCATTCCGGCATCCCCCTGATTCTAAAGAAAAAATTCCGCCCCATTGTTTCCCGAGCTTTTCGTCGGGTATGTGGCCTTATAATTTCCCACCAACTTCGAGGTCACTGGATACTATACCGATCCACACCCGAACTCCACCCCGTCATTCTGGCTTGTTCATGGGAAAGGAATAGCCATAGGCCGTTCGGACACTACAGCGAGCGAACCATGGATACAGACTGGGACTGGGCAATATTAGCGGGGACCTGAGGTCCGTTAGCGAGGTTGGGGCTTACTGAGGCTGCTTCTTGTCGACAATCATCGGCACGACGTTCAACACGAACAACACCATCAATGCACTGAGGGCAGCTGTCGTTTCATAACCGACTCCGACGGCAACGCCGATGGCTGCCGTCAACCATAGACCGGCTGCGGTGGTAAGGCCTTTTATCTGGAGACTTCCTTCGCCTTTGAGAATGGTGCCAGCACAGAGAAAGCCTACGCCAGCGATGACACCTTGCGTCACGCGACTCATCGCATCTTCTGCAACACCGGCCTGCTCGGGCACGACAACAAACAACGCAGCGCCGAGCGCCACAAGCATGTGGGTGCGCACGCCAGCCGCCTGCCC
Source organism: Gammaproteobacteria bacterium RIFCSPLOWO2_02_FULL_57_10 (assembly GCA_001802565.1). Taxonomy (GTDB): domain Bacteria; phylum Pseudomonadota; class Gammaproteobacteria; order Pseudomonadales; family Pseudohongiellaceae; genus UBA5078. The sequence goes on along the minus strand of MGYS01000045.1, from coordinate 53,073 downwards.
CTGGGATTCGCGTTCATAACCAAGCATGCCTCCCAGCAATGCTGCCAGGAACAAGCGCAGCGTGATGCGCGTGCCCATTTCAACATCAGAGACATCAGCGAACTCGCTGGCGATGGTGTTCAGTATCGTGTCCCAGATGGGCATGTGTTTACTTCTTCCTCCACACCGACACTTGACTGACGATGTATTCGTACTTTCGGCGGTGTTCGCGAATCATGAATGGCAGGTCTTCCTCATGAATCAGTTCGAAGCCTTCGAGTATCGCGCCGATCTTTGCCAGCGCAGCAGCATTGCTGTCACCGTCGATGAAGTATTCTGCTGGCGTGTACTGTTCCATCCAGCTATTCGGTGAACACAGAATCAGCACACCATTCCTGTTGAGCAGAGTGTCGTCCTCCACGAACTGACGCAGGCACGCGGCCGGATCAGGCAAGCGGCAGAGCAGGTTGCTGAGCAATGCTGCATCGAAGCCACGCATTTTGCCGCGCAACTCAGCGGCGTGCAGATCAGACGCATCTCCTCGAACAAACTCTACACGATCCCGCGCGATCTGATCGTTGACTACCGCACATAACGCGGTATTGAAACGACCGCTGTCGTGTCGCACATAATCGAGCCTGCCGGCGGACTTCAATGTATTCGCGGCATCGATGAAGGCCTGACTGTAATCGAGCCCCACCACTTCCTGGAACGTGCGCGCCAGCTCGAAGCTCGCGCGTCCTACTGCACAACCGAGATCCAGCACACGGCCTTGTGCGCTGGCAAACCGATTTACCAACGCAACGGTGGCGGGCACAAACTGCTTCACATGAGGATGTCCTGCACGAGCACTGATTTCTTCATCGCGCTGCTCTGCTTCACTGCCCCAATGGAAGAGCATGTATTGATTGAGCAGTGCGTCTGTCTCGTAGCGATCCTTTTTCTGCGCGCTGGTCTCTTCACTCTGCACGATGCGAAATCCTGCATGCTGAAAAAAGTGCGGACGGAAATGAAAGCGCGACCACATGCTGGCTTCGTCGCCTGTGCTGATGAAGGAGCCACCCAGAATCATCTGGTGCTGGTCGTCGAAACATGGCGTGCTGAAGTCCACATAGAATGGATGTATGCGGAAGCCGGGCAGGGGATGGAAGGTGTCTTCACACCACTGCCACACATTGCCGAACACATCGTTGAAGCCGAGGCTGTTGGGAGCGAAGCGATCGACCGGGCTCTCGCTGCCGAAGTGCAGGTTGTTGTTCACTTCGTAGTCTGATTCCAGCTCGGCTTCATCGGCCATCACGCGGTCGAGATCGAGCAGGGCGCTGGCGCCGGACTGCCATTGAAACGCGTTCTGCAGCGCAGGCTCGCGGATGGCGAGATGCTCACTCTCCTGCAGCAGGCGATAGGGCGTCTTGACCCCATCACGTGCACTGCGCCAGGCGCAATAGGCCTTGGCTTCGTAGAAGTTGACGACTGCAGGCCAGTCCCACTGCATGTCCTCGATGCTGAACGTGGTGCGCAGCTTGTATTGATGCGAGCCCACCGGACCGTCCTGCACCCAGAAGCTGGGCCAGCGAGTGTTGCGGAAACGGCGCCATCCCCAACCCTGTTCACTCCAGTACTGCTCGTCGAGGTAAGCGCCACTTGCCACGAATTCGTAGAACTCACCGTTGCTGATGAGACGCTGACTGGCCTTGAAGGCAGCCACCTGGCGCTTGTCTTCGCCGTATTCGTTGTCCCACCCGAAACTGGGCCAGTCTCGCGGTTTGCCAAGGCGCACAGTGCTCGCGCCGACCTGAACCAGCGGATTCGCTGCTGGGTAGTGGACACCTGCCACAGGCTTTGCGCTGGGCTGGCTTTCGCTGCGCAGCATGACTTGCGGCCAATGCGCCGGGGTCTTGACGTGCTGAGGTGGCAATTCGCGCATCAGAACACTGGAGGTCTCCAGGTGGATGCGTTCGTGTTCGAAGCACATCACCAGCGCCCAGCCCGGGCTGTCCATGGTGATCGGCTTGTCGAAGATCGGGTGTGTCTGGATCAGATCGCGCACGATTCGGAAGACCTTCTGGCGATAGTCGATCACTTCCTGCAACGGCGGCCAGATGCTCTGATCGCCTTCGTGCAGATCGTCCCAGCTCATCTCGTCCACACCGGTCTCGAACAGGAATTCGAAGTGTTTGTTGACCGGTTCGGTGAGCAGCCCTGCGACAATCAGCTTGTTGATATAGAAGGTGACCGGGTGGGCGTAGTAGAAGATCAGCGGATGGCGGGTCTTGTGGTAGGGGCGCAGGTAGTAGGCCTCGTCGCTGGTCAGCGCCGAGAACAGGGATTCGGTGAGGGCCCAGGTGTTCTCGAAATAATGCAGGATGGCGGCACGGCCCGCGTTCAGATTGAGCAGCTTCAGTGATGAAAGCGGCTTGGGCGCGAGGCCCGACCTGGAGATCATCGTGGGTTCTGTGGTCGCCAATGGCGTGGTTCCGGTGTCGGCAGCAGTCTTTTTCATGGTATCCAGTTCTTTGTCAGGTGCTGTGAGATTTTACAAGGTGGCGCGATCAAACCATGCATACAGGACAATCGGTGACCTGATTCGTTACATGCATATTTGCGGCAAGCCGTGTCATGCCTGAGGTTGAGTTGGGTTGGTGATCGGGTAAACTGGCCGTCAACTCATCCACGGCCCATGATCACGAGAGAGAATCTTGCGCAGTAAACTCCCCAATGTTGGTACGACCATATTCACAGTGATGTCGAGAATGGCACAGGAGCATGGTGCCATCAACCTTTCCCAGGGCTTTCCCGACTTCGATTGTCCGCCGCGTCTGCGGGAGCTGGTGGCTCATTATCTGAATGATCGCAAGAACCAATACCCGCCCATGACCGGCATTCCCGCCCTGCGCGAACAGATTGCAGTGAAGGTGTTGGACTTGTACGGTTGCTCTGCCGACATGGATCACGAGGTAACGGTGACGTCTGGCGCCACTGAGGCGATCTTCGATGCCGTGATGGCCACTGTCAGCCGTGGCGACGAGGTGATTGTGTTCGATCCGGCCTATGATTCCTATGTGCCCGCGATCGACCTCGCTGGAGGCATTGCAGTCCACATTCCGCTCGTGCTGCCCGACTTTCATGTGGACTGGAATCTCGTGAAGTCGCGCATCAATGCGAAGACGCGGTTGATCATCATCAACACTCCGCACAATCCCAGTGGCGCCGTGTTCAGCAAACAGGACATGGACACGCTCGCCGAACTGATCCGCGATCGCGAGATCTACGTGATCTCCGATGAAGTGTACGAGCACATGGTGTACGACGGCGGCGTGCACGAAAGTGTGCTGCGTCACGAGGAGTTGCGACAGCGCAGCTTCGCCGTGTTCTCGTTCGGCAAGACCTATCACGCGACTGGCTGGAAGCTCGCCTATTGTGTGGCACCTGCTGCGCTGACCACGGAGTTTCGCAAGGTGCACCAGTTTGTCACATTCACGTCGCCCAGTTTCATTCAGTACGCGATTGCCGATTTCATGAAGGAGTGTCCGGAGCACGCGAAGGAGTTGCCCGCGTTCTATCAGGAGAAACGCGACACGTTCGCCAGGCTGATTCGCGATTCACGCTTCACGTTCACACCCTCACGCGGGACGTATTTTCAATTGGTGGATTACAGCGCCATCAGTACGTTGAAGGATGCGGAGTTTGCGAATCATCTGACGCAGGTGAAAGGCGTGGCGGCAATTCCGCTCTCTCCATTCTATGAGAAGGCGCCCAATAGCACACTTTTGCGATTCTGCTTCTGCAAGGATGATTCGACACTGGAAGCGGCGGCGGAA
>MGYS01000045.1:26668-49255 GCA_001802565.1 Gammaproteobacteria bacterium RIFCSPLOWO2_02_FULL_57_10 | reverse complement strand
GCCTGCAAGCGATCACTAAAAAATCGCTTGCAGGCAAGCTCCTACATGCGGGGCTATTGAAACCTTCGCTTGCAGGGCAAGCTCCCACAGGTGGTGTATGAACTCCGCTGAGCTGCAACGACTCGCCACATCCATCAAGCAGTGGGGCCGCGAGCTCGGCTTTCAGGACGTTGCCATCAGTGATGTGGATCTGGATCAATATCGCCCGCATCTCGAATCCTGGCTCTCGCATCACTATCACGGTGAGATGGAGTACATGGAGCGCCACAGCGCGCTGCGCCTGAAACCCGAAGAGTTGGTGCCCGGCACCTTGCGTGCGATCTGCGTGCGCATGGACTACGCGCTCACTACCACGAACTCCCTGGCGGAACTGAAAACGCCGGAAAAAGCCTATATTTCCCGTTACGCGCGCGGCCGCGACTATCACAAGCTGATTCGCAAACGCTTGCAGAGACTCGCCGATCAGATCAGCGAAGCAGCGGGACCATTCGGTTATCGCGCATTCGTGGACAGTGCTCCGGTACTTGAACGCGCGCTGGCAGAGAAGGCGGGTATTGGTTGGATCGGCAAGAACACAATGCTCATCAATCGTCAGGCCGGTTCGTGGTTTTTTCTCGCGGAACTGTTCACGGATCTGCCACTGCCGGTCGACCCCCCGACCACAGCGCACTGCGGTTCCTGTACCGCGTGTCTCGACATCTGCCCGACGCAGGCCTTCGTCTCCCCGAACGTGCTGGACGCGACGCGCTGCATCTCCTATCTCACCATCGAGCTACGTACAGCCATACCCGAAGAGCTGCGTCCGTTGATGGGCAATCGCGTGTTCGGTTGTGATGACTGCCAGATCATCTGTCCATGGAACAAGTTCACACGCATGAGCAGCGAACCGGATTTCTCGCCGCGTCACGGACTCGATGATGCAGAGTTGACGAAATTGTTTGCGTGGACTGAAGAGGAGTTTCTGCGTTTCACCGAAGGCTCGGCGATTCGGCGCATCGGCTACGAGTGCTGGCTGCGTAATCTTGCAGTGGCGCTGGGCAATGCACCAAGTGATGCAATGATTGTCGCAGCGCTGGAATCACGTCGCGAACATCCGTCGGCGCTGGTGCGTGAGCATGTGGAGTGGGCGTTGGCAAGACACAACGCATGACCCTCCCCTGTGGGAGCGGGCCTGCCCGCGATGATATGAAAGCCGAAATTCATCGCGAGCAGGGCTCGCTCCCACAGGTACTTAGCGGATAAAGTGCTCGCGGTAGTGTTGCAGCTCCGCGATCGAATCCTTGATGTCATCCATCGCCTGATGCTTCGATTGTTTGGTGAGTGACGCCAGCACTTCCGGACGCCAGCGGCGCGCCAGTTCCTTCACTGTGCTGACATCGAGATTGCGGTAATGGAAAAAATCTTCCAGCGTCGGCATGTAGCGCGCGAGAAAGCGACGATCCTGACAGATGCTGTTGCCGCACATCGGAGAGGCACGTCTCTCTGAATATTTCTGCAGAAACTCCAGGGTCAACGCTTCCGCTTCGGCATCGCCGTGCAGACTCGCACGCACGCGCTCGATCAGACCAGAGGCGCCATGCGTCCTCTGATTCCATTCATCCATTCCTGCCAGTGCCGCATCGGATTGTTTGACCGCGATCACCGGACCCTCGGCCAGCACATTCAGATCGGCATCTGTCACCAGTGTCGCGATCTCGATGATGCGATCGGTGTCCGGCTCGAGGCCAGTCATTTCGAGGTCTATCCAGATGAGGGTTTGTTTCTTGTCGATGGCAGTCATGCAGGAGTCCTGTGAGTCTGAGCACTGGTTTGAAGAGCGCTCTTGGCAATGCTGTTGGCGAAAATGGGGCAGAGAATTGTAGCAGGGAATTGCTGTAAACTGCCCGCCTCACTCACCAGCGCAGGCAGTCGTCAGCCCTTCATGACCAAACGTCGTCTCAGTCAGCAGCAACGCGGCCGCATCAACCGCAATCAGGAACAGCGTCAGGCGCGTCTTGATCGCGGCAACAGCCGTGCGGTTGCCCAGATCAGTGGCGAAGAGCTGGGGCCGGAACAGCAGGGCCTCGTGATCTGTCATTACGGTCAGCAGTTGGAAATCGAGAGTCTGGCGCCGGAGAGTGCAGGGCGCATCTTTCGCTGCTTCCAGCGCACCAATCTGCCCCCTCTGGCCACCGGCGATCGCGTGATCTGGCAGGCCGACAGCGACGTCAGTGGAGTGGTCGTCGCATTGCAGGAGCGCATCTCCTTGATGTCGCGCCCGAATCAGCAGGCTACGCTGCGACCGATCGCGGCCAATGTCAGTGTGGTGGCCATCGTCATTGCGCCACTGCCGCAGCCCTTCGCCAACCTCATCGATCGCTACCTCGTCATGGCCGAACATCTTGGCCTCAAGCCTCTTATCGTGCTGAACAAGATGGATGCATTCATGGCGGAGCGCGATACGGAGATCGAGGCCATGCTGGCGATCTACACACGAATCGGCTATCCCGTACTGCGGGTGTCCTGCAAGAAGGATCTGGGCATTGATGAGCTGAAGGCCTTTCTGGCCGATCAGACCGTCGTGTTTGTCGGGCAGTCCGGGGTTGGCAAGTCCTCACTCGTCAACGCTCTCCGGGGTGACGGCGTCGAGTATACCGATGCACTGGTGGGCGACATGTCCGTCGGCCAGGACAAGGGCACGCACACCACAACGGCGGCGCGGCTCTATCATCTGCCCGGCAGTGGCGACCTCATCGACTCGCCCGGTATCCGCGAGTTTGGCCTCTGGCACATGGATCCGCAGATGATCTTCGATGGCTTTGCCGAGTTCGATCCTTATAGAGGGGCATGTCGCTTCCGCGACTGCAGTCACCAGCAGGAGCCGGGCTGCGCACTGCTGCAGGCAGTGGAGGACGGGCACATTTCACGGGAGCGCCTGAGCAGCTATTTTTCCCTGCTGAACACGCTCAATCCGTGATCCTGCGGCGTTGGTGCCTGTCACGGACCTCTTCAACACTTGCGAGGACGCCACTCGCTGATTAAGCTGTGACCCCTTTACGGCAACCAGCACGACTATTCATGAAAGACAGACTCTTCCTCGCATTCCAGCACCTCGTGCCGCAGCATACCCTCTCCAGAGTTGTCGGCACCCTGGCCAACTGCCGGTGGGCGCCGGTCAAGAACACCTTCATCGGCTGGTTCGTGAAGCGCTATCACGTGGACATGGACGAGGCTTGCTGCACGGATCCACTACAGTTCAGAACCTTCAACGAGTTCTTTACCCGCGAACTGAAGACGGGCGCTCGCACCGTTGACGATGCTTCCGACGCAATCGTGAGTCCCGCCGATGGCGCCATCAGCCAGCTGGGCGCAATCGAGCAGGGCACGCTGCTGCAGGCGAAGGGTCGGCACTTCAGTCTGGTGGATCTCCTGGGCGGCGATGTCGAGCGGGCGGAGCCGTTTCAGGAAGGGTGCTTCGCCACGGTCTATCTATCACCGCGCGATTATCATCGTGTGCATATGCCGCTCACCGGAACACTGACCAAGATGATCCACATTCCGGGCAAGCTGTTCTCGGTCAATCAGTTGACCAGTGAGAATGTGCCGGATCTGTTCGCCCGCAACGAGCGCGTTGTCTGCCTGTTCGATACCGATGTCGGCCCGATGGCGCTGGTATTGGTGGGGGCGATGATTGTGGCGAGCGTGGATACAGTCTGGGCTGGACAGGTATGCCCTGGCCGCACGGCCTGTGCGGAAGTGAGCTATCACGACCACACCCCGCCCATTCAGATACTGAAGGGCGAGGAAATGGGACGCTTCAAGCTGGGATCAACAGTGATTGTGCTGTTCGGGCCCGGCATCGCCGCACTGGACGACAGTCTGTGTGCAGGCGATCCGGTCAGGATGGGGCAGCGGCTGGGCAGCCTGCTGGGGATCAGTCCAGATACGAGCAGCAATAATCCGTGACAGTCAGTACCTTGATGCCGAAGGCAGCATTGGCCACGACTTCGAAGCTTTCACCACCCGTGATGGTCTGCCAGGTCTGAGAGCCAGGCAGCAGAATCTCTACCGTGCCGGACAGAATCTCCATGATTTCCTTCTTGCCAGTAGAAAACTTGTACTCGCCTGGCAGCATGATGCCCAGGGTCTTCTTCTCGCCACTGGCGAATTCCACGGTGCGACTGGTCACTTTGCCATCGAAGTAGACGTTCGCAGCTTTCACGACGGTGACGTTCTCAAATTTGCTCATGCTGGTTCTCTGTAGATGAATCTGTTGAAAAGGGTTATGGTCTGATCAAAACGGGGGCCGATTCTACCATGCACCCCAAATTGCTCGTAAATCGTTTTCTTGTTTTCACCCTGACGGGAGCACCAAGATGTGCACACGAATAGCGCTTGATGAACGCCAGAAGGAAATCCTGAAGGCCTGCGACGCGGAATCGAAACTACCCAATCGCTCCCTCTTCGCCAGACTCAAGACGGCACTGACGATGATCGTTCTGGGCATGCACGCGGCGTCGAGTCGTGTGCCTGTGAAGTACGACGAGAACAATAGGCCTTTCTGATTCTATTCAACTCCTGATCGCGGGCAGGGCCCGCTCCCACATTCTACGGCGCCAGAAAAGTCTGATACGCCACGTTGTCAGTCTCATCCCAGCAGCGATAGCCGATGTCCTTCAGGAACTGGGCAAAGTGCTTCTTGTCACTCTCGGGAATCTGCATGCCCACGAACACCCGACCATACGCCGCCCCATGATTGCGATAATGGAACATGGAGATGTTCCAGCGCCCTCCGAGCAGATCGAGAAACTTCATCAGTGCACCAGGACGTTCCGGAAATTCGAAACGATAGACGCGCTCATTCGCGATCGCCTGACTGCGCCCTCCGACCATATGACGAATATGCAGTTTCGCCGCTTCGTTGTCTGACATGTCGACCACTTTGAAATGTTGACTGGTCAGATCCGCGAGCAAATCGCGGCGGCCATTTTCAGTATCCGTGATCTCTACACCGACAAAGATCTTCGCGCTCGTCGGATCTCCATAGCGATAGTTGAACTCGGTGATGTTGCGTTTGCCCAACGCGTTGGAGAAATGCCTGAAGCTGCCGGGCTTTTCATCGATGGTCACCGCCAGCACAGCTTCGCGGTGCTCCCCGAGTTCGGTACGTTCAGAAATATGACGCAGACGATCGAAGTTCACATTCGCGCCAGTGACCACCGACAACAATGTTTGTCCGGTCAGTGCGTGCTCCCTCACATACTTCTTCATTCCTGCGATTGCCAGAGCGCCGGCCGGTTCCGTGACGGCGCGCGTGTCGTCGAAGATATCCTTCACAGCAGCACAGATCTCATCGGTCGTGACCGTCACCACATCATCCACCAGCTTGCGCAGAATGCGGAACGTTTCCTTGCCGACTTGCGACACCGCGACACCATCCGCGAACAATCCGACCTGTGACAGGATCACACGGCGCTGCGCCTGCAAGGCCGCCTGCAGACACGCAGAGTCCTCGGCCTCCACTGCAATCAACTTGATCTCGGGACGAATGTATTTCACATAGGCGGCAATGCCTGCCATCAACCCGCCACCGCCAACCGGCACAAAGATGGCATCCAGTCTGCCGCTGTGCTGACGCACGATCTCCAGCCCCACGGTGCCCTGTCCGGCTATGACCGCAGCATCATCAAACGCATGCACAAATGTATAACCCTTTTCCTGCACCAGGGACTGCGCGTGTGTCGCCGCTTCATTGTAAGTATCGCCATGCAGAATGACTTTCCCGCCCAGAGACTTCACGGCATCAATCTTGATCTTCGGGGTGGTCACCGGCATCACGATGATCGTCTTGATGCCAAGGCGTGTCCCCGCCATCGCCACGCCCTGTGCATGATTGCCCGCCGAGGCCGCAATCACTCCCTTCTTCGCGGCCTCTTCCGACAGCCCCGCCATCTTGTTGTAGGCGCCGCGCAGCTTGAAGCTGTGCACCGGCTGCAAATCCTCACGCTTCAGAAGCACTTCATTGTTGAAGCGCCGGGACAGGATAGCCGCCCTCTGAATGGGGGTCTCAATGGCCACGTCATACACCTTGGCAGAGAGAATGTCCTTTACGTACTTTTCCATCATTGGCCTTCAAGTTTGAAAATTGCGGGCAGGGCACAGATCAACTCCGTATAATCCGTCGCAGTCGAACTGAAGCCGGGAAATTAGCATGGATCAGAATGAAATGAAAAAGGCGGTTGCAGCCGCGGCCGCGAAGTATGTGGAAGAGAGACTGGAAGCAGGGACCGTGATCGGTGTGGGCACCGGGTCTACCGCAAATTGCTTCATCGAGTGTCTGGCACCATTCAAGGATCGCATCAACTGCACCGTGGCAAGCTCGGAGGAGACGAAGTCACGACTCCTGAAACTCGGCATTCCCGTGATGGACCTCAACGGTGTGAACGAAGTGTCGATTTACGTCGATGGCGCCGATGAAGCAAATGCACAACTGCACCTTATCAAGGGCGGTGGCGGGGCACTGACCAGGGAAAAGATCATTGCGGCAGTGGCACGGGAATTTGTCTGTATTGCGGACGAAAGCAAGCTGGTCTCCGTGCTTGGCAGGTTTCCACTACCGGTGGAAGTCATACCTATGGCACGAAGTCATGTGGGAAGAGCTATTGTCAGGCTGGGAGGTGATCCGGTTTACCGTGAAGGGTTCATCACCGATAACGGCAACCAGATCATCGATATCCACAATATGAGTATCGTGGATCCCAGAGAACTGGAGCAGCAGCTCAATCAAATCACAGGAGTAGTCACCAACGGATTGTTTGCGATACGCCCTGCGGATCTGCTGATCCTGGGAACAAGAGATGGCATCAGAACTGTTAAAGCCTGATAACTACGCTCTAGCTAAGCTATACGAAAAGACAATCCCGAGGCTTGAACAACTCATTCAAACCTTGTCTGCAATAAAAAAAGCAGAGCGTTTTAGCGCTCTGCTTTTTCGTTACAGAGGAGTCACGTTCTCTGCTTGCGGGCCTTTTTGACCTTGGGTCACATCCATCGTAACTTTCTGGCCTTCGTGAAGAGTTTTTCTTCCGGAACCGTTGATTGCGCTGAAGTGAACGAATACGTCCTTTCCACCTTCCTGCTCAATGAAACCAAAGCCCTTCTCATCATTGAACCACTTAACGGTACCTTCTACTTGCTCTGACATATTTCTCTCTTGTTCTTTAAAATTAATTACATGGCCAACATCACTGCCAACCCTTGAATCCATTAGGATTCTTCTGAAGTGTACCGCTATATTCTGGCGGATGGAATACAGGCTTTACACTAAATCAAAGGAAAACTGACAAATAATCGCGATTTCGTCGCAAATCCCGTACTAAAAACCATGCTCAATCGAATATTTTTCCCGGATTCATGATTCCATTCGGATCAAACACCTTTTTCAACGCCTTCATGTAGGCAATTTCTGCCTCACTACGGCTGTAGGAAAGGTAGGGTTTCTTGAGCAAACCAACCCCATGCTCCGCAGAAACACTTCCACCGTAGCGCTGCACACAATCAAAGATGTCATGACTGACCTTGAAGCACTGTGCAAAGAACGTGGCCTTGTCCAGGGCGTCAGGTTTGAGGATATTCAGATGCACGTTGCCATCACCGATATGGCCAAACCAGATGATCTCGAAATCCGGATGCTGGCGGCTGACAATCTCGTCCACTTCCCGCAGGAACGCTGGGACATGAGACACCTTTACTGAAATGTCATTCTTGTACGGGGTGAACCTGGAAATGGTTTCGGAGATATCCTCACGCAAGCGCCAGAGATCACGCGCCTGACTGCTGTTCTGACTGAGCGTTCCGTCGAGAGCCCAACCCTGCTCAACGCAATGTTCAAATGCAGCCATGGCTTCATCAACGATCTCATCGTTGAGATTCTCGAACTCGATCAGTGCGTAGAATTCTCCCCGCGTTTCGCAGGGTCTTTGCAATCCTTTTTCCGCAATCACATGGGCCAGCGCCTTTTCCGAGAAAAACTCGAAAGCCATCAAGGGCAATCGTGCCTGGAAGGTTTGCAGGACGTGCATGGCTGATTCCATGGCATCCACCGCCAGCACCAGGACGGTCGGGTCCTTGGGCAATGTCGCCAGCTTCATGGTCAGTTCGACCACAAAACCAAGAGTTCCTTCGGAGCCGATGAAGAGATGACGCAGGTCGTAGCCGGTCGCGTTCTTGATGAGCCCCTTGTTCAGATCAAGCAATTCACCGGAACCCGTCACCACTTTCATGCCCACGACCCAATCCCGCGTCAGGCCGTACTTGATCACCTTGATGCCACCGGCATTCGTGGCGACGTTGCCGCCGAGCTGACTGGAGCCCGAGGATGCGAAATCCACCGGGTAAAACAGGCCGTTCTCTTCTGCAAAGTTCTGCAACTGTTCAGTCACGACACCCGGCTGACAGACCACCTGACGGTCGGTTGGATCAAAGTCCAGAATCTTGTTCATGCGGTCGAACGCCACGACCACTTCGCCATTGGTGGCCACTGCACCACCACTCAGACCCGTGCGGCCACCGGAGGGAACCAGGGCAATGCCATGTGCATTGGCATGTTTGACCAGGGCCTGCACCTGCTCGATGGTGGCGGGGAAAACAATCACGGACGGACGGGGTTCATGGACCTTGGTCCAGTCCTTCCCGTAGGTTGACAGCGACTCGGCATCCGTCTTGACCTTGTCTTCTCCAACAATGCCGGAGAGTGCGGCAATCAGTTCAACGTGCGATTGGTTCATCAGATTCCATGACCTGGGGGTATGAGTAAAGTTACGAGTAAAGTTACGAGTAAAAGACGCTATATCGAAATAAATTCAGGGGCTGCTCATAGAGTTTTCATCAGCCTGACAGCGGGGCTTATGGTAACATGCCCGCCTTTGGAACAGGTCACTCGAAATCGCACGTATCACGTCAAGAGAAATCACCGAATCATGAATCCGACTTCACTGCAAAAGAGCAAGATCAAATTTCTGTTACTCGAAGGACTGCATCAGAGCTCCGTCAAGACGCTCAACGATGCCGGCTACACCAACATCGAGTACCTGAAAACCTCTCTGCCGGAAGATCAACTGATCGAGAAGATTCGGGATGTTCACTTCATCGGCATCCGCTCCCGCACTCAGCTCACGAAGGAAGTCTTTGCCGCGGCGGAGAAGCTCCAGGCCGTTGGCTGCTTCTGCATCGGCACCAATCAGGTTGACCTGAACGCTGCGCTGATCCGTGGTGTTCCGGTATTCAATGCTCCGTTCTCCAATACCCGCAGTGTCGCGGAGCTGGTCATCGGTCAGGCGATTCTCCTGCTGCGCGGCATTCCAGAAAAGAATGCTCAGGCGCACCGTGGTGTCTGGCAGAAAGTGGCCACGGGTTCCTTCGAGGCACGTGGCAAGAAGCTCGGCCTCGTCGGCTACGGCAATATCGGCTCGCAGTTGAGCGTGCTGGCCGAATCCATGGGCATGAAAGTCTACCTCTTCGATATCGTGACCAAGCTGCCGCTGGGCAATGCCGTGCAGGTATCGTCTCTGAAGGAATTGATGCAGACCTGTGACGTGATCAGCCTGCACGTGCCAGAAACACCACAAACAGAAAACATGATCGGCGCGGAACAGATTTCCTGGATGAAGAAGGGCAGCATCCTCATCAATGCTTCACGCGGCACCGTCGTGGACATCGACGCCCTCGCTGCCGCCCTGAAGAGCGGACACATTGCCGGAGCGGCAGTCGATGTGTTCCCGGTGGAGCCGCGCTCCAACGACGACGAATTCATTTCTCCGCTGCGCGAATTCGACAACTGCATCCTGACGCCTCATGTAGGCGGCAGCACGATGGAAGCGCAGGAGAATATCGGTCTGGAAGTCAGCGAGAAACTGATCAAGTACAGCGACAACGGTTCGTCGTTCACGGCTGTGAATTTCCCGGAGGTGGCATTGCCCGCGCACCCGGGCAAGCACCGACTGCTGCACATCCACAAGAACATTCCCGGCGTGCTCTCGGAGATCAACAACATCTTCTCTGCCACCGGCATCAATATCCGCTCGCAGTATCTGCAGACCAATGACGAGATCGGCTACGTGGTGACCGATATCGATGTCGAGTACAGCAAGGTTGCGCTGGAGAAACTCAACAAGGTGAAGGGCACCATTCGCTGTCGCGTGCTGTTCTAGAAATACGAAACCCTAGAGCACATTGTCGAGAATGGAGTAGAGGCGCTCCCGGATGTCCTCGCTTTCGTTTGCGAGGTGGTGACGCGCTTCTGCGATCATGTACGTAACCGCTTTTGGGAATTTCTTCTCGATTACCTTCAGGTTGTAACGCCAGTCCACGGTGGTATCTTCCGCTCCCTGCACAACGGCAATTCTCGCAGCGCAGGGAGTGTATTTCTCGAACTCCACAAGCCACTGCTTCAACGCTCCCACCCAGCGCGCCGAGAGAACCTTGCTCTGCAACGGATCGCTCTCGCGAATGAAACGCAGGAACTCCTCATCACTACTGTTGACAACAAATTTTCTCGCGACCGTTTCCACAAACGGTTCCAGCAGAGTGTGCAGAAGGCTGCCACTCAACCAGCCCTGTGGCCGGACCAGTGGCGCAAGCAGCACTATGCTCTCAAACCGGTCTGTACTCTCGTCGCAGGTTGCCAGACAGGAATCCATCACGATCGCACCACCGGTACTCTGTGCCAGGACTCGCCACGGTTTGCACAACCCGGCAGTCTGGGCAAGACGCAGACACGCGCTGAACACCTCGCGATACTGGGAGAAGGAATCAATGCTGGCGATCGCGCCGGTGGACAGACCGTGCCCCGGCAGGTCGAAGATCACCACGGCAAGATCCTTGCGCAGACAGTACTTGATCAGATGTCCATACAGGCCTGCATGATCGTAGTAGCCATGCACAATGAAGACCGTACCGCAGACTTTCTCGGGAGGCGGAGAAAAATAATGGCAGGCAATGCGAAAGGTCGCGCAAGGAAAGTAACCGAACTGATGAGTGTTGCGACTGTCCTGTCGCGGGAACAGATTATCGGCATTCAACCCGTAGTGATTCAGATAGCGACTGATCTCAAACGAGACAAATTTCTCCGAACGGAAATCGATCTCCTCCAGGCTGTTTCGCAGTACATCAATGTCGGCAACTCTGAACATGGGGCGACTCCTGGTTAGCAACCCCAGCAGGACACTGCGCTGACAATCAGGGGCACCTGCTCCCCTCTGAGGAGGAGCAGGGAAATATCACCACCCTCGTTCACTGTCAGGAACGACGGGTATAACGCTCGGCCATTTCTTCCAGCGTGTACACTTTGCCAATATTGGCAATCTGTCCGGCCGCACCAAAAGCCTGCAGGCGCTGCACGACGACGGACTTCATCGCCTTGATGGTAGGCGCGAGAAACTTGCGCGGATCGAACTCAGAGGGATTCTCTGCAAGGAACTTGCGTACCGCTCCTGTGGAGGCGAGACGCAGATCGGTGTCGATGTTCACCTTGCGCACGCCGTGACGAATACCTTCCTGAATCTCCTCCACTGGTACACCGTAAGTCTCGGGAATTTCACCACCAAACTTGTTGATGACCGCCAGCCACTCCTGCGGCACAGAGGAGGAACCGTGCATCACCAGATGCGTGTTCGGAATACGGCGATGAATTTCCTTGATGCGCTCGATCGCCAGAATGTCGCCTGTGGGCGGACGGCTGAACTTGTACGCCCCGTGACTGGTGCCTACCGCAATCGCCAGTGCATCGACGCCTGTCGCTTCGACGAACGCGGCCGCTTCTTCAGGATCAGTCAGCATCTGATGCATGGACAGTACGCCCTCTGCGCCGATGCCATCCTCTTCACCGGCCATGCCGGTTTCCAGTGAGCCGAGGCAACCGATCTCGCCCTCCACGGAAACGCCGCACGCGTGCGCCATCTGCACAGTGAGCTTCGTGACACCGACGTTGTAATCGAAATCCATCGGCGTCTTGCCGTCTTCACCGAGAGATCCGTCCATCATCACCGAGGAGAATCCCAACTGGATCGAACGCTGACATACCGCAGGTGACACACCGTGATCCTGGTGCATCACGATGGGGACATGGGGAAACTCTTCGATGGCAGCCTGAATCAGATGCTTGAGAAAATTGGAGCCCGCATATTTGCGCGCGCCTGCCGAGGCCTGCAGGATGACCGGGCTGTTCACTTCGCTCGCCGCTTCCATGATCGCCCGCACCTGTTCCAGGTTGTTGACGTTGAACGCAGGGACGCCGTAACTGTGTTCAGCTGCATGATCGAGCAGCTGCCGTAAACTGATTAGTGCCATGTGTAACCTCGCATTCCTTTCGGTAATTGATAGATATTCATTGTTCCAGTATCTGTACGGCTGGCAACGTTTCGCCCTGCACGAACTCCAGGAACGCACCACCACCAGTGGAGATATAGGAAATATCTCCTGTCACTGCAAACTTGTCGATGGCCTCGATGGTCTCGCCACCACCGGCAATCGAGAATCCCTTGTTCGCGGCCACCGCATTGGCAACGGCCTGCGTGCCTTTGGCAAATTTCTCGAACTCGAATACACCGACCGGGCCGTTCCAGATGATGGTCTTCATCTGGCTGATGATCTGCGCGAATTCCTCAGCGGTCTTCGGACCGATATCGAGAATCATGTCGTCGTCAGCGATATCGCTCACCAGTTTGATGGTGGCCTCCGCATCAGCGGAAAAAGCCTTTGCGACAACCACATCCACTGGCAACGGAATATTCGTCTGCTTCATCAGTGTTTTTGCAGTATCCACAAGATCGCGCTCGACCAGCGATTTTCCAACACTGTAACCAGCCGCCAGCAGGAAGGTGTTGGCGATCCCACCACCGACAATCAATTGATCCACGATGGTAGCCAGACTCTCCAGCACTTTCAGCTTGCTGGAGACCTTGGCACCGCCGACGATTGCGAGCATCGGGCGCTCCGGTTTCTTCAGCGCCAGCTCCAGCGCATCCAGTTCACTCGCCAGCAGCGGACCAGCGCAAGCCACTGGAGCAAACTTCGCAACTCCATGTGTGCTGGCCTGTGCACGGTGTGCAGTGCCGAAAGCATCCATCACGAACACGTCGCACAAGGATGCGTACTTCTTCGCCAGCGCATCGTCATTGGCTTCTTCACCGGCATTGATGCGGACATTTTCCAGCAGCACCACTTCACCGGCAGCAGGAACAGCTTCAGCAGCATTGTGGAAATAATTCTGTGACAACACCACCTTCGTGCCAAGCAGTGTCCCGAGTCGTTCCGCAACAGGTGCCAGTGATGAGGCAGGTTGTTCACCTATGGGCTTGCCTTCTTCCGGACGCCCGAGGTGCGACATCACGATCACGCGTGCACCCGCCGCCAGCGCCAGCTTGATCGTGGGCACTGCAGCCGTGATGCGCGTGTCGTTGGCGATCACGCCGTTTTTCACTGGCACGTTGAGGTCTTCACGAATCAACACTCGCTTACCCTGCAAATCCAGATCCTGCATTCTCAGTATTGTCATGCTGCCACTCGGCCTCTTTGTCAGTGTTTTTCTATCAGTCAGTGCTTTGACAGTTCCAGCTTGCGTATTGTTTCTGCCACATCGAGCATGCGGTTGGCAAATGCCCATTCGTTGTCGAACCACGCCAGCACTTTCACCAGGCGCGTACCACTGACCCGCGTCTGACTCAGGTCGACGATCGCCGAGCGTGCGTCGTGATTGAAATCGCAGGACGCCAATGGCTCATCCGTACAATCGAGCACCTGCGGCAGCGAGTCGCGCGCACCCTTGCGGATCGCTGCGTTGATTTCTTCCACAGTGACATCGTTGCGCAGCGTCACGGTCAGATCGATGGCCGAGACATTGATGGTCGGTACGCGCATTGCCTGCGCCGCGAATCGACCATCCAGATGCGGCAGGATGCGGCCGATACCCTTGTCGATTTCCGTGTTCACCGGAATGATGGATTGCACCGCACTGCGCGTCTTGCGCAAATCAAAATGATGATAGGCGTCGATGACGGGTTGATCGTTCATCGCGGAATGAATCGTGGTGATGACGCCGTTCTCGATGCCGAAATTGTCGTCGAGACACTTGATGACTGGCACTACGCAATTGGTTGTGCAGGAGGCATTCGAGATGATTCTGTCCGTGGCACGCAACGAGTCATGATTGACGCCGTAAATTACCGTGGCATCCACATCACTCTGTGCAGGCTGCGAGAACAATACGCGCTGCGCCCCGCTGTGCAAATGTTGCGCGGCGGTAGCGCGATCCGAAAAGGCGCCAGTACATTCCATCACCAGATCGATGCCGAGTTCCTGCCAGGGCAACCGGGCAATATCCTGCTCGGAGAACACGCTGATCTCGTCGTCATTGATCTGCAGAACGCCTTCGCGACTGCCGACCGTTCCCGGAAAGCGACCGTGGGTGCTGTCGTACTTCGTCAGGTAGACAAGTGAGTTCGTGTCGGTCAGATCGTTGAGCGCAACGATCTGCAGGTCCGGATAATTGCCCGACTCATACAGCGCACGCAACACGCAGCGGCCAATGCGCCCGTAACCATTTATTGCGATGCGGTAGGACATAGATTATCCGGTCAAGGAGTGACGCTTATTTCCCGCACAGAGCAGTGGCAGCACTCACGACGTTATCAGCTGTGAATCCGAATTCCTTCATCAGCACCGGACCGGGGGCCGACTCACCGAACGTGGTCATGCCAATCACCTTGCCATCCAGGCCGACATACTTGTACCAGTAGTCTGCTGCTGCCGCTTCGACGGCCAGTCGCGCACGCACTGCACTTGGCAACACCTGCTCACGATACGCAGCGTCCTGCGCCTCGAACACATCCGTTGACGGCATGGACACCAGACGCGCACGCACGCCGGACTCCTGCAAACGCGTCACCGCTTCGGCACAGATCGCCACTTCGGAACCCGTGGCGATGATGATGACTTCCGGCACACCGGCACAGTCCTTCAACACATAGGCGCCACGTGCAATTGCTTTGACCTGCTCGGGCGTGCGCTGCTGGTGATTCAGATTCTGACGCGAGAATACCAGTGACGTCGGACCGCCGGTACGCTCAATGGCGGCCTTCCACGACACGGCGGATTCGACCGCATCACAGGGACGCCACACGGACATGTTCGGTGTCACGCGCAGGTTGGAAATCTGCTCGATCGGCTGGTGCGTCGGGCCATCTTCGCCCTGACCGATGGAGTCGTGCGTGTAGACAAACACGCAATGCTGTTTCATCAGTGCTGACATGCGGACCGCGTTGCGAGCGTATTCCATGAAGATCAGGAACGTGCCGCCGTAGGGGATGAATCCACCATGCAAGGCTATGCCGTTCATGATGGCGGACATGCCGAACTCACGCACACCGTAGTTGATGTAGTTACCATCTGCACTGTCGGCAATCACTCTGCTGCCTGACCAGGTGGTGAGATTGGAGCCCGCGAGGTCCGCGGAGCCACCGAGCATTTCCGGCAGATGCTGACCGAATTCGGCCAGGCAATTCTGCGAGGCTTTTCGACTGGCGATGTTTTCGCCCTTGGCCTGACAGGCGAGGATGTATTCGTCAGCCTTGCCTGCAAAGTGATTCGGCAGTTGTCCCTTGAGACGGCGCACCAACTCCATCGCCAGCTCGGGATATGCTTCCTCGTAGCGCACCAGATCTTCCTTCCAAGCGGACTCGGCGGCGAAACCCTTGTCGCGTGCGTCCCAGGCCTTGCGAATGTCATCTGGCACCTCGAACGGCGCGTGACTCCAACCAATCGCTGCGCGCGTCGCCGCAATCTCGGCATCACCCAGCGGCGAGCCGTGTACGTGGTGCGTGCCCTGCTTGCCGGGCGAACCATAACCAATGACTGTCTTGCACTTGATCAGCGTCGGACGTGCGGTATCGGCCTGCGCCGCTTTTATCGCAGCACTGATCTGCTCGGCGTCATGACCGTCCACTGCAAGCACTTGCCAGCCGTAGGATTCAAAACGCTTGGTCGTGTCGTCGGTGAACCAGCCTTCCACATCGCCGTCGATGGAGATGCCGTTGTCGTCGTAGAACACGATCAACTTGCCCAGCGCCAGCGTGCCAGCCAGTGAGCACACTTCGTGGGACACGCCTTCCATCAGACAGCCGTCACCCGCAAAGACATAGGTGAAGTGGCTGATGACTTCATGACCGGGACGGTTGAGCTGCGCCGCCAGCGTCTTCTCGGCGATGGCCATGCCGACACCGTTGGCCAGACCCTGACCCAGTGGTCCGGTGGTCGTTTCTACGCCCGGGGTGTAGCCGTACTCGGGGTGACCCGGCGTCTTGGAATGCAGTTGGCGGAAGTTGCGAATCTCGTCCATCGGGACGTCGTAGCCGCTCAGATGGAGCAGGGAATACACCAGCATGGAACCGTGTCCATTGGACATCACGAAGCGATCACGATTGACCCAACCGGGGTTGACAGGGCTGTGTTTCAGGAAGTCATTCCAGAGCACTTCAGCGATGTCTGCCATCCCCATGGGCGCACCGGGGTGTCCGGAGTTGGCTTTCTGGACAGCGTCCATACTGAGGGCGCGGATGGCGTTGGCACAGTCTCTGCGCGAGGGAACACGGCTGGGCATACGGGTCTGGCTCCTGTTTCTGGCTGTCTGAATTGCAAGGCCGCCCATTTTCCCGCACCTCTGGGGAATATGCTACCCGGCCTTTCTTTTATTTTGTCCAAGATCAGTAGTGTTGGCTTCGATCGGTGGTGGGAGGCAGGGCCCGAGTCGCTGGGGGAGAGACATCTAGCCTCTCACGTTGGAATTGACTGACAGCCTGAACTCATCAACGCCTCCAAATCGGTTTTGGATCGGTGCGTTGCGTCTGCAGCGCGCCAGGGAGTATGGCCTGTGCCCGCCAGCGACAATCAGGGCCAGCGCCGAGCGCAGTAAAAAGACCCCAGGCTTTTTACGGAGAGAGGGCACCGCGGAGCGG
Source organism: Gammaproteobacteria bacterium RIFCSPLOWO2_02_FULL_57_10 (assembly GCA_001802565.1). Classification (GTDB taxonomy): domain Bacteria; phylum Pseudomonadota; class Gammaproteobacteria; order Pseudomonadales; family Pseudohongiellaceae; genus UBA5078. The sequence goes on along the minus strand of MGYS01000045.1, from coordinate 32,270 downwards.
CGCAGGACCGTCGCAGGTGGGCATAGGTCATGATCCCGGGATACACGAAAGAGTATTCGCGAGCAGGGCTCGCTCCCACAGGGTGATGAGGGCCCCACAGGATCTATATCAAATAATTTTGATATAGATTGGCATCCCTGCTATAGTCCCGGGCCATTCGATTACAAATACAGGATCAGCCTTGACTGTCACGGCTCTCAGAAAGGACGACAACACCGCGCCGGATGATGCGGACGCGCTCACGCTGGTGTGCAAGGCACTGGCGGACGGCCTGCGTCTGGAGATTCTGCGCCTGCTGCGCACCAGCTCCTTTGGCGTGCTGGAGATCTGCCGCATTCTCGATATTCGGCAGTCGGCTCTCAGTCATCATCTGAAGATTCTTGCCAACGCCGGCCTGGCAACGACCCGCCGCGAAGGCAACAGCATTTTCTATCGTCGCCCGCTGCTGATCAGCGACGACCCCCTGCACAGCTTCAAGAAGAGCGCGTTTGAGGCCATCGACCGTGTGCCTCTGCGCGCAGAACTGCGGGAACGGCTCAACCTCGTGCAGCAGGAGCGCTCCGAGCAATCCCTGCAATTTTTCAGCAAGCACTCTGACAAATTCCTCGAGAAGCAGGGGCTGGTCGCAGAGCACAGTCAGTATATGAGCAGCGTGCTCGATCTGCTGAACGAGCTGGAGCTGAGCCCGGCCCTCAAGGTCATGGAAGTCGGCCCCGGCGCAGGCGAGCTGCTGGCAAAACTCGCGCAGCAGTTCGACAACGTCATCGCATTGGACAACGCGCTGGAGATGCTCAATCTCTCCAGAGAGACCATCGCGGCTGAACAACTGCACAACGTCGACTTCATTCACGGCGACACGCACACCGCACTGTCATTGCAGACGCGCTGCGATGTGATTCTGTACGACATGGTGTTGCACCATCTGCCTTCGCCACAGGAAGCATTCCAGCATGCGGCCACTCTGCTCAATGACAGCGGGCTGCTGCTGATCGTCGATCTGTGTCGTCACGATCAGGACTGGGTGCGCGACTCGTGTGGTGATCTGTGGCTGGGTTTCGATCACGACGAATTGCACGACTGGGCCACGCAGGCTGGCTTGCGTCCCGAACAGAGTGTCTATCTGGGGCTGCGCAACGGCTTCCAGATCCAGATGTGTGTTTTTCACAAACCTGGCTACGTCGCAGCCAACAGCGCCTGAGAACTTTTTTAACAAGAATTACCCAATCAACCAACGATCAGAGAAAGGAAAAATTTATGGCAACATCACTTTTCACCTCCGAATCCGTCTCCGAAGGACATCCGGACAAAATGGCAGACCAGATCTCCGATGCGGTTCTGGATGCGATTCTGGCGCAAGACCCGAAGGCACGAGTCGCGTGCGAGACATTGATCAAGACCGGCATGGTCGTGGTCGCTGGCGAGGTGACGACCGAGGCGTATGTAGACATCGAAGAACTCACGCGCAAGGTGGTGTGTGACATTGGTTACGATCATTCCGACAAGGGCTTCGACGGCAAGTCCTGTGCGGTGCTGAATGCCATCGGCAAGCAGTCGCCCGATATCTCCATGGGTGTGGATGACAGCGAAGATCACGAACAGGGCGCTGGCGATCAGGGCCTGATGTTCGGTTATGCCACCAACGAAACCGACGTGCTGATGCCCGCGCCGATCACCTACTCACATCGTCTGGTGAAGCGTCAGGCGGAAGTGCGCAAGAACGGCACGCTGCCGTGGCTGCGCCCGGATGCGAAGAGCCAGATCACTTTCCGTTATCACAACGGCAAGCCGGTCGCGATCGATGCAGTCGTGCTGTCCACACAGCACAGCCCGGACATCGAGCAGGGTCCACTGAAGGAAGCCGTGATGGAAGAAATCATCAAGCACGTGCTGCCCGCCGAGTGGCTGGACAAGAACACCAAGTACTTCATCAACCCGACCGGTCGCTTCGTGATCGGTGGCCCCTACGGTGATTGCGGTCTGACCGGTCGCAAGATCATCGTCGACACGTACGGCGGCATGGCGCGTCACGGCGGCGGCGCATTCTCCGGCAAGGACCCCTCAAAGGTGGATCGCTCTGCGGCGTATGTAGCACGTTACGTGGCGAAGAATATCGTTGCCGCTGGCATCGCGGATCGCTGCGAATTGCAACTGTCCTACGCGATCGGCGTCGCGGAACCGACCTCCATCAGCATCGACACGTTCGGCACCGGCAAGATCTCCGAAGATCGCATCGTGGAACTGGTGCGTGAATTCTTCGAACTGCGTCCGAAGGGTCTGATCAAGATGCTGGATCTGAAGCGTCCGATCTATCTGCCCACAGCGTCCTATGGTCACTTCGGCCGCGAGGAAGAGAACTTCACCTGGGAGAGAACCGACAAGGCAGCGGCGCTGCGCGCGGCGGCTGGCATCTGAGCTGCTCCCGAGAGACGAAACATTTCACGACATTGATACATTTACAGATTGATACATTCATAAAGCTAAACAGGATTCAAGCATGAGCAAACACGATTACAAGGTAGCAGACATCACTCTGGCCGACTGGGGCCGCAAGGAAGTCATTCTCGCAGAAGCAGAAATGCCTGCACTGATGACACTGCGCGCGCGTTACTCCGCAAGCAAGCCACTGGCTGGCGCGAAGATCATCGGTTGCATTCACATGACCATTCAAACTGCCGTTCTCATCGAGACGCTGGTGGAACTCGGCGCGGAAGTGCGCTGGTCTTCTTGCAACATTTTCTCCACACAGGATCACGCCGCTGCGTACATCGCCTCCAAAGGCATCGCGGTATATGCGTGGAAAGGACAGACCCTGGAAGAGGGTGACTGGTGCATCGAGCAAACCATTCTGAAAGATGGCAAGCCATGGGATTGCAACATGATCCTCGATGACGGCGGCGATCTCACCGGCATGATCCACAACAAGTACCCCGAGATGCTCGACAAGATCAATGGCATCACGGAAGAGACAACGACAGGCGTGCACCGTCTGATCGAGATGATGGAAGAGGGCACGTTGAAAGTACCAGCGATCAACGTGAACGACTCCGTCACCAAATCCAAGAACGACAACAAGTACGGCTGCCGTCACAGCTTGAACGATGGTATCAAGCGCGGTACTGACATGCTGCTGTCCGGCCGTCACGCACTCGTCGTCGGTTATGGCGATGTGGGCAAGGGCTCTGCACAGAGTCTGCGTCAGGAAGGCATGATCGTGAAGGTGTCCGAGATCGATCCGATCTGCGCGATGCAAGCGTGCATGGACGGTTACGAAGTCGTGTCACCGTACCTCAACGGCAACAACACCGGCCGTCTTGAAGACATCGATCGCGCGCTGCTCGGCAAGCTCGACCTGATCGTCACCACGACCGGCAACATCGACGTGTGCGACAAAAACATGTTGCAGACAGTGAAGTCCGGTGCGGTGATCTGCAACATTGGTCACTTCGACAACGAGATCGACACTGCATACATGCGCAAGAACTGGACGTGGGAAGAGATCAAGCCGCAGGTGCACAAGGTATATCGCGGCGATCCGCAGAAGGACAAGACCAACTATCTGTTGCTGTTGTCTGAAGGCCGCCTGATCAACCTCGGCAATGCGACCGGTCACCCGTCACGCATCATGGATGGCTCGTTCGCCAACCAGGTGATTGCACAGATGTATCTGTACGAAAGGAAGTTTGCCGCACTGTCAGCTGACTTCAAGAAAGACAACATCACGGTGGAAGTGTTGCCCAAGCATCTGGACGAGCAGGTAGCGGCACTGATGGTCGGTGGCTTCGGCGGCGTGCTCACCAAGTTGACAACAGCGCAGGCGAAGTACATCAATGTGAAGCCGGAAGGGCCGTTCAAGCCGGATACTTACAAGTATTGAGGAAATGCATCGCGGGCAGGGCCCGCTCCCACAAATTGCTCTGTGGGAGCGAGCCTTGCTCGCGATTACATGACCCACACAATATATTCAAAGAGTAGATACAAATGACAAACACCCCAGGAAGCGACAGTACACAAGCCCGCTTCAGCTTCGAATTTTTCCCACCGAAGACGGAAGTCGGCGAGGAAAAACTCAAGGAAGTCCATCGCCAGCTCGCGCTGTTGAAGCCGGATTTCTTTTCCGTCACTTACGGTGCCGGGGGCTCCACGCGCGATGGTACAAAGCAGGCGGTTGTGAACATTCACAATGCCGGTTCCAACGTGGCACCGCATCTCTCCTTTGGTGGATCCAGCGAGGAAGAAATCGTTGCACTGCTGCAGTTCTACAAGGATCTGGGCATCACTCGCCTCGTCGCATTGCGCGGCGACATTCCTTCCGGGACTGGCACCACCAGCTCGTTCTTCTATGCTAATGAACTGATCGAACTGATTCGCAGAAAGACCGGCGATCATTTCCATATCGAAGTTGCGTGTTATCCAGAGATTCATCCCAAATCGGAAAGCTACGCGAGCGATCTGCGTTACTTCAAGCAGAAGATAGACGCGGGCGCGAACAGCGCCATCACACAATACTTCTATAACCCGGATGCGTATTTCTACTACGTGGATAACTGCGTCGAGATGGGCATCGAAGTGCCGATCGTTCCAGGCATCATGCCGATAACGAATTACGCGAACCTCGCACGCTTCAGTGACAACTGTGGCGCAGAGATCCCACGTTGGATCAGGCAGCGCCTCGAAGCATTCGGTGACGATGTCGAAAGCATCAAGTCGTTCGGAGAAGATGTGGTCTCCAGTTTGTGCGAAGTGCTGCTCGAAGGCGGCGCACCCGGATTGCATTTCTACACGATGAATCAGGTGGGGCCGGTTGGCACTATCTGGAACAACCTCGGTCTGAGCGATCGCTGATATGCGACTGTCGCGCATCCACACCACGCAGACACTGACCACCGGGTCGACTGTGCCGCTCGCCGACGAGGCAGCGCACTATGTCGGCAAGGTGCTGCGTCTGCGGGTGGGCGATGCGCTGTCGCTGTTCAATGCCGTCGATGGTGAGCATCTTGCTGAAGTCGTGGCGGTGGAGAAACGCGGTGTGTTGGTGATTCTGCGCAGCATCGTGCAGAACAGCAGCGACTCATCGCTACCCATTCATCTCGGTCTGGGCATCTCGCGCGGTGAACGTTTCGATTACGCGGTGCAGAAGGCAACGGAAGCGGGCGTCAGCACGATCATTCCTCTGCTGACGGAACGCTGTGAAGTGAAACTCAAGAGCGAGCGCGTCGACAATCGACTGACACACTGGAGCAGAATTGCCATCAGCGCGTGTGAACAGTCCGGGCGCTGCCGCGTGCCGGAGATTGCGACACCTGTGACCTTGCGAGAATGGCTCGCGCAGTCTCGCAGTGGGGCGAGCTTTGTGCTCGATCATCGCGGCACTGCTGGATTTCCTGCGCTTGCAGCGCCAGAGTCAGTCACACTGCTGGTGGGTCCGGAAGGCGGCTTGTCTGACGACGAAGTGAATGCCGCACAGCACAGCGGTTTTCAATCCGTGAAACTGGGCCCGCGTGTACTGCGAACGGAAACCGCGCCAGTCATCGCCATCGCTCTCGCCCAACATCTGTGGGGCGATTACCGCCTGTAATTCTCCCCCTGTGGGAGCGGGCCTTGC
>MGYS01000045.1:21812-26629 GCA_001802565.1 Gammaproteobacteria bacterium RIFCSPLOWO2_02_FULL_57_10 | reverse complement strand
CTCCCACAAAATTCTGCGCAAAAAAAAGCGCCCCGAAGGGCGCTTACGTTAAGTATCACGTGATGTAGAGAGATCGTACAAATTCCTTCCTGAATCCAGAGCAACTGCTCCGAGAAACCTTACTTCGTGAACTCTGGGTATGCTTCCAGACCACACTCGGAGATATCCACGCCTTCGGCTTCTTCCTCTTCGGAAACTCTGATGCCGATAACTGCCTTGATGATCATCCACACAACGAAGCTGGTGGCGAATACCCATACGAAGATTGTCAGGGCACCCATCAGCTGACCAGTGAATGACACGCCGTCATTCGTGATCGGTACCAGCAACAGACCCAGCAGACCGCATGAACCGTGTACGGAGATCGCACCAACGGGATCGTCGATCTTGATCTTGTCCAGGAAGATGATGCTGAACACAACCAGCACGCCACCCAGACCACCGAAGATTGTTGCCTGCAGTGCAGTCGGAGTTGAAGGCTCTGCAGTGATCGCCACCAGACCAGCCAGTGCGCCGTTCAGTGCCATCGTCAGGTCAGCCTTGCCGAACAGTGCGCGGGCTACCAACAGTGCTGCAACCAGACCACCGGCCGCTGCTGCGTTGGTGTTCATGAACACCATTGCGACTGCGTTGGCGCTGCTCACATCAGCCAGCTTCAGAACAGAACCGCCGTTGAAACCGAACCAGCCCATCCACAGAATGAAGGTGCCAAGTGTCGCCATCGGGAGGTTACAACCGGGAATCGCGTGGATTGAGCCGTCGGCGCCGTACTTGCCCTTGCGAGCACCGAGCAGAATCACGCCAGTCAGAGCAGCAGTTGCACCAGCAAGGTGAACGATGCCTGAGCCTGCGAAGTCGGAGAAGCCCATGTCACCCAGTGTGTACATGCCGAATACTGCGTTGCCGCCCCATGTCCATGAACCTTCCATCGGGTAGATAAAACCGCACATCACGACAGCGAAGAGCAGGAATGCAAACAGCTTCATGCGCTCGGCAACTGCACCGGACACAATTGACATTGCGGTAGCCACGAACACCACCTGGAAGAAGAAGTCGGACGCGCCGGAGTAAACCGCACCGCCTTCAAAACCTTCTTCAGCTTTCGATGCCAGCACGTCAGTCAGCAGTGTCTCGCCGCCGTCGATTCCCGACAGGAAGATCGTACCGCCGTACATGATCGCGTAACCGCACACCATGTACATGATGCACGCGACTGCGTACAGGGTAATGTTCTTCGTCAGAATTTCAGTGGTGTTCTTGGCCCGTACCAGACCAGACTCCAGCATGGCGAAACCTGCCGCCATCCACATCACCAGGGCGCCACATACCAGATAGTAGAATGTGTCGATTGCGTACTGCAGTTGAAAAATTTGTTCTTCCACCTTATTACCTCCGAACCAGGTTCGAGTTTTTTACGCCTGATTAAATTGAGTAGTCGTTTAATTTGATCGCGCGGATCAGTTCCTTACACAGCCTCTTCGCCGGTCTCGCCAGTACGAATGCGGATCACCTGCAACAGGTCGGTCACGAAAATCTTGCCGTCACCAATCTTGCCTGTGTTCGCTGCCTTCGTGATCGCCTCAAGCGTCTGATCCAGCAGATCGTCACCAATCGCCACTTCAATTTTCACCTTCGGTAGAAAATCAACGACGTATTCCGCACCACGGTACAACTCGGTGTGCCCCTTCTGTCTGCCAAAACCCTTCACCTCGGTTACGGTGATACCCTGCACGCCGATTTCCGACAGTGCTTCACGGGCATCGTCCAATTTGAAAGGCTTGATAATTGCCGTCACTAACTTCATAAAAAATCTCCTTACCTATTAATATCTGCTCCGCCGATTCAGTGCAGATACACCTGAATCTGCTTAATGCACGGGTCGTGCCACAAACAAAAAATCTTTTATAAACATTGAGATAGCAGACTTGCTGCACGTTGAGGGCGCACGCGCTCTGTCACACGTAGATTATTTGCACTGCAATAGTGCATTCCATGTACAGCCGCACCGAATTCATGCACTGCGCTACCGACCGTTCCAAGTCAATCAGGTAAACACCGCAAACAAAAAGCCCGCCAGTGGGGTCCACGGGCGGGCTTTGGGTCGATCATCCGAATGGATTAGAACGCTTTGGAGATACCAAACACCACGGCAGCTTCGCAGTCTGCAGAACCGCAATCGCCATCATCCATGCTGGTGTTGTTGTACATCAGCGACAGCGTGGTGCCTGCAAATGGCGCGCTGAGAGAGACGTTGTAGTCCGAGTAGCTGTCTTCGGTTCCGAACACGTCCTGATCGAAATCGGAGAAGCCGTAGTGCAGACCCAGAGTCACGTCGTTGCCCAGCGCAAAACCGTAGTCCAGAGTGTAGTACCAGGCCTTGCCTGTACCGGCGTAGAAGTCGTTGGAGTAGTTGATCGTCGCCAACAGTGAGCCGTAGGTCACTTTGCCATACACTTCAACGAAGTCGTCACTGCTCATACCGGGGTAATCGTAGTACAGGACACCGATGTCGTAGCCCACTTCTTCAGTCAGCGCACCGCGGAAACCGCCGTAATAATCGATCTCGATGCTGTCGTCGAAAGTAATACTTGAGGCCCAGGTACCGACGTAGAAGCCAGACTCGCTCGCGAAATCAAAACCACCCTGGATAGCAGAGCCACCGCTGGTCTGAGAAATACCACGATAGATGTAGTCAGTCTTCAGTGCGACGTTGGCAGCGATTGACGCTTCCTGTGCCTGTACTGCGAAGGTGGCAGACAGCAATCCAGTGGCGAGCAACGCTTTTGTAAGTTTTTTCATTTCAAGTAACTCCTTGACGTATTAATAAAGTTTCAATTCTGTGCATGTGCACCATGAAGACGTGTTTTTTAGTTCTCGTGGACACGCTCTGTAATGCTCGACAAGGTAGTAAGCACGATGTGTGCCTATTTTGTAATATTTGCCTGAAAAGGCCTGGAGGCCTCTGTTTTCAAGGGGTCTCTTCGACCAAGCGAGTTTTCTCGGCGACAGCCTCCTTTCTGGCTCTCCATGGAAATTCAGTTCGTGCACCATTTTGGCTCCATCCCTTTTCGTGCATCGCACAGCAGGGGGGCGAAACGTGCACCGGTTGCGGGCAGTCATGTGCATTCCGCAAGCTTGGGCGCTGCGTTACAATCCAGATGCACCAGTTTCCTGCATCAATGACTTTTGGAAACCCAATCAAAGAAGGCACTTATGATAGACAAGCAATTTTTCGAGGACCTCAGCCAGCAGATTGCCAGACTGCTGCCGCAGGCTCAGGCTGTGGGAGAGGATGTGAAGAAAACGGTCTCTACCGTCCTGCAGAAGGGATTCGAGCGTCTGGATCTGTTGACGCGTGAGGAGTTCGACAGCCAGCAGGCTGCGCTGGCCCGCGCCGAGGAGCGAATCGCGCAGTTGGAAACCGAGATGACAAAGCTCGAGAAGCTGGTTGCCAGACTGGAGGAATCAGGGGGTCAGGTTCGTTGATCCTTGAACGCCTTGGATTTTCGATCGCCACCCTGCAGCATGCCGTGCGTTTTTCGTCCTAGTGCTAACTCCATCTCTTGCTTGAACTTGTCGTTACCAATCACCCAGCCTTTGTTGGTGCAGGTGCGGATCTCGTCTAGAACCTCTTTCGGTAAATGTTCCGGGAAAAGGTTTCTGTATCCTTGAATGCGTGCTGCCTTCGTTCCGCCAAGGTTTGTGTATTCATCGTGTTCACTTATCAGGCCAATGGGTATCCCCATCGCGTTATGGCGATAGCTGGACCATGGGTACGCTCCGGGCGTTGCAACCATTCCAGCTCGCACCGGGTTAAGCTCGATGTATTGGCTTAGAGTAAGAAAATATTCGCGCGTTGATACCAGCGAGGATTTGTAGCGTCCCTCCCAAAGCGTGCCTGTACGTTGGTACGTGATGTTCATGTAGCGAACAAAACTTGTTCCCATAGCCTGCATCATGTCGGTTATTGAGGACTGTTCCTTACCAGTGGCCAGTAGATGAACGTGATTGGTCATCAAGACAAATGCATGTATTTTTACCTGGTGCTGTAAGGCTGCGTCCTTCAGCTTTTTCAGATAGAAGGCATAATCGGCATCCGCGTAAAAACAGGCGGATCGATTGTTCCCGCGCTGGATGATGTGTTGTGGGCATCCGCTCACGTGTAGTCTCGGCTTCCTTGCCATTGAACAAACTCCAATCATGTTGGCCTGATTCAAGAGTAGGACACTTTCCGGCAGAATCAAGGAACCTGACCCCTTGATCCTTGACCCCTTGATCCTGAGTTGAAGTACCGATCCATGCGCCGATAGGCGATGGCTTCAGTGAGATCTTTCAGCTCAATATTCTCGTGGCTTTCCAGATCTGCAATTGTTCGTGCAATCTTCAGTATGCGATGACAGGCGCGGGCCGAGAGCCGCAGTTTGTCCACAGCGGTGGCCAGCAGCTTCTCGCTCGCGTCATCCAACCTGCACACTTCTTCTATATCGGGATTCCCAAGATCGCTGTTCAATTTTCCGCAGCGAATCTTCTGCAGGTTACGGCATTTGACGATTCGGCTTCGCGCCACCTCGCTTTCCGAAGGTTCGGACAACGCCTTGCGCCGACTGTCAGGCACCGCCATTGCGCGCAATTCATGATGGGCGATGCGGGGAACATTCACTATCAGATCGATACGATCCAACAAGGGGCCAGATATCTTTTCCAGATAGCGCTGCACTTTTTCGGGCGTGCATCGACACCGGCCATGAGGATCACCAAAAAATCCGCAGAAACAGGGATTCATCGCGGCGACAAGCTGGAAATTGGCTGGCAGTTGC
>MGYS01000045.1:13241-21792 GCA_001802565.1 Gammaproteobacteria bacterium RIFCSPLOWO2_02_FULL_57_10 | reverse complement strand
AAGCGTGACTTCTCCGGGACTGGCTTGCGCCCCACCACCAACCAGCGCCACACTCGTCGCACTGTGATGCGGAGCCCGGAACACCGGTTGCAGCCAGCGATTGGTGTCGATGGGCTGTTTCGAGATTGATTTGATTGCGGCCGCTTCCAGAGCCTCTTTCTCATCGAGTTGCGGCAACAGCGACGACATGCTGTTGGCCAGCATGGTCTTGCCCGTACCGGGTGGACCTACGAAAAGGATGTTATGGGCTCCAGCTGCTGCGATCTGCAATGCGCGCTTGGCAACGTGTTGCCCTCTGATCTCGCTCAAGTCCGTGTGCACTGAAATCAAAGGTGGGCGTGCGGCTTGTTCGTCAAACCGACAGGGTGTCATACCACTGCCGCCGAGCAACTGCTTGCAGACGTCCAGAAGATGGGCTGCACCAAACGCTCTTACGCCACGGACTAGAGATGCCTCGACGCTGTTGACGGCAGGCAGGATCAACGTTCGGTCGTTGTCACGCGCGGCCAGTACGGCGGGCAATACGCCATGCACGGAACGCACTGCGCCAGTGAGCGCGAGCTCTCCCAGAATCTCGTACTGCGACAGCGCTGCCGTGGGCAATTGCTCCGAAGCAGCCAGAATGCTGATTGCAATGGCAAGGTCGAAACGTCCACCGCTCTTGGGCAGATCCGCCGGGGCCAGGTTGATGGTGATCCGCCGCGTCGGAAATTCCAGGTTTGCATTGAGAATGGCACTGCGTACCCGCTCCCGGCTTTCGCGCACAGCAGCTTCGGGGAGTCCAACAATGGCCAGGCTCGGCAGGCCATTGGAGAGGTGGGTTTCCACCGTGACGAGCGGGGCATCAATGCCGATGTTTGCGCGCGAGTAGACAATCGCCAGGGTCATGCTTCCGTCCTTGGAAGAGTGGGCAGGTGCCGAAGGGGTGTCGGCATCTCTTCTACTAATAGTTCACGATACTGTTATTGGCAACTCGGTATTGGCAACTCGGTATTGGCAAATCGGGAAATGGTGCAGGGTGTTACACAAGGCTCTCGTATATAATCCAATTCGAATTCGACTACATGCGACGCCCCTTGTGAATAAGCTCAATCCCCGCCAACTCGAGGCGGTCAAGTACATCAGCTCCCCCTTACTCGTGCTCGCCGGTGCGGGCAGCGGCAAGACCAGTGTGATCACGCAGAAGATCAGTTATCTGATCAACGAGTGTGGCTACCCTGCGCACAAGATTGCAGCAGTCACGTTTACCAACAAGGCCGCACGCGAGATGAAGGAGCGCGTCAGCAAACTGGCGCGCGAACGCGATGGCGCAACCAACGCGCGTGGACTGACGATCTCGACCTTTCACCATCTCGGCCTCACGATCATTCGCAGGGAACACACGAAGCTCGGCTTCAAGTCCGGTTTTTCGATCTTCGACAGTCAGGACAGCATGGCGCTGCTGAAAAGTCTGCTGCACAAGGACACGGAGCTGAGCGACGATCAGCTCAAGAGGATTCAGGGCGCCATTTCCAACTGGAAGAATCAACTCGTGATGCCCGATCGCGCGAATCTCATCGCAGCTGATCCGGAACAGGTTTTCGCGGCGCGCGTGTACACGCAATATCAGCGTCACCTCACTGCATTCAACGCGGTGGATTTCGATGATCTGATTCTGTTGCCCGTGATGCTTTTCCAGACGCAGAGCGACGTGCTGGAGCGCTGGCAGAATCGCATTCACTATCTGCTCGTCGATGAGTATCAGGACACCAACACCGGTCAGTACCTGTTGGTGAAACTGCTGGTAGGCCCGCGCACCGGTTTGACGGTGGTGGGCGACGACGATCAATCCATCTATTCATGGCGCGGCGCGAAGCCGGAGAACATGGTGCAGCTGGAAAAAGATTATCCGAGTTTGAAAGTCATCAAGCTCGAACAGAACTATCGCTCCAACAACAACATCCTCACCGCTGCCAATACGTTGATCGCGAATAATCCGCACCTGTACGAAAAGAAATTGTGGAGTCAGCTTGGCGTGGGCGATCAGATTCGCGTCATCAACACGCCGAATCAGGATGCGGAAGTAGAGAGGATCGCCAACGAGATTCTGAGCGTCTGTGTGAATCAGCGCATGCGATTCCGCGATTTTGCCGTGCTGTATCGCGGCAATCATCAGGCGAAGGCGCTGGAGATTCAGTTGCAGGCGCATCAGATTCCCTATCAGATTACAGGTGGCACCTCCTTCTTCTCGCGCACGGAGATCAAGGACATCATGGGCTACCTGCGCCTGATGGTAAATCCCGATGACGACAACGCATTCCTGCGCGTGATCAATACTCCGCGTCGCAAGATCGGCCCGTCGATACTCGAAGGGCTCGCCAATTATGCAACAGAGAGGCAGATCAGCCTGCTGCGTGCGAGCACGGAGATCGGTCTCGGGCAATTTCTGCCCGCGAACAAGCTCGAACGGCTCTTGAAGTTCTCCGAGTGGATCGCGCACATCACGGAACAGTCACAACGCGGTGATAGCATTGCCGCGATTCGCGAAATGATCCGCGACATGGATTACGAGGGCTGGCTGCACCAGAACAACAATTCGCAGCCGGCCGCCGAGCGCGCCATTGCCAATGTGGAGACGCTGATCGAATCGCTGCAGAAGAGTCTGACCACCGAGGCGGAGGACGGCGGTGATGAAGACATCGAGAGCGCGATCAACAAACTCATTCTGCGTGATCTGCTGGAACGTCAGGAAGAAGAGGACATCAACAACCAGGTGCAACTGATGACTCTGCATGCGGCCAAGGGGTTGGAATTTCCCTACGTGTTCATCATGGGCATGGAAGAGGACCTGCTGCCGCATCGCAACAGCATCGAGAGCAATGATATCGAGGAAGAGCGCAGGCTCGCCTACGTGGGCATCACGCGCGCACAGAAAGGGTTGACGTTCACTCTGGCGCGCAAGCGCAAGCAGTACGGAGAGACCATCTCAACCACACCTAGTCGTTTTCTGGATGAATTACCGCAGGACTTGCTGGATTGGGAGGGCAGGGGAGATTCGACCCCGGAACAGAAGCAGGAGAAGGCGGCGACGGCGATCGCGGGGCTCAAGGATTTGTTTGCCTGATGTGGAAGCGAGCCCTGCTCGCTTCCACAGGGGATTAGCTTACTTGCTGTTGTCTACCATGTACTGCACCAGCGCGCGCAGGTCGTCGTCGGTGCAGGTGAAGCACAGACCCTTGGCTGGCATCACGCCGTTCAGACCATTGATTGCGTTGGCAACCACGGCATCAAAACCCTTTTCCAGACGAGTTGCCCAGGCAGCGGCATCGCCGACTTTCGGGGCGCCCGCCGCGCCGCTGTTATGGCACGCGAAGCAGCTCTGCATGTACACGCGCTCTGCCTCGAAACCCTCGGACAGTGCAGCCAGCTGCATGGCACCTGTGTCAGCAGAAACGGAGCCTGACATAGCGGCCAGCATGGAAATCGCACCAATCTGTGCGACATGGGACTTGATCACTTTTGCGAAATTTACCACGTCATACTCCTCTTACTGTTACCAGTACAAACACCGTTACGAAATTAGATTAACAGGCAGAACCTGAACCAGTCATGAATAACCTTACTGACTCTTACCTACTGACTCTTACTTACTGACTCTTACTCACTGACCCTGACTTGTCATGTACTCAACCAGCGCTGCAATGTTTTCATCACTGCAGGTCATGCACATTCCGCGTGGAGGCATGGCGTTGACGCCATTGATGGCGTTCTGGACTACTGTCGCCATGGTCTTGGCTTCCACTCTTGACGCCCATTCTGCAGCATCATCCAGGCGCGGCGCACCGGCAACGCCTGCGTTGTGACACATCGCACAGCTTTGGGTGTATTGTGCTTCGGCACTGAACTCGGCCGTTGCTGCGCCCGCCGCTGCAGGAGCTGCTGCACCGCCTGCACAGGGGTCACCCGCCAGACAGACTTCGCCCACAGGCTTCATGCGCTCGGCTACCAGCTGGTCACTGGTCTGGGCGACAAGCGAACCTGCGAACAACACGATCAGAACCACCAAAGTGGAACGTGCAACACGACCGATACTGCTATTGAAAACTGTCACTCTGAAATCCTCTTGAAATAATCAACCTGAGACTCGCTGGCGCGTACAAAACCCGTCAGTGGGGGTAATCCGCCATCTGACAGGGCACCGGTTTGCGAGATGCGCAGGATTATACCGGGTAACCGCTCAGGGAGTCACGACCAGACTGATGGGTTCCTGATGAAAATACAGCTCTCCGGGGTTCTCCTCGACACCGTAGCCAATGAGGAAGCCCACGTTGATCTGGGTGATGCCCAGCCGGGCAGCGACAAAATCGCTGAGGATATCCACTGTTTCGGTCGCCCCGAGCACCTTGCTGGTCGTGATGGGGATAGCGCTTGACTGAGTCGACAGTGGTACGAAGCCGCTGGTCGGATGCTTCACCAGGATTTCACTGCCGTTCACAATGGCGGCCACCACCAGGAATCCAGGTTTGTTGCGGTGTGCAGGATCAATGTTGATGCGCCCCACGGCATCAAATTCCTGAGTGGAGGAAATGGTGTTGGAATAGGACGCACCATTGTTGATGGTCACCCCACCTGAGAATGTTGCCGTAGTGGTGCCGCCCTGGAAGCTGGCCTTGCGGCCCTGGGTCAGCAACGCGCTGCTCTCATAACTGGCTGTCAGCTTGTAGGCGCCGGACGTCCCAGCACAGTCAGTCGGCGTGACGAATGTGTTGGCAAGCACCGCATAGGTCCCGGCGGTCAGCGTTCTGCTGATACTGGAGTTGCAACCCTGACCAACGTCGTCGTCCAGGTCGATCACTTCTGAGCGGCTGTTCATCAGCACCAGCACCGAATCCAATGTGGTCGACACCATGCTCAGGTTCACCTTGGTGGTCTGTTGCAACTCGAACTGGTAGACGTCTACGAGGCTGGTGTCCGTTCCGCCTCCCATCAGCGTCTGCACCCTGCAGTCGCCGCTGCTGAGCTGTCCGGACACAACCCCGAAGTCGAGGCGCATGACCGGGCAGTTGGTATATCCCCCGTAGAGCGTGTTGGCGGCGGCGATGTCGTCAGGCTGCAGCGTGAAGAGATTGCCGATGGTGGCGCGCATGATGGCCTGCAGGCTGGTGGAGTGCCCAATGCCGATGACATGTCCCAGTTCGTGCAATGCCACCCGGGTGAAGTCGGTGGCAGAAGAGCCATTGGACGGGCCATCGTACACGTCGAAGGGTCTGTTGCTGTTGAACACCATATCGGCTTCCGTGATGTCCCAGCTGCCAAGCTGGTTTGCCTCGGTGAACACGAGCGTCACGGCCAGCACATTAGTCCCGTAGCTGTTGCCACAGACCGTGCTGGTAAACGCGGCGCCGTTCAGCCCATCGCCAGCACCGGAAGGAAAGGAGGCAGAGGAGGAGCTGCCGCCATAGCCCTGGCAGGGATCAAGATACGAGGGGATCATGTCGAAGGAGAACAACGTGTTCTGATTCCACTCCTGCACTGCGTCCTGCAGAGCCCGGCTCCAGGCAACCCCCGCTGGAGAGGTGCCAGGAATGCCAGTATGGATATGGGTCGAGCCACCCGGCCACTTGGTGCCGTTGATGTCAAAACTCCATGCCGAAATGCTCAGTGCTGCAAGCGCGGCTGCGGCGATCCATTTTCTCATCTTGCCTGCCCGCTCCCTACTGAGACGACTCTACTGCACTGCGCACATGATTCTTGAATTCATCCACACTCAGTGCCCGACTGAGGCTACTTGCGCTGCCCACCCCCTGCACCACAACTCCCTTGGCGACGCCCTTGCTGATTTCCGTTGGCATCGGGGCCGCCACCGGCATGGCAGGATCGAGAGTCAGGATCGGTTCGTGGTTGGCAGTGGTCACGATACTGTCACCACTCGCATCCGGTTCAATCAGGAAGTGTCCCTGCGCCCAGCCCACCAGGGGATTGACCTGTGCGTTGACAAGAGATTCGACGAAATAGAAACCGGTCTCGCCGACTTCGGGCACTTCCAGGTCAGTCACCTGCAGGCGCTGCGTGTCCACCTGACCACCCAGAAAGCTCAGCTCGATTTCCGCCAACGTGTCGTCGCCCTTGAGCACATCAAGTACTGCAAATGTGACGAAGGTATGAATCATGCCATCGGGTGATCTGCGCGACTCCGTGGACAACACGCGGCCCTCGAACACCAGCTGCGCGTGCGCGATGATTTCGCCAAAATTCATTTGCAGCACGGTGCTGGCGTGCAGCGGCACGGCAGTCCACAGACCGCACAATAGCGCAGCCGTGCCGAGGAGATTGCGAAGTGGCTTCCGATTCACGCTCATCGTTTTCTCTCAATATTTTCCACAGGGTTGCTGTAACTGCCATCCAGTATCTTCTGCCACCAATCTTCGTTGTCGAGATACCAACGCACCGTCCTGGTAAGCCCTTCCGAGAAATCCACCTGCGGCTTGTAGCCAAGCTCGGACATGATCTTGCCGGCATTGATCGCATAGCGCGTATCATGACCGGGACGATCCGTGACGAATGTGATCAGGCTCGCACTGGCCGTGTCACGCGCTGCCGGGCATTTCGCGAAGCGCTCGCGCAGCGTCGCATCTTTCGCAAAGAAGTCATCCACCAGTTGGCAGAGCAGCTTCACGGTGTTGATGTTCGCCCACTCGTTGTTGCCGCCGATGTTGTAGGTCTCTCCCGGTCTGCCCTTGTTGATCACCAGATCAATCCCGCGCGCATGATCTTCCACATAGAGCCAGTCACGAATCTGCTGACCATCACCGTAAATCGGCAGTGGTTTGCCGTGCAAAATATTGAGCAGGCACAGCGGAATCAGCTTCTCGGGAAAATGATACGGGCCGTAGTTGTTGGAGCAGTTGCTGGTGGTGACGCGCAGACCATAGGTGTGATGATATGCTCGCACAAGGTGATCGGATGCCGCCTTGCTTGCTGCATACGGTGAGTTCGGCGCACACGGCGTCTCTTCCGTGAACGCAGGATCGTGCGGGCCGAGTGTGCCGTACACTTCGTCGGTGGAGACGTGATGAAAGTGATGTGGCTTCTTCTGATCCAGCCAACACTTCTTCGCGGCCTTGAGCAGGCTATGCGTGCCGATGATGTTGGTATTGATGAAGGCATCCGGGCCGGTAATGGAGCGGTCGACATGGCTCTCGGCGGCGAAGTGCACGATCGTGTCGATGTCGTGCTGCGTCAGCAAATCTTCCACCAGCGCCTGATCGCAGATGTCGCCATGGACGAACGTGAAATTGGCATGGTGCCAGATGTCTTCAAGGTTCCAGGTATTGCCCGCATAGGTCAGTGCATCGAGCGCGATGAGCTTGTCCTGCGGATAACGCTGCAGCCAGTAGTGCACAAAAGTGGCGCCGATGAAGCCGGCTGCGCCGGTGACCAGAATACTTCGCATGTTTCCTCTACTCTCCAATTTCCTGTGGGCGCTGTGCCATCCTGTGGAAGCGGGCCCTGCCCGCGATTGCGTGCCACGCTGCGCTATCGCAGAACTGCGATCGCGGGCAGGCCCGCTCCCACAGATTTCTCAGCGTTCGCTGAGAATCTTTAGTACGTCCCGCAGCGACGAGCGCCAGTGTTGCTGTGGGCACTCCAGTTCCACGAGCGCCTTCGATTTGTCGAGCACACTGTAGGCAGGGCGCCTGGCTGGCGTCGGATACTTTGCCGTTGGGATCGGGTTGACTGGAATCGCGCGCTCCAGCAATGACAGAGCCAGCGCCTCTTCCTGAATGGCCACAGCAAAATCGTACCAGCTCGCCACACCGGCGTCGGTCCAGTGATAGAGGCGGCCAGGCTTGTTGCGCTTCACAATCGCCTGCAGACAACCGACCAGCGACGCCGTGGAGCAGGGTGTTCCAATCTGATCGTCCACGACGTGCAACTCATCACGCTCCTTCATCAGGCGCAGCATCGTTTTGACGAAATTGGTGTTGTAAGGCGAGTAAAGCCACGCGGTGCGCACGATGGTTGCCTTGCCCGGCAGCAGTGTTGTGAGCATCTTTTCGCCCGCGAGTTTGCTCTGGCCATACACACTGATTGGCGACACGGGATCATCCACCTGATAAGGACGATTCTTCTCACCAGCAAATACGAAATCGGTGGACACATGGATCAGGTGCACGGGCTTGCCCTTGGCCCAACGCGCCAGGTGCTTCACGCCTTGCTCGTTGATTGCGTAGGCGTCCGCGGCGTGTGTCTCCGCAGCATCGACCGCAGTATAAGCGGCAGCGTTGATGATGAAATCGGGCTTGAGCGAGTCGAGCGTGGCCGCGAGGCTGGCTTGATCGGTAATATCCAGCTCTTCGCGTCCGAGTGGCAGCAAAGTGTATGACTCGGCGAGCTCGGAGTGCAGCAGCGTCTGGCCAAGCTGTCCGTTGGCGCCCGTTATGGCGATGCGTTTTGGCATCTTTGTTTTCCTGTTCACTTTCCCTGTGGGAGCGAGCCCTGCTCACTCCCACAGGGGATTAGTCGTATTTGGGGGCGGCGGCGAATGGTTTCGCGGCGCGGTCCTTGTCCG
>MGYS01000045.1:0-13185 GCA_001802565.1 Gammaproteobacteria bacterium RIFCSPLOWO2_02_FULL_57_10 | reverse complement strand
GCCTGCTCCAGCGGCCAGTCGATCGCCAATGCCGGGTCATTCCACAGCAGCGAGTGTTCATCATTGGGGGCGTAATAGTCCGTGCATTTGTAGACCATCTCCGCCGTCTCGCTGGTTACGATAAAACCGTGGGCAAACCCTGCAGGCACCCACATCTGACGATGATTGTCGGCAGACAGAAACTCTCCCACCCATTGTCCGAATGTGGGAGAACTGCGCCGCATGTCGACAGCAACATCATAGATCTCGCCAGCCACAACCCTGACCAGTTTGCCCTGCGGTTGTTGCAGTTGATAGTGCAACCCGCGCAGGATGCCACGACTGGATTTGCTGTGATTGTCCTGCACGAAGCGCAGCCCGGGAATAATGCTGTCGAAGGTGGATTCGCGCCACGTCTCCTTGAAGAAGCCACGGTGATCGCCGTGAACTTTCGGCTCAAGAATGATGACATCGGGAATGCGGGTGCGGATAAGGTTCAATCTCGTGCCTTCTGTTGTTCGTTCTGCAGGCGCTGCAGGATTGCCGGCAGCTCATCGGTGAGTGTCGCGGCGGGATTATAGCCCAGTTCATTCTGGATTTTCTCGCACGAGAACACGTTGTCCGTGGTCAGCACGCGATAGCTGCGCAGGCCTGGTGCATTCTTCAGACGCAGCACCTTGCCCAGCACCTCTACCACCGCAGCGGCTGCCCACAGCAGCGGCAAGGGTGTCTGCCAGCGGCGTGGCGACTTGCCAAGCGCCCTGCGAACCGTGACCTCAATGCCCTTCATCGTGTACGTGCGGCCATCAGTCACGGCGTAAATCTGACCCTTGGCACGCGGCGACTCTGCAGCAAGCAGCGCAGCCTCGCACAGATCGCGATGACCGACCAGAGACAGCGCGGCACCGGGCGTTGGCAACGGAGGAAACACACCTTTGCTGATGAGTCGAATCAGCGTCAACAGATTGCCTTTCATTGCAGGCCCGTAGACATTCACCGGGCGCAGACAACACACCTCGATCTCACCCCTGCTCGCTGCTGCCAGCAACAGCTCTTCTGCATCGCGCTTGGCGCGGCCATAAGAAGTCAGCGCATCATCGGCAAGACTGCTGCTGAAGAAAACGATGCGTCGCACGCCACTGACAAGCGCCGCTGCCAGCACAGCACGCGTGCCTTCGACATTAGTGGCGTGCATCTGGATATCGTCGAGCTGATTCACATGAGCGTAGGCCGCGAGGTGAAATACCACATCCACTCCGGCGCAAGCCTCGCGCAGAATTTCTTCGTCACGAATGTCGCCCGTGAACTGGTGACAATCTGAGGCATCCGGCCCCTCTTCGAGTGGGTGCCGCGACAGCACGTGCACTGAATATTGACGGTCGAGTAAACGCTGCACCAGCGCGCTGCCGATGAAGCCGGACGCGCCGGTAACCAATGCGGTTTTTTTCCCCGTCTCATTCGCTGTTGTCGGCGCGCTCACAACAACTTCCATCCATGAGTGTTGTAGAAACGAATCCCCGAGCGGGCAAACATGCGGATGTGATTCAAACCCTTGCGGGCACTGTTGCCACCAAGATGGGTAATCTGCATTGCGGGGAGATAGGCGAGGGTGCCCTTGTCGTGAACGCGCAGTGATAAATCGAAGTCCTCGAAGTACAGAAAGTAGCGCTCGTCGAAGCCGTGCACGCTTTGCAACACTGGCGTGCGGAACAGCATGAAGCAGCCACTGATGATCGGAATATTCGTGCTCGCGCTTTGCTCGGAGAGCTCACGCATCTCGTAGTGCGCAAGTCGCGCCTTGAATAAACGTCTGATAAATTCGGGAGCAAAGCCACGCAGCAAAAAATCCAGCACCGTCGGAAAACGTTTGCACACATACTGTCTGTTGCCATCGCCGTCGCGCACTGCGGGGCTCAGTGCCGCCACCTGAGGTGTCTGCTGCAAGTACTGCAGGCCCTGCGCGAGACTTTGGTCGGAAAGTGTGACATCAGGGTTCAGCACCAGATGGTAGTCCGAGTTCGCCTGCATGATCGAGAGGTTATGTCCGCAGCCATAGCCGATATTGCCGTGGCCTTCGAAGAGCCTGAAGCGAACATCCTGCGCCACGGCTTCATGGTTGACGACTTCGATCAGTGCAGTAAATTCAGGGTCGGTTGCAGTGGTCTGTTCTGCGTTATGAACCAGATCAATCGTCAGACGCTCGAGGCGACCTGCATCGCGCGCATACTTTGCTGCGGCCAGCAGGGATCGCAATGTTGACAGCAAGACCGCAGCGTCCGTGCGATAAACAACGACGGACACTGAGAGAGAGGAAGGGGGAAGCGTAGTCCTGGTCACGGTAGTGGTCAGATCATAACTCTACAAGTCGATCACCAAACGGCGTTCGCACCACACGCATGCCCGGTGGCACTTCATCCGGACCGATTCGGCGCGGCTGGAAACGCTCTGCCGCCGCAGCGTTCTGGGGTTGGCCATTGTTGTTCGCCTCGTTGGCGGCCGCAGCACGCAACGCGGCCGCGAAGGGGTTGTCGGGAGCCACATCGCCATTGGCTGCCTGAGCGGCGGGATCACCATTCACCGGCGCGCCATTGTTGCCTGCCACTGCTACGGGCTCGGCGACAGGCACCGGTGCCGCAGTGGCCAGGGTCAACTGGCTCGCTCCATTGGCGTCGCAGCTCACACCTTTGTCCGCCGCCGCAATACACGGCGTGTCCGAGGGGTTGGTGTTGACGACGCGACGAGAACCAATCTCCGTCACACGAAAGCCGGGATGATCAGGGATTTCCTGCGCACTTCCAGGTGTTGTCGCGACTGTGACAATCTCTCCGCTGCTGGAAACAAGCGTCGCCCGATGTTTGCCGCCGATGCGGCTCGTGCCAACCAGAGTAAATGAGGGGGATGAAGGCAGATTGCGTTGTTCGCGTCCCTGCAGATTGTCGGGGCGCTCCACCTGTCCATCGGTAGCGACGGGCTCGAATAAAGTCAGGTCCTGCGCCGTGAGCGAACCACTGGCCAGCACAAGCAGAGAGGCGAAAATGGTGCCGTGCAGCGATGTCTTCTTCATAACAATACCCTGTGGGAGCGAGCCTGCTCGCGATAAGCCACGCTGTCATCCTTATGCGTTAACGTCCAGTCATGGTACTCCTTTGACCACAGGCCATCAAAAATTGTTTGGAAAGAACACAACATTCGCCAATCCCTCAAAGTGCGCATCGCAGGTCAGCAGTTGTGCCCCGAGCTCTTGCGCCGTGGCGTAGACGATGGCGTCTGCAGTAGCCAGCCTGTACTGCCGATGCATGTCTGCGGCACGTAGCGCAATCCGCGTGTCCAAAGGTGCGACCTGGCATTTCTGGGTGTAGGCAATCATGATATCTGCCTGCTCTTCCCCTTTTTCCCTGGTCAACCACTTAGCCAGCTCCAACTGGACAATGGTCGGCACAACACAGCGCTGCTTGTCCGGTATCACTTGCTCAAGTGCCGCGCGCAACGGACTATCCTGCAGCCATTCGATCCACGCAGAAGTGTCTACGACGACCAGCATCAGTAGCGGTCCTGCCGATCACGAAAATTTTCAGTATTGGCGCCTTTCGCCAGCCCCACCAGCTGCGCAAGCTCCGGAACCGGCATAAGCAACACCCCTTTGCCCTTGGGAATGAAGACAAACTCCTGGCCCGCCTCCCAGTGGAGCTCATCCCGAATCAGTTTGGGCACCGAAATCTGGTATTTGCTTGATAGAGTGGCGGTCGATGTCATTTCTTACCTCCTGGCGATAGATAGGTGTTTTGTAAGAGTATAGCCTGCTTTAACCAAGTTGCCGAATCAGGCCAATTGCCTGGGTTGATAAACGCCACTTTGTGAACTAACGTCTGACCTATATAGTCAGAGCTGGGAGATGCAGAAATGCATGTATGGCAAATGCAGGAAGCGAAGGCGCGCATGTCAGAAATGGTCAAACGCGCTCAAAGCGAAGGGCCGCAAGACATCACGCGGCACGGCAAGTCGGTGGCGGTTGTGCTTTCGCGGGAGACCTATGATCGCCTGTCGCGTAGTCAACAATCGTTGACAGAGTTCATGCGCCAGTCACCGCTTTACGGCCTGGAAGACATCCACTTTGAGCGGATTCGTAGGTAAGCGATTCAGAGTTCAAGCCAGAATCGACAACCCATGCTTATCAATAATGTTCAGCAACTTGGCAGCAGGTCCACCAGGCACTTTGCCGCCGGTTTCCCACTTCTGCACCGCCGAGACGCTCGTATTCATGTACACGGCAAACACCGCCTGACTGACTTGGGCTTTCGCACGTATCCGTTTGACATCCTTCCCATCGTAAGTCGGGATGTGTACCAAACAGGTCTTGTCGAAATGGCGCATAGTCTTCTGATCAATCACTCCAGCCCGCTGCAAACCCGAGGCGGCACTATGAATGGCGTCGAACGCAGCACTTTTGGGTTTGGCTTTAGCCCTCTTTACAGTCATGACAGATCTCCACCAGCTCTTCAAGTTGCAAGAAAATATAGCACCCATTGCTATAAAAACAAGAGATGGCTCTCTCAAGCTGGATTTCTGAACTCCATATCTCACAGTTGCAACCCAACCCTCGTAATACTAGTCTTACCCGACCCACTGCAGGAGCCCGGTCATGAAGACATCCACCAGCAAGCTCACATCCAAGTACCAGGCGACCATACCGGAAACCGTCCGCAAGGCACTCCACCTGAGTGCGGGGGATGCGATCGCGTTTGATATCGAGGACAACCAGATACGTCTGCGCAAGGCCAAGCCGATAGATCTGAATTTCGCGAAGGCCCTGCAGAGCACTCTTGAGGAGTGGGACTCCCCGGCCGACGAAGAGGCCTACCGTGAGCTTTAACCGATACGACGTCGTCGTGGTGCCTTTCCCGTTTACCGATCGAACCACCACCAAACGCCGTCCGGCATTGGTATTGTCCGATGCTGCCGCATTCAATCACAGGACGGGCCAGGCTGTGATGGCCATGATAACCAGCGCTCGTCATTCCGACTGGCCACTTGATGTCACAGTGGGGGACCTGGACGCCGCCGGTCTGCCGTCTGCTTCGATTGTTCGAATGAAACTGTTCACGCTGGATGAACAGTTCGTGTTGCGAAAGACCGGCGCATTGGCGAGCGCCGACCAGAAGAAGGTCGCCCGAGCTCTGCAAGTCCTCTTGAGTGACAAAGGCCAAGCCAATGCCTGAACTCCACCGCATCACCACCGAATACATCGACACCGAAGACCGCATTCGCCTGACCGGCGAAGTGAACGAGAGCGATCCCGTGATTCTTTGGCTCACGCAGCGACTGCTCACGCGTCTGCTGCCGCATCTCTTTCTCTGGCTCGAGCAACAGAATGGCAACACCATGCCCGCAGAGATCGTGCAGAGTTTTGCGCAGCGCGCGGCGCGCTCTGAGTTACCCGAACAGCCTCCGGTGCAGCGCTCTGCACAATCCATCGAGTGGCTTGTGCACGCGGTGGATATCACTCCTGATAATGCGTCTTTGCGGATGCGCTTTCGGAGCAGCGCAGAAGATGAGGCCACGCTCACGCTGCCGGTGGTGCAGTTGCGGCAGTGGCTCGGGATTGTGCATTTGTTGTGGGGGAAGGGGGAGTGGCCTGCGGGGGTTTGGCCGGAGTGGATCAATGTAGACGATTCGACGGGCGGTAAGACATCACAAATTTCAATTCACTGAGACTTGCACGTGCCGATGCTTTTGCTCGGCACTTCTGCAAGAATATCTTCGCGATCAACTTGGGAACATGAGGAAAGATTATGAGCGATTGGAGCGCGGGCTATGTGGCCGACATCGGTTATACGTTTGGCTACTATCCTGAGTTGAACCCGCTGCGGGTCAAACTCGCCTTTTTGAATAATGGCCTGGTATGTCCGGAATTTGGCACCGCGTGCGAGCTCGGTTTCGGGCAAGGTATGAGCGCCAATATTCATGCAGCCGCATCGGTCACTCAATGGTATGGAACGGACTTCAACCCCTCTCAGGCAGGGTTTGCACAAGAGGTTGCGAACGCTGCAAACACCCGCGCTCAACTCTATGACGAGGCGTTTTCCGACTTTCTGCAACGCACAGATCTGCCGGAATTTGACTACATCGGACTGCACGGCATCTGGAGTTGGATCTCTGAGCAGAACCGGACTCTGATAGTGGAGTTTATCCGCCGCAAACTCAAAGTCGGAGGAGTGCTCTACATCAGTTATAACACGCTGCCGGGCTGGGCAGCGTTTGCGCCCATGCGCCATCTCATGACAGAGCACGCAGAGATCATAGGCTCTGAGGGCCGAGGGATTATCAGCCGTATTGACGATGCTATCGATTTTGCAGACAAACTGTTGGCCACCAATCCGCTGTTCTCACGCGCCAACCCGTTGGTGGGCGATCGAATCAAAAAGCTCAGAGAGCAGAATCGCCATTATCTTGCTCACGAATATTTCAATCGCGATTGGCACCCGATGCATTTTGCAACGATGGCTGAATTACTGGAACCCGCCAAGGTGCAGTATGCGTGCTCTGCTCATTATCTTGATTACATTGACGCTATCAATCTAACCCCAGAGCAGCAGGTGTTTCTCAAGGAGATTCCAGACCCCATGTTCCGCGAATCGGTTAGAGATTTCATGGTGAACCAACAGTTTCGTCGTGACTACTGGGTCAAGGGTTTACGCAGGATAAGCCCCCTCGAACAGACTGAAGCGATACGTCTGCAGAGAGTCGTATTAACGAACCATCGACCGGATATCATGCTCACTATGACGGGCACCTTGGGGGAAGTCACCCTGAACGCGGCTGTATATGAGCCGCTTCTGGATCTGTTGGCAGACCACAAGCCTCGCACATTGGGCGAAATTGAACGTGCGGTCCGAGGCAAGGGCTTGCAGTTTTCGCAAGTCATTCAGGCAGTGATGGTGCTCACCGGCGCGGGTCATCTGAGCGGCGTGCAGCAGGACGCGGTCAGCGCGAAGGCGAAGATGCAAACGGATCGTTTGAATGCGTATCTGCTCAACAAGGCCCGCGGCGGTAACGACATCAATCTCCTCGCCAGCCCTGTCACGGGCGGAGGTTTCGTGACAGGTCGGTTCCAACAACTTTTCCTCCTGGCCACCAAACAGGGAGATAGCAAGGCTTCGGAGCTAGCGCTGTTCGTCTGGCAGATTTTGCAGACCCAG
Organism: Gammaproteobacteria bacterium RIFCSPLOWO2_02_FULL_57_10; assembly: GCA_001802565.1. Taxonomy (GTDB): domain Bacteria; phylum Pseudomonadota; class Gammaproteobacteria; order Pseudomonadales; family Pseudohongiellaceae; genus UBA5078. The sequence continues at coordinate 6,010 of MGYS01000045.1, read as the reverse complement.
GGACAGAGAATTTCCAAGGACGGGCATACCCTTGATACAGATGATGAAAACCTGGCTGAACTGACGGCACAGGCGGCCTCTTTCCTTGAGAAATATTTACCTGTCCTCAAAGCTCTCAAAATTGCTTGAGCGGGCACTTGTTGGAGATTTAGTGCACGGCGCTGCAGCGCCATGTGTCTCAATTCAAGTGTAAGGCAGGACGACTCTGTATTTACACGCTTATCCATTGGGAAGGAAACTTGTTAGGGCCCAAAGCTGATGGTGCCACCGTCATTGAGCAACTCGAAATCCAACTCATCACTGAGTAGATTTTGCGGCGGTTGCGTAGTTTCTTCATGCGCATGGGCAAGCTGATCGAGAGTCTTCAGGTGCTGCATGGAAAGCAGCTGGCAGTAGGCGGTTTGAAGGGCTCCTACTTGACGTAGAGCAACAAAGGCTTCGGCTGGCAGCGCATTCATGGCAGCCTCGTCGATCTGGTACAGACCCTCCACCTTCGTTTCGCCAGTCTCTACTTGTACGGTGATATCCCAACGCTGGATAAGCTGTTGTTCGGCCAATGCCGTGCAGATGCGCTGGGTAACCGCACGGTCTGTTTGCACGTAGAGGAGAAAGTCGAGCACGTCTTTATTAACCCGGCGATAAAATATAGCTGAGATAATGTTTGCATGGGAAATAATCTTAGTTATCGTGGCCCAAAGCTAATCGTGCCGTTGTCGCTCAGGAGTTCAAAATTTAGTTCACTGCCCATCGACACTTGTTCCGCAGCTTTCCGGTGGGCTTCGGTACGCGGGCCGAATGTCTGAATATGTTGCATGGAAATCAGCTGGCAGTAGGCGAATGGCAAAGCCCCCGCCTGACGCAGGGCTTCGAAAGCATCTGCTGCAAGCGCGTTCATAGCTGCCTCATCAATCCGGTACAAACCGTCTAGACTTTGCTCACCGTCGTCACTCTGCACAGTTATTTGCCATGGCTGGATGAGTTTTTGTTCTTCCAGTTCCGCGCATATACGCCGTGTGAGGACGCGGTTAGTCTGCACGCTGACTAGAAAATCGAGCACATCTTTTACCGCCTTCGTGGGGCTGCCATCCTCGTCGAAGAAGGCGTCACCATAGGCCTCATTAACAAAACCGCTGTCTTCATCTATGACCAACACGCTTTGCTTGTCAGCCGACTCAGCCAACCGGAACGGGTAGCTACGGAAGTCCGCTGGGATGTAGCCCCCGATCCAGCGTCCATCTACATCAACAAACAGGTTTTGGCCTGGTTGGAGCCCAAGAATTGCCACCGGTACAAACTCTTTTTGTTGTTTGGTGAATCCTATCGGCAGATGCGTCAATGCTCGAGGAAACTCCTGCGCAACCAAAGGCACTATCGCGTCGTGGGCTGCGAAGCTGTAATTACCAGAATGTTTCCAGCGCTTTCTGGCATGGATGGTTTTGGATATGGCTTGAAAGTTGGGCATGGATCATCCTTTTTTCAGTTAATGAGTACACTCTAGCAGTCACTGGAAATTCACGTGAACGGAAAAATCTAATTCAGGAAACTAATTAGCAACGATGTTAATAAAAAAGCCCCACCCCCTTTTGAGGGGCGGGGCTTTTTTATAGATCCCCCGGCGAAGCCGGGAACTCGCAGCAACTATTACGCTGTCAGAGCGATAGTACCTTGTGTGCTGTTGAAGGACGCATTGCTCAGGTCAACCAAGCCGGTCAGCTTGACAATAAAGTCTTCAGCATTAACAAACACGTCAGCGTTTGTCGCATTGTTTACTTCCTTAACAACATAGGTGTTACCACTGTACTGGAACCAAGCCACGCCATTGTCTGCAGTGATTGCAGCGATCGCAGCGTTAGCGTAATCCTGGAACACTGCTGTGTCTGCCAGTGAAATCGCTGCCGCTTTGAAGCTGGTCGCACCAGTCATTTGCAGCAGGTCGCCCGCAGCAAAGTCAGTGATGGTTGAGAAGCTACTGGAGTTGGTTGATGCTGTATTGATAACAAATACATCATTACCTACACCACCAGTCAACGTGCTCAGACCTTTGTTCGCAGTCAGTGTGTCGTCACCGGCTCCGCCGATCAGCACATCCGCAGTTGAACCCGAAGCCGCTGTCAGCACGTCGTTTGCAGAACCACCTTTGATAGTGGTAGCGCTAGTCGTGTTAACAGAAGTCACCGTCAGAGCCTTGGTCATGTTAGTACCGTCGATCAAGGTCGCGGCGGCGCTGCCAGTCAAGGTCAAGGTCAGTGAGGTATTACCAGACACATTGATGGTCTTGGCAGCGGCTGCTGTCAACGTCAGAGTGTTGGCAGGAACTGTAGTGTCGGTCAGAACGGTATCTGACGTGGTCACGTTAACAGTTTCTATGTTGGCGGCAGTCACTGTACCGAAGTTCAGAGTTGCAGAACTTGCTACAGTGAGGTTCAACACATCAGCAGTACCAGTTGCGGCATCTTTAACGCTCACAGAGTGCTTGCTGTTTGCGCCAGCGGCAGAAGCCGCAATTACCAGTGTGCCACCTGATGCCATGTTGGTTAGCGCTAAGGTGTCAGAACTGGCAGCCGTAGTCGCATCCAACACGGTGCCGTTGGAAGTCACGTAGTTGCTAAATCCAAGGTTAGCCAAATCAATGGTGACTGTGTCAGCTGAATTGTCGTCGTCACCCGCAGCGTTATTCAGCGTCAAACGCTCGAAGTTAGTGTAGAACGACTGCGATGAACCATCGAGAGCCTCAGCAGAGGCTACTGACATAGACAGCGTGTCTGTACCTGCACCGCCGCTCAGCGTTGCAGTAGAACCAGTCACCAGCAGGGCACCAAATGACAGAGTGTCATTACCATCGCCAAGATCAATCGCTTTGGTCAGCGCTGTGTCAGTGTTCAGTGTCACGCTATCAACGCCAGCACCACCAGTATAGGTTGCTGCTGTACCCTTGATGTGTGCAGTTACAGTTCCGGTTGTAGCTGTAGTGTTGATAGAGGTCAGGGTGTCTGCTTCATCGGCATCCAGAGTCAGACCAGCCGAACCACTCACTGTTACCGTTTTCAACGCTGTCAGTGTGCCAGTAGCCAGGTTGGCAACTTTGTCGCCAGAAACAGCCAGAGTCTGTACTGCAGCTGCCGTCAGAGCGAAGGTTGAGTTAGCACCAGTAGCTGTCAGGTTCAAGGTTTTGAGCGCGCTGTCTGCAGCACCATCTAGAGAAACAGCACCCTTGACGTTATTCACAGTCAAGTTGAGGCTTGCAACACCAGCTGCATCGACCGTCATGTCTGCATCTGAGTCACCGGCAGCTGTGCCGCCGCTATTTGCCAGAGTCAGGTTGGCCAGTTTTGACAAAGTAGCAGTGTCACCGATTTTGCTGGAATCGCCGTAACCGTCTACTGATACTGTGGTTACAGAAGCGGTCGCATTATCGTCAATCAGCACCGTGCCATTGATCACACCCAGCACACCTGTTTTAGCAGCAGTGGCTGCAGAACCTGCGGTAGTTGTTACAACTGCGGTACCAGTACCGGTATTGGCCAGGTTAGCTACGTCAGTGTTGGCGGTAGTGCTCGTGAACACCACAGTGTCGGTGCTAACTGCACCGCTGGTCCAGCCAGTGAACGCGTCAGTGTAAGTACCTTTGCTCGCCACACCGCCACTCTGAGTGTCGCCCGCAACTGGCACGGTACCTTTAACCAGGTTAGCAAACGCTGCTGCAGCTTCTGCCGCGGTCATGGCAGCGGAAGCGGTGAAAGTCAAACCACCCAGAACCAAGGTCTGACCAGCAGTCAGCGCACTGAACTTGACGCTTGCTGTTTCGGTAACTCCGGCAACAGCAGTAACCGCCAGAACTTCAGCAGTAGATTTAGCCTGCGCCACAGTTACGCTTGTTGTTGTGTTGCCAGCGGCAACAGTAACAGCACCCTGAGTAACAGTAGAACCAGTAGTATCAGTACCTGCTTTGGAGGTGTCAGCAGTTTGTGTTACTGAAACAGTTGAACCGCCTTTAACGGAAATGGCGTGCAAAGTAACGTCAGTCGCGGCCACAGCTGTTTGAGCAGAGCTTACCGTTACAGTACCCGAAGGCAGATCTGTGGCAGCGCCACCTTGACCGATCTTGATGTCACCCGTAGCTGTAGAGCCAGTAGCAGTAACTGTTACGTCAGTACCGCCATCAATGGCGATAGCGCCAGTGCCCACTTTGGAATCAGTAACAGTAACGGAGCCACCATTAACAGTAGTTGCACCGATGGTGATCGCTTTATCAGCAGTAGCATCAGTTACAGTTACATCTTTACCACCGTTAACAGTGATTGCGTCGGACGCACCGGAAACTGCAACGTCAGTGCTAGTTGCAGCAGTAACCGCAGCAGTAGTTGACTGAGTAACTTTGACGCTGGTCAGGCCAGTAATCTGTGAACCTGTAGTGTCAGCAGTAACAGCACCAACACCGCGGATAGTCATGTTTTCGATGTTAGAAATTGTCGTTGCACCAAGCGTGAATGCACCGGTGTCGTTGGTGATCTGCAGGGTGTCAGTTCCGTTACCACCATCCAGCGTATCCAGAGCGCCGAGAGCGTTGGCGGTGGCTGCAGCGAGATAGTTAGCAATAAACGTGTCATTGCCTGAGCCGCCGGTGAAAGTATCAACACTCGAGGTAAGCGTGAAAGTGCTACCAGCACTAGCAGTTCCGTCAATGCTGGCTTTCGCTGCAGTCACAGAGGCAGCCGTGTTAGTCACTGAGGAAATAACGCTCTGCAAGCCTGCCAAGCTGCTTCCGCTCTGCTGCTTGTCTACAGAGTAATAAATAGCCACATCAACTTTGTTATCAAACGCAAGAGCTGCAGCGCCAAACACCGCGTGGGTTGATGGCACTGCGTTCAGAGCTGCAATCACGTCCACAACTACTGAAGAGCGGCTTGCACCGGCATTCAGCATTGCCGCAACTTGTACAGAGGCAGCAGCCTTGTCAGCAGCAGGAACAAGTGAACCCACCAGATTGTCCACAAGCTTGGTCGCAAACTCTGCATTGGTCATGAACGTCGGGTAGATGCTCTTGAATTCGACAGTGTTGGAAATGCTGGCTGCGATCCCTTTCAGGGTCATGCCGGCTTCTTTTGCTGCCACGAGGTCAGACAAAACACTTGCGCCTGGGGCGGCACCAAACATACCAACCACCAGAGCAATAATTTCGGTACGAGCTTCGACTGATATAGCCATTTGTAACTCCTTAAATGTATTCCAATTTGTTTTATCCGATTGTGACTCGCCAAGTAGCAGCGGATGACCCCATTCGGTTGTGCCAAGGATACGCAGGTCAGGTATACCCCCTTGTGACTGTAGTCACACTGAAGAAAATTTCCCACGGTTCCGTGATTACTCCCACTTGGGTTAATCGGTAGATCCTTACCACAAGCGGACACGCTCGGCGATGGTACTAGCACTCAGCCGGGAATACAACCTGTTTCTTGCATTAACACTTGTTTGTAACCATCTATTTTTTAACAAATATATGGCTGCTTGTGTGTACGCCTAGAAGGCAAAACTGAGACCTAATTCAATAGTTGTATCGATACTGTCGAACAGCTCGATGTTGCTGCGCTGGTGCTGGTGATAGAAGTTCACCATCAGGGCGATATCAGAGCGCAGGGGCTGGCGGTACTGCATGAGGAAGTAACTGCGGCTGAGCCAGCGCTCTGCGCCATTGTCCAGCAAGGGGCTGTAGCCGGTCTGATCGTCCAGTTGGGTGTGGTTGAGCTCGGTATTGAGCATTCCGCTCAATAGAGGAAGCTCCCAGTCGAGCCTGAGCTGCCAGCCGGTGCGGTCGCCTCCGGGGCGGCCCTCGTTCACGGCCAGATTGTGCAACAGGCCGAATTCCGCGCCTATCAAAGTAGGCCGTTCCCCCAGCGCAAACGGACACTGCATGCCTGCACTGGCCTTGCTCTCGACGGAGTTGAGGCTGCTCTGGCTGTGATAGAGCTGATATTGCGCGACCAGGCCATAGTGGGTCTGGCAGCCATTGCTG
>MGYS01000044.1:38370-42739 GCA_001802565.1 Gammaproteobacteria bacterium RIFCSPLOWO2_02_FULL_57_10 | reverse complement strand
AGCGCGGGCAGCAGTGATTCTCGAAGCAGAGGACACGGGGTTCAGGTTCAGGCGTCTCGATGAGGAATCCGGGGCGATCAACATCACCCGCGAGGAACTGACGGACAGGCTGGGCAGCCTGATTCCCGGCGCTTGACAGCGTAAGGCAGCTCATTCAGGATGCCCTACCCCGGCGGGCCGGAAGCAGTCCGTCGTTAAACAGAACAGCAGCAATTACAGAGACAGGAGCAAGTTGTGGCATTCAGTACCGAAGAAGAAGAAACCCTGGACTCCCTCAAAAGGTGGTGGAACGAGAGCGGCAAATCGCTTCTTGTCGGCGTGGTGATCTTCGCAGTGGGCTATCTGGGTTGGACCCAGTGGCAGCGCATGCAGCTGAACAATGCCGCCGCCGCCTCTGATCTGTATGAGCAACTCGGCACCACCGTTGTGGTGGCTCCGGGACAGACGCTCACCGACGAGGCAAAGACAACGGCAGCCCGGCTGATCCAGCAGCTGAAGACCGACTATTCGAGCTCGGTCTATTCCCTCTACGCAGCGCTCTTCGGCGCGCGTCTGGCGGTGGAAGACAACAATCTTGATGCGGCTGAGGCCGAGTTGCAGTGGTTGCTGGATAACCGCAAGAGCGGATTGTTCGGTTCCACTGACGAGTCTCTCGTTACCACGGCGCAATTGCGTCTGGCTCGCGTGATTCTCGCCAAGGGCGAAGCCCAGCGTGCGCTGGATCTGCTGGCCACAGTAGTACCGGGAGCCTATGAGGCAGAGCTTGCCGAGATTCGTGGCGATGCCCTGGTCAGTCTTGGTCAGGCCAGTGAAGCACAGGCCTCCTATCAGGCTGCCCAGGAGGCAGGTTCAACCAGCACGACCCTGCAGATGAAGCTGGACGATCTGGCCCCAGGCAACTGAGCAAATTGCAATCAGCAAGCAGGCAGTTGAGGAATACAGGCAGTTGAGGAATAGAAGCATGATGACAGCAGCACACCCGCATTCCGGACAGGTCGGCCGCTCCGCCAGGACAGGCAGACGACTGCTCGCCAATGCTGCGCTGGCCGCGTTCATCCTGCTGACGCAAAGTGCCTGCAGCATGCTTGATCCCATCGCCAACCTGTTTGGTGATGACGATGTGGAGCAGCCCGCAGAGCTGCAGGATTTCGAGCAGGAGTTACGCCTCAACCGACGCTGGAGCGTGAACGTCGGCGACGGTCAGGGTCGCTTCTACAACCAGCTGACCCCTGCCATTGATCGCGAATTCATTTACGCCGCCAGTGCCGACGGCACGGTCGTGGCCATCAATCGCGCCGATGGTGACGTGGTATGGCGCAACCGGACAGACAAGGCCATTTCCGGCGCCGTTGGCGCTGCAGCGGGCATGGTGCTGTTCGGCACCCGCGAGGCGGAAGTATTCGCTCTGGACCAGATTTCCGGCAACGAATTGTGGAGCGCGGCTGTTTCCAGCGAAGTGCTCTCCGCGCCGCAGACCAATGGCGACATCGTGGTGCTGCAGACAGTCGATGGCAAGCTCGTCGGTCTGGAGGCGGTCACTGGCGAACAGCGCTGGATCTACGAGACCACGATTCCCGCGCTCACACTGCGCGGCAGCAGCAAACCCATTCTGACGGGCAACACCGTCATCGCGGGATTCTCCAACGGCATGATCGCCGCCGTGAACGCCCAGAACGGTTTTCTGATGTGGGAAGAGCGCGTCGCCATTCCTCAGGGTCGCTACGACATCGAGCGCGTCATTGATGTGGACGGTGATCTGATGCTGTCGGGCAGCACCGTGTTCGCCTCCAGCTATCAGGGCAATCTGATGGGCTTCGATGTGCAGACCGGCCGCATCGTCTGGGGGATGGAGGCATCCAGTTACCATGGCCTTGCCCAAGGGTTCGGCAACATCTATTACGTCAATGACGAGAGCCATTTGATTGCCCTGCGCAGCAATTCCGATCAGGTTGTCTGGGAGAACGATGATCTGCGTCTGCGCTCCCTGACGGCACCGCGTACGCTGACCAACTATGTGGCCGTGGCGGATTTCGAAGGTTATCTCCATCTGCTGTCACAGGTCGATGGTCATTTTGTCAGCCGCGTCCGGGTGGACGGGGATGGCGTCAGAGCCAATCTGGTGACTGACAACGACACGATTTATGTCTTCGGCAACAGTGGCCAACTCAGCGCCTACTCGATTCGCTGAGGCGGTGGAAAATATATGCGGCCTGTCCTAGCCCTTGTTGGTCGTCCCAACGTCGGCAAATCAACACTTTTCAATCGCCTCACCCGCAGCCGCGACGCTCTCGTTGCCGATCTGCCCGGGTTGACCCGTGATCGCCAGTACGGCGAGGGCAGGATCACCGATCGTCCCTTCATCGTCATCGATACCGGCGGACTTTCCGGAGAGGAGGAGGGCATCGATTTCGAGATGGCCTCCCAGTCCTTGCTGGCCATCGACGAGGCTGATTGCGTGTTGCTGCTGGTGGACGGTCGTGCCGGATTGACGCCGGGCGACACGCAGATCGTCAATTACCTGCGCAAGAAAGACAAGAACATGTGCCTGGTGGTGAACAAGGTCGATGGCGTGGATGAGAATGTCGCCATGGGTGACTTCTACGGTCTGGGCATTTCCCGCGTTTATCCCGTGACCGCCAGCCAGGGACGTGGCGTGCGCAAGCTGATCGACGATGTGCTGGCCACTTTCCCCAAGGACGAGGAGCTCGAACCGGCCCCGCTCAAGGGTATCAAGATTGCCATCTCCGGCCGCCCCAACGTCGGCAAGTCAACGCTGGTCAACCGCATGCTGGGTGAGGACAGGGTCGTCGTTTACGACCTGCCGGGGACTACCCGTGACAGTGTCTACATTCCCTTCGAGCGCCATGGCCAGCACTACACGCTCATCGATACTGCCGGTATCCGCCGCCGTGGCAAGACCACCGAGACGGTAGAAAAGTTCTCCGTGGTGAAGTCACTGCAGGCTATCGAGGATGCGAATGTCGTGATCCTCATCATCGATGCCCGTGTGGGTATCGTCGAGCAGGATCTGCATCTGCTCGGTTATGTGCTGGACGCCGGTCGCGCACTGGTGATTGCCTTGAACAAGTGGGACGGCATGGACATGGAGCAGAAGGACAAGATCAAGTCCGACATCCGGCGCCGCTTCGCCTTCGTCGATTTTGCGAAGATCCATTTCATCTCTGCGCTGCACGGCACTGGCGTGGGAGATCTCTACGAATCCATCCACGGCGCGTTCGATGCGGCGCAGAAAACGCTGACCACCAGTGTGCTGACACAGGTCCTGGAAGCCGCCGTCAATGAGCACGCGCCACCCATGGTGGATGGTCGTCGCATCAAGCTGCGCTATGCCCATGCCGGAGGGCATAACCCGCCCATCATCGTGATTCACGGCAAGCAGACTGACAAGATTCCGGATCACTACAGTCGTTATCTGGAGAAGACGTTCCGTCAGGTATTGAAGCTGGAAGGAACTCCGGTGCGGATTCAGTATCGCAGTGACGACAATCCGTTCATCCGTCACGAGCAGGATCTGACTCAACAGCAGGTGGCGCAGAAGCGTCGCATCAAGAAAAATCGCAAGACACCGAAATCCTCTCAGAAGCCCTGAGCTCCTGCGACAGGATCAGAATGCTCCCGCTTTCGTCCCAGGACGTTGTTTGCAAAAGCGCCAGGTCGAGGCACTATAGGCAACGAATCAGAGACTCGAAGGTGGGTTGAGCATGCGTGAGAACAGGCGGGTCCGGCCTTGGTCAGGAATTGCGTTGTTCCTTTGTCTTGTCCCTGCACTGGTCAGTGCGGCCGATTCCTCTCGTTTGCATGAACCCTCCGGCCAACAAGCCTGGATTCCATCCCCAGGAGATACATTCTCCACGTACGTCAGCAACAATGAAGCGCGCATTCGGGCGGTGTTGGAGCAGCTCTATTTTGCCGATTCTGCTCAAGCTGATCGCGGGCAGGGCCCGCTCCCACAAGGTGGCAGCTCAGACTGTGGGAGCGAGCCCTGCTCGCGATCGACCCCCGCAGAACCCTTCGGCCCCGGTCTCATTGTGGATCAGGTCGTGCAGATGCGCTCCCCCTACGAAATTCTGCCGAACCAGGCAGCCTGTGCCGCCAGCGGCGCAGAGGATCGTCTGGGCTTTCTGCTCATTCATGGTCTGACGGATTCCCCTTATCTGCTGCGCAGCGTTGCCCGCTCGCTCACCGAACGTTACCCGTGCGCTCTTGTACGCGGCCTGCTCCTGCCCGGTCACGGCACTGTGCCGGGCGATTCCCTGGCGATGCAACACGAAGAGTGGCTGGCGGTCACCCGCTTTGGCGTGGAGAGCTTCAGGGGTCAGGTGGAATCTCTTTTCCTGGTGGGGGATTC
>MGYS01000044.1:35147-38351 GCA_001802565.1 Gammaproteobacteria bacterium RIFCSPLOWO2_02_FULL_57_10 | reverse complement strand
TCATGTGGATGCTCACCGGGATGATGATCTGATCAGTGGTCTCATCATGTTTGCACCCGCGCTCGCATCCACCAGTAGACTTGCGTTCCTCACGCAGTACATGCGCTGGTTTGCTGATTGGCTTGGTACGCCGGAGGCAGAGCGCGATGCCGCGAAATATGAGAGCTTCTCCTTGAATGCGGGGGCTGAGTTCTATCAGCTGACAAAGCCGCTGACTCGAGCGAATTTCACCCCTCTGACTGTGCCGGTATTCATGGCAGGTACTGGAGACGACACCACCGTCAACATGGAAGCGGCGCGCACGTTCTTCTGCACCAAGGCCCCGCAGGATCGCCGACGCATGCTCTGGTATCGGGCGCAGGCCACCAGCAGTGATCCGTCCGCGCTGTGCCCGGGCATCGAGGTGGTGGCTGCCGAGTCTCCCGAGCATCGCGTATACAGCCTCTCGCATACCAGCATCACCACACCGCCAGAAGACGCTCATTACGGGCTGGATGGTCGCTACAGCATCTGTCTGCACTACGGGGCTGATTCCGCCGACTTCAATACATGCATGAACGATGATACGCAGACCGTCTATGGCGAACGCAACCTGATCAGTGAAGGACGCTACAACGGCAAATGGGTGCGTCGTGGCTCCTTCAATCCGCATTATGAGCAAATGCTGGAGGAAGTTGTCGGCTTCATCGATGACAACAGGTAATGGAAGTTCTCTACTTTTCACCGATGCTGCTGGGATTGAATCTGCTGATTGCGGTGGCCATCGCGTCCACGGCACTGTGGTTCATGTCCAGACCCATTCCCGGTCCGGGATACTGGATGGCGGGAATGTGGATGCTCATTACTGGCGTGCTGATGTTCATCGGTTTCATGGTGACCCGCAGTCCGGTGCTCAATGTCCTGGGTAATGCACTGCAACTGGCGGGTGAGGCGGTCTTCCTGCTCGGCGTATTCCGCTTCATGGACAGACCCATGCCCTACTGGATTATTCCAGTCAGCGTGGCCGCCATCGTCGGCTTCAATCTCCACTACTGGATCAATGCCGGCAATTCCGACTTCCTGATGATGATCTACTCTCTCATCGCGGGTCTGCTGCCAGCCCAGGCGGTCTGGGTGCTGTTGCAGCAACGCAGTGATGCCGCAACCCGTCCGGCGCGGTTGCTGGTGGGCGTATGCCTGTTTCTCTATTCGGTCGTGACACTGCTGCGTGCGTGGTTCTCCGCCGATGCCTGGCTGACCGGGCAACCATATACACCGCCGAATGAGTCCTTCAGCTATCTCCTGCCGTACAATTTTGCGATCCCCGCACTGGTGATGGGTTTCATCGGTGTGACTCTCATGACCATGCAGAGGATTCTCGCGTCAAGTCGAGCCCTGGAAGAGGAGCTCAAGCGTCTCGCGACAATCGACCCTCTCACTGGAGCTCTCAATCGCCGCTCCTTCAATGAGCATTTCGATCGCGAGATGCATGGAGCCATGCGTCGACAATCATCGTTGTGCATGGCATTGCTCGATCTGGATTACTTCAAGCACGTCAACGACAATCAGGGTCATCAGGCCGGTGATGAGGCACTGCGCCAGTTCAGCGATCTTTGTCGCAGAGAGGCCCGGGCAACCGACATTTTTGCGCGCTTCGGCGGTGAGGAATTTGTGCTGCTGATGCCTGACACCACACTCGAAGGCGCCAGGAGTATTCTGGAACGTCTGCTGTCAGAAGTCTCCCGCATCGAAGTGATCGGCCCGCACGGTCCTTTCAGTTTCAATGCCAGTGCCGGAGTCAGCATCTGTCACAACGGTGATACGCTCGACTCGTTCATGCATCGCGCGGACAAGGCGCTCTACAGGGCCAAGCACGAGGGTCGCAATCGCGTCAGCGTCGAGCCTTGAGGCTTCTCATGACGATTCCGTGAGAGATGGCTCATCCTCGCGAAATACCATGTGAGGTTTGCCTGCGATGTAATTCCTGCGAAACACGGCGAAATAATCCGTCAATGCCTGCGCGGCGGCATGATCGCCTCCGAGTGCCAGAATCATGGCAGCCACTTCTGCGGTACACAGTTGATGCTTGTGCGCGGCTTCGCGCAATTGATAGTTTGACGCGACCTCGGGATCGATACCCAGCACGGGCAGCGCACGCAGATACTCACTGCGGAACATCTTTTTCGCTTCGCGCCAGGTGCCATCGAGCATGACGTAGAGAGGCGTCCTTCCTGCCTGTATCTCTGGCAGATCATTCGGGGAATCGATGCAGCGTGCTTCTTCCGCGTACTGCCTGGGGAATACCAGAATCGGTGCATAGCGCGAGTCGGTCAGCAGGCTGAGCAGTGCTGGATCAGGACGGGTGCGGTCCCACACAAAGGCGTGGTTGTCGCGCACCACATCGGCGATCAGACGGCCGGTATTGGTGGGTTTGAATGCCTCGCCGTAATACAGCAGAAAGCAGAACGCACTCCCTTCCAGAGGTTGTGGCCGCGCAGCGCAGATGCAGCCAGTGACCGGCAGCAGACAATCCTGACAGCGTTTGACCTTGCTGCCTCGCGCCATGAACGGCTTGCGGGTCTTGGCCAGCTCGCGGATGCGTAGGGTCATGACGGAATTGTGGAGATTGGTGGATGACAAGGGGAGAGGTTCCTGACTGGTGAATCACATTCGCTGGCTGCGACGCTTGTGCCGCGCGATTATAGCCTCAATACTGCTTGCCGACAGGAAATTGTTCCGGAGCCCGAAGTGGATTTTCTCGCGTTATGCAGACAGATACTGATGCTTGTCGCCCTCGCTGCATGCTTGTGGCTGCTGCATCTGTACTCGCGTGTGTTGCCGACAGCGGCGCTCGTCGCTGCGTGGGTGCTGCTCTGGCTGCTGCTCGCCAGGGCCTTGTTCCTGCGCGCACGCCTGCGTCGACAGGGATGGCTGGCCGTGTATCTGCGGCCGCAGGGATCGCTCTCGGCACGGCTGCGTGGCGGTCTCCTGATGGGGCTGGTGCAGAGTGTGCTCGGTGCCGGATTGGCAGTGCTGCTCCTTGTTGCCGTCATGCGCAGTGCGGACCCTCTGATCTGGTTGTCACTGTTGAGCCTGGCTCTGTTGCTGCCGGTGTTGAGCGCCATTCTCCAACGTGGTCTGCGAGGGCAGGCCAGCGATCTTTATCTCGGCGAGTTGGCGTGGCGTGCCGCGTCTGCGGTACTGGGGGCACTGCTGCTCGCGGTG
>MGYS01000044.1:29592-35103 GCA_001802565.1 Gammaproteobacteria bacterium RIFCSPLOWO2_02_FULL_57_10 | reverse complement strand
CGTCTGGCACATGGTGGGCTTGCAGCAGGCACGCAGCGAGATCGCACTGGTGGCCCTGCAGGCAGCGGCGGCGGGCGATGGCCTGCGCCTCTGGCTGGGGCAGCAGTTGTTGCCCGCACCGGGCACATCGTTGTGGCAGGCGCTGGGCTGGGTGCTGCTGCTTGCACAGGAAGCCCTCTTCGTCTGGTCTTATCTGTTGTTGTGTCGGGTAGTGGTTATGTGTGAGGAAAGATGACAGCAGAAAATGCGCAGCTGATCGAGCCGCTGGAAGCGCTCCCTGTTCAATGGGGGAGGCGTACGCTGCTGGTTGCCGTGTTGCTGGTGACTGTGGCGCTGCTGTTCTGGCAGATGACTACGCAGACTCAGCGGCCCTGGACAGAGCGGGACACGGTCGATGTCAGTCTGGGCGGAGAGCATTACCGCCTCGATTCCCGACAACTGGCCTGGCTCGAAGAATTCTCCATCGCTCATTTCAGTGGTGATGCGCTGGAGGCAAGACGTATCGTCGAGACACAGATCGACGCCCAGCTCGACAGCACCTTCCGCGAGGTTTCGGCACGCTTGCCGCTGTTCGCGGACTGGTACTACTCGCTCGGAGGTGAATACAGTCGCCTGTCGATGGCGGTGCTTAGCAGCATGGATCTGGCAGACGGTGATTTCGTGGCGCGCCGGGCAGCGGAGATCCTGTTTCCCGACGAGGTGTGGACGGCTACCTTGAGTCAACTCGACAGCAATGCGGCCGGAATGCTGGAAGCATTGCAGGCGAGCAGTCGCGAAGGATGGTTGCTGGAGCTGCAGCAACGGCTCGCCACGCAGAAGGTCCCGCCCCCGATACCCGGAATGACTGACACCCTGTCGGGGCCCGACCTGCTGGTGCTGGATTCGCTTGCCCTGCGGTTGCAGACACTGGATCAACAGGCCGTGTTCGAAACCCGCACCACGCTGAGCACGATTGGCGCGATCGGTGTGGCAGGGCCCGCACTCTGGCGTGCGGTGGCGGCGCGCAATGCGGTCAATGCGGCGCGTGCTGCCGCTGTGGGCGGTGTCGCTGGCAGTGTCACGAGAGGTACAGCGTCGGTTGCCGCAAGAGGCGCATCGCGAGCCGGAAGTGCAGCAGCGGGCGCGGCCGTGTGTCTGCCGGGCGGGCCAATCGCGCTGGCCTGTGCCGCAGTGGCGGGTGCGGCCACGTGGCTGGCGACCGATTGGTTGCTGCTGCGCGTGGATGACGCGCTGAATCGCGAGGAATTGCTGGCGGGCCTTGAAGCAGGTCTCACAGATTTACGCGGTGGCCTGGAGCAGGAACTGCTCGAGGCCTACGATGAACGCATCGCCGTCTGGCAGCAGGCGACGCTGGTGGAAATAGAAAACAGTTTCTCGCCTGCGGCGAACTAATCAAACGTCACGCTGAGCCACTCGGTATTGCCGGTGAAGTTCAGCGTCTGCAGATCATCCTCACGCTCGATGTTCACCAGATTGTTCTGTTCCGGCCAGATCTCCCGCAGCACATTGTTTACTACCGAGAGTCCAGTCATCGCTGCAGGGATCGGCATCTCCTGATACACCCACAGGAAGATGCCATCCACTTCCTGACCCACGTATCTCAGCGACAGCGAACTGCCGTCCGTGCTGAGCAGAGAGAAACGTTCGGTCACGTATTGCGCGAACTGTTCGCGTGCAGCAGCGGAGGCAATGAGGTCGGCATTCGGATCGACCAGTTGCCGCACGGCGTGTTCTGCGTCGTGCACGTAGAAGCGATGCATCACTTCCAGATTGCCGCTGTTGCTGTTGAACAGCACGCGCGTGATCGCAGCCTTTTGCTGATGAGCGTGCAGACTCTGCACGGCGGGCCAGAGCAGCACGCATGCCATCACGCCGATCCGAATCAACATCTGCGCTGCATTATGCCGCTCTCGCTTCACTGATCGGAGTCTCCGTCTTCACCGTCGTCTTCATCATCTTCCGTGCGCAGCTCCGTCTTGATCTCCTGCATCAGGTCGCGGCCAGTCAGGCCACCGGGCTGTTCAGCCTTGAAGGCTTCCACGCGCGAAGGAATGATGCGTCGTGGATAGTAGTTGTTCTCGATGTCCACGTCGGCGGTTTCCCAGTACGGGTCGAGCACGATGTCGGTGATTTCCTTGTCGGTCACGATGAGCTTGCGCGCCATCTCCGGGTTGCGTCGCCAGATCTCGGCGGGGACGTACATATCCTCGCGACTGCCATCGGCATAGGTGATGCCGAAGATGACCGGCATGACGAGCCCACCGACATTCGAGAATTGCAGTACGTAGTAGTTGCGATCTTCGGCAATGGCGCGATCGAGTGCGGCACGCTCCCAGTCTTCGAGTCCTTCGAGGAATTCGTTGTAGCGGTTGCGATCGCGATTGGTGACGGTGAAGGGATCGTTGTCATCGTAGAAATCGCGCACGTCAGGATTGCGTTCCACCCAGGTGATTAGACCTTCCTCCCCGTTGCGCTGCGAGAACAACGAGCCAGGCTTGCTCGCCTCTTCTTCGCGCAGGCGCTGGTAATCGATGTCGGGATTCTCGGTGTCCAGGCGCATCTGGTAAACGCGATCCAGTGCAATGTCCACGTGATCTGTCGAGTAGAACCAGCCACGCCAGAACCAGTCGAGATCGACGCCTGACGCTTCTTCCATGGTGCGGAAGAAATCCGACGGAGTGGGGCGCTTGAACATCCACAGATTCGCATACTGCTTGAACGCGAAGTCGAACAGCTCGCGACCCATGATGGTCTCGCGCAGAATATTCAGTGCCACGGCAGGTTTTGCATAGGCGTTGGGGCCGAGTCGCGCGATGCTGTCGGAGTGCGTCATGATCGGCACCTGATCCTGCGAGCGCATGTAGTCGGTGATGTCGGCGGGCTCCACGCCCCAGTCCACTTCCGGGTCCCACTCGCGGGTGGCAACGCCTTCCAGATAACTGTTGATGCCTTCGTCCATCCATGTCCACTGGCGTTCATCCGAGTTGACGATCATCGGGAAGTAGTTGTGGCCGACTTCGTGAATCACGACGCCGAGCAGGAATATCTTCTCCGACAGCGAGTAGGTGCGACTGCCGTCATCCTGCAATGTGGTACGTGGCCCGTTGAACGTGATCATCGGGTATTCCATGCCGCCGACCGGACCATTGACCGATTGCGAAACCGGGTACGGGTAGTCGAAGGAGAAGCGCGAGTACACTTCCATCGTGTGAATCACCGCCTCGGTGGAGTAGGTGGACCACAGCGGTTCTCCTTCCTTCGGATAGAAGGACATGGCCATCACGAAGGGCTGCACGTCGCCACCCTGCTGGAAGCCCTTGGCGTCCCAGATGAATTTTCGCGACGACGCCCACGCGAAATCGCGCACGTTCTCCGCAGCAAAGCGCCAGGTCTTCGTTTCCGTGGTGCCTTCGCGCTCGTTCTCCAGTGCCTCTTCTGCGGTGACAATGAAGACCGGCCGTTCTGCATTCTCGGCCTCGCTCAGTCTGTCGCGCTGTTCCTGTGTCAGTACCTGTGCCGGGTTCTGCAGCACGCCAGTGGAGGAGACGATGTGATCGGCCGGAACCGTCATCTCCACTTCGTAGTCGCCGAACTCCAGTGTGAACTCGCCACGACCGAGAAATTCCTTGTTGGTCCAGCCTTCATAATCCGTGTACGCGGCGAGACGGGGAAACCACTGCGCCATCAGGAAGATGTCATTGCCGCCCTCACGCTCGTCATCGGGGAAGTGTTCGTAACCACTGCGGGCGGAGACGGCATCCTCTTCGACGATGTTGAAGGCGAAGTCGAGACTGAAGGCGGTGCTCTGGCCGCTGCGCAGTGGTGCGGGGAGATCGATGCGCATGAGTGTGCCGACGATGGTGAAGTCGAGCGCGTTGCCACTGCCGTCGCGCACGTTGCTGATCTCGTAACCCAGCGGCACGTCAGCCATGAACTGCTGACGGCGCAGTTCGGCGAGGCTGAGTCTCGCGGGCGTGCTGGCGCTGCCTGCCTGTACCTCGGGGCCGCGACGTCCTGCACCGCCGAAGTCGTCGCTCATCTCCGCCATCGAGTCGGTGCGGAAGATGTTCTGGTCGAGCTGTAGCCACAGGTAGGTCAGTGTGTCGGGAGAGTTGTTCTGATACTCGACGCTCTGCGAAGCCGTTGCGCGCCGATTGACTTCATCCAGCACCACGCTGATCTCGTAATCTACTTCCTGCTGCCAGTACTCGTGCCCAGGCTGACCCGCCGCGTTACGCCAGCTGTTGGGTGTGGGGAGCGTCTCATCGAGCTGGCGGAACTTGTCCTCGAAATTGCCCTTGGTCTGGCGAATCGCGTCGGCGAAGACGCTGCCGGACGACATGGTGGTGGCAAGAACAGAGACAACTGCAACGGTGCAGAGGCGGGTGGTGAACGCGAGGGGCATGGGTCTGACTCCTTGATCGTGGAGTGTGAGCGGGATGGCCGGATGATAGCTTCTTCCGCGCGCAATCTGGAACAGCTTTTTCAGGCTCATCTGGCGCCTCGGGGCTTTTTATTGCCTGACCCCTCGGGTTAGTATCGGGCTCCTTCACAATTACCCATCCAGAAAAGCGAACGCCGGAGTAGTAACGCATGCAGCAGAATGTGACACAGGGCCCGACGGGCGGTGCAGATGAAGGCTCTGTCCATTCCGAATACGCCGATCGTCCCCTGTGGATTGCCCTGACCCCGCTACTGGCACTGTTTGCGCTGCTGGCATTAAACGTGGCGATCTACGGTGATGACTCCCTGTCTGGCGCCAATCAGACAGCACTCATTCTCGCCGCAGCGCTGGCATCGGCCATCAGCATGTTGATGGGGGTGCGCTGGGCCGACATCCAGGAGAAGATGCTCGAAAACATCCGGGCGGCCACGCCTGCGATTCTCATTCTCCTCATGGTAGGTGCGCTGATTGGCACCTGGCTGATCGGTGGTGTGGTTCCCACCATGATTTATTACGGTCTGCAGATCTTCAATCCGGCGATCTTCATCTTCAGTTGCTGTCTGCTGACCGCCATCGCGTCGGTGGTCATCGGCAGTTCCTGGTCCACATCGGCGACACTGGGTGTGGCCCTGATGAGCATCGGCTACACACTGGGTTTCAATCCCGGTCTGGTGGCCGGTGCGATCATTTCAGGGGCCTACTTCGGGGACAAGATGTCGCCGCTCTCCGATACCACCAATCTGGCCTCCGGCGTGACAGGCGTGGACCTCTTCACCCATATCCGCTACCTGAGTCTGACCAGCGTCCCCTCGATTCTGGTCACACTGGTGCTTTATCTCGTCATCGGCTTTGTACTTGGGTCGCCGTCAGCACAGGTCAGCACCACCGCAGAGACGCAGGCCGTGCTCGACAGTCGCTTCAATCTCAGTCCGCTGCTGCTCGTGGTGCCAGGTGTTGTCATTTGGTTGATCGTCAAGCGCGTTGCGGCGCTGCCAGCCCTGTTTGTCGGGACCATGCTGGGTGGGGCGTCAGCCGTACTGCTGCAATATCCACTGCTGCTGGAATTG
>MGYS01000044.1:29068-29578 GCA_001802565.1 Gammaproteobacteria bacterium RIFCSPLOWO2_02_FULL_57_10 | reverse complement strand
CCGTATCAGGTTGTCATGCAGGCTGTCTACGGTGACATCGGACTGCAGACTGACAACGCGGTGCTGGACGAGTTGCTGCAATCTGGTGGCATGGCCGGAATGCTCAATACCATCTGGCTGATCATTTCCGCGATGGTGTTTGGTGGGGCGATGGAAGCGTCGGGTTTTCTGAACAAGATCACCAGAGTACTGGTCAGTCGCGTGCGCAGTGCGGGAGGGCTGGTCACGGCGACAGCCGGTACCTGCATGCTGACCAACGTGTCAGCCTCCGATCAATACCTGGCGGTCGTGGTGCCAGGACGCATGTTCATCCGCGCCTACAAGGAGCGAGGACTGGCCATGCAGAATCTGAGTCGAACTCTGGAGGACTGCGGCACCGTCACCTCGGTGCTGGTGCCATGGAATACCTGTGGGGCCTTTCACGCGGGAGTGCTCGGCGTGGCCACACTCAGCTATGCCCCGTGGGCATTGTTCTGTCTGATCAGCCCGCTGATGACGCTGCTGTTTGCG
>MGYS01000044.1:22886-29039 GCA_001802565.1 Gammaproteobacteria bacterium RIFCSPLOWO2_02_FULL_57_10 | reverse complement strand
CGCGATTGATTTGCGAGGAACCATCGCGGGCAGGGCCCGCTCCCACAGGTCAAGGTCTCAGCGTCTGCCGAACAGTCGCGCATCCAGACTGACAGGACCAGGGCCCTGCGCGAAGATCGCGAGATAGACGATGAAGTACATCGCGGCGAGTTCGCCGTTGTTGAGTGTCGGGAACCAGGCGGCATGAGCGGTCAGATACGCCATCACCATCAGGATCGCCGCCAGCAACGCCACCAGTCGGGTGAAAAGACCCAGCACCAGCAGCGCCCCACCGAAGAGCTCGATCACCGCTGCCACCCACAGCATGTTGATTCCCAGATCGATTCCGAAGAACCCCATGCCACCCAGGAAGGGCTGTGGGTTGGCGCCGAAGAGTTTTGCATAACCGTGCGTCATGAACATGGCGCTGCTGAGGATGCGCAGCAGTGGCCATGCCAATGGGCTCACGAGGGCTGCCAATCCGTCGACTATCTTGTTGATCGCATTCATGTCCTTGCTCCTGTTTCGTCTTGCCAAATGATGATGACTGCCCCCTTTCACGGCACAGCCGCAGCCCGGATAATACGTCAACTGCGTAAGCCACCGATATCGGGAATTACTTGATGAAACCGCTGCTGATCATGAAGACAGGACAGACCCTCGAATCCTTGCGCCGTCAGGGAGAAGATTTCGAGGACTGGATCATTGCTGCGCTGGGCATCGCGCGTCGCGAGACGTTGACCGTCGCCGTGGACATGAGTGAGCCGCTGCCACCCTTGGCGAGCATCGCAGGGATTGTCGTGACCGGTTCTCCCGCGATGATCACCGATGGTGCGCCGTGGAACCGCACGGCCGCCGACTATCTGCATGAGTCCATGCACCGGGAGTTGCCGATTCTCGGAATCTGTTACGGACATCAGCTGCTCGCGCATGCCAGTGGTGGGCGTGTCGACTACCATCCGCAGGGTCGGGAGGTCGGCACGGTTGCCGTGAGTCTGCATGCAGAGGCGGGGGATGACTCGCTGTTTGCCAGTTTGCCCCGGCAATTTCTTGCCCACGCGACGCACTCGCAATCCGTGCTGACTCTGCCACCGGCAGCGCGCCTGCTGGCAGGCAGCGACCACGATCCGCACCAGAGCTTTCGCCTGGGTGAGCGCGCGTGGGGAGTGCAGTTTCATCCGGAGTTCACGCCGCACGTGATGCGCACGTATGTGCTGGAGCGTCAGGAAACCTTGCGGGCCGAGGGATTCGATGTCGAGGCACTGCTCGCCGCCGTGTCGGAAACACCCGCCGCGACGACTGTGTTGCGCAATTTCGCAAGGCTGACCTGTGGGAGCGGGCCTGCCCGCGAATGAGCCCGGAGAATGACACCAGCGAATGCCTCCTGCGAATGTACCAGAGACAAACCCTTCGCGGGCAGGCCCGCTCCCACAATTAAGGAATCAGGACGCGGCCGCTTCGTTGATCAAGGCAACGACTTCGGCGGAAGTACGTGGGGTCGGCACCAGACGGCCGTCGACGAACAGGGTCGGCGTTCCGCGCACACCGGAGCGCGTGCCGCTGCGCTGATCGTTGCGAATCTTCTGGATCAGGTCCTCTGCGCGGATGTCCACGCGCGCCTGCTCGACATCAAGGTCGAGTTGCTCGATGTAGCCCTCGAACTCCGCTCGAACAGCCGTATCTCCCAATGTTGACCAGTAGGCCTGGTTGATGAAGAGCAGGTCATACATTTCCCAGAACTTGCCCTGTCTGCCAGCGGCCTCCGCATAGGTCGCGGCAGTCCACGCATGGGGGTGAGTGGCAGTCAACGGGTAGTGACGGTAGACCATCTGGGTTCGGTCGGAAATGGAATTCCAGGCCTGGGCCACCAACATGTATTCGGTGGCGCAGGCGGGACATTGAAAGTCTGCGTAGACCACCAGCTTGACCCCCTCCGGGTTGCCGCGAACGTGATCGACTTCTGCAATCTCGATCGGGGAATACACCTCACCCTGACCCATCATCGCGTACAGCACGACGATGATGACCAGTGGGGTCAGCACGAACATGGCAACCTTTGCCACGAGCTTCTGACGCGCCGAGCGCTGCTCTGCCTCGCGTTGCTTCTGTTCGCGGATTTTCTTCTGTTCTTCTCGCTTGTTCATGGGGCAGATACCTGTTGGAACGGGGCTTGTGGAAATCTTGATGACCCGACGAGTTGCTGCGTCGAGCCGTGACAGGGGGCCTACTATAAAAGAATTCACCGGGCAGGGAAACGGATCATACAGCGAAGACATAGCCGATCTTGAAGCCGACGTGCAGCGCCTGATCCTGGTGGAAACCGATCAATCCTTCGCATTTGGCGAAGTCGATGCACCAGTGCGATACCGTCTCGATGACCCCGAGGAGCAGGCTGTTGGTCAGCAGATAGACGAGACCGCCGTGCACCAGGGCGTGCGCTGTCAGCCAGTAATACCACTTGGGAAAGTTGAAGGTCTTGCCGTGGTGGATGTCACTGTGGCGGTTCTTGCCTCGCCCCATTGCCTCGGATTGCAGCACGAAGTCGGCCGTGGCGTGGGCCACCAGCAATTTGAAGAAGAGCTCCAGTCCGGGCATTGGGTTGTCCTTTTTGCTTGTTCTTTCTTGTTGTATGACCGTATTGATACGCCAATGAATCTGCATGCCCAGAGCTTTGCTGGCGATCTGCGAGCGCAATCACAGGAATCTTGTTTTGTACGTCCGCGCGACGCTGGCGGGCGATGGCAGGCTGTGTCCGCCGTCGCATTAACATCGCACTATGGGAATTTACGCAGTCAGGGGAATAAAGAGTAGGAAAATGACGGGCAAGAACGGGGTAATATTTGATCAGTTGTCGCTGGTGGGCTGTTCGGCCGCTGTGTCTTCGGCCACAGTCTCTTCGGTCAAAGTGTCTTCGGTAATGAACAGCGCCGGGTCCACGCGCACATTGTTGAGGTTGATGCTCCAGTGCAGGTGCGGGCCGGTGACGCGTCCGGTCTGTCCGACCTTGCCGATCTGCTCACCGGTCTCCACACGGGCTCCCACCTCGACGTCGATGGTGTTCATGTGACAGTAGAGCGTTATCAGGCCGTGGCCGTGGTCGATGATGATGGTGTTGCCGTTGAAGAAGTAGTTGCCGGTGGCCCGGATGATGCCGGGGGCAGGGGCGTAGATCGGCGTCCCTTCGGGCGCCGCGATGTCCATGCCCGAGTGGGGGGCGCGTGGCTGATCGTTGAAGAAGCGGCGCAGGCCGAACGAGCTGCTGCGTGGCCCCTCCGTGGGGACACGCATCTGCATGACCGGCTCCAGTGACTCGTCCCAGCTGGAGAAGGCCGCGTTCATCTCGGCGCTCTCACGGTTGATTCGCACCATGTCATCGTTGTTGGGGTTGACCTGTCTCTCATTGGTGATGGTCAGGCGCTGCTCCACATACTGCTTGTCCGTGACGGTGAAGCTGAGGGTTTCGGTGGCTCCCCCGGAGGAGGTCAGGGTCAGTTGATGGCTGCCCGGTCTGGCACTCAGGGGGATGCCGACGATGGCGTATTGTTCACCTTCATACTCGGCAAGCATCACACGGTCGTCGTCATATTCGGCCGCAATGGCATCGGTGCCGGTGGCCACGACGGCGACGCCGCCGGGAACCATGGAGGAGGTGGGGAGGCTGCTCACGGGCACGGCCCAGGCGAATGAACTGAAGAGCGGGCCCATGAGAGAGCTCACCAGTGTCACTGCAAGAATTCTGTGGAACTGCATTCCGATCTCTCCTTTTTCATGCCTTTGAGACTGTCGCACCCGGAGCAAGTTCCGTCACGGTACTGCGCACGGAGCCTTCGTTCAGGCGCGTTGTGATGGAGTCACCAATCTGCAAGGCTTCGGTACTGCGCAGCACCTGCCCCTGTTCATCGAACGTGATGCTGTAGCCGCGTCGCAGCGTACTCAGCGGGCTCACGCTGTCGAGGCCGCGCGCGAGGGCGGCGAGCTGACTCTGGCGCTCACGCAGATTGCGGCGCAGTGCCTGGTGCAGGCGGTGCAGCAGAGCATCCTGACGCATCCCGAACTGGCGGACGACATTGGCTGGTGACTGCAGAAGCAGCCGGTTATGCAGCTCCTGCAGACCATGACCGGTGCGCGCGAGATGATTGTGCGTGGCACGCAACAGGCGGCCTTCCAGCATGTCGAGCGTCTGGGCGTGTTCCTGCAGGCGGCGGCCGGGGTGCTTGAGCTGTTTGATCAGCCACACCAGTTGCTGACTGCTCTGGCGCAACCTCTCGCGTATCGCCTTGGTGAAGAGCAGTTCGTAGCCGGAGAACACCTGCAGATAGTCGTTCTGATCGGGGCTCAACAGCTCGGCCGCTGCCGACGGCGTAGGCGCACGCAGGTCGGCGACGAAGTCGGCAATCGTGAAATCGGTTTCATGTCCCACGGCACTGACGATGGGCAGGGCGCTGTCATGGATCGCACGCGCCACGCTTTCTTCATTGAAGGCCTGCAGGTCTTCGAGCGAGCCACCGCCACGACCCACAATCAGGACGTCCAACCCGAGTTCCTCGCGGCGACGGTTCGCGATGGCGATGGCTCTCACAATCGCGGCCGGTGCCTCGGTACCCTGCACAACCACTGGAATCAGGGTAATCCTGATGGCTGGGAAGCGTCGCCCCAACACGCTGACGATATCGCGGATCACTGCCCCGGTGGCCGAGGTGATGACACCGATGTGCCGCACGTGCTCCGGCATGGCACGCTTGCGCTCCTCGGCAAACAGACCTTCGGCGGCCAGTTTCTGCTTGAGCATCTCGAAGCGGCGGCGCAGAGCACCGTCTCCGGCTTCCTCGATGGCGTCTGCGATCAACTGATAGTCGCCGCGGCCCTCATAGATGCTGAGACGCCCACGCACGATCACCTGCATGCCGTCGCGGGGCCGGAAGCGGGCGCTCATGTTGCGGTTGCGGAACATCGCACAGCGGATCTGTGAACCTTCGTCCTTGAGAGTGAGATACCAGTGACCGGAACCGGGCATGGAGAGATTGGATATCTCGCCCTCGACGATCACATTGGGGAAATGATTCTCCAGCAGCGAGCGCGCCATGCGGTTGAGACTGGTCACCGAGATGACGTCGCGCGAGGGGGCGGGCTGGGTATTTTCCGTGAAGAATGACATGGATCAATGATATGCCATTCTGCGTGCAACGCTTTAATGATTCTTTAATATTGGCGGGTCAACATGATGCAGCCGCTGAGAGGCGGCACTCTCAAAATCAACGACCGGAGATGCACCGCATGAACGATTCCCTGGAGTCCCGCAAAACTCCCCTTCCGCACGCCGATGGACAACCGCAGATACTGCATTCCTACCCCGTCTGGGATCGCAGTGTGCGCTGGTTTCATTGGATCAACGTGCTCTGTGTCCTGCTGCTGATCGTGATCGGTGTGGTGATCCTCAACGCCAACACGCTGGGCGTCAGTTCCGAAGGCAAGGTCAGCCTGAAGATATTGCATGCCTGGACCGGCTACGTGTTCACGCTGAACCTGCTGTGGCGCCTCATCTGGGGCTTCATTGGCGGACGCTATTCGCGCTGGCCGGTGGTGCTGCCCGGCGGCAAGGGCTATGGCAAGTCGCTGCGGGACTGGTTCAAGGGCGTCAAGGCCGGTGATCCACCCGCGTATCGCGGCCACAACCCGGCGGCGCGGCTGATGCTCGCCGTGATGTTCATGCTGCTCTCCACGCAGATGGTGACGGGTCTGGTGCTGGCGGGGACCGATCTGTACTTCCCGCCGTTCGGTCACGAGTTCGCGGAATGGGCGACGGCTTCCGGTGAGGATCACGCGCGGCTGGAAGGCCTGGTGCCTGGCAACAAGGAAATGCTGGACCCCGAAGGCTATGCATCGATGCGGCGCTTTCGCGAGCCCTTCATCGAGATTCACGAGATCGTGTTCTGGCTGCTGCTGGGCGCCATCGTCCTCCACATCGGTGCGGTGGTGATCACCGAAGTGAAGGAGCGTCACGGACTGGTGTCGGCCATGTTCACCGGTAGAAAGGTATTGCCGAAGAAGCCGGTGGATTGAAGTGAGAGGTAATTGCGCGACTTAAGGAACCTCTGAATAACTCTGATGTGGCTCTGGCCTTCAGGCAATCGTGCGGACAAGGCGCGCTTTCGAAGGCATGCGTCGGCCTGTCGA
>MGYS01000044.1:0-22847 GCA_001802565.1 Gammaproteobacteria bacterium RIFCSPLOWO2_02_FULL_57_10 | reverse complement strand
GCGTTGTCGCGCTTGCCAAGGGCGACGGCCATTGCCTGCGCACGACGCCTTGCGGCAACACGCGACAGACTCACGCAGAGGCACATCAGAGTTATTCAGAGGTTCCTTAATACTGCATTAAGATTCGTTTTCTACAGTGGCGACATGATCAACCAAACCGGAGTCCCGATCATGTCAGCCACACCGCTTTGTCTTGCCCCCAGTCCTGCAACAGCAGAAGCCACACTGCCACTGCTGTGCGCACACACTGTTGACTCGCCGCAGCGCAGTTTGCTCGAAGATTACATTCACACGCGTTATGCCGAGACCTATCAGTCCGACATCAACCACTTTCTGCCGATTCTGCTGGCCACCTGGAGCGATAACCAATTGCAGGGCGTACTCGGACTTCGTCCCGGAGTCTGCGGCGATTTCTTCGTCGAAAAATATCTGGATGCGCCGGTGGAAGAGATCGTCACGCTGCGCAGCGGTGTGCAGGTCGCCAGAGAGCACATCATCGAGACCGGCAACCTTGCGGGCAGTCGTGGCAGCAGCCAGTTGCTCTTCATCGCGTTGACAGAGGTATTGCAGCGCGCGGGATTTCGCTGGGTCACCTTCACCGCGACAACACAGGTCAATGCGCTGTTGCAGCGACTGGGCTTTGCTCCACAGGCGATCTGTCAGGCCGATCCGGATCGTCTCGGCGAGCAGAAAAAGGCATGGGGCACCTATTACGACAACCGGCCCTGCGTCGTCATCGGCGATGTCGCGCAGGCTTATCACACTTTGCAAGGTAACGAATTCGCTCGGAAGATCCTCGCGGACCACGAGTCGGAGATTGCAGCGATTGTTGCGCAGCTGCAGAAGTGTCGCACGTCAGGCAGCGCAGCGGGAGTGCAATCATGAGGGAGTCCTCGCACAAGCTCTGGGCCGCGATCTGCCATCATGCGCTCGTCAAACCTGACGAGCCCGCCATTCTGCATTACGGGAGTTCTCTGGAAACAGCCAGTACCTGGCAGCAGTTGCAGCAGGAGGTCGCGCAGCTGGCCAGTCGTCTGCGCCACGAAAACGTGTCCAGTGTGGCTCTTTACGCTGACAACAGCGCTGCCTGGATCATCGTCGATCTGGCCTGCAATCTTGCGGAGATCACGCTGCTGCCCCTGCCGGGATTCTTCTCTGCACAACAGCTGCAGCACGCGCTGCAGACCGTGCAAGTGGATGTCATCGTGACAGACAACGCTGCGCACATTGCCGCACTCGCTCCTGATGGGTTCACTGCAACTGAGGGCGTCTGTGGTCTGGAATATCTCGTCAGTGCCGATCGACCTGTCAACCAACGCCGCGAATCCCATCCGCCTGGTGTTCCTGGTGGCACGCGCAAGGTCACTTTCACCTCCGGCTCCACCGGCACACCGAAGGGCGTCTGCCTGAGTGCTGCTCATCTTGAGGCCGTGACCACGTCACTGCTGGATACCACCGCAAGTTGTGACATCGAGCGCCATCTGTGCGTGCTTCCGCTGGCAACGCTGCTGGAGAACATCGCGGGCGTGCATGCGCCGCTGCGCCGAGGTGCGCAAGTCATCGTGGCCAGGGAGAGTGTGCTTGGTTTCAACGGCGCTTCGGGATTCTCGCTGCCAGCCTTTCTCGATGTGCTGGCGCACTGTCGTCCCAACAGCCTGATACTGATTCCACAGTTGCTCGAAGCGCTTGTGCTGAGTTGTGACTCTGGGTGGAAGCTGCCGGACTCATTGCGCTTCATCGCCGTCGGCGGAGCCACCGTGAGTGCGTCTCTGCTCGAACGTGCCTGGTCGCACGGACTGCTTGTGCATGAAGGCTACGGTCTGTCCGAGTGCGGCTCGGTGGTCAGTCTGAATGCGCCGGGCGCGCGCCGGAATGGCAGCCTGGGGCGTCCGTTGCCGCATAACCGCGTCGAGATTGTCGAGGGTGAAATCGTCGTCCATGGCAACGTGTTTCTCGGTTACGCGGGGGACGCTGCATCCTGGCGTGCTGCTGATACGGCTGCAACTTACGCGACGGGGGATCTCGGCTACATGGATGCCGAGGGCTATCTGCACTTCATCGGCCGCCGCAAGAATCAACTGGTGTCGAGCTTCGGCCGCAACATCAGTCCTGAATGGATCGAGGCGGAACTCGCTGCCTGTGCCCCGATCGCGCAGAGCATCGTGTTTGGTGACTCGCGACCCTACTGTGTGGCGCTGATCGTTGCACGTCATCCCAGGATTTCCGATGCGCAGATTGCCGACTCGATCCAGCAGGTCAACGCCACGCTGCCGGACTATGCCCGCATCAAGCGCTGGACTCGACTCGCATCACCTTTGGCACGCGGCACGGGGAGCGACGACGATCTGCTCACCAGCAATGGCAGACCGCGCCGTGCCCGAATCGAAGAACACTTCAGAAATGAGATTGATGCGCTGTACGCAACCAGTGTCGGCGCTCCCACTTCACTGCCACAGGAGGCAACGTCCATGTTTTATGAAAATCTGCAAAACGCCACAGAAGCCGATCGTCAAAGTCTCGTGAGCAGCGAGATCATCCGCCGCTGCATGGTGCGCGATGTGACGCTCGATGAATACATCGCCTTTCTCACCCAGGCCTACCATCACGTGAAGTACACGGTGCCACTGCTGATGGCGGTCGGAGCACGTTTGCCCGATCACATGGAGTGGTTGCGCGAGGCCGTGGCTGAGTACATCAAGGATGAACTCGGACATCAGGAATGGATTCTCAACGACCTCGCCGCCTGCGGTGCCGACAAGGAGGCGGTGCGTCATAGTCAGCCCGCCATCGCCACCGAACTGATGGTGGCGTATGCGTGGGACATGGTGAACCGTCGCAATCCCATCGGCTTCTTCGGCATGGTGCAGGTGCTGGAAGGCACCAGTGTCAGTCTCGCGGACTACGCGGCGGATCAGATCAAGGAGGCGCTGGGTCTGCCGGAGCGTGCATTCACCTATCTGCGTTCACATGGCAGCATCGATCAGACGCACATCAAGTATCTGCAGGAGCTGATCAACCGCTTCACCGATCCGCAGGATCAGGCACTGCTCATCCACAGCACCAAGATGTTCTACCGCCTCTACAAGGGCGTGTTCGACAGTCTGATCGAACAGACTGAACCAGTCTCGTTAACGCACTGAGCGCGCACGCGTTGCGCAGGAGATCGTCATGCAGGTGAAAGATTGCACCATCGTTCTGACCGGTGCCTCGGGTGGCATCGGCAGCAGTCTTGCCCGTGTCTTCGCGCTGGCTGGAGCGCAGCTGATTCTGGTCGGTCGTCATGCGGCACCACTGGAAAGTCTGCGCGCGGAATTGCCAGCGCAGTCTCTGCCGCACCAGATAGTTGTCGCCGATCTGCTGACAGAGCAGGGGCGTGAGCAAGTTGCCCATGCCTGCAGGGGATTGGATATCCATATGCTGGTGAACAACGCCGGGTTGAGTGATTTTCACTTGTTCGAGAACAGTGATCCGGCAACGCTCAATGCCATGGTGAATCTGAATATGGTCGTGCCGATGTTGCTGACACAACGGTTGCTGCCTCAACTGCGCATGCAGAAGCGTGCGGCGATCATCAACATCGGCTCGGCATTCGGCAGCATCGGTTATCCGGGATTCAGCGTCTACTGTGCCAGCAAGTTCGGTTTGCGCGGCTTCAGTGAGGCGCTGCGCCGGGAGCTGATTGAAACCGGTGTCCGCGTACTGCATGTGGCGCCACGTGCCACACAGACTGCCATGAACTCCGATCAGGTGGTGGCCATGAACAGGGTGCTGGGCAACGCGACCGATGACCCGCTTGCCGTTGCTGCATTCATCCTGCAACGCATTCACAACGAACGCTGGGGCAGCTGTGTGATCGGCTGGCCCGAGCGTCTTTACGCATTCATCAACGCCATTCTGCCAGCGCTGACGGACCGCACTCTGCGCCGTCAGTTGCCTGTCATCAGACATTTCCTCACACCGCAATCCACCATGGGAGAAAGTATATGAAACACAACACCATCATCAGAATCGTGACGCTGCTGGTTGCAATAGGCAGTGCGACAACCCTGACAACACCACTGCACGCACAGATGACGCCCGCCGTGGCAGCGTTGCAGCAGCGCTGGGCAGAGGTCAACTACATGCTGGAGGGCAAGTCCCAGGTAGAGGCCTTCAGTACCCTCATCGAGGAGGCGCGGCAGGTCACCAGCGCGCAGAAGGACAGTGCGGAGGCGTGGGTATGGAGCGGCATCATCAAGTCCAGCTACGCAGGCGCGAAGGGTGGGCTCGGGGCACTGTCCTCTGCCAAGGCGGCAAAGGCGGATCTGGAGGCGGCGATGTCTCTCAACGACACCGTGCTGGAAGGTTCCGCCTATACCAGTCTCGGGGTGCTCTATCTGAACGTGCCAGGCTGGCCGGTTGGCTTCGGCGATGAAGAGAAGGGGGAGCAGCTGCTGCAGAAAGGTCTGGAGTTGTCACCGGCGGGGATTGATTCCAATTACTTTTACGCGGAGTATCTGTTCAAGAAAGAGGATCTCGAAGGTGCCAGCCGTTACTTGTTGCGTGCCTTGAATGCGCCAGCCAGACCCGGTCGTGAACTGGCCGACGAAGGCAGGCGCGGAGAAATCGAACGTATGCTGCAGGCCATCGAACAGAAGTCTTGAGTGGCCGTGGCGCGCGAAGCGGCGGAGGATGCAATGCAGGTATTGTTGGTCGAAGACAATGTGCCGCTGGCACAGGCAATCGTCAGAGCGCTGCGTGCGGCCGGGTTCAGTGTCAACCATGTGGATCGTGGTGACACTGCCTTGGGCGTACTGCGCAGCAATGCGCCGGACATCATGATTCTCGACCTTGGGCTGCCGGACATCGATGGCCTGGAAGTCCTGCGCAGTGCGCGTCGGCAACGTTTCAGCAACCCTGTCCTCATTCTCACCGCACGTGACAAGACTCCGGACAAGGTCGCGGGGCTCGACAGCGGCGCCGATGACTATCTCGCCAAACCCTTCGAGATGTCGGAACTGCTGGCGCGTCTGCGTGCCCTCGAACGACGGCTGGGCAGTGTCAAGAGCAAGAACATCGAGATCGGTCCGGTGAGCCTGGACACCCACAGCCTGGAAGTGACGGTGGCAGGGGAAGCGATTACCATGTCGCGACGCGAATACATGTTGCTCAAGGCGCTGATGGAGAGTACGAATAAAGTCCAGACGCGCGACATGCTCGACAGCAAACTCTATGGCTGGGGCGAAGAGGTCAGCAGCAACACCGTCGAGGTGCACATTCACAATCTGCGCAAGAAATTGCCCGCTGACTTCATCCAGACGGTCAGGGGAGTGGGATACGTGATCCGCAAGGGGCCGTTGGAACCGTGAAAGACCATGGCATCGATTAGACTCTTCCTGACGCTCACGCTCATTGCCATCATCGTGCTGGTGACGTTCCTGTCATCGCTGCGTGGTTATCAGGAGAGCATGATCGAGGCGGAAAGGCTGTTCGATCTGCAACTGCTGGAGCATGTCAAACTGCTCAGCCTGATCAAACCGGCAGGCGACTCCGTTGGCCTTTCTGCAACGAATGATGAACTTTTGTTGCCGCAGCAGAGCGATCTGGATCTCAGCGCGGAAATGCTGATCGCGCATCAGGTGTTTGCGGATGACGGCGAGTTGCTGAGTCGTTCGGTGATCGCGCCGTTGTCTGCCATGGGTCCGTTCGAGATTGGCTATCGCGATGTCAATTTCAACGGCTATCGCTGGCGGTTGCTGGTGATTCGCGATCCCGATGCGCAGCGTTGGTTGATGGCAGCACAACGCTATGACGTGCGTTATGAACTGGCGGAGAGCGTCATCCTGCAATCCGTCACGCCGACTGTGCTGGGCATTCCGATCGCTGCCATCCTGATCTGGTTCATCGTCGGGTATGGCTTGCGCCCGATCAGTCAGCTGGCGCGGGAAGTGCGTTCGCGTGAGGCCTCCGATCTGAGTCGTGTGCAACTGGATGGCGTGCCGCGCGAGCTGACGCCGCTGACACAGTCCACCAACGATCTGCTGCGGCGCCTGCAGTCCTCCTTCAGTCGCGAGAAGCGTTTTGCGGCGGATGCCGCGCACGAATTGCGCACGCCGATCAGCACATTGAAGGTGCAGATACACAACCTGCTGGCAGAGCTGGAACGGCCCAGCGCCACCGCCGAGGAGCTGCGCCAGGGCGTGGATGCGATGGGACATCTGGTGGAACAGATTCTGGTGCTCAATCGCACGGCGCCTGATCAGTACATGGTGCAGTTTGTGCCTCTGGATCTTTATGAACTTGTCAGGGAAGTGGTCAGTGTCGAATTCGAACAGGTGTTACAGCGCGAACAGGTTTTCGAGCTGGAAGGCGGCAGCGCGATCGTCAGTGGCGATGTAACCGCACTGCGCTCACTGGTGCAGAACCTGCTTGCCAACGCGTCGAAGTACACGCCGGTGGGTGGCTCGATCCACATGCGCGTGAGTGCTCTTGATGACAAGGTGCAGTTGCGTGTGGAAGACTCCGGGCCAGGTATCCCGCAGGAATTTCACGACAGGGTGTTCGATCGCTTCTACAGACTGGACGGGGATCGTCACGCCTCCGGAGCAAGTGGGTCGGGGTTGGGTCTCGCGATCGTCAAGCATATTGTCGAGATGCATGGCGCGAGCATTGCGCTGTCGGCCTCCGAAAAACTCGGAGGACTGTGCGTGACCATTTCCTTTGGCTCAGATCATAAAAACAATAACAGGATTGCCTCATCATGAGATCGCCACAGCAAGTTGCAACTATCAGTTCGCGGATCAGCCGGGTTACTGCCATGCTGATGCTGTTTCTGATTGCCACGGATGTTGTCGCACAGACGCCCGAGTTCGAGATCGAAATACGAGAGCATCTCTTCTACCCCTCGGAGTTGAGAATCCCCGCAGGGCAGAAGATCAAGCTGATCATCCGCAATCTCGACGCCACGCCGGAAGAATTCGAAAGCTACGAATTGAATCGCGAAAAGGTCATCGTCGGCAACAGTCAGGGCATTGTGTTCATCGGCCCGTTGAAGGCTGGCGAGTATCCGTTCTTTGGCGAGTTCAATCCGAAGACAGCGCAGGGGAAGGTGATCGTTGAATAACAATCCGGCCAAGAGTGGGAGAGCTGTCGCATGACCAGCGCGGTGATTATTGTCTTGCGCGAAGTGCTTGAGGCCATGCTGCTGATGTGCATGCTCATGGCATCCTCAAGCGCCATGGGTTTCAGATTGCGCTGGTTGGTACCGGCGCTGGTGGCGGGGTTGAGTGGTGCTGTTATCTATGCACTCTTGCTGGAAGAAATCTCCATGTCCTTCGACGGTTTTGGTCAAGAAATCATCAATTCTTTGCTGCTTGTCATGACGGCACTCCTGCTGGCCGCCCATAATTTCTTTGCAGTGAAGTGCCTGGTGACGCCATCCAGAATCGCCGCGCATTCGCACTGGGTACCGATGATTCTGGTTGGAGCAGTGGCGATGGGGATTGCTCGTGAGGGGGCCGAGATTTATCTTTACGCCTACTCATACGGTCTGATGGCTGGCGATGTGACCGCCGTTCTGTCGGGTGGTGCGATTGGTGCTGGCATCGGGTTCAGCCTCGGTACATTCATTTATTACGGACTTGGAACTCTGCCTTCAGCGCGCTGTTTGCAATTCTGCTGTGCGATTGCGCTCATTATTGGCGCGGGAATGATGACGCAGGCAGCGTTATACCTCGCGCAGGCAGATATTCTGCCTGCCGGCGAACCGCTCTGGGATACTTCCACTCTGATCAGCGAGTCGTCTTTGTTCGGCGAGTTGCTGCATGCCGCAATTGGTTATGAGGCCAGTCCGACACTGACGCAGATCGGTCTCAATATCGGCGCTGTTCTGCTCTCGATGATCGCCATGTGGCTGGGGTATCGATCAGGTTTTAATCGCAAGGAAAACCCATGAGAGCAACGATTCTGGTGCTGCAATTCGTCGGGTTGAGTGGCATGAGTACAATGTTGTTTGCCGACAATCCGGTTCATCACAACGGCGTCAGCAAGGTCTACGAACCCTACGTGCTGCCACTGGAGCGCGAGCTGGAACTGCGGACCTACTATCAGACGGATGACGACCCGAATGAGAGCGACATCCTGCGTCAGCGCATCGGTTACGGCGCCTCCATCAACGAAAAAGTGTTTGCCGAGCTCTATCTGAACGCGATGAAACTGCCCGGTGGTTCTCTACGCCTGGAAAGTTACGAGCTGGAGGGTCGCATTCAACTTACGGAGCAGGGTGAGTACCCCGCCGACTGGGGGCTGCTGATCGAACTGGAACGCGAGCGCAGCGAAAGCATCTCCGAACTCGCGACCGCTATCCTCGTCAGCAGGCAATGGGGCGACTGGATTGGAACACTCAACGTTGGTGTGGAGTATGAGTTCGGTTCGGACGTCGATAATGAGTTTGAAACATTCCTGTCGGCGCAGTGGCGACTTCGTTATCGCGAAAGTCTGGAACCGGGCGTGGAATTCTACGCCGACGAGTACACCCGTGGTGTCGGTCCGGTTCTGACGGGTCTGATTCGAGGTCAGGGCAATCGGAAGTGGCACTGGGAAACCGGTGTGATCCTGCCTCTCAACGCCACCACGCCGGACGTGACATATCGTCTGCTGGTGGAGTTCGAGTTCTAAGTGCTGGTGTTGACCTGTCCGCGTTTGATCGTCGCTTAATCTTTACTTAAGTTTCGCCCTTCACACTGCTCCTGAATATCGCCCTAATCGATTCAGGAGCCAACCATGTTGCCAGCATCCGTTCCATTTCGTATTGCCGCATTCACGTGGTTGTGCGCCTTCATCGGCAGTCTTTTTCTGGCGTGGGTGCCGGATATCACTTTCGCAACGTCGTTGTTTCTCCTGGCGGCTACCGCCGTGCAGGCCACGCTGCTCAGCTCTCCCGTAATTCTGCTGTACCTGTGGTCTCGCTCCCGAGCGCGTGCAGGCAAGTCTGTGGTCTGGCTCATACCGCCAACATTTTTGCTTGCCATGGCCGTGTTGGTGTTTCTGCTCGCCAACTACAAGTTGCGCGACATGTACGGCTTCTATGTCAATTTCTTCGTATTGAATCTGTTGACCACTCCCGGCGGTGTGGAGGCGATGGGCGTCTCTCCCTCCACCAATACCACAATCCTGTGGCTCGTGCTGATCCTTGGGATTCTTACCTGGGGGATAGTGCGCTATGTGCCGCTGGAGAAGGGGTGGCCCCGAGTATTCAGGCCACGAGTTGTGATCCCCGCATTTTTGCTCCTGTTCATTCTGCAATCGGGTTGGTACGCCCTGTCGGAGTATCGCTACGACAGAACTGTGCTGCAGATTGCCGACAGAGTGATCTGGTATGTGCCCGTGACGGCGCGCGGCTACTTTGAAAGTATCGGCATGCAGATTGAACGGCCCGAGGCGGGTGAATTCGACGTATTCGATGATGGTGGCGATATTGATTATCCCGCCGCCCCAACAGAGCCCATCACGCATCCCTACAATGTTGTCTGGCTGGTCGCCGAGTCCTGGCGTGCGGACATGCTGACGCCAGAAATCATGCCCCATACGTACGCCTTCGCACAGAAGACGCATCGCTTTCAGCATCACTATAGCGGAGGGAATGGCACGCGCATGGGGATGTTCTCCCAGTTCTACGGGCTATATGGCAACTATTGGTTTGATTTTCTCAGCGAAGGACGTCCTCCCGTACTGATGGATGTGTTGCAGAACAATGGCTACGACCTGATGGCTTACACCAGTTCACGGTTTTCCTATCCAGAGTTCGACAAGACCATCTTCGCTGGATTTGCCGAAGATCAACTGCAGTCCTTCACGGAAGGGGCCGGTTGGGAGCGGGATCGCAAGAATGTAAATGACCTGCTTGCCTCCCTCGAAGGTGTTCAGTCTCCCTTCTTCAGATTCATGTTCTTCGAGTCGGCGCACGCCAATTATTACTTCCCTGAAGAAGACATTATTGCGCCTGATTACATCGACGACTTCAATTATCTGACTGTAGACATCGAAAGGGATATCGAGCGTATTCGTGCCCGATATATCAACGCTAATCATCATCTGGACAGTCAGCTCGGTCGTGTCTTCAAGTTACTGGAAGAGCAGGGAAGACTCGACGACACAATCGTGATTGTGACCGGAGACCACGGTGAAGAATTCATGGAGAACGGGCGCTGGGGTCATAACTCCACGTTCAGTCAGGAGCAGATTCGCGTGCCGATGCTGGTGCACATTCCCGGCGCCGGCACGGGAAATCACGACTTCATGAGCAGTCATCTGGATATGCCAGCCACCGTACTGGCGGCATTGGGAGTCACGACAGACCCACACACATACAGTTATGGCAGCAACCTGCTGAGCGCTGAGTTCAAGCGTGACTATGCAGTGGTCAGCGATTGGCATGGCAACACTCTCGTAACGCCAGAGGTGAAAATGGTGTTCAGCAAGAAGAGCGCTGCGTATGACTCTGTGACGACGAATATTGATGATGAGCCGGTGGATCTGGCCAAGACCTCAGGCCAATACAAGGACGCACTCGGGCTGTTCACTCGTGAACTGTCGCAGTTCTATCACTGAAGTTGTATTGAACGGGGGTCCTGATGTTCATCTCATCCGTACAGTCACTTGCGGTAGAAACCGATCCAATCAGTGTGCAGCGGGGCGCCATTGCGCAACAACTCGCCGCTGCGAGTCTGCATCACTTTGAGGCGCTATGGGAATTGCCTCGTCAATTCGTGGAGCCGGTCAATTATCGGCGCAATGGCTGGAGCGCAGTGTCAATTGTGCAGCTTCCTGATGACAAGGGAGGACAGGATCGGTTTTATTTGAAGCGTCAGGAGAATCAGACGCGGCATTCATGGCGCTATCCCGAAGGGGTCTTGACCTATCGTTATGAAGTTGACGCGCTGCGCAGAGCGGGGCGGCAGCATTGGCCATGTGTCGAAATGGTCGCGTACGGTTTTCGTCAGGTGCTGGGTCAAGAGCAGGGCCTTTTGCTCACGCGTGCCATCGAGTATCCAGCCATGGCCAGTTACAGGGGCGAGTCCATGGACTGGTCCGAGGTGCTGCCGCAGCTGCGCACAGTCGGAGAACGCCTGTACGCCATGCACTGCAGTCGCTGGCAGCACGGCGCTCTCTATCCTGGGCATTTGTTTATCGATTTTCGCAGTGGCGCGTGCCAGCTGATCGACTTTGAACGGGCGCGCCGACGCCTGACTGTGTCAGCAGCGGCGGAATCCGATTTGTCGCAGTTACTCAAACGCTGCGATTGGATGCCGGACATTGCCATCAATGCACTGCTCAGCAGCCATATCGTGCATCTGCCAGCCGTTATCAAAAGCCTTCAATCGCAATTCCCGCAACGCTTCAGCAAGCACAGTCAGCACCATGAGGGCCAACGCCATGTCCGATGAAATAAGTTACGCGCGCGTCAAATCACAAGTGGTCGAGGCAGAAGCGTACAGTCGGCGCAATCAGCGTCGACACCAGCACGAGATGACCATGATCGCCAACGCCATGAAGATGACTGACAACGTCAAGACAGTCCTGGATGCCCCGTGCGGTGTCGGGCGCGCCAGCATATGGTTTGCGCAACAGGGGTTGGATGTCACTGCCATAGATCTTGGCGAGGCAGCCCTGGCCCTGGCGGCAAAGCTCGCGGCCAAGGCAGAAGTGCAAATTCGATTCGAGAGTCAGGACCTTTTCTCATTGCCTTACAAGGCCAGGGCCTATGATGCAACGCTCTGTTTTCGGCTGCTGCACCATTTCGAAAGCCCCGCTCTGCGATCCCGGTTGATTGGTGAAATATGCCGTGTCAGCGATCGCTATGTGCTGATTTCTCGCATGACGCCGATTTCCATTACCTCCATTCGGCGACGTCTGCGCTACCTTCTGACCGGCAAACCCATCAAACAATACCCCGTAAGTGCCCGGGAATTGACCGAAGATATGCGCCAACATGGCTTTGAACCGGTAGGGCAAACGGGGGGAATGGCCCTGCTCAGTTCGCTGCAACTGCAGGTGTATAGCAGGAAATAGTGGCGCATACCCCAGTAGGAGTGAGCCTGCTCGCGAAGATTTTCCGCTTACCCATTCGCGAGCAGGGCTCGCTCCCACAGAGCGCAACTCCGGGTGTACAGATCAAAGGTCGATCTGTATACTCGCGTTTTTGTTGATAAGTGGAAATCTTATGTTACGCATTGCTGAAGAAGCTTTGACATTCGATGACGTTCTGCTTGTGCCTGCGCACTCCACCGTGCTCCCCAAAATGGTCAGTCTCAAGACCCAGCTGACCGCGTCTATCTCCTTGAATATCCCACTGATTTCCTCCGCGATGGATACCGTCACAGAGGCGCGTCTGGCTATTGCCATGGCGCAGGAAGGGGGCCTCGGGGTGATTCACAAGAGCATGACCATCGAGCAGCAGGCCCGCGAAGTCCGGATGGTGAAGAAGTACGAAAGTGGTGTCGTCAAAGACCCCATCACGATTGCTCCCACCGCCAGCATCAAGGACCTGATTGCCCTGATGCGTGAGAACGACATCTCCGGCATGCCCGTTGTCGACGGTACCAACCTCGTCGGCATCGTCACCAGCCGCGATGTGCGTTTCGAGACCAATTACGACGGCCCGGTCTCCGCGATCATGACGCCGAAGAAAGACCTCGTGACCGTCAAGGAGAACTTCACCACCAAGGAGGTGAAGGAGCTGCTGCACATTCACCGCATCGAGAAGATCCTCGTGGTGAACGACAACTTCGAACTGCGCGGCCTCATCACGCTCAAAGACATCCGCAAATCCGAAGACTACCCTAACGCCTGCAAGGACCAGTTCGGTCGTCTGCGTGTGGCCGCTGCCGTTGGCACCGGTGCTGATACCCAGGCTCGCGTCGCTGCAATCGTCGAAGCGGGTGTGGACGTGATCGTCGTCGACACTGCCCACGGACACTCCCAGGGCGTGATCGATCAGGTGCGTCGCATCAAGGGACTCTATCCCGACATCTCCGTCGTCGGTGGCAACATCGCCACAGCTGCCGCCGCGAAGGATCTCGCCGCCGCAGGCGCTGACGCCGTGAAGGTCGGCATCGGCCCGGGCTCCATCTGCACCACGCGCATCGTCACTGGTGTTGGCGTGCCGCAGATGACAGCCGTCGCCAACGTGGTTGAAGCGCTGAAGGACACCAATGTCATGGTGATTTCCGATGGCGGCATCCGTTTCTCCGGAGACCTCGCGAAAGTCATCGCGGCCGGTGCCCATGTGGTGATGGTGGGCAGCATGCTCGCCGGTACCGAGGAAGCACCGGGCGAAGTGGAGCTGTATCAGGGCCGCAGCTACAAGGCCTATCGCGGCATGGGCTCACTGGGTGCCATGGCGCACAGTCAGGGCTCCAGCGATCGCTACTTCCAGGACGTCAACTCCGGCACAGAGAAACTCGTGCCCGAAGGCATCGAGGGTCGCGTTCCCTACAAGGGACCACTCTCCGCCATCGTGCACCAGTTGATGGGCGGACTGCGCTCCAGCATGGGTTACACCGGCTGCGAGAACATCACCGAGATGCGCACGCGGCCCGAGTTCGTGAAGATCACGAATGCGGGCATGAGCGAGAGCCACGTGCACGATGTCAGCATCACCAAGGAAGCACCGAACTACCGCATGAGCTGATCGAATGAATGCGCCGCCCAGGGACTCACCGGGCGGCGTTGTTTTTTCAGCACCGATTTTCGATACCGGTTTTCAATACGCAGAACCCCTCTTCAGACCACTTTTCAGACCACTTTTTTCAGACGAAAGGCCCATGACCAGCAAAAATATTCACAGCCAGAAAATTCTCATTCTGGATTTCGGTTCCCAATACACCCAGCTCATCGCCCGTCGCGTCCGCGAACTCGGCGTCTACTGCGAGATCTGGGCGTGGGACAACGCCAGCGCCGACGACATCAGGGCGTTCGACGCCCGAGGCATCATCCTCTCCGGCTCACCGGAAAGCACCACCGAAGCCGACTCCCCGCGCGCGCCAGCGTTCCTGTTTGAAGGCGACCTGCCACTGCTCGGCATCTGCTACGGCATGCAGACCATGGCCATGCAGATGGGCGGTCTTGTGGAAGCGTCGGCCAAGTCCGAGTTCGGCTATGCAGAAGTCACGCTGCCCATTGCCTCAGCACTTTTCGATGGCATCGAAGACCGCATCAACGACAGCGGTACTCCGATCCTCGATGTGTGGATGAGCCACGGCGACAAGGTCGTCAAGCTGCCGCCGAATTTCGTGATCACCGCAGCCACCGAGACGGCGCCGATTGCCGCAATGTCCCACGTCAGCAAACCGTTCTTCGGCATCCAGTTCCACCCGGAAGTCACGCACACCTCCCAGGGCCTGCGCATTCTTGAACGCTTCGTGCGCAAGATCTGCGACTGCGAAGCGCTGTGGACTTCCGCGAACATCATCGAAGACGCCATCGCCCGCGTTCGCGAAACAGTAGGCACCGACCACGTCCTGCTCGGCCTCTCCGGCGGCGTCGACTCCTCCGTCGTCGCAGCACTGCTGCACAAGGCCATCGGCGACCAGCTCACCTGCGTGTTCGTCGACAACGGTCTGCTGCGCCTCAACGAAGGCGAACAGGTCATGGCCACGTTCGCGAAGAACATGGGCGTGAAAGTCATCCGCGCAGACGCCGAAGAAAAATTCCTCTCCGCTCTTGCAGGCGTCAGCGACCCCGAGAAGAAACGCAAGGCCATCGGCAACACCTTCATCGAAGTGTTCGACGAAGAAGCTTCGAAGATTCACAACGTGCAGTGGCTCGCCCAGGGCACGATCTACCCCGACGTGATCGAGTCTGCCGGATCAAAGACCGGCAAGGCGCATGTGATCAAGTCGCATCACAACGTCGGCGGCCTGCCCGAAGACATGAAACTGGGCCTCGTGGAACCTTTGCGCGAATTGTTCAAGGACGAAGTGCGCAAGATCGGTCTGGAGCTCGGGCTGCCATATGACATGGTCTATCGGCATCCGTTCCCCGGGCCTGGTCTCGGCGTAAGAATTCTTGGCGAAGTGAAGAAGGAATATTGCGACGTGCTGCGCCGCGCGGATGCGATCTTCATTGAGGAGTTGCATCGGTCGGGGTACTACCACAAGACCAGTCAGGCGTTTGCGGTGTTCTTGCCGGTGAGGTCGGTAGGTGTTGTCGGCGATGCGCGAAGGTATTCCTGGGTGATTACGTTGCGGGCTGTGGAGACGATTGATTTCATGACGGCGCGGTGGGCGCATTTGCCTTATGAATTGTTGGAGACAGTCAGCAATCGGATTATCAATGAGGTGGCGCAGGTTTCTCGGGTGGCTTATGACATTTCGAGCAAGCCGCCGGCTACGATTGAGTGGGAGTGAGAAGAAGGGATTTCAGGGACTATCGACAGGTATTGGATAAGCGACGTAACTTTTTGAGTCGCAGTAATGTAGAGTGCAGTTGGTTTCCCCGATCTGACCAAATGATTTTTATAGGATATAAGAACTAGAAAGAGGGTGAACAGCTTTGTGGTCTGACACTGAATCCGAAAAAGATTATCTGAACTTCGGCGAAGTTTCGCAGCTAGCTGTTGATATTCTGACGTCGGATGGAATGCTTCCGGTTTCAATTGGGGTCTTCGGTAATTGGGGCGCCGGCAAGTCATCTTTATTAAAGCTTATTGAACACCGCCTCGACGCGGACGATAAAGATTGGATTGTCATTAAGTTCGATGCTTGGCTATATCAAGGATACGATGACGCCAGAGCCGCGTTGCTGGAAGTAATTGCAACTTCTCTGAACCAAGCTGCAGATGGCAATGCTAGTTTAGGGGTCAAGACCAAAAAGCTGTTGGCACGAGTTGATGGTTTCCGAGCCTTGGGTTTGCTGATGGAAGGAGCCGCAATGATCGGGGGGGTTCCGACAGGAGGGCTTTTAGCCCGCAGCTTTGGCGCACTGAGCGGTGCAAGTGACGGGATTCAGACCCAGGAGGAATTCGAAGCGCTGGGAGCAGCGGCAACAGATGCAAGAGTCCATGCTAGTGGGCTGCTCAGACCCGAAGTAAAGAAAAGTCCACCTCGGCAAATCAATGAATTCAGGGATGAATACGGCGAGATACTGCAGGAGCTTGGCAAACCCTTGGTGGTCGTTATCGATAACCTGGACCGCTGTTTGCCTGTTAACGCAATTCACACCTTAGAAGCCATCAGATTGTTCCTCTTCCTGACAAATACCGCATTCATTATTGCAGCAGATGAAGAGATGATTCGTTCATCGGTGGCGGATTATTTCAAAGGTGCATCGGATCGGCATCAAATTGACTATTTGGACAAGCTAATACAAGTCCCAATCAGAGTACCTAAAGCAGGTGTGCGGGAAGTCCGTTCCTACCTGTTCATGTTGTACGCTGCTGACTTTAGGTTGTCCGAGGATAAGCTGGAGAATCTCCGAGATGGCCTTGAAAAGGCTTTGCAGCAATCTTGGAAAGATGAACCGATTTCCCGACAGGATGCGCTGGCGCTAACGGGGGAGTCCGAGAGTAGTGAGTTGTCTCGGGCATTTGCTCGCGCTGACAGGATTGCGACAGTGCTTGCCAACTCTCCTATCATTCACGGTAATCCAAGAATAGTTAAGCGCTTGCTGAATATCGTGAAAATGCGCTCGCAGATCGCTCGTCGGCGATCAATGCCGCTTGACGAAGCCGTAATCACCAAATTAGTAATTTTTGAACGGTGTGTAGGCGTGAAAGCCACAGGAGATTTTTATCAGCTTATTGATGCTGAAAGCGGCAAACCTTCTCTACTGAGGCAACTAGAAGAGAATGACGGGGAGATACCGGACAGTGCGCCAAAATCTTGGATTGATAATCCGACGACAAAGGAGTTTATCCGTGATTGGGCTCGACTAGCTCCGGGCTTATGCGAAATGGATCTGAGAGCTGCCATTTACCTATCGAGAGAGACCATGCCGATTGGCGCTTATCTAGTTGGTTTGTCTCCGACTGGTAGGGAGGTATTGGACGCGCTGGTGAACACTAAAAATATTAGTTCACCAACAGCAGAAGGATTACTGGTTACTTTGCCTCTTGAAGAGCAGGTGCCAGTGATGGAAGGCGTGATTGGTCAGCTTAGACAGGTCACTGATTGGACTAGGAATCCAAAAGGGTTTGCGGGGGCCTGCCTTCTGGCTCGTCATTCTACTGAAGCGGCGAAAATATTGGTGCGGTACCTGCAAGAGTTTGAATGGGGGGGGAAGCCGCCCGCCTGGATGAATGTACTTCTAAAAGACGAGCAATGGAGTAAGGATAAACAATAATGGGGACATCACAATCAAGTCCTGGCCCGGGTGGTGGATCTCCACTGGTACCTCCATGGGCGGATGACGAACCACAGAATCCTATCCCTGAACCTCAACCCCTACGATTCAAATCATTCCGACAGTCTATAGGTAGCTTTGCTTCCAGCGGAGACAGAGGGAAATTGCGCCGCGCAGTTGGCCACTATGCGCGGAAAGCAAGCGGCGGTGGAGGCAACGCTACACGCCGCCTGGGAAGCGTAACCCAGACTGGCGGAGGTCTGTTCGGCGTATTGAGTGGCGCTCCTGCCATCCAAGGAGAACCAAGTGTCGATTTAAATGATCTATCAGGATTGCCTTGCGATGAGGCGATCACTACGATCACGAAGGCGCTAACTCCTGAGGATGGCGATTCAGAAAGAATTCGAGCGGCTATGAACCATGCCTTGGTTGAGGCATTAGATGGAGTTGTAATATTCGACCCTCAGTGCATCACCGATGACGTTATCATTGCCACAATGATTGGCTATTTATCCGAGAGCATTTTTTTGCAAATGGTGATGGACGCTGGTAAGGCTTGGAATAAAGCTGAAACACCCGCGCAGGCCATGCGTGCAGAAACGGAACTACGTGAAATGATAAAGGTGGTCGTGGATAAGCACATGGCCCCCAAGTTGGCAGGCAATGTCAGGTCATTCTCACGACAGCAAATGATCCTGATTGAACGACAGGCGATAACAGAAACTTGGAATGAGTGGGAGGCCTATCAATGACTCGACTGGTTTTTCACCACGATCATAAATTGTTGCCAAAGGCAGATGGTGATTTGCTGCCAGTTCAACTATACGGGTTAAGCGGGCAGTGGAAAAAAGGTGTCTCTGTCATCGGAAACCCTGTAGTGGATAAAATAAAAAGGCTAGGAATCCAAGTATCTGACCAAGCAATTGATTTTTTATCAATTGCATTGGCCGTGACAGCTGCTGACACATTTGTCAGGCGCAGCGAAGCAGACGATGGCTGGACTCGTCAGCTAATTATCCAACTGCCACTGCATAAGCCCAATAATTGGCATCCAATTAAAAATCAGCTTGAGCGGGCGTTGCACTTCTTAAGTGGAGATATCTGGGATTTTGAATTCGGAGACGGCGGGTATTCTCCTCCGACACCATATGTCAGACGGGACAGATTTCATCTCGTTGAATTGAGAGGGCTTGATAGCGCATGCCTTTTTTCTGGTGGTCTGGATTCCGCAATAGGAGCCATCGATCTGCTTGAGCAAGGGCGAGCACCATTGTTGGTCAGTCACGCTTATAGAGGCGACAAGAGTCATCAGGACAGTATCGCGAATTTACTTGCAGGCCGTTATTCAAGGTTCGAGGCGAACCCACATCCCTTATCAGGTAACGGTGCTACCGACATTACCATGAGAACACGCAGCATTAATTTTCTGGCGCTTGGTGCAATCGGTGCGAATGCAGTGCAAGTGGTCAGCCA
The DNA here is from genome assembly GCA_001802565.1 of Gammaproteobacteria bacterium RIFCSPLOWO2_02_FULL_57_10. Lineage (GTDB taxonomy): Bacteria > Pseudomonadota > Gammaproteobacteria > Pseudomonadales > Pseudohongiellaceae > UBA5078. The sequence continues at coordinate 4,055 of MGYS01000044.1, read as the reverse complement.
ACAGAATACCGTGGATTTAATAGTGCCTGAAAACGGGTTTATTTCTTTAAACGCCCCGTTGACATCACGTCGTATTGGTTCGCTTAGTACTCGGACAACTCATCCTCACTTTATCGAAAGCATCCAAGAAATTTTTGATGCCGTGGGGATGCCTTGCATGATCAGAAATCCTTATCAATTCAAGACGAAAGGGGAAATGGTAGTTGAGTGCCAGAACAGTGAACTGTTAGAGGCAATTGCTGGTCATACTGTGTCGTGCAGCCATTGGAAGAGAGCAAATCAGCAGTGTGGTGTTTGTGTCCCCTGTATTATTCGACGAGCAGCGTTGCATGCTGGCGGACTTGGTGAACCAAAGGAGTATGTTTTTGAAGACGTTTCCGACGTCCTAGACGAAGTACACAGAAAGGACGACTTACTGGCGTTGCTGATAGCGATTGGCCAAAAAGCTACAAGAAGGGTTGGGCCATGGATAGCCAATAGCGGGCCATTACCGACTGGCAAGCTTAAAGATTTCGAAGCATTATTTCTCAGTGGTTTAGAGGAAGTCGAAGAATTTCTGAAGTTCGAAGGTGTTATGTGAGCATTGATATGCATTGCCATCTGGACCTTTATCCTGATCCAGCTAAAGTAGCGGCCGAATGTAGGAAGAGAGGGATTTATGTTTTATCGGTCACAACGACTCCAAGTGCCTGGCATGGGACAAACAAGCTAGCTCTTGGAAATGAAAAAATTCGGACCGCATTAGGTTTGCATCCTCAATTGGCTCACCATCGGAGCCATGAAGTAGAGTTATTCAACGCTTTTATTTCAGAAGCAAAATATGTTGGAGAAATCGGTCTGGATGGTAGCAAGGAATTCAAAGACCATTGGAAGATTCAACTGAAAGTTTTTCGTCAGGTGTTGAAATCGATTAATAATGCTGGCGGGCGAATCATGACGATTCACAGTCGTTCAAGTGCGGAGGCAGTTTTGGACGAGTTGGAAGGAGCCCTAGGGGTACCGATACTGCATTGGTTTACAGGTTCGCGGAGCGAGCTAAAGCGTGCTGTTGATATGGGGTGCTGGTTTTCGGTAGGGCCAGCAATGCTTTCAACCAAGAAAGGTGCTGATCTCTTATCCCTTATCCCAAGACACAGAGTGTTGACGGAAACTGATGGACCATTTGCAAAATTCAATGGCAAAACTTTAAACCCTTGGGATTGTGAAGCTGCTGTAGAGCAGTTGGCAAATTTATGGGCGATTCCAAAAGAAGATGTATGTCATATGGTAAAAACCAACCTGAAAAATCTTGTCGCTACTAGTTCTTCCGATCACTGAAAGCTTTAGTATTTTTCTGGCGTGGCGCAAAACCCACGACGGTCAGATAAAACAAAGACAGCCCCTCGTTATGGTGAGTGGAAACTCTACTTAAGTCGCTCTGGTCAAGCAAAAGGTGCTTGATTTAGGTGGGCCTGTGCTTGGACTAAAATCAGACATCGTTCTTTGGCGCGAGTGACCGCGTTGTACAGCAGACGCCGCTTTTGATCGTCGCTTCCTGTGACTGCGGCAGGCCAAAGGACGATGACATTGTCGAATTCTCGATTCTTCGCGCCGTGGACTGTCATGCAACTCCAACGCAACCCTTCGCTTCTTCGGATTCGCCGACGACGTGCGAAACCTTGCTCGATAACTCGCTCAATATCTTCTTTCGAGAAGGTTACCTTGGAGCGCGCCCTTCGTTGCAGATCCATCCACTCGCTAACATCCCTTACAACGCGGGGGTCTCCGGCTCCTACGAGGAGTGCGAGAAGCGATGGGATATCGCTCTCTTCCTGCAACGCAAGGCGAGCGAGAAAGTCGCTTGCAGCGTTGGCTTCTGATTCTTCCCACGATAGTAGGTATGGCCCGGCACCTTTTGCCGTCCTATTGTTTGCAACCCAAGTCAAAGCCGTTCTGGCGAATGCACCTTTGGCAGGGGTGATGACCGCTACGCTCTTCCCTCCGCCGTACCAGCGCAGATTTCCGCTAAGCCAAGCTCCAGCGTATTCTGGCTTAGGCGTCAATTGCACCTTGAAAATGTTTCCTGATGGTGGCGCCAGTCCATTCCTAATGGCTGCGGCGGCGTCAAGAAGTTCGACGACTTGTGTGCGCATTGGTTGCGCTAGCTCTTCACCGGGACAAACCTGGGCAAGCCATGTACATGCAGGATTGGGGCGGAGTTCCTCGTTTAGACACTGGAATTCGTCTGCCGCAGCGAAGACTTGCAGCCTTGTGCCCAACGCCTCAACCAAGCGAAGACGACTTACCGTCAGGTCTTGAGATTCGTCCACCAAAAGGATCGGAAATGTAGCGGCCACCCAACCGCAAACTTCCTTGATTTGTAAAAGGGCGCCAGCTGCCTCGCACACTCGTTCGTACTGATTCAATTCAATGTCGGGATAGCCCAATGCACCGACTAAAGACCGCCACCTCCCAATCAACTTCCATGCAAAGCTGTCAATCGTCGAGCATTCCGTTCGCCCCCTCAAAATTTGTATTTCCCCAAGGCGTTCTTCTAATCTACGGCGAGAGCCATGCATGAACGTGAGTGCTAGAACCTTTTGTCCTTCATTCAGGGGCTCAGCCTCTAAGTGGGCGTTCAAGGACCTAATCAGTTGATATGTTTTTCCGCAGCCGGCCCCTCCGGTGAATGCTTGAATCTTCATGGTTGGAACACCCACACTCCGCGGGCATCGCGGGCAAAACGCCGCGTCTCTTCTGCCCCAGCACAGGCGCTCGCTAGCCCAGAAAGAAGGTCAGCAGCGCGCAACCGGCAAGCGGGTATGGATGAGATTGCCTCGGCGACAAGCTCATACCCAATGATGTCCATCTTCTTTGCCTTGAGATAGTCAACGATGTCGACCACAGAAGTAGGTGGCACTTGCGACAGTGCCATAACCCTCGCGACAGCATCGGCCTCATTCGCCAAAAGTATCCAGCCCACTGCATCTTCGATCATGGCGCCGTCGTTCCAGCGAATAATTGAAGCAGGGGGACTCCCAGCTGCTTGCAAATGAGCTACATACAGCATTCCTTCGTCGTCACCATCGACCAGACAGGACACCCGCCGATGCAGTCTTGCCATCAGCTGATGAGTTTCAACCACCTTTGCATCCTCGGTAGGAATCACTCCGACCTCAATACCGAATGGCCTGTTCAGAGTGTCGCTCCAGTCGGTGCTCATCATCAGAGGCTTCAAGATGCAGCGAATCAGCTGAAAATCGGATCTTCCTTCAGGGACAAGTAGCGATGGCTGCATCAACGCTCCGAGCACGTCTACGCGACTGTGTTGAAATAGCTTTCGTTGCCAGTTGGGAGCAGTAAGAGGCAGAGGAGATTCAAGAAACGGCTCCGCAGACAGTTCGCCATCGTGTTTCTTAAGAATCAGCACCGAAGTCGGGTCAGCCATGCTAGCGACTAAAGGCGAGTGAGTTGTGATAAAGGTTTGTGTGGATAGTGCCTGCACGCGCTGCACCAAGCGTTGCTGACCGGATGGAGGTAAATGAATTTCTGGTTCTTCCAGCGCCATTAGAAATTCTCCACCGGCCGCTGCGCGGGTGCGCCCCAACTCGAGTAATAGGAGCAAACCTTGCATCGAAACTAGCCCACTTCCTTGCCTATTTGCAGGAATGCTGATTCCGTCTGTTCCTGCAAAATGTGCCGACACGGCCTCCATTACAGATCGGCTGTCTGTTCCGGTTAAACGGAGCTGGACTTGCGGCGCGTTGGGGAACGAATGTGCCAGCTCTTTATTTAGGTTTTGGATTAAAGGTTGGATACCAGGGTCAACATCGATTGGTTGCTCAGGATTACGAAGACGATCACGCTCCGCAAGCAACGCAGTCGCTGGCTGCGCCGCAGTTGCTAACACTGTACGTTTGAATAATTCGTTACCCCAAGAGAAAATTTTGTCCCAAGTCCGGCTTGCTCGTACTAAGTAGAAACTGAGTTCTTGGATAAGTTTTCCCGGAACGCCCGCGGGCGTGTCCTCAGCAAAGGGATCAACAGGCTCGTCGTGATCGTGGAAATATCGAAGC
>MGYS01000043.1:6119-8799 GCA_001802565.1 Gammaproteobacteria bacterium RIFCSPLOWO2_02_FULL_57_10 | reverse complement strand
TCGCGGGCAGGGCCCGCTCCCACAACAGTTCTGTATTGCCTTACAACGCCGCGACCGTCACCTGCATATCGCTCATCACACGCTGTACACCATTGATGATCACGCGATCACCGCGCTCGAGACCTGACAGCACCACGCGCTGGCTATCCACCGCCTGACCCAACTGCAGCTCTCGATACTCGACACGATCATCGGCGTTGACGACGTACACGAAGCGCTTGTCCTGACTCACGCCAATGGCGCGCTCCGGGATCAGCAGTGTCGGCTCATCGGTTGCAGTGCCAAGACGCACACTCACGAAGATACCCGGGATAAGAGACCCGTCGGCATTCTCCAGAATGGCTCTGGCGCGGATGGTGCCTGAGCGCACATCCAACTGGTTGTCGAATGCGTGCAATCGACCGTGATAGACCTGACCGTCGTCACCACCCAGTGCGATATCGACAGGAATGAAGGAGGCCGGTATCTGCTCTCCCTCAACGCTGTAGCCACTGACGTTCTGGTCGGCAACGCTTCTTGTCACGCTGAAGTAGGTGCTCTCGTCAACATCAAACTCGGCATACAGTCTGTCGGTGCTGACGATGCTGGCCAGCAGCGGCGCATTGGGACCCGCCTCGATCACATTGCCCACCGTGACTTCTGCACGTCCGATACGTCCGGCAAACGGCGCCTTCACATGAGCGTAGTCGAGATTGAGCTCCGCACTTGCCACCTCGGCTCGTGCCGCCTCCAGTCGCGCCAGCGCCACATTGAGATCATTCTCACGGGTGTCGCGCACACTGCGGGAGATCACGTTGTTGCCCACCAGACCATCGGCGCGCTCGAACTCCACTCTTGCCAGCGCCGCATCCGATTCCGCAGAAGCAAGACTGGCCCGTGCATGCTGCAATGCCGCCTCGAAAGGACGCGGATCGATCACAAAGAGTGTCTGTCCGGCCTCGACCCAGGCGCCATCCTCGAACAGCACCTGTTGAATCGTGCCGCCGACCAATGGCCGAATATCGGCCTCATCCACGGCCTTGAGACGTCCCGAGAAGGTATTCCAGGTTCGCAGGGGGCTGTATTCGACGGTGATGGTCTCGACCACCGGCATCGGCGCACTCATCGCGTCGGCCGCATTGACCTCGCTGACGGGGCGAATGGTGTAGAGCACTCCTGTGGCCAGGACGCCGTACACCGCGAGCGCCATGAGGGAAAGTTTGAGGGTTCTGCGATTCCTGAATAACAACATGGTCCTTCTCCTGTGGAATAGTCGGGACTGACTGCGCTTCTGCGCCCCGATTGAGGTCTTTCTTGAGCTGATACATACCGGTTGGTATGTTGGCGCGAACTATACATACCGGTTGGTATGTTCGTCAACAGTGAATTTGTATTAATTTTGCAACTGATCGCAACTGGCGCTGACAGCGGGGTGACGGGCAGAATTCTGCGCCATCAATATGACGAAAAGGGGTATGGGGAAGTCATGGGAAGGAAATGAAACTCGAACGTGATACCTGTCACCGAAGGCTATGCCTCGGCGCAACATTCCTTGTCGGTGACCGCTTGCGTCGTACAGGAGCACGAACAGGTGGCCACGCCACCACAACAGGTCTTGCCTTCAACGCGGTACTCTTCCTTAAGGTCCAGCAGGCGGTAGATGCCCTCCCGCAAGTCCTGGCAGAGTTGACTGAAATCCTGGTAGACCCTGCCGTGCATGAGCAAACCCTGCACAAACTGGAACAACAGACGCCCTGTCTGCGCCGTATCGATAGTGCGATTCAGATAGCCCTCTGCCTGCAGATTGCGGGCCAGAGCGGTGTGATAAAGAATGCCATTCTCAGACATTCCGCGGGCTGCAGAGCGAACTTCCACTTCTTCGCAGCCAGCCTGCGCCCCGGCCGTAAAGAACGGACAGCCGCAGATATGGACTTCACCATCGCTGCCCTTCTGCCTCTGCAACATCAGACCAATCATCTTTTCCAACTGCTGAATGGCGGTATGACGAGGCGACAGCACTTCATCCATGCTCACGCGGACGTGATCCCAATCATTGGCACAGGCACTGACAAACAACTCTGCCTTCGACGCAAAATGATGATAGAACGCCCCCTTCGTCACGCCGGCCTGCTTGCATATCTCGGCAATGCCAACGTTGTCGTAGTTACTCTCCCAGATCAGGTCTGTTGCGGTCTGCATCAGTTTCAATCTGGTGTCGATGGGGGTGCTCATGGGCTCGCCTGTAGTGAAGCCGTAATTGTGAAGTTGGGCCGATGGTACATACCGAAGGGTATGTTGTCAAGCCCGCCGAACTACTGCTCGGCGCGACGAATGACGTCGGTGTCGCAATAGGTGGTGTCTTCCAGACGCCTGGTATAGTTGTTGAGGATGCGCATGCCCTCGGCCGGTTTGACCACTCCGGCTTCGATCTTGCGCCGGATCAGTTCGGTCATCCGTCGATCCAGGTCACTGGGGAAGTACTGCACCGTGGACAACATGTCCTTGATACTGATGGCCTTGATGGTTTCCTCGATCCAGAAATTGCCGGGCTCATCCGCACTGGCGTAGACGTGCGCCTCCCCTGCCCGGCCGAGCAGATTGTGGGCATCGCCGAGGATCTCCTGATAGGCACCTACCAGGAACACCCCAAGGTAGTAAGGTTCGTCCGGCTTGTAGTCGTGCAGCGGCAGCCAGCTCTTGT
>MGYS01000043.1:0-6095 GCA_001802565.1 Gammaproteobacteria bacterium RIFCSPLOWO2_02_FULL_57_10 | reverse complement strand
TGGCCACGCCTCTGCGGCTCTTCATCGAGACGATCCAGCGGCATGATGGGGAACACCTGACCAATGGCCCAGTGATCGAGAATGGACTGGAATACCGAGAAGTCTGCCAGATAGAGATCCGTGAGCTGAGTTTCGAGATCCGTCTGTTCCACAGGCGCAGGACTCAGGTTGAGAGCCGTGAACTTGCGCAGCACTTCGCGCGCGATGCTCCAATACAGGCTCTCGGCATGGGCGAGCGACTCCATGTCCAGATAGCCAAGGCGTGACAGTTGCTCCGCTTCGAGACGAGTCTCCTGGGCGTCATGTATCACTTCCGTCAGCGCGCCGCGGGCACGCACCGCCTTTGCCTCCCTGTAAGCCGCTGCCATGCGCTTGACCACTGGCGGCGCGTTCTCCGCCGCCGCATTCATTGGCGGGCTATCAGGACGATGCACGCCAATCACGGGCATCACCAGCATCGAGTGATGTGCGGTGATCGCACGCCCGCTCTCCGAGAGCAGCGTGGGCGTCGGCACCTCGCGCTCGTCACAGATATCCTTCACGGCAAACACGATGACGTTCGCGTATTCCTTCAGCCCGTAGTTGATCGACGACTCGACATTCTCGTACTCGCCGCCGTAGCTGCCGCCGTAATTCACGCCGAGACCGCCACCGACATCGAGATACTTCACCTTCACACCACGCTTGTGCAGATCCGCATAGAACTGCGCGATCTCGCGCACTGCAGAGCGCAGGACCTGCGTGTCGGCGATCTGGCTACCGAGATGAAAGTGCAGAAGCTCGAGACTGTCTCTGGCGCCACGCTGTTCCAGCTCGTGCACCAGCTTCACCAGCTCCGGTACCGTCAGTCCGAACTTCGAACCCGAGCCACCCGACTCAAACCAGCGTCCGGAACCGCGCGTGGAAAGCTTGACGCGCACGCCCAGCTTCGGCGTATTTTCTGCAGTCAGTCCGCGCTGATCGGCCAGCACCAGCAACTGCTCGAACTCGGAGTACTTCTCGATCACCGGCAAGACCTGTTGACCGAGTTGCTGAGCGTTGAGCATCAGCGTCAGCATCGAGTGATCCTTGACCCCATTGCAGAGCAGCAGCGTGTCATCGCTGATGAGCGCGAGCGTCGCCATCAGCTCCGCGCGCGATCCGCACTCGAGACCGAGATTGAATTCCTTGCCGGCCTCCATCACCTCGGCCACCACCTCGTGCAGTTGATTCACCTTGATGGGATAGATGGTGCGATAGGTTCCTGTGTAACCCGATTCGGCAATGGCTTCGCGGAAGGTCAGATTGAGGCGGCGAACGCGAGCGCTGATGATGTCCTGAAAGCGCACGATCAGGGGGAATGTGCAGCCTTCCTTCACGGCGGCATCGATGACTTCGGTTGTGTCGATCTCCAGATCACTGCCGGGAATCGGGCGCACCGCCACGTGCCCCTTCGCGTTGATACCAAAGAAGCCCGCGCTCCAGGTCTTCACGGCATACAACTCTTCCGCGTCGGCGGGGGTCCAGGTTTGTTCGGTCATTGTCAATTCCTCATTGTGGGAGCGAGCCCTGCTCGCGATTGAATGTACTTCCCTGCCTTATCGCGGGCAGGGCCCGCTCCCACATGTTCATTCTTTTCTGCACGCCTCATATAGACACAGCAGTTCTATGGCGATCTGTGCGGCAGCCAACGCCGTGATCTCGGCGTGATCATAGGCAGGAGCCACTTCGACCACATCCATGCCAATCAGGTTGATACCCACCAGGCCGCGAATGATTTCCAGCGCTTGCAACGACGTCAGTCCACCGGGAACCGGCGTCCCCGTGCCCGGTGCAAAGGCTGGATCAAGACAGTCGATATCGAAGGTCAGATAGACGGGCGTGTCACCCACGCGCTGACGAATCTGCTGCACCATGGCATCCACGCCCTGCCGATGCACATCAGAGGCAGAAAGTATCTGATAGCCCAGCGTGTCGTCATTGGTGGTGCGGATGCCGATCTGCACCGATTTTTCCGGCAGCACAATGCCTTCCTTCGCTGCCTTGTAGAACATCGTGCCGTGATTGATCCCTGCGCCGGACGAAGGCCATGTGTCGGTATGCGCATCGAAGTGAATCAGCGCCATCGGCCCATGCACCTTCGCGTGGGCACACAGACTTGGGTAGGAAATGAAGTGATCGCCACCAAGCAGCAGCGACGCGGCACCCGCCTGAAGAATACGCGCCACGTGTTCCTCCATGTGCGCCACCCCAAGCAGACCACCGCCGCTGTGATTCTCGCAGTCACCGTAATCGATGACGGCCATCTCGGCGACCGGGTCTTTCGTCCACGGCCAGGGACGCTCCCAGGCAAGCGAGAGCGATGCATTACGGATTGCACGCGGCCCCAGCCGCGCACCGGAGCGATTCGTGGTGGCGATATCGAATGGCACGCCACTCACAACGACATCCGCTGCGTCCAGATCGCGGGAATACGGAATGCGGAAGAAACTGCCTGCGCCACCGAAACTGTGCGACCCGACCATACCGGACTTTGGCGCACCGACGATCGCGTTGTCCCAACTCTGCCTGTCGTGATCTGTCATGAGCCTGTTACCTTGTGTGAGTGCGTTTACGGATTCGCGGTCTGCAGTGGCGGTGTCGTTGCCGGCGCTCGGCGATGTGGAACGAGTTTCTCGAAGGCATGCCCCAACGCCAGCAGGCGTGCGTCACTAAATTCGGTCCCCAGCCACTCCATGCCCATGGGTAGTCCATCGGCACTGAAGCCTATGGGAATGGACAGAGCGGGCAATCCGGAGTTGGCGCTCAAACTGCAGTTGTTGCCCGGCTGCGCCTCCCCGATCTGCACCGGCAAAGCTCCTGCAGGCGGATAGGCCAGAATCTCCACCTGCTGCGCCTGCATCGCGGCAGTGACCGCCGCGCGCAACTCAGCTCTGGCTGACAGCGAGGCCTGGTAGCGCACCGGGTCCTGCGTGGACTCGGCACTGCGCGTCAGCACACCGTCCACAGCCTCGTGATGCAGATCCGCTGCCACGATGGCTTCGAGACTGGTGTAATCCGTGCTACCGAATTCCGCGAGCCAGGCATTCAGATCCGTCTCGAATTCGTGACCGATCACGCCGGAGCGGCTGATCAGATCCGACATCTCCGGAATCGTCACGTCCACAACTATCGCCCCTGCAGCCTGCAATTGTGCAAATGCGTCGTCGAGCAGTGCCTTCACCGCTTCGTCTGCAGCGTCATGGTAGTTGCGCAAGCGACCGACGCGCACTCCCTGCAGGGACGCAGTGCCAAGTTGCTCACGAAACCGCATCGCCTGACGCTCCTGCATCGGTTGCGTGGCGGCATCAAGGGGATCGTAACCCGACACAATATCCAGCACCACGGCAAGATCTTCGGTATTGCGCGCGAGCGGTCCTGCCACGTCCTGCGTTGCGGACAAAGGCATCACACCATAGATGCTCGACACACCCTTGGTCGGACGCAGCCCCACCAGATTGTTGAAGGCGGCAGGAATGCGAATGGAACCACAGGTATCGGAACCCATGCCTATGGCCGCGAATCCGGCAGCAATCGCAGCCGCAGTACCGCCACTTGATCCCCCAGGGATGTATGCGGGATTGTAGGGATTGCGAGTCTGCCCTCCCAATGAGCTGATGGTCGTGATGCCATAGGCAAACTCGTGCAGGTTCGCCTTGCCGAGAATGATCGCACCGGCATCCAGAAGGCGCTGCACCTGAGTGGCGTTGGCATCCGGAACAAATCCGTCGAGCGCGCGGGAAGCGCCGGTCGTGGGCATTTCCGCAGTCGCGTAGTTGTCCTTGAGGATGATGGGAATGCCATGCAGTGGGCCGCGCGGACCGGTGACGGCCCGCTCCGCATCCAGTGCGGCAGCCTGTTCACGCGCCTGTGGATTGATGTACAACAGCGCATTCAACGTCGGCCCCTGATCGTCATAGGCCTCGATCCGCGCGAGATACGTTGCCACCAGCGCCACGGAATTCAGATTCCCCGTTTCCATGGCCAGTTGCAGTTCGCGAATGCTCGCCTCCCCGATGTCTGGCAACGGCTGCGCAATTCCAGGCTGGAAAGCGAGAGGAAGCACCACGGCGAGACAACGTGCCAGGTAGCTCAGTTGCAGGGGTAGTCTTCCCCTGCGTCCATCAGTCATGCAATCACTGTTATGCTGCATTTGTACTCCGCTCTTGTTATTTTTTTTTGCAGCGCGTCTGCTCAGTCGTCCCGCTTGATCGCTGCAAGCAATTCGCTGCTCATGAGCAGCACCGCCACCTTCAGGTATTCCACCAGCTCTGCATAAGCGCCTTCATTGGCCTCATCGTCTTCGGTGGAAAAATCATCCGACAGATTGGCGATATTGACAATGTCTTTCAACGCCTCCTCGGTTTCGGGGCTGAAGTTGCTGATCTTTCTCTGACCGCTGGCCGTCCCGAAGCCCACCAGGAACCCCTGGCACCAGGCGGCAAGACAGCGAATGCGTTGCGACAGATCAAGCTCGTCGTACGGCAGAAACAGCGTATAGCTGGAGTCACTGCTGAACATCTCGCGCTCGATGAATGCGTACATGGCGAGAATGGTCTCGCTATTGCGCTCCGAGCAGGTCTCGGCGTCCACATGCTTGAGCACCAGCGTGATGATGCTGTCGGGTCGGATCTTCAGCCCGGTGCATACGACTCCTGAAAGCAGTCCATGCAATTCCGAGGGCGATACCTCGTAGCCAAACTCCAGCATCTGATTGCAGCACTCATCAAAATCGAGCGGCATCTTTTCATCTTTGATCAAAACACTTTCCTCACATTCTTGAATTGACCCATCCTGTGGGAGCTTGCCTGCAAGCGATCACACTAGACGAATTCGATCTGGTTCAATCGCTATCAATTTTTTCTTGAGCAATGTGCCCACAGCCTTCTTGTAATTGCCCTTGCTCACCTTGTACACCGCGTAGATGTCTTCCGGGGTGCTGTGGTCGCACAGTGATGATACGCCACCGTTGTCGCGCAGGTGGGCCAGGATCTTTTCCGACAGGTCATCGCGCACTTCCTGCCCCTGCAGTTGCAGGCACAGATCGATGCGGCCATCTTCGCGCACCCGGCGGATGTAACCCTTCACCTTCTGCCCGACGCGTAGCGGTTGCAATACTTCGGTCTTGAAGATCAGGCCCAGATGGGTCTGATTGATCACCGCCTTGAAGCCCATGTCAGTGCGCGCGTGAATCAGCAGGTTGACCGGCTGCATGGGTTCGAATCCCGTGCCATCTTCGTTCAACCAATTCTCAAGGCGCGATGTGGCGACGAGTCGACCGCTGGGCTTGTCGAGATAGATATGGACCACGTAGGACTGCCCTTCGCGCATCGGCACCCGCTGCTCGCTGAATGGCACCAGCAGATCCTTGGGCAATCCCCAGTCCAGGAAAGCACCGGCATGATTGACCTGCACGACCTGCAACGACACGCATTGCCCGACTTGTGCCCTGGGCCGACGCGTCGTGGCGATGGGCCGGTCTTCGGAATCCATGTAGAGAAACACTTCGATGGAGTCACCGATCTTGCAATCTGCGGGCACGTCGAGACGCGGCAGCAGTATCTCTCCCAGCTCACCTGCGTCCAGATAAACGCCGAACGCGACCTGTTTGGTCACTGTCAGGGTGTTGAATTTGCCTAGTTCGACCATGTGATTCTCTTTATGTATTCGATATCCCGAACCCGGGATTCTTCCTGATATCCCGGGGCTATTGCCCATGCCCACCTGCGACGGTCTCGCGCCGCTCCGCGGTGCCCTCTCTCCGCAAAAAGCCTAAGGTCTTTTTGCTGCGCTCGGCGCGGCCCTGATTGTCGCTGGCGGGCACGGGCAATATCCCCTGGCGCTCTGCAGACGCAACGCTCAAATCAAAAACCGTGCGTGCATTCTTCAGAATCTGTTGCCGCGTCGCTTAGCATGTTTCCTGAACGGATGGAGCAGCTTAGCAACCCAAAAAACGATGCGGGCACTTTCGTAGAATCTGCCACTCTTGTCGGTTCGCACTCTTCAAGGTCGCAGGAGGCAGGGTCCGGTTCAGCGGCATAAAAGACCGGCGCCGAGCGCAGCAAAAAGACCTTGGG
>MGYS01000042.1:41700-42280 GCA_001802565.1 Gammaproteobacteria bacterium RIFCSPLOWO2_02_FULL_57_10 | reverse complement strand
GGTGACGATGCCGTTGTTCAAGGTCATTGCCCAGCGAATCTGTTCGAACGAAAGCCCGCTGCGCACCAGGTCATCGCTGAATCGCAGGCGACGCACGAGCGCGTCGAAGTTGATGATGCTGATGAGTTTCAGAGCACCGCTGCCCGCGCCGGTAGCACCCTGCTGGAAGCGCCCTTCCGTGATATTCATGTCCAACGCGCCACTCAATCCGGTGCTGGAGAAGAACGCGGGACTGCCAGGCCAATCAAGCGTGGCATTGAACACCGCTGTTGTGCTTTCCAGACTTGGCGCATAGCCGAAACCGCTCAGCACCGTGGCCAGATTACTCGCATCGAGCACCGCGTTCAGGTAACTGTGATGCGTCTTGCCGTCGTAATTCCAGACAAAACGTGCCTCTTCTCCCTCTCTGCCTGCTCGCAATCCCCTGGCCTCCACGATCAGGTCAGAGAACTGCGCGCCAGAGGGAATAGGTTCGAGCAGGAATTGCCAGCGCCCGTAGTCGGCCTCACCGCGCAGAATCTGTTCTGCCGAGAACCGCATGTGCGGCAGATTGCGCGGATCAAAATCCAGCAGTGGATCG